>CAZQTW010000003.1:0-174703 GCA_964596165.1 uncultured Planctomycetales bacterium | reverse complement strand
ACCCGGACTGCGATCGTGCAAACGGTTGGCCATCGGGACCGCCCGCGTCGCCCCTCACTATCGAACGGCCATGCACGAAGACGCCATCCGAACACTTCACGCGGCCTGGCAGGCCGGCTTTCTCCTAACCGACACGGCACCGGCTTATGGCAAGGCCGAACTGCTCCTCTCAGAAGCGATCGCGCGATGGAACGGCGATCCGCCCGTGGTGGCCACCAAGACCAAGCAGTGGCCGACGGATTTCAGGTCGATTCAAGGCACGTTCGACAAGAGCCTCCAGACGCTGGGCCCCGTCGACTTGGTGGCGGTACACGATTCGAAGGAAGACGTGCCGGAGGCCCTGCTCCGAGCCGTTGTCGATTTCCTCAAGAAGCAAGTCGAGGACGGGATTGTCAAGGGACTCGGCGTGGGCGGCGGCGGCCCGATCAGCCAGGGGCGGTGGCTGCAAACCGGGGCGTTCACGTACATCATCACGCACAATCGGCTGGGCGCGCTGTCGCTGCAGGGGCTTGCCGACACGATCCCTCAGGCGCGGCGGCACGGCGCCTCGGTCTGGGCGGCCAGCCCGCTCTTCATGGGCCTGCTGGGCAACATCCAGTCCGCCGATCTCGACGTGTTGAAGGGGTACTTGCCGCCGGTCTTCTTTGCGCGGGCGGAGAAGGTCAAGCAGTTGGCGTCTGACTTGTCGCTTCCGGCGAGCCAGTTGGCGTTGCGATTCCTGCTCTCGATGCCGATGGTGGATATCGTCGTGACCGGCCCGGCCAATCCGCAGGAATGGGCCGACTGCCGAGCCGCTTACGAGGCCGGCCCGCTGCCGGCCGAGCTGTACGCCAAGCTGTGGCAGGCCGCCCAGGAGGGCGAGGAGACGATCACAGGGGGATGACCGGCAGATAAGACCGGCATTCGAGACTCGGGCCTTGGCATTCGGGCCTCGGGCCTCCCCAAAAGAAGCCCGGGAAGGATCAGGTGCCAGCCGGACCTATCCAACACGTGCTTCGGTTTGCGATCGAGGCACCGGTGCGCCCCGAAGGAGCCCCTCTGTGCTAAGGTCTTCGTCAAGCTCCAGCCAGTGAATACCGTAACCGCCTGCACAGGGCTGCCACTTGGCCCGCTGGGCGGGCGTCGCGTGAAGCAGTCTTGGGAACCAGACAAGTGGCACCATGATGGTTCGCCCGTCCAAAAGATCCACCGTCAGTGAATCATCGGTCAGACGAACATCCCGCACGCGCTCGCCGGGGTTAGGATCGGAAGTAGGCATCCCACGCCTCCCGAAGTCTTTGTTGGCGTTCTGTCACCACCCGTTCGATGTCCCTCAGTTCTCTGCTGTTGAACCCGAGGTTTCGAGCAAGGGCTCGCACAAGTGTGCTGGGTGTCCCGTCTGCGGTGTTCCCATGCAGTTCGATCATGCGTTCGCCTCCCCCACCGAACGACCCGAAACGGCCGGCTGCGTCCGTTCGCAAGTACTCTCGAATGGTTGGGAAGCTCGGGTCGTTACGGCGCCGGCGATTACCTGGTGCTCTTGCCGGATCATGTCAACCCCAGCATGGGTGACCGGCTTGTCCTTGGAACCCTCATAGACTTGCCCGGTTACCCGCGATGGATTGACTTTCGCCAACCTGAACGTGATCCGGCGTGTCTTTGGTGGTATTTCAACTTCGGCCGGCCGGCCGCTATCCATTGAGAACCCAGCCCTCGCGATACTTACGGCCGAGCAGGTCGTTGCCCTTGGCGCTATTGGTGACGCGGCCGGCCGCGCCGTCGTAGGCGAGCTTCTCGCCCGCGCGATAGGCGACCAGCCCCAGCATCATCATCTCGGTCATCGTGCCGGCGTAGTCAAAATTGCAGGAGGTCTTCAGGTTGCCCTTACAGGCATTGATCCATTCCTTCTGGAAATCGCCCAGGGGCGGAATCAACGCGTCCTTGGAGCGGGGCTTGTAGTAGGTCATGTCGGCCTCCCTGCCGTGGGGAAGGATCAGGCGGGAACTGAAATCGGCGACGAGGAAGCCGCGGCTGCCCTCGAACAGGGCTCCGTGACCGATTTTCTCCAGATTGACGGACGGTGCGGGCGATTTCGGCATGGGGCCTCCCTGGTACCAACTGACGCTGATCGCGGGCCGCCAGTCATTGGCGGGGATGCCGAACCTGGCGGTCAGCTCGACCGGTGTGACCTCGGGGTTAAACGTCTCGCCTTCGGCCTCGGCCGAGGTGGGGAGGCCGGCATCGATCGCGTTCCAGACCAAGTCCATGGTGTGGCTGCCCATGTCGCCCACCTGGCCGGTACCGAAATCCCAATACATGTTCCAGTTCAGGCAGTTGGCGCCGGGCGACGCACCGAAGTATTTCGGGCTGTACGGGTGATAGGGCGACGGCCCGATCCACAAGTCGTAGTGGAGTGTCGGCGGCGGCGTGCCTTCGGCGGGCGGGTAGCCCGGTTTGCGGAGCCGGCGATTACCCCAGGCACAGGCGCTCTTCAGCTCACCGATGGCGCCGTCTCTAATGAGTTCCCGGACGCGGTTGAAGTTCGTATCGGCGTGGCGTTGGGTTCCGACCTGCGTGGCCAGCTTCGCCTTGTTCTTGAGATACGTGGCGCGGACCATGCGGACCTCCTCGACGGTGTTCCCGAGCGGTTTTTCGCAGTAGACGTGGAGGCCCCGATTCATCGCCCACGTCGCGACGAAGGCATGCGTGTGGTCCGTGGTGCAACAGACCACGGCGTCCAGGCCCTTGTGGTCGAGACACTGGCGCCAGTCCACGTAATGCTTGGCCTTCGGAAACGTCTTCGCCGCATGGGCGAGGTGCGTCTCATCGACATCACACAGGGCCACCACGTTCTCGCTGGACATCGGAAGATAGAGCGCCCGGCACCGACCGTCCGCGCCGATAAGCGCCAGGTTCAGCTTGTTGCTCGGGGCATTGGCCCCTGAGAGCGTGCCGCTTGGGAGAAGCAGCAATCCGGCGCCGCCGGTTGCGCCTTTCAGGAAGTCGCGTCGTCGCATGGCATACGCCTCCTTCTGACTATCGAGTCTCCGTGTTCTCAGCGAGTTCGGACGGATGAGGAATTCGATCCTGCAAAGGGCCGAGGGGCAAGAGACCCGGGGAACAAAAGGCACTCCGGCCCGCGGCTGTACCCGGTGCGGGCCTGGGCCGCCGTACAGGCCACAACCCGTTCAGGCTTCACCTCGTCTTCACGGGAGCCCGGGGATCACCCCCAAGCACCGTGTAGGCAGTGTACCATCGGTCCGGACCCTTTCAACGTCGAAAACGCCCTCGGAAACGGCCGCCGAGGGCAACGCCGTGGGAGCGGCCTCCATCGTCGCCCCCGAACGTGGGGACCTCATTTCGGCAGGGTACGAGACGCTCGTTACTGTTCATGGTAAGCTATTCACGTGCGCGGGTGAGGAACACCGCAAGACGACGCGCGTTCGACCGGAACCCGAGATGTCCGAGGGCACGGAGTCCTCGCGACCCTGCACCACGACACCGCTCGAACGCCTCGCGACATTCGACCGCGGAGGAAGGGACTCGACATGGAACTCTCGCGACGACAATTCCTGGGTGGAACGGCGGCGGCCGTAGCGGGCGTACCCCTGCTTTCGGCGAATGAGGCATCGAGGAGGCCACCCCTGAGCAAGCGCATTATCTACTACAACAACTTCGCGTCGCATCTGCTCTGCGCCTACAACCCCAACATGTACTATCCCACGTTGCCGTATCGGTGGTCGGACGACGACTGGTGCAAGCTGGTGGATATGGTGGCGCATTTCGGGTTCAACGTCTTCGAATTTTGGCTGGAGCCTCGGATGTTCTGTCGCGAGGCACTCGATTCCGATGCTGGCCGAGACTATGCCCGTCAGATGAATGTGGTCATCGATCACGCCCGGAAACGGGGGATGAAACCCGAGGCGATCATCGCGCTGGCTACCGTGGGCGAAGCGTGGCGTACGCTGTGTCCGAACGAGCCCGACGAGTGGCGCGAATGCCTCTATGTGTGGGACCAATGGACGCGGCGACTGCCGGGCCTGGAGGTGATCGGCATTTTCCCCGGCGACCCCGGCGCTTGTTCTCGCAACGGCTGCACGGCCGAAACGTATATCGACAAATCGATCGAGGTTTCGCGGCTGGTCAGGAAGAACCTCCCGAAGGTCGAAATCGACTTCGGTACGTGGGGCCCGCCGTTCTTCGGCTGGGGCATCATCCGCATGCCGCCCGGCAGCAAGGGTGAGTTCATCCCGGCGGACCAAGCCACCGCCTGGACGTTCTCGAAAGAACGGGCCGACCGCGCCATGCAACACCTGCTGAAGCGCCTGCCGGACTTTCCCCCGGACACGCTGGTGTCCATCAACCTGGGTTTCAACGGCGACGGCAATCCCGTCGGGGAGCAGGACGCGCGGCCCTGGGCGCGGGCCATTGCCAAGACGCATCGAATTCTCACGTGGGATTTCAGCCTCACCGAAGGCGAGAATGCGGTCTATCCGCACTACCGCTTCACGCGGCTCTACTCGCGGCGGCGGGAAGAGAACGCGGCGGCGCCCTACTGTGGTGGAATCTGCTTTACGATGACGCCGTTGCTCAACCAATTGTCACTGTTTGAGGCGGCCCATTCGTTCGCGCACCCGGACGCCGACCCGAAGGCGGTCGCGGATCAGTTTTTCATGATGTTGTTCGGCAACGCCGGGCGCGGGATAGCGGAGGACTACCGCTTGTTCGAAGTCATCCCGGACTGGGGTTGTTACGATGTGGTGAAGATGCCGCGGTCGGAGTACCACACACGCATGGCCCGGTTGGCGCAGTGTCTTGAGGACCTCAAGTCCTCCGTGGTCGCCGGCGCGGTGTTTCATCCGTCCCCGGAGGCCTATCGGCAAGAGCTTCTCTTCTTTGCCCGGCTCTTCGCGGATCTGACCGCCCCGTCGCCCAACTACGACGAGCTCAAGAAGCGGTATTGGGATCGCGTCTATCGAATTTACGACGCCCTGCCCGATCACGTGGATCCGCGTCCGCGCGGCGCGACGGATCGCTTCATCCAGCACTTCGTTGATTGGAGCGACAAGAAGGCATAACCCGCGGCGACAACAACCGGGTGCTCACATTCGTTCTTTTCTCCGAGCCGGCGGGACGGCCGGCGGACCAACCCGGCTCGCCGCCGACGGTCCGGCAGACCTCCGCACCCCTTCAGACACCTCTTAGCACTCGGGCTTTGGTGCCCGAACCCCAGACATCACTTTGCGGATATCGCCTTTCCAAGTCGCACGAGTTGGCTGTGCGTGTCTTCGGGGATGTGGCCATTCTCGATGTCGATGGGTACGTTGAGGGTGATCGCCCCGCCGACGGACTTGATGCGCCGGACAAACTGAAACAGCTCTTTGTCCGTGTAGTGGCAGAACTGGTTAGGAATCGCCGGATTGAACGTGAGGTCGATCGGCAACAGGCCGTGCCATTGCATGCCGTCGATGAGCGGCGCATCGGGGAGGTAGTATCGAGCTTCCTGTCCACGTTTGCGTAGTACGCCCGGAGGAAGGACAACGATGTCGCCGCCCGGCGGGAGGAAGTCGCGCCGGATCCGGCCATCCTCCAGAAGATGGATTTCTCCGGCATGATAGTCCGCCAGCTTGCAGACCGGGTTGATCGGACCGCCGCAGCAGAACTCGGCGCCGCTGAACGCGACGGCCGCGTCCGGGTTCCCGGCCCGAACGGCCGCGAGGTACTTGTTCCAGTAGTCGTCCGGATGCGGTCCGCAGCTATCGAACCACCAGCCGTGATGGAGCGTGCCGAACTTGATCGAATAGTGCCGCAGGAACTCGAAGTAGCGATCCGCGTGCCCTTCGGAGGCGTAGTCGAAGATCTCCTTGAGGGCCGGGTCGGCCGCTTCTTGTGAAGGAATGTAGAGGATCAGGCGTTTGTTGAGGCCTTTCAGCCGTTGGGCGATCTCCAGAACGATGTCGCGGCGGCTGGTGCGGCCGGGGGCTTTGGCATCGAGATAGGGGTTGGGACTGCACAGGTAGCCCGTGCATTGGCCGAGCGTGAAGATCAGCCAGTCGGCACCGGTCTCCCGGAACTGCCGGATATAGTAATCCAGGTCGAAGCGGTCCACGGTGCGGTTCAGGTCGGCGGTTCTTTCCTCCGGCGTGTTTCCTTTTGGGGTGATGAGGTAGTGCGTCATAACGCCGTAGGTGCCTTGGGCCATCCACGCGGCTCGACCTCCGGAGGTGTTCCCAGGTGCCGTGCTCGTGGCCGGCCCCTCTGCACCCGCCGCGGGCGCACCCGACGATGCTCCCAGTACCAACGACACCGAGCACACCAGCGTCACATGCGACATCCGATTTCTCCCTTCTTGCGTCTCTTGCGCCTATGGGCGGCCTGCTCGCGGTAGCCGCGAAAATGCACACGAAGCCCACGATGACAGACGGAAAGACATCAGAACAGGTCACTCTCTCTTCTTCTGTTCTTGCTCATTGCGCCTTCCGTGCTTTATGGCGGCTTGTCTTCTTCATTCATGGATTACTTCAACAATCTTCCCGATCTGGAGCGTGGCGGGGTGATAGAGTCGCGGTCCGCCTTCGCCGCCGAGGCAGTAGATCGTGTCGCCAAGGACCGCTGCGCTCGGGTAGCACGTTTTCTCGATCAGTCGATCGCCCGTGCCCAGGCGTCCGGTCCGGGTATCGTAGACCAGCACCGTATCCTCAAAGAACGTGCTGAAGTGGCGGGCCTTCTCTTCGGCGCTATAGACCTCGGTCACCGTGCCGTCCGGGTTTCGCGTGTTGGCGTACCTGAAGCCGGTGACCAGGACGACGTACCGATCGGCGTAGGCAAGGGCCCGGCGGTTGGAGCCGTGCGGCATATCCTTCAGCCTTGTCCATTCACCGCTCGCCGGGTCATACGTCCAACTGTCGTTGGCGTTGTAGTACGCCCATTCCGACTTGGCCAGCGGTGCGAAGATGCCGCCAAGCTGGTAGATCCTGCCTCCGACGGCGGCACTGGCCGCGTCGAACTTGGGTATCCCGGGGCAATCGGCCAGTCGTTTCCAGCCGTCCTTGAGATTCGCCGTGTCGAGGACGAGCAGTGCCCGACCGACCGGATCGCCGGTACGGCCTGCTTCCGAATGGAAATCGGGTCCTTCAGCTCCGGGGCCTTTGAAGTAATCGGCCACGCCAGTCAGATAGATTCTCTTGCCGATCACGACCGTGCTGTTGGCGGCGCCATAGACCGGCCAGGGGAGCCGGCAGGTCGGAAGCTCTTCCCAGACCCACTTTCCATCCTTCTCCTGCAAGCGGTACGTGTCGCGATAGGTCAGCGGGTCGGTGTAATTGATGCCGCCCATCGCATAGAGCATGTCGTCCACGACCGCGACGGCAGTGCCCTGGCGCGCCGGACCGGGCATGTCGGCGATCCGCTTCCAGCCGGCGGCCTCATCCTTCGGGTCAAATACGAATGCCAGCTTTGTAAAACCGCTCGGCTGACCGCCAAACGCATCGGGATAGTGTTTGACAACGTTCAGCGGGTGCCGCGTGAATCCACCGGCGGAGACGACCTTGCCGTGGACGATTCCCATGGCCGAGTCCTGAATCCCCATCGGATAGTCCGGACCCAGCCGCCACTTGATCCGGAGCATGGGCTTGAGTTCCTCTTGCGCCGGTGCCTTCAATTCCCCCGCACCACAGGCGTTTGCCCCGAGTGCCGCTGCATTTCCGGCGACGAACATAAGGTTGTAACAAAACACGAGCAGGAGACGGCATGCCGTCGCGACCATGGTTCGCACTCTTAGATCCGTACCACTTGGTAGACCTGTCCATCGGAGCAACACGTTCGAGCGACTATCGACCAATTCGTGCTTCATGTCTGCATACCATGCTCCCCCAGAGCCCTTTGAGCGTCAACACGAGAATCGCATTGGGACGCCCTGCATATGCTCGGACGGTTGGAGCCAATACCGCATGGCATGGCTTTTGCGTCGCCCTCTGGATAGCTTTCCTGATCCTGCTCCTCCTCACCGCCTATCTGTGGTATCAAGACCGCCGCCCCACTCCTGGCCACTGCCGCAAGGGCGGGTACGACCCGACGGGCAACGAGAGTGGCCGATGCCCCAAGTGCGGGGCACCGGTGACCGTCTGGCAGCGTAAGACCTCGGGACCTTGATGGAATCCGACGGAAACACCGGTTGAGTTGCGTGCTGTTCTTTCGCTGCATCTGCCGGCCGCCGCCTCACGCCATCGCTCCGGGCCGACGCGTTCAGCGCGACGCTGCCGTGGTCGTAACGGAACCGCCGATTACGATCTCCGTCTCGCCGATGACCGGCTTGTCATACGGTTTCCAGAAGAGCGGATGCGCGAAGTAGTAACTCGTTTCGGTGACCAGCCGAGCACGGACATGGTAACGCCCCGGACCCAGAGGGTTCGGCAAGGGGATCCAATCCTTGTATGGGTGAAACGGGGACTCGAAATCCTGCACGGTGAGTCCACCGCGATAGGCTGTAAGCCTCAGCAATCGCTCGATCGGTCGACGCGGGTCCACGGTTACGTAGCGGCTCTGGGAATCCAGGACGTCGAGGAGCATTCCCGTGGAGGAGACAGGATACATCGCCGGTCCGACATACTGCTCCCTGCCCATCGGCCAGTCCCGGGATGCGGCCGGCTTGGCCCAGTCCGGATGCTGCAGCTCAATGGCGATGAAGTTCCCCCTGTCCAAGCACACCGAGCCCTTCTTGGCCACGAGCTTGGCCTTGAGCACGATCGGCTCGCTGGGTGCAAAGGCCTCCTGCACCGGTGTCAACTCCAGGTTCAGCGCGTTGGGGGCATTCGTGCAACCGACAAGCAATAGGCACGAGAGGATGGAAATGCGGATCGCCATCGCCTTCTCCTTGTGTTTCCCGAAAGACTTGCCATCGTCGACCAGACAGCATCTGAAAGAGTAAGGTGAACAACTCCGCATGGCAAGATCGACCAGACGCTCCACGACCCCCCGGGTGCGTGACGGAATTGGCGGGTTGGCTTTGGCCCCGAAGGGGCGCACCGGGCCAAGAGTCCCCAGTCACCGTTCTGTCGCGCCCCTTTGGGGCTTGATCGTTTGCACATCACGCATTCTGGGGACTGCGCTTCGCTCCGTCCCCGGCTACTCGTGTTCGTGGCCTTCGGGCCCGGGAATGATCGGCACCCTGAGTCCCCCGTCTTAGCGAAGCCCGCCCCATCGGTTGCGCACCCCGACACCCCCCAGACAGGTGAGGACCGGCGTTACCGCTGTATCCTGAACCCACGGCAGTGGTCGCAACCTTCGCAATCAGCAGGTTATTTTTCCGCGCTGGGCGCGCCCCCAGCGGAGGAGGAGAGCGTGGCGGCAACGGTAGGAACAGCGGAAAAGAAGAACACGATCGATCGTGACTCCCAGGCCGTAGTGCAATCAGCTCGTCAGGGTCAGCCGGTGATGGCCGATCGACGCGTTCGGCAACGCGCGAGGCACGGGCGGCTCGACGTGTTTCTTGCAGCGTGGACAGCAGTCCCCATGGATCGTGTGTTCGGTCACCACCCCGGGATGAGCACCGCGGACTCCGTGGGAGCGACCGTCTCGACTTGCTTGAGAACCGCGCGCAGCGCCGCATTTTCACCGACGATGTCGCCGAAATGATGCTCGGTGCGAACCTCCTCCTCCAGATACGCCTTCTCCTTGGCGAGCTTGTCCCTCAGCGCCTCGATCTCCTCAAAGGCCATCGCGTTCTCGACGGCCACCGCTACCTGGTTAGCCACGAGTTGCAGGAAGTGTGTGTCCGATCCGTCGTAGGTCGCCGGCTGCTTGGATGTGAACGCCAGCGCGCCCAGCCGTCGCCGGGCCGTGGTCAGCGGCAGGAAGCAGAAGCTCTGGGCCCCGTACGGCCGTACACGTTCCAGCAGCCGGGGCCAGCGCTTCAGCTCGGCCACATTCGACGTGATAAGCGGCTGTTGGGTCCGCCAGACCAACCCCGCAGGGTCGTCTTGCGGGTCTAAGTCGATCGCGAGGCGGGGTGAGAGGGGTTCCCGTGTCTCCAAGACGTGCAGGTGCATCGTGTCGGTCGCCGCGTCGTGCAGCACCAGGGACAGGGCATCAAAACACACCACTGCAGCGAGCTGCCCGGCCAACTCGTGAAACAGCGCGGGCAAGTCCCGGCACGAGGCAATCGCTTGCGAGACGGCAAGTAGTGCCCGGTATCGCTCCTCGGCGGTCGTTGCTTGTACGTTCGAGTTCGCAACGGGCATGGCTTCTCCTCTGCAAGGACAGGATTCCGCCCCTACCAAGCCCAGACTAAGCGAAACTATGTTCGTTTTCGAGGGGAGAGGGTCTTAATCGGACCGGTCGGAGGTCATCGAGACAGGACGATCATGAAGATGCAGCGCGCCGGACGTGGCCACCGGCAAAGGTGGCTCTATAATGGGAGAGCCTGAATTGAAGGCGGAAACCACATGAACGGAGGTCGGCCTTGAGCACGTTGATGGTAGGCATTATCGGCGGAAGCGGACTGGGCGATGCATTGGGCGCCCAGACCCGGGGAGAGGTCCACGACATCGATACCCCCTTCGGAAAGACGAGCGTGCCGATTATCACGACGCGGACGGAGGGGGTGGATGTTGCGTTTCTGTCGCGCCACGGTCCCGGGCACACCATCGGGCCGTCCTGGGTGCCCTATCGTGCGAACATTTTTGCCCTCAAGAAGCTTGGCGTGACACACATCATCGCAAGCGGCGCCACCGGCTCGCTGCGAGAAGACATCCATCCGGGAGAGTTGGTGATCGCCGACCAGGTCATCGACAAGACGTTCCGCCGGGATGGCACATTCTTCGATGTGGGAATGGCGACGCACGTTGAGTTCGCCGAGCCGTTCTGCCCGGCACTGCGAAGCATCCTCCTGGCCGTGGCCGACCGTGCCAAGACGAAGGTGCATGAACGCGGGACCTACGTCTGTATGGAAGGGCCGCAGTTCTCCACGATTGCCGAGTCCAAGATGCACCGTCAATGGGGCGGGGACCTGATCGGCATGACCTGCATGCCGGAGGCAAAGCTCGCCCGCGAGGCGGAGATCTGCTACGCCCTGGTCGCCCTGCCCACGGACTATGACTGCTGGAAGCCCCACGAACCGGGAAAGACCAAGCAAGCATTGCTGGCGGAGATCATCGGGAACATGTCGCGCGCGACCGAACGTGCCATCGACCTGATCAAGGCGGCCATTGCCCACATGGGCCGCCAACCACCCGGAGACTGCCCTTGTCGACATTCACTCGAACTGGCCATCTGGTCCGACAAGGCCAAAGTGGACCGCGCCGCAGTGAAGCGGCTGGAGCCGATTGTGGGCAAGTACTTTAACCCGACATGAGCACCGGGCGACACAATCCTTTCGCGGACTGTACGATCGTCCGCGCGCTCGCGCGGATGACGGCCGCGGTCGCCATGCTCGCGGCGACGACGTCATCAGCCGTCGCCGCAGAGGCCGCGGCGTCGGCAACCGACGGCACCACCGGCAACGTTTATGTTGGAGACAGTTCCGAGGCAACCCGTCTTTTGAAGAAGGCCGAGCAGTGGGCTCAGAGCGGCAAGTGGATCGAAGCGACACGAGAATACGCGCAAGCCGTCGAACGGTTTGCAGACAAGGTCGTGTATGTCGAACCGGGCCTTTATGTGGGTATTCCGGAACATGTCAACCGTCAGATAGCCACGTGGCCCTCCGAAGGTCTGAAGGCCTACCGATCGTTCCACGCCGAATCGGCCGGGCGCGTGCCGACGTCGGCGGCGTCGGGCCATGATTGGGCGGCCTTGTTAGGGGCCGCGGAAACCTACTTCTGCACGCCCGAGGGCGCACGGGCGGCCGATCTGGCGGCTCAGATCGCCCTGGAATCGGCCGACTTCTCGCTGGCGGAACGGTTGTACCGGCACTTGCTGGCGGTCCATCCCGACCGAGCGGGGCATTTCGGCGAATGGGCCGGAAAACTGGCGCTGACGCTCGTGTGGGCGGGCCGGGAGGATGCGGCTCGTGACGTGCTCGCGCAGATCGAGAAGAAGCAGCCGACCGCGACGATCAGATGGTCCGGACGCACCGTACCCGTCTCGGAGGCGGTTCAGCATGCATGGGCCGATCGGATTGTGCCGTCGGCGGGTGCCCGCATGTCCGACTGGCCGCTAATCGGCGGCGACGTCCGGCGAAACCGGGTCGCGGACGGCGACGTGGAGGTCGGAGCGCCGCTGTGGGAATGCGGGGCGGATCGGGGTTTCGTCATTCCGCAGGTCGAGAACCGGGAGCCCCTTGAGCGCAATATCTCTTCGGATGTCGCCGCCGCCCGTACCGGTCGCCGCCTATCGATGGTGCCCGTAACGGACGGGCAGAGTCTATACCTCTGTGACGCGTCAGCCATGTGGGGTATTCGCCTTAGCGACGGCACGCCGACGTGGCCGCCCTTCTTGGCCGGCAAGGCAGCCCATCGGGCGCCCGTGATACCCTCGATGGGAGACCCACCCCCCCTCTACGCCCCCACATTCCACGACGGTCGGTTATTTGCCGCGCTCACGCGGGAGACGGGCTCCCGCGCATCGGAGGCGCCCCAGGACATCCCTCTGATCGTCTGCCTGGACGCGGTTACCGGAAAGGCGATATGGTCCGTCGAGCCGGCGAAGCTCGACCCCAGACTCGCCGAGGTCCGGCCGGACGCCCAACCCGTCCCCTACCGGGACAGGCTTTTTGTAACGGTCCGTCGCCAGAAGCGATTCGGGTTTGAGGATTGCTATCTCCTCAGTCTGAGCGCGGACGGCGGCCGACTGAATTGGATGACTCACCTGGCGAGCGCCTCAACGGGCAATTTCGGTCGGCGGCGCCCCACGATGGATCTCCCGTGTGTCAGCGAAGCAACCGTCTATGTTTGCACGAACCTTGGCGCCGTAGTTGCCGTTGATGCGTACAGCGGTCACATTCGATGGTTACGGCTGTATCAGGACGCCCAGACGGATGAAGAAGCCGTGGTAGTTCGCTCCTTCGGACGGAGGGCGATGCCTTGGCGATACACCCCGTCGATCTGTTGGGGCGACCGAATCGTCTGCAGCCCGGTGGACAGTGATCGCGTTTTGATCCTTGACCGGTTGACCGGCGCTATCACCGGGGGGATTCCGGCCGAGGACCTCGGTCATTTCGAACAGATCCTCGGTGTCAAGGACGACGTACTCTATGCCGCCGGAATGGACCTGGTCGCCTGGGACTTGGCGAAAGACCAAGCGCTCTGGTCACGATCACTCATGGACTGTGGTGGGATCATGGGGCGGGGCCAGCTTGCGAAGAGTCATCTTTACCTGCCGATGGGGAAGGGGCTCTTCCGATTCGGCCTCCGAGGCGGCGAACCGCAGGTATTCGAGTGGACCGACTCGTCGGCGGGCGGGAATGTGTTGGTGACGTCCGACCAAATCGTCGTCGTCGGCGCCGACCGCGTCACGGGCTATGCGTCCAAGCAAGAGGCATTCTCACGACTCCGGCGTCGGATCGAGCAGGCGCCGAACGATCCGGCCCCGCTCTTAGACATGGCCGAGATCGCATTTCGCATCGGGGAACGGCGATTGGGGGCGGACACACTCAAGCGTGCGGTGACGGTCGGCGGAGGGCATGCTCACATCAGCGATGCTCGGATGAAGGCGCGTCTTTTCAACGACTTCATCCGATTCGGGGACAGGGCAATCGCCGGCGACGCACGCGATGAACCGTTGGCGATGGAGCTCTATCAACAGGCCGCCGAGTGTGCTCCCGACGCCGACGGGCAAGTTCTGTATCGGCTTCGTTTGGCCGACCTGTTCATAAGGATGCGGAGCCCGGAGAAGGCGATCGAACAGTACCAACAGATCCTCTCGGACCCGTCGTTGCGACGACGCACCACCACCCCACGAGACGGTCGCCAAACGTGGCCGGCAGGACAATGGGCGGAGAGGCAGATCGGCGTCATCATCGCTCAGCACGGGCAAGCCCCTTATGAGGCCTTTGAACATCAGGCTGCGGCCCTTCTGGCGATGGGCAAGGACTCGGGCGATCCGGCGCCGTTGGAGCAGGTGATTGAACGTTTCCCCAACTCGCAGGCCGCCCAACAGGCGCTGGTGGTGAAGGCCGAGTTGGTCCTTGAACACGGCGACTATGTGGCCGCGGCACGGGCTTTCACGGAGATATTGAATCGTCAACCGCATCGCGCGGACGCGGCGGATATCATGCGAAGAATCATCGACTGCTTCGTGCGATCCGACCGACCTCATTCGGCAAGACGATGGGCGGTCCGAGCAGCCCAGGCCTTTCCCGAATACCGGTTTCAACAGGGGATGCGTACGACCGGATTCGCGGATTGGGCCGCCACGTTCACCGACAGGCCGACGCCGATCCGGCGACCGCGATTTTCCTTGCCCTTGACGAAATCCTGGACGCGAAGATTTCCGAGTTGGGTCGCGGTCTTGCAACCTCAGGAACCGTCGCTGAGGGGAACAAGGTCCGATCTTTACGTTACCTATTGCGCCAATCGAATCGAGGCGTTTTCGGCGCCCGCCAACCAAGCTTTGTGGGCATCGCCGGTGGCGTGCAATGCCAAACCCGCTTTCCTGGGCATGACGCAAGGGCTGCTGATCATGAGTACTCGGCACAAGCTGTTCGGCGTCGAAGCGGACACGGGAAAAGTCGCCTGGTTTGTCGAGAGTGCGCCGCCCGATGCCGATCGCCCGGAGCTTGACCCGGAGTCCGTACGAAGGTGGGCAGGCTGGACGATGGCGGAGGACCACGTGGTTGCCCTGCTCGACGACGGGCAGGCGATTTGTCTCGACGCCCGGCGGGGCAAAGAGATCTGGCGAGGGCGCCTGGCGAACAAGGCCGGCAATCACATTGTCGCCAATGATGAATTCGTCGTGTACGAGGCCGGCGCGGAAGAGAGCGGCAGTTTCTCCGTTGTTGTCCTCGACGTCCACACCGGCCGTCACGTCCGTGTCGTCAAGACCGAGGATGCAGGTCGCGCCTTCTGGATGGGATTGACCGACTTGGGAACGGTCCTCGCCTCAACCGGCAATCGTGTTTGCGCCGTGGATCCCTATGCGGGCAGGGTCTTGTGGCAGACGCCGCTGGTCGCCGCCAACCTCCGGCCCACCCTGACCCTTGGTGCGGACTCGCTCTATTTGTCGCACAACGGTCGGACCCTTGTGCGGCGGTCGTTGAAGACCGGCGAGGTGGAGGCGGAATCGCCGTCGTTGGCGGGCGCGGGACCGGGGGCCCTGGTGGTGGTATGTGACCAGGCTCGCGTATTCGCGGGGACGTCGAGCAGCCTGTATTGCCTGGACGCCCAGACGCTCGGTCATCTGTGGCGTGGCCAAACCGACCGGCACCCCAACATGCAGGCCTATCAGGTAGGCGTGCCCTTTGCCGTGGCGATCGATCAACAGGGCACACCGGAAGGAGCACGGGACACTCGCCGGTATGTCGCTTACTTCTATGACCGTCGCGAAGACAGCGGTTTGATTCCCGCGAACGGTGTGGTGGACCTGGGCGGCTGCAAGAATCCCCGCGGTGTATACTTCGCCGACCACTCGATCCTGATCGTCGACGGTTCGGAGATCCACGGCTGGACGGGTCCGGGCGAATAGGCCGAGCCCCGTTGTCCCGGCAAGAAGGTTGAGGTCCGGCGGGCCGTTCCGTTCGTCGGTGTCGCTCCATGACAGCCGGTCAGGTCGCGTCTGTCGAGATGCTTCGCGGAATTACCCGAGGATGTCCCTGAAGGGCCTGTCCGGTTGACGTCAGTCGTTCAGGACCCGCAGGTGTTCCGGCGACAGCTCAAGCCAGATTTGCTCGCCGCATCGCAGAGGCATCGTCGGCGCCGTGCGAATGCGCAAGGGACCGGGCTCCACGAAGATATCCAGATGGTCTCCTCGATAGATAACCTCGCGGACTTGAGCGCGAACGCCGTTAGACTCGGGCTTGCCGGAACAGATTCTGATTCGTTCCGGTCGGATCGCCAGAGTCCCTTCCCGCCAGGCAGGCAGACACCGGACCTCCATCTGCCCCAGCCCCGTTTCGATGCGGCCGTTCTCTCGACGACCGGGAATCAGGTTCGCGGAGCCCAAAAACTCGGCCACGAAGCGGTTGACGGGCCGTTCATAGACCTCGGACGGACTGCCGGTCTGAACCAGCCGTCCCTCCTGCATAACGATGATCCGATCGGACACCGTCATCGCCTCATCCTGATCATGCGTGACGAGGATGAATGTCTTGCCGAGCCTTCGCTGCAATTGCCGGAGCTCCAAGCGGACTTCGGTCCTCAGCTTTGCGTCCAAGGCGGACATGGGCTCGTCCAAGAGAAGGACTTCCGGCTCGTTGACCAATGCCCTGGCCAATGCCACCCGCTGCTTCTGGCCGCCGGAGAGCGTGTGGGAGTAACGGTCTGAAAACGTGTCCAGTTGCAGCATCCGCAACGATCGGTCCACGCGTTCGTCGATCTGCGTCCGAGGAAACTTGCGCGAGCGCAGACCAAAGGCGACGTTCTCATATACGCTGAGGTGAGGAAACAATGCGTAGTTCTGAAACACCGTATTCACGGAGCGACGATTGGCGGGGAGGCTGGTTACCGGAATGCCGCCCAGGACGACCTGCCCGCGATCCGGCATTTCCAAACCGGCGATGATCCGGAGCAGTGTCGTCTTGCCGCAACCGGACGGTCCGAGCAGGGTCACGAATTCGCCGTTCTTGACCGCGAAGCTGATATCTCGAAGCACGTGAACGCCGCCGAAGCTCTTGCAGATACCCTGTCCGACGAGTCCGTCGGCGTCGCCGGACAGGCTCGCGGTGGCAGAAGACGCGACACCGCTTGGGGTCCGGCGCACGAGCGATGAAATCCCCCGCCGAATGCGACGGAGAGTCAATCGACCCAAAGAAGGCGACTGCTCGATCAACTCCGGCCGTTCTCCCTTCTCCGCCAAGCCCAGGCGACTTGCGTCCGCCATCTCGACGCATCCCCTGCCCGACTCGGCCTATCGGTCATCCCATGCAAGAGGTTGACCCGCAAGACCTTGTCGCTCACTGCAACGCAAGCGACGAGAGTCATGATACACTCGGCACCGGTCCGCGACTACAGGGAATCAAGCCTTTCGACCGAAGACAGGTCGGTGAAAGCAAAAGGACTCGTACGCCGTACCCGTTCGATATCGTTGATTAGAGGGGTTCGGATTTCATATACTGGCCACGATCAGGGGGCAGTCTCCCGCCATCGGGTCCCAGTAATTGCCAGGAGGAAAGCCTTCGGTGAAGACAGTGGCACTCTTGACGGTCTCCAACGTATTCATGACGTTCGCATGGTATGGTCATCTAAAATTCAAAGGCGCCGCGATGTGGAAAGTGGTGCTCGTAAGCTGGCTCATTGCCTTTCTGGAGTACTGCTTCCAGGTGCCCGCCAATCGCATAGGACACTACAGCTTCTCGGCGGCCCAGCTCAAGACGATTCAGGAGGCCATCACGCTGATCGTTTTCTGCGTGTTTTCGGTGACCTACCTTGGCGAGGCGGTGAAGTGGAATCACATCCTGGGTTTCCTGATGATTCTCGGCGCGGTCATACTGATCTTCAAGCAGTGGTGACGAATGCGGCCGGCATCGCGTCGGGGAACGGACCCGACCGGTCGTGCGGTCCGGGCACCAATTCCGGCGCCTCGTGGGCGGGCATGACCTTGCCCTGGGGCGATACGTAGCGGACCTCGCACCGGAGCCAACGACCGGTGCGCGCATGAACGGCCCGACGAACCTTGGCAATCAGCGCGAGTACGTCGCTTGCACTGGCCGTGCCACGGTTGACAATGAAGTTGGCGTGTTGCCGGCTGACCTCGGCATCGCCGATTCGCCAGCCTTTACATCCGGTTTGCTCGATCACCCTGCCGGTCGGTCCGAAGGTCTCATCGGCGACCGGATTGCTGTGAAAGACCGACCCACAGTTCGGAAGCCGCCTGGGGAACTTGTCGCGGCGATCGCGAAGGATCTCCAGCATGTCACGACGAATGGCCAACGGATCGCCGAAATCGAGTTCCAGTTCGGCCCCAACGATAATCGCATCCTCACTCAGGAATCGACTGCATCGATAACCAAATCCGCAATCTGCCTGGGGTAGGGAAGAAATCTCGCCCTTGGAATCAACGACGCTCACCGATCGAACCACGCTGCCGATACTGCGGCGGAGGCTGCCGCCGTTCATTGCGATCAACCCGCCCAGCGTCCCCGGAATACCGACGGTATGTTCCAAGCCTGTAAGCCCACTGAGGCCGACAAGCCGCGCGAGCCGAGGCATGGCGATCCCCGCCTCGACAGTGACGGTTCTCCCGCGGATGCTCACTCGGGCAAGGTTGCGGCCCATCACGATGACAGCGCCTCTGACGCCGGCATCATCAAACAGGAGATTGGACCCGTTGCCCATAATGACCTTGGGAACGGACGTTCCGGACAGGATCCGGCAGATCCGGGCAAGTTGTCCGACACTGCGAGGCTCGATCCACAAGTCCGCGGGCCCTCCGATGCGCCATGTGCAGTGCCGGCGGAGTGGCTCATTGCGTCGGACCAGCCCCCCATCGGAACAGGACAGGGCATCCAACAACCAAAGGTCCGTCGGTTTCGTCTCCAAGGAGGCCTCCTGCGCTGCCGCGCCGGGACGAGGGTAGTGACGCGTATTCTTATCGGCCCACTTGCCGATTCGACCTGAGCGTGACGGCGTCGTGCCGCCGGCAGGCCCGGCCGGCCTCAGAGGCACGAACCCCCTGGATGCCCAGGGGTTGTTTGTCAAGCTAGAACCTGCGACAGATACGGCCCCACAAGTTTATCTTTTTTATTATCAGAAACTTACGGATCCATCTGGGCCCATATCGGCCGTGTGATTTGCGTAACTCGATGCAACTTCACTTGACTTGACAGGCATTGATTCTTAGGTATTCATTACAGCGATCCTTAGGGGGGACCAACCTGAGGTGTTCGTTGGAAAGATGGGGGTCAGCCAAGACTTCCCTGTTTGATGTCCGTCGGTAGCCGGGTTGCGGCATCGCCTGTGGGCACGATGAGCCGAACGCCCACTACCCGTCAGAAGCTCGGCGCTGGGGGACATCTCCATGGTGTTCAGCCCATCGCCACAAGCGCATCGGCGCGCGAAGGTGTCATCGCGCCCTCACGAGGAAGGAGTACACATGAGCCCCAGGCCTATCGCAGTGTTCATCGCGTCCATTCTGACGGCGTCGACGGCGGTCCATGCCAGCCTCATCACCGATCAGTTCACCGGCTACGACTACGTCGACGAGATCGGGGTATCCGGCCTCACATCAAGCGTCTACTACTCGATTGCCGCCGGCGAGCTCCGGCCGAGTTCGCTCCCTGAATTCGGCCCCAATCGCGTGAACTATCCCGGTGTGGGGCGGATCCCCAGTGGTGGCCACTCGTATGATCAAGGCATTCTCGGTTGGACCGTGGAGAATGGATACCTGTCGATCAGACTGGCCACCGGCATGAACCCGCTGACGGGAAAGCTGGACAACAGTGTTTGGTACTCACAAGGCGATGTCTTTCTGGATGTGGAAGACGACGGCGTGATGAGCCACTTTGCCCTATTGAACACTTGGGCCAGGAACAGCGGAACGCCTCTGCACCTCGGTGGGTCTTCATCTACGGGATATGACGCCGCGCAGGCGTTTCACACGGGTGGACTGGAGGGCCATCTGGTCCTGCTCGATTCGGACGACGACGTGGTCGTGACCCAAGGAGTCCGCACCTATAGTCCACTGGCCGGACCCCATCCCGCGCCCGTGGGATTGGACTCGCGGATCTTCGCTCAAGGGGGTCTGGACCTCGGTAATGCCGGACTGACGCACTACTTCTACGATTCCGCGGGCACGAACAGTGACTGGTACGTGCAGACCTGGACCATCCCGCTCAACTGGATATCCGAGGACGGATCATTCTCCTTCTCGCTTCATGCCGGCCCAACGTGTGGAAACGATCAGATTGCGACGAAAGGCAGCATCGTTCCCGAACCGGCCAGTCTTCAACTGGCGTTTGTCGGGGCATTGCTCGTGGGTCATCGAAGGCGATTGAAAACGTAGTCGCCCGTTGGACGATCCATCGATGGGGGAACCATCTGTCGCGGCCGATATCTCGGCGACCCATCCGGGGGTGCCGGGATATCGGCTGCCTCTTGCGCCGAAGGCAAGTCCGTCCTGACTACCGTCGCCTCGCCCGCAGCCACAGACCCGAGCCACCAAGTCCGAGTGCAACCAGGCCGAACAGCGACGGATCAGGGACAGCGTGTGCCGTGCCCTCGACGTTGAGGATGAGGTCAAGTGTGAGGGTCAGACTAATATCAGGAACCCCCATGGATATCCCGTACGTACCTGCCAGTGTCGCGGTCAGGATGTCACTCTGAGCGGCTGAGGTGGTGAAGGTCATGCCAAACGGCAGGAGTTGCCCGGCCCACATCGCTGTCTGGAACGTAGTAAGGTAGAGGCCCGTAATAAAAGTCGTCGTTTCGACGTACACATCTGTATTCACAGCCGACGTTCCACCGGAAGCGATGTGGTCCCACCCATCCGGTGCGAAATCGAGAAAGCGGGCGTTGCCCGGAACGATTGAAGCTCGCGCAAGACCGCCGAGGGAAAAAGACAACGTCCGCACATTTGACAGGGCAGCGTCTTCCAAAATAAACGTATCCGACACGCCGACATGGTTGTCCGGACCTTGATCAATCGTGACAGCAAATGTGCCCGTAGCGCCACTAGTGGTAGACCCCTGCCCCGCGAGGTTCAGGACGATACTACCTCCCGTCGCCTGGAACGTATACGTCATCGCCGTGCCCATCACGGCATTGACCGATACGCACAGAATCACCGCCACCAGCCCGAGTTTCATGGCCGCTCCTCCTTCTTCCTTTGCTTTCGCCCGCCCCCTTGCCTTGGCTTCGATAAGGACACCTACAACTCATCCTTATATCCCCAAAGGGCCCCTGACTGGCTTCTGTGGCCGTGACACAAACTGTACTGCTTCGACCGGGCGATTTCATCAAAACGCGCTATGGTTTTTTGAGCTTCTGATGGGGCTCCTATGGCCTATCGCTATGTTTTCATGTTACGTTGGCCTCCAGTTCTTGTCAAGCACTATTTCAACCAGGGACTAGCACCTGGTCGAGACAATAGTGACCACCGGAGGATGAGGGCTATCTCATCCGATCGAACCGCCATTGGCCTGGAACGGTATCGTCTTTCGTTCGGTGGGCCTATGGAGCGGCGGACGTCGTTGGTCTACCCGGAAGCCGGAGATTCCCCAACTGATCCAGCGCACGGCGACTCGCGGCCAGGGCATTCTCGTATTTCTTCTCACCGGGGTTCACTCGCGCCAGTTCGGAGAATTGTGCGATCGCCTTTACCAACCATTCGCGATCACCATAGGCCCGGCCAAAGCGGTATTGGGCCTGCGCGACATGGAAATCGACCCTGCCGTGTGTCAGCTCCTGCAAAACCGTCAACGTCCGGTGCGCCTCTTCGCGACGATGGAGACGAATGAAGACTTTGACGAGGGCGTCCAGTATTCGCGGCTCCAGCCGCTTCGCGCGTCGAAGCATCTCCCAACCAAAGAACGCGGCCCGCCGCATGTCGCCACGGTCATGGAAGTACTCGAACAATGGCCGCAGACCGTCCGGTGGCATGTTTTCGGCTGCCACCGGGTCTTGCAGCGCCCGTTCAATCTTGTCGGCGGTCTCCGTGGCGAGAGCATGGTTCTCCGTGGCGATGCAGGCACCCATGAAGTGAAAGAGCAGGTACTCACAGTGCGCGGGGCGTAATCCAAAGACGTTCGAGTTACAGAAGACCATCATGACAGTGACCACGCCAAGCGGCTGGACGACCCATCGCCACCGGATGGGCGGCGAGAGCAGCCTGACCAGTTCGATTGCGCCATACGCAACAAATGGCATCAACAGATAGACGATCGGAATCCGATAGCGGGAGATCACGGGAAATAGCGTCCCGGTCAAGACGAACGTTAGCAGCATGGCGATGTGGTAGTTCATGCCCCGTGGCCACGTGCGTCTGAAGCAGGCAAGTAGTACGCCCGCTACGCCAAAGGGACAGATCACGCCGAAGTGAACCCACGAGAGCGACCTGAGAAACGGGGTGTGCTCGATGAACTGGTAGATGTCCTTGTTGAAAGGGAGTTCATACGTATTGAACGTGAAGCAGAGGCGCTTGAACGCGTCAGCCAAGAACTTCCATGGATAGTGGCGGACATACGCGAGCGACAGGCGAGCGTAGAAGCGGCTTACTTCACTGTAGCCCGGCCGATGGCCCAGTTGGTCGGCGGCGTAGACGTACATCAACTGAGCGTGAGAATCCCCGCGAAACCAAGGATCCTTGCGGAGTTCGGCGAGGAGCGGACTATCATCGAGATCTGCGTCCGGTGGATACATCCGCTTGCCGTCAGTCTGTGGGTTGTTTGTGGCCCAGAAGACCGCCGAACCCCAACTCCCGATGAACACCGGCTCGCCGCCAACCATGAGGTTGCGAATCGTCACGGGAACGATCAGAGCAAGACAGCTTCCGGCCAGCAGAACGACCCGGATCAACCCGGCGGTGAGCCACGCCCACGGAGCGGAGGGTCCGATGGTGAACCGGGTTTCCTTGCGTGCGATCCAGACCGTCAGAAATGCCAAGACCGGCGCGAACGCGAGGATATTGGGCCGAACGATAGCACCAAGCCCCATCGTAAGGCCGCAGGCAACCCACTTCCACCATCGTGCATCGTCCAGCGCAACCAACAGGTAAGCCAAGATCAGGTACAGAACGCACGCCAAGGACACGTCCAGTAGCTCAGTGCTGTAAAAGATGAACGTCCAGAAGACCGCGCTGAGCACACCCGAAATCAAGCCCACGAGCGGTCCAAAGAGGTGTCCGCCAATCAGAAAGACCAACACCGGAGCCACACCCACGACGACAACCTGAACCGCCCTGGCGACGAGCGGATTCGGACCGGACACGCGGTAGATGGCGGACAAGAAATAGAGGTGCCCTGGCGCACGTAGATAGGGTGTTCGCGGGGCAGTTCCATCGGCCATCGCGACCGCCGTCTCGTGGTGGAGCCGCTCATCCGTTGTCAAACACTGATACAGGGGATTGTGGCGACGGGCATCGATGAGGTGCACAAACCGGACGCCGACGGCCAGCACGTAGATGGCAACGCCCACGTGGATCCGTCGATGACGCAACCAGTGTTCGAGCCGCACCATGCCAGGGCCCTCTCCCGCGGTTGGCGCAGAGAAACCTACGAAGTATGCCTTTGATAGACTCGGATGAGGATGAGATCAAGCCAAGACGTTGATGAAACGTCCGATAGTCTGTTGTGGTTGGACCAGGCCGGACAACCAGCCAGGCATTGGAGCGGACATGAGGCCGGAACCGGAGTGGGGACCGGTCGACGAGGCGTCGATCCCTTCTTTCGTTCCCCGGGCCTGCTGTTGTGCCAGTTCGGCACGGGCTTCCTGCTCGACGGCGGCCGCCTTGGCGGCGACCTGCTGATCGGCTGACGAGGGATCGGCAACAGCCATGGCCGCCTGACGGATCTGCTGCATCTTGGCGATCGTGGCTTGGGGATTGTTCGGGACGGGCGAGGTATCGATCTCCACACGCCCGCTGACGGCGTAGCTTTTGCCGTCCGGACCGATCTCGTATTCGTAGTTGGGCCCGCCCCGCGCGTATTGCCCGGCGGCGGCCTTATGCGATTGCTCGTGCTGACGGACCTCGGCGTCGCGCTGCCGGAGGCGCTCGACCTCCGCCTTCTCGGCCTCCGTCAACTCGCTTTTCCCGAGCGTGACAGGCTCGTTTCGTTCGACAGCTTGGCCATCCGCCGCCTGGGCCTTGCCGGCAGGCACAGCGAGGCGACCGCCACCGACGGCCGCGATCACGCGGTTCGCCGAGAAGCCAATGCCGGTCACGCCCGATAACATAAGCGGTCCATCCACACCCCAATCCGGACGTTCTTCGCCAACTCAATAGATCGGCCGGACGAGGACATGGGTTGAGTTACCGCTGTTCACCGGAATCGTGAACCACGCGGTTCCATCTCGGACAAAGAAGCGGGAAGGATGGCAACGTCTGAGAAAGAGAACACGGCCCCGGAGGGGCGGGAACGGAAGTTCGCACCTCTCCAGGGCCGGTTCGGTTACTGACACGTCGAAAACAGCCGACGGCGAGCCCCAACCGCCCGAGTGACTGTGAGTCCAGTCGCTGTCGCAACGTTCCGACGTCCCGACGTCTTGTGGGCTACTTCAACGGCTCGACCCAGATATTGCGGAACGCAACGAGGTTGCCGTGGTCCTGAAGCATCAGCGGGCCCGGCTTATGCTGCTCACGATAGCGTCGGGCGATCCCGCCCGGCGTCGGACCGATCTCCTTGTTGTCGATAATTGTGATGCCGTTCTGCACAACGGTAATTCGCGCCTTCTTCTCGACCTTGCCGTCCTTGAATACCGGCGCGTGGAACGTGATGTCATAGGACTGCCACTGCTCCGGAGGCAGGCACGCGTTTTTGCTCGGGGCATACTGCTTATAGATCGCGCCGCAGTCATCGTCCTTGGCCTCCAGGCCGAAGCTGTCGAGGACCTGCACCTCATAAAGCCCTTGGATGTAAACGCCGCTGTTTCCGCGTGCTTGCCCCTTTGCGTCCGCCATCAAGGGGGTTCTGAACTCGATATGCAGCTTGTGACTGTCGAACGTCTTCTTGGTCTTAATGTTCCCAGACCGAGGCACGCAGACCAGAGCGCCGTCTTCGACTTTCCAGGGACACGGCTTGTCGTCCATCCGAACCCAGGCCGATGCGTCCTTGCCGTCAAACAGCACGACGGCGCCTGCGGGCGGCTTGGTGAACTGCGGCGTGGGCTTGGCCTCATCGGCCGCCATGGCCGTACCCGTCAAAACGCCCATGACGGTACAGGCGGCCCCCGCGAACCAGACTATCCTCGAAATCGACTGCAACATGTTGGATCCTCCCGTCGTGTCGCTTGACCAGCACCGATGCCCCATGATAACGCCGGACCTTCAGGTCAACCAGATAGGTATTGCCCACGGCCGATACCGAACCTAAGCTTTCGTCGCGTTTGGCCGGCCGTCGCGGCGCGGCCTGGAATACGGTCTTGAACACCGAAGGAGTGCGTCATGCTTCGAATGATCCCTTTACTCGTTGTGGCCGGTCTGTTCCTGACCGCCTGCTCGAAGACGCCGGAGTCCACGAAGCCGCCGGAAGCCGGCCGGCCGAAGGCCCCACCGGAGATGAAGGACGCCGAGGCGGCAAAGAACGACTCGCCGGTGGCACACGATCGTCCGTCCAAGCAAGTCACCGTGTACATGTATTCCGAGTACATCGACCCCGAGACCCCCAAGGACTTCGAGAAGGCCACCGGCATCAAGGTGCGGATCGACGTCTACGAGAACACCGAAGAGATGATGGCCAAGCTCCAGACGGCCGGTGGCGTGAGCCTGTACGACGTCGTCGTGGTCTCCGACCATGCGATCCCGGTTCTTGCGAAGCTCAAGCTGATCCAACCGTTGAACCTGGCGAAGATCCCAAACTCGAAGAACGTGGCCGATCGATTCAAGGACCCGCCGTACGACAAGGGCAGCCGGTACAGCCTGCCCTATCAGTGGGGCACGATGGGGTTGATGTACCGCAAGGACAAGATCGCCAAGATCGAGCCGTCGTGGGCCCTCGTTTTTGACGCGGCGAGGCAACCGGGCTCGTTTGTCATGATCGACTCGATGCGGGACATGCTGGCCGCCGCGCTGAAGTACCAGGGCTTCTCGATCAACACACGGAAGGCCGAGGAACTGAAGAAGGCCGGCGACCTCATCCTGGCGGCCAAGAAGAGCCCCAAATGCCTCGGGTTTGAGGGCGGCGTGGGCGGGAAGAACAAGGTTGTCGCCGGAAATGCCGTTTTGGCAATCGTTTACAACGGCGACGCCGTCCGTGCGATGACGGATGAGGAAAACGTCGGTTTTGTCCTGCCAAAGGAAGGGACACTGATCTGGGTCGACGCGATGACAGTTCCTGCCAAGGCGCCCAACGTCGAGGCGGCGCATCAGTTCATCAACTACATCCTTGACGCCAAGGTGGGCGCCAGTCTCTCCGACTTCAACCAGTACGCCACGCCCAACGCGGCCAGCCTGCCGCTGATAAGAAAGGAAGACCGCGAGAACCCGGCGATCTACCCGACCGACGAACACATCAAGAAGATGGAGTACCTCGAGGACGTCGACAACGACACCCGGCTCTACGATGAGGTATGGACGGCGGTCAAGTCGCGATGAGAGCTTCTTCCGGGACCGACGAACGTGTCGCGAGCCGTTATCCACGGACCCCGGCTCCGGAGCAGGCATTCATGGATGACCACCGACGATGAGGAGTCCTCGAACCGGACAGAAGGGAAAGAGACGTCCCACACGAGGGGCCGAGATATCGTCAGCGATCCCGGAATCTGAGCGTTCCGCGACGGACGGATCGAGATCTCAGGCAGATCTCGGGCTGCGGCATTCGCGGAGATGGTTCGGGCGCCGCCACCGGAGTCTCCTGAACACCGCTTGTCGCGCATGAGGAACACCGCCGATTGTCCACCCCGTCCCAGCAGTACGTACACAGATTCTCCTTGGGCAGGCCTATGGCTTCGACCAGGTGTTCAAGTCGCTGATACCTGAGCGATGTGAGGCCCATCTTGTCGCGTACGAATTCGACCATGGCGTCATACTTCTCGTTCTTGGCGGAGATGTATTCCTCCAAGCCGACTTCCTTGCCGCCCTCCAGGTGCTGGATCGCTCGTCGGGCGGCAAGATCGAGTTCCGACTTCGACCGCGAGAAGTTCAGGAACTTGCACCCGTGTACCAGGGGCGGACAGGCGGGTCTCATATGGACTTCCTTGGCGCCACAGTCGTACAGCCTCCGAATCGTGTCGCGTAGCTGGGTGCCGCGAACGATTGAGTCCTCGCAGAATAGAAGACGTTTTCCGTCGATCAGGTCTCGAATGGGAATCAGCTTCATTCCGGCCACCAGATCGCGGGTCTCCTGATCTTGCGGCATGAAGCTCCGCGGCCAGGTCGGCGTGTACTTGACGAAGGGCCGTCCATACGGGACTTTCGCCTCGTTCGCGTAGCCGATGGCGTGGCCCGTGCCGGAATCGGGAATGCCCGCCACCACGTCCACCTCCACATGATCGTGACGGGCCAGCAACGCGCCGCAGCGATAGCGAACCATCTCGACGTTGATCCCCTCGTAGCATGAGGCGGGATAGCCGTAATACACCCACAAGAAAGAGCAAATCTGCATCCGACTGCCGGGCGATTGCCTCTGTTCGATCCCTTCAGGAGTGATGCGAACGATCTCGGCCGGTCCGAGATCCTTCACGAACTGGTAACCGAGATTGGGCAGGGCACAAGTCTCCATCGTCACGGCGTATGCCCCGGGCTTTCGTCCAATCGCCAGAGGGGTCCTGCCGTACTTGTCCCGAGCCGCGTACAGACCGTCGCGGGTCAGCAGCACCAGCGTACACGAGCCGTCGATCGACGCCTGAACGTTCCGGATGCCGTCCTCAAATGTCTCTTCGTCGTTGATCAGCGTGGCCACCAACTCGGTTGGGTTGATCTCACCTCCGCTCATTTCCGACAGGTGCGCCCGGCGATACCCAAATGCCTTTTTCACGAGATCATCGGCGTTGCGAATGACACCGACGGTGGCTATGGCGTAAAGCCCCAGGTGGCTGCCGATGATCAGCGGCTGGTCTTCGGTGTCGCTGATGACGCCGATTCCCCATTTGCCGTGCATCTCTTTGATGTCGGTTTGAAACTTCGATCGGAACTGAGACGTCGAGATGTCATGGATGACGCGATCGAAGCTGCTCCCATTGGCAATGGCCATCCCGCCGCGTTTGGTCCCCAGGTGCGAATGGTAGTCGGTTCCGTAGAACACGTCCTGCACACAATCACTAGTGGACACCGACCCAAACAGGCCGCCCATGTGGATCACCTCCGGATAGAACGGCTACGTACGGGCACCGGCCAGGAGAAACCGGACGTGACGGAGACGCCCCTGCCCATGCCGCCAGGGTATTGGCCCACGGCCAGCAGGTCAAGGCGTGAAGGGCACCTTGCCCTCCACGCAGTCGCGCGGTAGAAGACCGTTTAGCGGCCGGATACCTAGAACCCTGAGTCTGAACTCCATGGCCTCGAGCCTGGCGTGTTCCCAAAGGAGCCCGTCCATGAAGACGATTTTCACGCTGTTGATACCATGGGTTCTCCCATCGGTGGCGATTGCGGCGGACAACCAGCTCACCGACCGGGAGAGGAAGGACGGCTGGATTCTCTTGTTCGACGGCAAGACACTCAACGGCTGGATGACCAGCAGCCGGAAGCCCAGCAAGACGCCCGTCGAGAACGGCTGCATCAACCCGCACAAGTGCGGCGGGTACATGATGATTCACGAAAAACAATGGGGCGATTTCATCCTGTCGATCGACTTCAAGATCAGCAAGGGCTGCAACAGCGGTATCTTCGTACGAGAGTTCCCGCTGACGGCCCGGCCGGGCAAGAGCCTCGGATACAACGGCATTGAGATGGCCATCGATGACACCCCAGGCGCCGGATTTCACGATACCGGAGCGATCTACGACCTGGTCAAGCCCACCAAGGCGATGGCGAAACCCGCGGGCGAGTGGAATCATGCCGTCATCACATGCAACAAGAACATCATTGAGATCGAGCTCAACGGCGAAACGGTTTCTCGTATGAACCTCGACGAGTGGACGGAGAAATTCAAGCGGCCCGACGGCACGGCACACAAATTCGACACGGCCTGGAAGGATCACCATCGAAAAGGATATATCGGTCTACAGGACCATGGTTCGCCCTGTTGGTTTAAGAACATCAAGCTGAAGCCGTTGAATGACGATGCCGCGAAGCCGGTCGAACCCAAGCAGCCCTGATGCAAGGGACTCAAGCACAAAGGGTGTTGTACATTTGTCCTTCTCGCGGTAGGTTTTGGCGAGGAGAATGCCATGTTTACGAAGCAAGTCTCCGTCTTCTTGGAGAATAAGAAGGGCAGGCTGGCGGAAGTCACGAAACTTCTGGCCGATGAAGGCATCAACATCCGTGCCCTATCGCTCGCCGATATGGCCGATTTCGGAGTCTTGAGGCTCATTGTCAGCGATCGAGCCCGATGCGTTCGCATCCTCAAGGACCACGACCTCGTTGCCCAGGAAACCGACGTCGTCGCCGTCGAGATGGAGGACAAGCCGGGCGGTTTGCATCGGATTATCGAAATCTTCGACCGTGAGGCCATCAATATCGAATACATGTACGCGTTTTTCGAGAAGAGCGGCAGTAATGCGATTGTTGTCTTAAGAATCGACGATGCGGTGAAAGCCGTCGAAACCCTGAGGGAAAATGGCATTTCCGTCCTTCCGGAGAGCATGATTCAGAATCTTTGACCTAGACAGGCCAGAAAGGAAGACATCCATGAACATGCGATTGGTAGATGTGATCGGCGTCGTCATCATGGTATCTGCCCTTTGCCTCACGGGGTGCCAGAAGGAGCCCGGGACGTCGAAGGAGCCCGGGACGGTGAAGGAGACCGGGACGGCGAAGGCGCCCGTGGCGCCCAAGACCGGCGGAGAACCCATCAAGATCGGCGCGATCTTCTCCGTAACCGGCGGGGCCTCATTCTTGGGGGCTCCGGAGCAGAAGACGTCTGAGATGTTTGTGAAGAAACTGAATGATGCCGGCGGGATCAACGGCCGCAAGATCGAGCTCATCATAAAGGACTCCAAGGGCAATCCGGAGAATGCCCTCTCCTTGGCCAAACAGCTCATCGACGAGGAGAAGGTGCTGGCCATCGTCGGCCCCTCGACGAGCGGCGAGACCATGGCGATCAAGACCACCTGCCAGGAGGGCAAGACCATTCTGGTTTCCTGTGCTGCCGCCGAGGACATCGTGAACCCCATCGCAAGCTACGTGTTCAAGACTCCTCAGAAGGACAGCGACGCCGCGAGGTGGATCTTCAAAACGATGAAGGAGAAGGACCTCACGAAGGCCGGCGTGATCGTGAGCAGCGACGGGTTCGGGAAGGCCGGCAAGGCGCAATTGGAGAAACTAGCGCCCGAGTACGGAATCTCAATCCCGATCTCCGAGGTATACGACAAACAAGAGACCGACTTGACGGGGGTGCTGACCAAACTGAAGGGGCAGAACGTACAGGCCGTCATCAACTGGTCGATCGTCCCCGCCCAGAGCCTGGTCGCCAAGAACATGAAGCAAATCGGCTTGAACGTCCCCTTGTTCCAGAGCCACGGTTTTGGAAACATCAAGTATGTTCAGGCGGGCGGCGAAGCCGCCAACGGGACGCTCTTCCCCTGCGGTCGCCTGCTGGTTGCCGATCAGTTGCCGGACGACCATCCGCAGAAGAAAGTCCTCGTGCAGTACAAGAACGACCATGAGAGCCGGTACAAGGAAGACGCGAGCACCTTCGGGGGCCACGCCTATGACGCCCTGTTGGTCCTTACCGAAGCCATCAAGAAGGCGGGCAGCACCGATCGAGAGAAGGTTCGCGAGGCGCTGGAGAATCTGAAGGGCGTCGTCGGGACCGCCGGCGTGTTCAACTTCTCTCCTCAGGACCACTGCGGTCTGACGATCGACGCCTTCGAGATGTTGACCGTGAAGGACGGCAAGTTCGCGATCTACAAGAAGTAGAGCGCCGGTGTTTGGACCCCTCATGGGAGAGAGAAGGAAGAAGGGGAGGCCGTGCAGGTACGGCCTCTCTGGTGTGGGTGGTTTCTTCCCACACGAGTCGAAGGTGAATGAACTACGCCCAGCTTGTTCAGTATTGCTTCTCAGGAATCACCGCAGGCAGCATATACGCCATTGTTGCCATCGGTTTTAACATCATCTACAACGCCACGGGCATCATCAATTTCGCCCAAGGGGAGTTCCTGATCGTCGGCGCGATGACGGCCGTCAGCCTCTGTGAGGTATTGCCGCTGCCGATCGCCGTTCTCCTGGCGGTCCTGATCACGACGCTTCTCGGCGGTCTCATCGAGATCGTCTTTATTCGGCGTGTGCCGGATGCCTCGGTTCTGAGGCTCATTGTGATCACGATCGGGGTCTCCATCGTCATCCGGGAAGCCATGCTCCACATCTGGGATGAGAAGGTTCGATCGTTGCCGTACTTCACCGGAACGGAGGTCTCAACGATCAGCATCCTGGGAGCGCACATTTCTCCTCAGATTCTCTGGGTGCTCGGCGTGAGCGGGCTGATCGTCGCGGGACTGACGGTCTTCTTCCGGTTCACATGGACGGGGCGAGCCATGCGGGCCTGCGCCGACGATCGGATGGCGGCGCGCCTCTGCGGTATCCATGATCGTTGGATGGTCACGTTGTCCTTCATGCTCAGCGCCGGTATCGGCGCCTTAGCCGGCTGCGTCATCTCCCCGGTGACGCAAACGCAGTACGACATGGGGGCTCCGCTGGCGATCAAAGGGTTCACGGTGGCCATTCTTGGCGGTCTCGGCAACAGCATGGCCGCGGTCGCCGCCGGACTTTTGCTCGGGCTGCTTGAGGCCCTGATGGTCAGCCAGTTCGATGTCGCCTACAAGGAGGCCGTCTCGATCGTCGTCCTTCTGCTGATTCTTGTCTTCCGGCCGAGCGGCCTGTTCGCCCGAAGCGACACGAGCGTCCTGAGGGCCTCATGATGCGGTTCGGCAAGTACGTCCCAGTCATGGTCGGCCTCATCCTGGTTGTTCTGCTGCACGCGGTCTTGTCGGCCGCAGGCGCGACGTACTACATGACTCAGGTGACGATGTCGGTCTACTATGCCCTTGTGGTGATCGGCTTGTGTCTGCTCATGGGCTACGCGGGCCAGATATCGCTGGGGCACGCTGGCTTCTTCGCGATCGGAGGGTACACCTCCGCCGTCATGACGACCTGCAACCTCCTCCCCTACCGCGACGTGTTTCTCGTTGCCTGGTGCCGCTCGCTGGGGGTGATCGTGGAGCGGCAGGACCTTTACGGCGCGACCATCCTATCCTTTTCGCCGTGGCCGGCCTTCATCGTGGCGCTCGTGCTGACAGGCCTGATTGCCTTTGCGATCGGGGTGCCGGTCATCCGCCTCAAAGGGCACTACCTCGCCATGGCGACCCTCGGCTTCGGCCTGATCATCTACCGTATCGTTCTCGGGGCCGAGGTCTTCGGCCAGGCCGACGGGATTTCGAACGTACCCCCGTTCAGGTTGGTCGGCGCGCTACAGGTAAACGGAAGAGCGCCCTTTCGAATTCAGAACTACTACGTCGCCTGGGGCCTGGCGTTTACCGCCATGCTCCTCGCGATCAACCTGATCCACTCGCGAGTGGGGAGAGCGCTTCGTTCCATCCACCAGAGTGAGGAGGCCGCGCACTCGCTCGGAGTCGATACCTACCGGTACAAACTCTCCACGTTCGTCCTGAGTGCCCTTCTTGCCGCCGTCGGCGGGATCTTCTTGACGCACTATAACGGCAGTATCGGGCCTTCCGAAGTCACGGTGATGAAATCGGTCCGGTACGTATCGATCGTGGCCGTTGGCGGAATGGCGAACGTATGGGGCGCCCTTGTCATGGGCATCGCGCTGAACTTCCTTTCCTTGCGAGGTGTCCTCGGAACGTACGACGACGCCGTATTCGGGGCGATCCTGATCGCCATCATGATATTCGCGCCTCAAGGGCTGCTTCGTATGCCCGGTTGGTTGAGGCGGCCGTCCCTCCGGTCCGGGAGGTCGTATGGCTGACCGTCTTCTTGAAACGAAGGGCCTCACCCGTTTCTTTGGCGGGCTTCAAGCCGTCAAGGACGTGAGCTTCGGCGTGCCCCGGGGATCGATCAAGGCCGTCATCGGACCGAACGGTGCCGGTAAGACCACGCTCTTCAACCTGATTGCTGGGACGATCCCGCCCCATGGCGGCGACGTTCTCTTCGGTGGCCAACGGATTACCGGGTGGAAACCCCATGCCGTGGCCGCCTTGGGGATCGCGAGGACCTTCCAAACGACGAAACTCTTCGGACAGATGACGGTACTCGAAAACGTCATGGTGGGCAGGCATCCCCGAACGCGTTCGGGATTCCTGTCCGGCATGCTGAACCTCCCTCGCAGCCGACGAGAAGCTCGAGAGATCGAGGCGACGGCGATGCGGATTCTGGAAGACCTGGATCTGGGCTCGTGCGCGTTCGAGACGGCCTCGAATCTATCGTTTGGCCGCCAACGTCGAGTGGAATTCGCGAGAGCGTTGGCTACCGAGCCGACTCTCCTCATGTTGGACGAACCGGCGGCGGGACTCAACATCTATGAGACCAAGGAACTCGCGGACTTGATTCTGCGAATCCGCGATCGGGGCGTGACCTGCCTTGTAGTGGAGCACGACATGTCGCTGGTCATGAGCATCTCCGATGACGTCGTCGTTCTCGACCAGGGCCGGCAGATTGCCGAAGGCCCCCCACGGACGATCCAGCGGAATCCGGACGTGATCCGCATTTACCTGGGTGATGATCATGCTGAGGATTCTCAATCTTGAAGCGGGCTACGGTCCGTTGCGAGTCCTCAAAGGGATTTCGCTGCACGTATCGGCGGGAGAGGCCGTCGCCATCATCGGCGCCAACGGCGCGGGAAAGACGACCCTCCTGAAAACGGTTGCCGGCGTGTTGCGGCCCAATTCCGGCTCTGTTCTGCTCGATCAGAAGCCGATCCACCAGATGTCGTCCGAACGGATCGTGGAACGCGGGTGCTCGCTGGTCCCGGAAGGTCGCCATGTCTTCAGCACGCTGACCGTCAAGGACAACCTGATGCTGGGGGCGTATTCCCGCCGCCGACGCGGTCAGACGAAGGCCGACACCACGGAGAGCCTGGAGAAGGTGTACGGGCTATTCGGCATCCTCAAGGAACGCGAGAACCAGATTGCGGGCACGCTTTCGGGAGGTCAGCAGCAGATGCTGGCCATCGGACGGGCCTTGATGTCGCGGCCGAGACTCTTGATGATGGATGAGCCTTCTCTGGGAGTCGCCCCGCTGATCGTCAAGGACATCTATCGGGCCATCGCCGACCTCAAGCGTAACGGCATCACGATTCTCTTGGTTGAGCAAAACGCCCGGGCCGCCCTCGCGGTTGCCGATCGCGGATACGTCGTGGAAACCGGCCAGATTGTTCTCGAGGGTACGTCGCTTGAGCTGCGCGACAATCGCGAGGTTCAGCGAGCGTACCTCGGGAAGGAGTACCGAACAATCGATGAGTGAGGCAACGCCATGAGCCAGGCAGTCATGTTTAGTCCGAAGGTGGAGACCTTGTGTCGCGAGGAACTGGAGCAGCTTCAGATCGAGCGGTTGCAGTCGACGCTGAACAGGGCCTACCGCAACGTGGCGTTCTACCGAACGGCGTTCGACGCGCACGGCGTCAATCTCGAGAAGCTCAAGGATGTACGATCGCTCCGGGAACTCCCCTTTACCACGCGAGAGGATCTGCGTCGGAGCTATCCCTACGACATGTTCGCCGTTCCGCTTCGCGACATTGTGCGCATCCACACGACGGCGGGAACGACGGGACAGCCCGTCGTTGTCGGATACACGCGAAACGATTTGCGAAACTGGACGGAGTGCACCGCCCGCCTGCTCGCGGCCGTCGGGATCACGGAGCACGACGTGGTCCAGATCGCGCTCGACTACACGATCTCCGCCGGCGGATTCGGATTTCATCAGGGCGCCGAACAGATCGGCGCCACGGTGATTCCCACCTCCTTGACAACGGGCGTGGAGAAACAGATTGCCGTCATGAAGGACTTCAAGACGACGGCCTTGATTTCCACGCCGGGGCATGCCGTCAACATCGCGACGGCGCTTGAGGACATGCAGGTACACCCGGAGCGACTGAATCTCCGGCTCGGGCTTTTCGGCGGGGAACGATGGAGCGACCCCTTGCGCCGACATGTGGAGGAGCGTCTCCACATCACGGCGACCGACACGTACGGACTGACCGAGATCATGGGACCGGGCGTCGCCGGCGAGTGCCATCTCCGGCGGGGCCTGCACATCAACGAGGACCATTTCATCGTGGAGGTCATCGACCCCAAGACCCTCGAACCCGTCGGCGACGAAGGCGAGGGGGAACTGGTCTTCACGACGATCACCAAAGAGGGGTTTCCGTTGATTCGCTATCGAACGGGAGACGTCACCTCGGTAGACCTCGCCCCCTGCTCCTGCGGAAGGACCTTTGCTCGGATGGCCCGGGTCATGGGGCGAACGGATGACCTCATCCATTTTCGCGGCGTGGGCATCTTCCCCGCCCAGATCGAGCAGATCCTCTCCGAAGTCGAGGGCGCAAGCCCGCACTACCAGATCATTCTTGACCGCGAGGCCGGTGTGGACACGCTGGAAATCAAGGTCGAGGTGTCGGAGAAGATTCCATCGCTGGACGAGGCCAAGACGCTGACGCATTTGCGCGGCCAGTTGACCAAACGCATCAAGGCGGAGTTGGACGTCGATGCACAGATCGTCTTCGCGGAGCCACGATCGCTGCGTCGAGTCGTCGGCGAGCAGGGCCAAGTGGTCGACAGGCGACGCGAGATGGCGGACTGATCGTGTGCGTTCAGGGAGTTCAACGCGCGGATCGGGGTCGTGAGGTGAGACGAGGTCCCGCGCCTTACCCCTGGAATACTTCTTCCTCGATCAGATCCGCATAGCGACGGACAACCGCTTCCGGGAATGATCCCTCGGGCCAGACGATCATGAAGTTGATCCGATCGCCGAATCGACAGAACAAGGGATTCAATCCGGGAGGAATGCTGATCAAGGCGATCCCCCAGAAATCGGTGACCGTCGCCCCGACGAATTCGCGAATGGGCGGATCGATCTCCCCGTAAAAGGAGTAGCCACTGGTGAACGGCCGGGCACTGAACACCGTCCTGACGAACGCCCGATACTGCCAGGTCCGCAGTTGGCTTGTGAGCCACAAGAGCGACCAGGACCATAGGTCCTGGCGCTCCTCCGAAAACGCCGTGAATTGCCCGGCGATGTCTTCAGCCACCGCCCGCCTGTCGGCAATCCGCTCGGCATCGACAAGCAGCGTGGCCGACACGAGGAAATTGCCGATCACCGGCCGACGCGTGATCCCCCCTACGCGAACCGGGAACGTCGTCGCATAGTAAGGCAGTTGACGCCCGTGCTCTTCATGGATTCGCCAGATGGCGCGAAGAACACATCCGGCCACATAGCGGCTGTTCATCGCGGGCCCGGGCGGAGCGATCTTCCTCGCGTTTTGGCGAAGCCGCTCGATTCGATCCGGCGACCACGTTCTGCGGATCCACCGTTCGCGCCGGGACGCAACGGGCCGACCCGGAAGAGTGTCAAGCAATGCGGCCCCGTCAAGGCGGTGAGCGGGCGGCGCGGTGCCCCTGAGTTTCATGACCATCCTGAGACGTTGCAAGACGCCGTGGTCGGCCAGCGGGTCGACCGGCTCGTGGTCTTCCATCAGATAAGACGGTTTGGGCGCCGGTGAGTCAGCGGACAGTCGGTTGACTTCGGCCAGGAAGTGTTGCGCCCCCTCAACATCCGACAGATGATGCGGATACACCATCGATATTCGATGGCGGCCATCGGGCCCTTGGAAATGGGCCAGGCGGACCTGTGGAGGCGCGCCGTCGTTGGGCCCGGAGTTGAAGAAGTCCTCCGTCAGCACCTCCAGTTTCCGGGGCCAATCCGACTCCTGCGTCAGGTCGTAGCAGGTAAGCGCCGGCGTGGGCCGTAGGTCTTTGCAGCGCCAATAGGGCCACGCGCGCAATCGTGAGATCGTCAGCGTGCCCGCCGTCCAAGGATACTCCTCCATCGCTCGTTGGAGGCCCTTGGCCAGTCGAACGGAGTTCAAAGGCCCTCTCAGGTCCCAATTCAACAGCATTCGTGAACCGCGATAGCCCCTTCGCTTCACCTGGTCATCAAAGGCAGCGAACAGGCAATCGCAGGGATTGAGTCGGTACGTCTTGGCCACATGAGCCCTTTCGGTTTGAATCGTTTTCCGCCAGGTAGGTGTGCGACCCCCGGAAACACCCTCTTTTCACCTCGCCGAACAAATAGTCTACAGGCACGCCCCCATCCGCGCCAATGAGCGAAGCCGCATCGAGCGACCGGACGGGCAAACCGCACCAAAGCGTCCTTGCTTCCGGCAGAATCTCTCGCCTTGCGATCCGACCGTCGAAGACGTAGGCTGCAGTGCATGGCTTCAAAGCAACTACGCTCCAAGAAGAGCCGGTCTGTTAGGTTAGGATTCCCGTCATGCGAGGCTTTTCGGACTGGGATTTGATTGAAGAATGCCTATGGTCCGGATCGAACTCACGGGGGTACGTCGCCCCGCGACCGACGAACACCTTTTGGATTGTGACGGATGCCAAGGGAAAGCCGCCGGAGGAAGACAGTCGTGAATAGGATCGTGCGGCTAGCGCTCGGTCTGTTGCTGCTTGGGTTCGCGCCGGATCCCTCTGCAGCGCGGTCCGCGGAATCGTCCGTCGGGCAAACCATGGACGGCATCGTCGGACGTTTGTACGCCAGGCTGGACGAACAGGCGCTCCGCTCCTTGAGCCATGAAGCCGTCTTGAGACTAATCACCGACGCCGAGCGCAAGGTCCTGGCCACCAAGTACTGGTACTTCGATGTCGATGTGCCGGTGGTGGTCTCCGTAATTCGAAATGTCGACCAAGTGGTACTGCCCTTCTGGATCAAGGACGCCGGCTTCGAGAAGACCAACCTCACGGTGAGGAACGAGATAGGGTCTTACGAAGTCTGGCAGAAACGATTCGATGCCGGGCGCGTCGAGCTTGGGATCAACGGATTCGACATGCACCGCAGCGTCTACTTCGTCTGTGTGGGACCGCAATGCCCCGGCGCGAGAGTCAAGATCAGCAACCTTTTCCCGGCAAATGAGGCCGTCATCGCGATGAAGAAGGGAGCGTGGATCTACCGCGACTGGGATGACTTGTTCATTGAGGAACTGCCTCCGTCCCTGGATGGTCAACTCTTGCTGACGACGTATCGTGGTCGTGCGCGTGAGGCCCACCTGGTCGGCGCCTTCCGCAAGACCCCTTACCCGTCGTCAGACAAGCCGGATCAGGTGGTGTTGACCTGGAGCGAGGACCCGCGCACGACGCAGACGATTCAGTGGCGCACCAACACTTCCGTGAAGAGCGGCGTCGTCCGTTATCGCGCAAAGGGTGTCGAGTTCGAGGCTTCCACCGAGGCCCAAGCAGAACGCACGGTCATCGAAGACCGCCTTCTCATGAATGACCGGCATACCCACCGGTTCACCGCGGTCCTGCGCGGCCTCAAACCATCGACCGCGTATGTATACTCCGTGGGCTCTCCGGAAAACGATTCCTGGAGCGACGAGGCGGAGTTCAAGACCGCGACCGTCGGCGACGAGCCGTTCTCGTTCATCACGTTCGGCGATACCCACCGGTCGCCGGACTGGGGGCGTCTGCTCCAAGCGGCCGACCGCCGCCACCCGGAAGCGGCGTTCTATGTCATCGCGGGCGACGTCGTCAGCACAGGGCTGTTTCGCGACGAGTGGGACCAGTTCTTCGCGCTTTCGAGCGGCGTGTTCAATCGGAGGCCCGTTCTGTTCTCCCTCGGCAATCATGACGACCAGGATGGCCTTGGCGCCGGCATGCCGCTGGCACTGTTCGGACTCCCCGAAAACGGCCCCAAGGGTGTCGAGCTCGAGCGCACTTACAGCTTCAGCTATGGCAACGCGTTGTTCCTCGTAATGGACGTAGGAACTCCATACGAGTCTCAGGCAAGATGGATGGAGGAACAACTGGCCGGCACGGACGCCACCTGGCGGTTCGCCATCTACCATTTCCCCCTGTACGCCCTCGGCCGGGACGACGAATACGCGGCAATTCGTTCCAGGTGGGAGAGGGTGTTCGCGAAGCATCATCTCGACATGATGTTAAGCGGGCACGTCCACTACTATCTTCGAACTCGTCCCATGAGAAACGGTCAGGCGGTGGCCTCGCCGAGTAACGGGACGATCCACATCGTGTCGTTGGGCACATCGGGCCTCAGACGGCCTCGGACCGTTCCTGCACATGTCGAAAAGTACTTCAGCGGCGGGCCGTGGTACCAGAAGTTCGACATTGACGGCGGACGGCTCGTCTGCCGGACCTACGACGCAGATGGCAAGGTCTGCGACGAGTTGATCATCGAAAAGCAGAGCCCGCATGCGTCGAGCAGTCCAAGCCGCTGAGGCCGCACTCCGTCGGCGATTGCCGACCGTCCCTCCCCATCGGCCGATTCGCCGTCCCGATCTCGAGACATCATGCCTCACGGGGCTTGCGGCCATGCGAAGGCCAACGTAGGTTGCCCGGCATGCGCGGACGAGTTCGATTGCGACCTGTGTTGAAGTGGTCCGGCACGGTAGCCTGTTGCCTGATCCTCGTCGTCCTGGCCGTGAGCAATCACCTGTGGGTCTGCCGGACGTGGGAGCTGCGGCGAGCCGACGCACCGCGCCACTGGCGCGTCAACCTCATCCTGAAGCGTGGGGCGGTAGGCTTCGATGCGTATCGAACGAGTCACCCAGCACTCACGGGGTGGACGTTCGGCGCCGTTCATGAAGATGCCTCATGGATCACCTGGCACCGCCTCGAACGTCACACCTACCAACCCGGACTTGGCGAGAGAGTTGAATGGGACGTCCCTTTGTGGGAACCCCTCCTGCTCGTCCTCATCCCCACCATCGTCCTCTGGCATCAAGACCGACGCTCGCCACCGGGGCACTGCCGGCAATGTGGCTATGACCTGACGGGCAACGAAAGCGGTCGATGCCCGGAATGTGGACAGCCGCTCGAAATCAACGCGTAATGGTCTGTGGTAGCTGATGGTGGCGGTGGTGGTGGAAGGGCGAACGTACTTGCGAGCCTCCTCTTCGATCGGCATACCGCTTTACACCCGAATACCGTACCTTTTCCTGCCACTTCCGCCGGGGGCTGCCATGCCCTGACTCAGCAAGGACTCGAGAGTAGAATATCTCGCAGTGAGTCTTCAGAGTAAGCCCCAGGAAAGACGGTGATGGCAGCAAGGTTTCAGAGGCGGTCCTGGCGAAGATGGAAAGCGAAAGGCCCCCTGCTGCTGGGAATCGTGCTGGCAGCATCCGACGGAAGGCCGGCTGGACTGCCGACGACACCAGTGGTTATTGCGTCTTCGATCGGCCAGACGAAGAGCGAGAAGGTCACCGACGACCAGCCCTCGTACGGTTTTCAGTTTGGCCCGGTGTGCACCATACGGAAGGAGACCGACGGTGACTATGCCTGGCGAGTAAAGCAACTCACATTCGAGAACGGCGGAACCGGTTTGCTGTATGCGTATACCTGCCTCTTCACGATTCCCAACTACTGGGACTATGGATGCTTTACCTCGAAAGAGCGTTGTGAACTGCCCGGCAAGCTCTTCCGCGCGCGGGCTTCCGGCAAGCCGGGCGATCACCACCATTTCCTCACGCCGGCTTTCTGGGGAGCGGTCAGTCGGTATCGCATGGCCGACGGTCGGCTCTTTATCGCGTGGCGTATTCGGGCGCCCGAAAGCCGCGTTGCCGGCGGGCGGTTCTCATGCGTCTCCCTTTCGGAAGGGCCGTGGGAGGTTTGGTGCAATCGAGGCGACAACGGAACGACAGTATGGACCGTCGAGGTCTTGCGCGACGGTGAGCGCGTCGCACGAGAGATCTGCGCCGATCCTTCGACCGACGGCTGGTGTGACGTCCAACTCGTGGCCGAACCTCGCGAGTTGATACTTCAGATCGACCACAAAGAGCGCGGACGATTCGTGCACGATCCGTACCGAAACCCCTTTTACATCCAATTCGGCAGCAAGCAGCCGGTGAGTGGCGGAGCGGAGGTCGTCAGCGAGTATCGGGAGGTCTTTGTCAATTCCGTGCCGTCCCCATACAAGGGCGTCAAGTACGCCGAAGGGCCCGAGGACATCCGGCCGGCCGACGGCGCGATTGTCGGATATCTACATGAGGCGACGCCGCAGTCTCCCCGTGGTTCCGAGGGCGACATCCTCACAACCAAGGACGGCGGCTTGCTCGCCGTCTATTCCCATTACTACGCGGGGAAAGGGTGGGATGATTCGCCCGCGCGGTTGGTAGGCCGGATTTCGAGGGACGGCGGCAAGACCTGGGGTGAGCCCTGGACCGTCGCCGACCGGGACGAGGGTTCGCAGGGCAACGTCATGTCTGTCAGCCTGCTTCGGGGAAAGAATGGGGACGTCTTGATGGTCTATCATGACAAGACGCCGGATATGCCGGCCAAGGGGATGGTCCTACGTCGTTCCGCCGACGAGGGCAAGACGTGGAGCAAACGCATCATCGTCACCCCGACGCGCAACGCCAACCGCCATGTCGCCAACAATGCCTGTCTGATCAGGCTGTCCGGCGGGCGGATCGTCCTGGCCACGCGGGAGTATGTCGGCGGGATTCGCTGGCCATACGCCTGCTATTCGGACGACGACGGCCACACCTGGAAGGCGGGCAGCCATGTGCCCGACCCCGGCCTGACCCCGTATCAAAGGAGGCATCAGAACGTCAACGAGCCGAGCATTTGCGAGCTGGCCGACGGCCGCCTTCTGATGACCATGCGTTCGATTGCGGGCGGACAGTTCTTCTCCTGGTCGACCGATCGGGGACAGACCTGGAGCAAGCCGGTCTTGTCGCCGCTCCGCGGAGGCTGCGGCCCGGCGCTTCTGAGCCGAATCCCGAACAGCGATGACATCCTGGCCATATGGGCTTACGGCTACGAGGGGCGCTGCCCGTTGATCAGCGCCGTGTCGCGTGACGGCGGTCTCACCTGGAAACACCTTAAACTCCTGGAGCAGAGCCGGTACCACCGCTATGGCTACGTCAGTTGCACGTATGTGAAGGATCGTGCCGTACTCTCCTATATGCACGCCCCGGGATACAGCTCCGTCATGCGGTTTGACGTCGAACCCGGATACATCGATACGCGCTTCGTGTCCCTCCCGATCGCATGGTTCTACCGCGACCCGTGAGCTGAGAAGCCTGTGCCTGCCCCGATTGCGCCTTGCAGCAGTGTCGGATTTCCCCTGTTCCGAGAGGGACGGCCGCCCTATAACTTCCTGAGTATCTCCGCCACGTTGTCCTCGTACACCTTCTGCCACTCCGGCGCCAAGAGGCAATCGCTGTCCTCCTGGGCATTGCCCACATGCTTGAGCTGCTCGGCGGTAGGTGCATAGTAGATGTAGCCGTTCGTACACCCGGCAACGAACGTCAGGTCATGCGGAGACTTCTTCTTGATGTTGAGGCCGATCTGCACGGTCGGTTCCCCCGGAAACGTGACCAACACGAAATCGCCGATTCTCACACCCATCACCTCGACGGCGATCGTCTTTCTGCCAGCGGCCACGTTGTCCGCCTGATGCTTCCTCAGTAGAGCCAGGTTCGTTTGCAGCCTCGTCAATTCCTCCATCGTGTAGATGTTTTCAACGTACTGCTTCATGTTCCGACGGTTCTCAACATCGAGCCTGTCCAGGTCCACTCGCCCCATGGCCCTGTCGTGCAAGTATCGGTGGGAATAGTAGGATGGAAACGTGGTGGACAAGCTGTACTTGGCAGTCAATTCGAGGAACGTCTTGAGGTTTAGGCTGGTGCCTTTGAAGGACTGAACCAGTCTTGTCTGCTCGGCCTCCAGGGCGGTGATCCGTGGGGCCAGGTCGGCTCGCGGCAGCTCGATGACCTCGCGGATGACCTTCAGCCGCCCGTCCTCCTTGGGCCGTATTCTCCTCAACGCCTGCAAGGTGCTCAGGCCCAGCATGTTCCCCAATGGTTCGGCATCCCGAGGATGATCGACATCCTTGTAGTTGATCGGGTTGATATCGCCGGCACACCCCTGGAGAAAAAGGGCCGTTGCCCCCTCGCCCAGATTGTCTTCGATCACTCTGGAGGCAAAACCGGTGATGTCGGCTGTGTTGCCGCCGCTCGGGACGCCCTGTATGGGATGGCATGCGAAATTGTAGACGACCGCCAGCGTCCGTCCGTCTTTCCTGTTCAGGCGCAGGATGCCGATCTCGGGATCGACCGGACCCACCCCGACAACCTCTTCATCGGGCGGAAGCGAATACGCGTGGCGGACATCGGCCTCTCTTCCGTCTTTCAGCCTGAGCCTGCGGTTCTCCATGATACGGTTTTCATGGCCGGCGCCGGCACCGACGTTGACGGGAACCAGGTTTCGAGCGGCTTCCTTGACGGCCTGGAACGTCCGTTTGTCAACATCGGAGCACACATTGCCGTGGCAATGGCTGGTATTGATCAGGACGTTTGTAGGCTTGATGTTCAGTTCCTGTTCCAGCCGCGAGCGGACCTTATCGAGATAGTCGTTGCGAACAGGACCGATTTCCGCGATGGCGACGGCGTCAACGGTGATGATCGCCGCCATTGTGGCCTCATCCCTCAGCACCAGCGCCTTGACGTAGAGGGGATCATTGACCGGCCCGGCCTGTGTATTGGTGACATCGACCTTTGAGACTCCCGCCAAGAGCTGAGCGGCACGGGCGGCGTCCGGATCGGGTGATCCGAGGAGCAGGCACGCCACAACGACCGGAATGCGGCAGTCCGTGTTGCCGTTCCTGCAGGATCGACCGCGGTGGATGGTTGTCTTAGGGGCCGTCGCGTTCATGATCAACCGACCTCGTTCCAGAGTCCCTGAAGAAGAAACACGGCCAACACTGTTTGGCAACCCGACTGTCCGTCCAACCCTTTGTGACCAGCTTACGGTGCGTCCCGCGGGAATATGATGAGAATACCCCATGGCGCCGATCTGGGGAAGACGAGATGCCCCTGCAAGGAAGTCCCGCAGGGATCATGGAAGGCGCGCACCGCAGCGCGGCAAGCATTCACCCCATCCAGACGGAGTCTATGAGGATTCCGATACTCTCGGTGAACCGGACCGATTGGGGAAGTGGTCGGCACCGGCGCCGCCGATAGCCGGGCGGATTCGGCGACCGGCCTTGAACTGAGACGATGCGTGCGAGTAGAACACTGGTGAGAAATCGCCAATGGGAGGACGCCTTCATGGAGATCATCCGCGTTGAAGAGGTGATGAACAGCCATCCTGAACACCGACGGTTGCCCCACGATCCTGCCTATGCCCTCGGAGCGGCATACGTGGTCGACCACTTCTGCCCCATCTATGAGGCGGCTGTCCCGATTATCGACTGCGGCTTCATGCACGCGGACGCGGTCTACGATGTCGTCAGCGTGAGCCGCGGGGCGTTCTTCCGACTTGAGGACCACCAGGCGCGCTTCGCCCGGGCATGTGAGGCGATCCGGGTCCGCAACCCGTTCGATCGCCGGCAGGAGGCGGAGATCCTCCACGAACTTGTCGCCCGAACCGGCCTCCGCGATGCGTACGTGTGGTGGACGGTCACGCGCGGGGAGCCGCCGATGGGCCGCAGCGAGATGGTGGACGCCGCGAAGTTCGACAACCGCTTCTACGCCTTTGCGGTCTACTTCATCTTCGTGGCCGACGACGAACAGCGGACTCGGGGCATCGACCTGATCGTCAGCCGCAACCGCATCCGCATCTCGCCGCGGGCCGTGGATCCGACAGCCAAGAACTTCTGCTGGCTCGACATGCAGATGGCGCTGTTCGAAGCAGGCGACCGCGGCGCGGAGTGGGCGGTCCTCACGGACGAGGCCGGATACCTGACCGAGGCGGCGGGGGCCAACATCTTCGCCGTCATCGACGGCATCGTCGTGAGCCCCGATTCGGGCTGTCTGGAAGGCATCACCCGTCGGAGCGTATTCGACCTGTGCCACGATATCGGCCTGCCGGCCACATTGCGGCGGGTCCACGCCGATGAGCTGCGCTCCGCGCAGGAGGTCTTCATGACGACCACGGCCGGCAGCATCATGCCGGTCCGCAGCGTGGACGGCGTTCCTGTCGGCGGGCGCAACGGCCCGGGCGAGCTGTCCGTTCGACTCCACAACCTCTATTGGGAAAAGCGGTGGTCCGGCTGGCACGCCACCCCGGTGCGGTATGAGACGGCCGAGCGATCCGGCAATGCCGCACACGCATGACTGATTCGGAATCGAGGCCCCACGTACCCGCACACGCCCGGTGACGATGGCGGCGAATTCGAGCTTAGGAGACCGAAGGGGAATCCGCTCAAGGCATCGAACCGGGCGAATGACGCCGGCCACAAGACCAAGGCCAACGAACTCCATCCACAACGGACGGGGCTCAACGCTACCTCAACGAGATCGTCTTCTTGGTATCGGCCGAGTCCCGTGCCTTGATCGCCACCTCGGTCGCGCGGAGCGCCTCGTCCGACGTCAGGACGTGCGGCTTTCCGGTTCGCAGCGACTCCACGAAGCCGACAAACATGTTGACCTGCGACTCGGGCAGCGGCAGTTGCACCGACGGGGCGTCGTCGGTCGTCAACTCGCAGAACGGCTTGTCCGTCAGCCGCACCTCGACGAACCCCTTCGTGCCGACCACGCGAAGCCGATCGTCGCCATGGCTCGGGGCCTTCCGGGGTCGGAAGTAGTCGAACGTCAGGGTGCCCTGCCCGCCGTTGGTCATCTCGAACAACGCCGCACCGCAGTCCTCGCACTCCGGGTAAGCCGGATGGTCCTTGACGGCGTGCAAGGCCGTCACGCTCGCGAAATCGAGCCCGGACACGAATCGCATGAAATCGACCGCGTGAATCGCCACCCAAGGGAACGAACCGCCGTAGGTCTCTCGCTTCTTATAATAATCCGGCCGGATCGCACCGAATTTGTACGACTTCTGTGCCGAGAGCAGCACCGGCTCGCCGATCTTGCCCTGTTTGACCGCGTCGCGGGCCGCGACGAAGGCCGGGAACGTCCGCATCGGAAGCATGGCCGTCACTTGGACCTTCCGCCGGTCGCGCTCCGCCCGAAGCGTGTCAAGTTCCGCGACCGACACGGCCACCGGCTTCTCGCTGAAGACGTGGCAACCCCGCTTGACGGCCTCGATGTTGACCGTGCCGTTGTGGGCGTAAGGCGCGAACGTCGCGACGATGTCCGGCTTGGCCTCGTCGAGCATCTTGCGATAGTCGTCATACACCCGCCCGTCCTTCGACCAGGCCGGCGAGCGCGTGAGCCGGCCGAGGTCCTCGTTCGGATAGGATCGGGCCGCGGCGACCAGTCTGCACTTGCCGATCTCGGGAATGCCTCGCAAGACGTCCTCGCAGTGTCCCTGGACGCCGACTTGCGCCACGCGAATCTCTCCGTCCATTGATTTCGCCCTCGCTCGCTGCGTCACGATACTCACGCCTGTTGCCGCGGCAGCGCCGACAAACCCACGCCGGGTCATGGTTTCACAACCGCTTTGCTGGTTCATGGAATGCCCCTTGAGTCCGGATCATACCGCGCCCCGCCCCCGCAGGGACAGCCAGGGCATCTTACGTCGGCCCGTGGCGGCGTTGGCGGCAGAAGGACGAACGGACCGGCGAGCCGGGTACCGGCAGACACCCTCCTCCCAACGGGTGGCGCCGCGCCCGAGATAAACTGCTCTCGCGCCTCAATCGACCCCGGCACCCACACCCTGAACCCTATCCTCTAGCCCCTTTCGCGCTTCAGGTGCTCGCCCATCCACTGTTCGGCGATTTCTCGAACCTCCATCGGTACCGAGTGGCCGTGGGTGTGGACGAACAGCCCCGCGTTGCCGGGCTTGCCCAGCAGGCGCCAGATCGGCAGGACGGCCTCGACGTAGGGCCAGCTCTTGTCGCCGTCGGTGTGGTTCCCGCCGATCAGCAGCCAGGCCCGCGGCGCGATCAGGGCGACCACCTCGTGAGCGTGGAGATTGCAGTCCGGCTTCTTGATGTCGGGACCGAGATACCACGGATCGTGGTAGTTGGTGAACTCATAGGCCACACCACCCTCGCTCGACACGCCGCAGACGACGCGCTCGTCGAAGGCCATCAGATACGTAACCTCCTTCGCCCCGAGCGAGTGGCCAATGCAGCCGATCGCGTCCTTGCGAACCGCCGGCATCGTGCACAGATAGTCCACCGCCCGCGAGGCGTCATGGATCATCTTGGCCATCCCCTTGACGCCGGGGTACTTGGCCAGGAAGGCGCGGGCAACGGCGTGGAACTTGTCCCAGGCCGGTCCGGTCGTCGGTCGGCCGGGATAGGTCCACTCGAAGTTCTCCGGGGCGATGGTCACATAGCCTCGTTTGGCGAAGTTCAGTGCGAACGCCCGCTCTTCCTTCACCACCAATCCGGCGGGCTCACGAATCGTCTCATCGGTTGTGGGGTGCAGGCAGACGCAGGCAGGGAACGGTCCCTTGCCGGCCGGAACAAACAGGTAGCACCGCATCCAGACGTCCGGCTCGACCTGAATCTGGATCAGCTTGCGGGTGATACCGCCGTCAAGCGTCACCGTCTCGATTTTTCTCGGCGCCAGGGGGCAGAGTGGCCGGGGAAGCCGGCCAAGAAACGTGACCCACTTGTCGTGAATCCGCCGGCGCTGCTCGGCCCATTCCGCGGGCGTGGTAATCCTCGAACCGTCGGGCGCCCTCATGAGGTCGGGCAATGTGGGGGGCTTCTGTCCCGGCGGCAAGGGCCGTGGCGCTTGGAGCGGCTTGACCCAGTCGGGGACGACTGCGGATTCCGCAGGACGCCCGTCGGCAGATACCGCAATCCTGGGGAGGATGACAAGAGACACAACGATCGGAGCATGGATGTGACTCATGGATTCTTGCCTCTGCGATCTCTGCGCCTCCGCGTGAGATCTCTTAGAGTCTTCCGTATTCCCGACACGCCTCGAAGAACGCCTCGATGTTCTCGATGGGGACCTCAGGTTCGAGGACGTGTGTCGGCGTTAGGATCAAGGCTCCGTCGCCCGCCAGCGTCTCGACACGCTCCTTCACCACACGGCGCACCTCGTCCGGCGTGCCGAACGGCATGGTGCTCTGCGTGCCGATCGTACCGTGCAACACCACCTTGTCGCCGAATTCGCGTTTGATCGTCACCGGATCGACACATTCCGGCTGGATCGGGTTCAGGATCGTCACGCCGATCTCGATCAGGTCGGGGATGATCGGCATGATGTTGCCGTCGCTGTGGTAGAAGATCTGGATGTCCGGCTTGGCCGCACGTGCCGCCGCCCAGACCTTCGCCCAGCGCGGCTTCATGAACTGCCGCCACGTCGCCGGGGAGAACATCATGCTGGTCTGATTGGCCACGTCGTCGCCGCACAACAGGTAATCCACCCCGGCGCGGGCCTGCGCCGTCGCGCGGAACAGGCACCGCCTGGCCACCTTGTCGAGGATGCATTCGGCCCACTCCGGCTGCGTCACCAGGTCGGTCAGGAACTCCTCGTAGCCCCGGATCTGCCAGCTCGTCTCGTACATGTGGACGACGTTGCCGACGGCCACCCTGCCCGCCGCATGGGCCCTCGCCACCTCCGCGGCCATCTGATCCGTCCGGTAGCTCGTGTTGTCGTCGAGCGGATAGGTTTCGAGTTCTTCGAGTCGGCTTGCGTTCCGCAGCGGGCTGACATAGCCCCAGAAGTGATACAACCCGGACGGCACCATGGCCACCCCGTCAGGATCGAGCGTCGTGCCGGCCGGCAGATTGGCCCCCTCGTAGTACTGCGAGAAGTCCGGAGGACGATGGCCCGGCGGCGGCTGTGGGTCCACCGATACCGGGTCAAACATCTCGTAATGGCCGGCGAAGTCCTCGGTGCCCACGTGTTCGGCGAGCCGCCGATGCAGGTCGGGCGTGAAGCCGGCCGCATAAAGCAGACGATCGGGGCGCTGGTGAGCGCATGTCGCACGAAACCGCTCGAGTTGATTCATAAGCTGTGTCCCTCGGGATAGCGCGTCCGCAGCGGAACGACCTCGACCGCCAGTTCGCTCGGCCGAACCCACTCCAACTGTTCGGATAGGGCACCAGGCTGTACTTGCCGCGGACGTTGTGCCGCTCGGTGATCTCGATGAACTGCTCGAGGAAGCTGACCGGGACGTACCGGACATGCCCTTGTCGGTCCTTGTGGTAGGTCAACTGGTTGACCGGTCCGCCGTCGTCGAGAATGATGCTTGCCCGCACCCGCGCGTCGAAGCTGGACATAGGTACCCCTGCCTGTGGTAAGCCCGCCGTTCAAGGTCTCGCGGAACCCGGCGGCGGTGTTACGCGCTCAGGTACGCCATCGCCCGCTTGAAGACCATCAGGCCGTCCGCCTCTGCATCGGCCGGTCTTCGCGTCCACAGAGGATGCTGAGTCCGATGGATATGACGCTCTGGGTGGGGCATCAGACCGAAGACGCGCCCCGTCCGATCGGTCAGACCCGCGATGTCATCCTGGCTGCCGTTGGGGTTGATCGGAAACGGGCCGGGTCGGCCGTTCTCATCCACATACCGGATCGCAACGTAGCCGCCGTCGCGTAGGGCGTTCAGCGTTGCGTCGTCGATCGTAACCACCTTTCCCTCACCGTGGGCCACGGGCAGCGCCAGAATCGCGCCGCGTTCCAGGAAGACGCACCGATCCGAATCCACGCGAAGATGCACCCATCGGTCCTCATACTTGGCTGAATCGTTGTACGTAACCGTCAACGGCCGGCAACGGTTGGACGAAGCGTTCATCCCATTCATGGGTCCGGGCAGCAAACCCGCCTTGACCAAGACCTGAAACCCGTTGCAGATTCCGAGGACGAGCTTGCCGGAATCGACAAACGCATGCAGTTCGTCGGCCAGGTGATGAACCATCTGGTTGGCAAGAATTCGCCCGGCTGCCACGTCGTCGCCGTAACTAAACCCGCCCGGGACGGTCAGTATCTGGTAATCCCGCAGCATCCGCGGCGCCTCGATCACGCGGTTGATGTGAACGCGATCGGCTGTCGCACCCACCATCGACCACGCAAACGCGGTCTCCTCGTCGCAGTTCGTGCCGGCCGCTCGCAATACCATGACTCGAATGGGACTGGGCATTTCCTCATCGCCTCATTTGCTCGAAGGGGTACCTCAATGCCCCCGCCGGAGGGCTGACACTTTGTCTGCCGGAATTCAGAAGTCAGAATCCTCGTTCGGAGCCCCTGCTCGATTCGTGCCGAGTGCTCTGTAGCACACAGATCGCACCTTGGTCCGGAACAATCGCGCAGGTGAACAGACTACTTCCCTTCTGAATTCTGAATTCCGGATTCTGAATTCCCGGTCCGACCTGAAGACTGGGCCAGAATCTCTTTCAGTTGCACGTCGGCCGGAAATTCTAGCACGACATCGTCCCCTCCGAAATGCTCTCGGGCGGCCGACGAACGGCGAAAGATGTCGATCAGCCGGGCGAGGTCTCTGGCATCCGTCTTCACCGCCGCCGCCGACAGGTAGGCGTCGGCCCCACCGGCCAGATACCGGTCCAGCAGCAGGCTGAATCGGCTGACCGCCGAAAGCCGCTTCTTGTATTTCTCCGCCTGTTTCAGCCGTAGCCCAATGACCCGCAAGCCCACCGTATTGAAGATGAACGCCTCGTCGATGTCGTCCCAGGCAATCGGTCCCCACCCGGCGAAGTGGCCGCTGCGAAGCTCGAGCCCGTCCTGCCGCAACGTGGCCACTACCGTCCCTCGGCTGATGGACCGGATGCTGACCACGCCCATCGCCCCAGCCACCCCCAGCAACGCGATCGCCGTCTTTCGCCCCCGAGCGTCCTTGAATCGAACCAGACCGCAGACGCCCATCGCCGTGAAAGCGATCACCAACACCGTCATGGCCACCGACGTCTTGAGTGCGGATTGACGAATGACGATCATCTTTACCTCAGTATTCCGCTCGCACTGCAACGGTACCTTCCGGCTTCTCGATCCGCACGATTTCGCGGGCCGCGTCGAACCCCTTGTGCTCGACGCCGTTCACCTTGACCGCCCGCATCGGTTTGCCCTCCGGGTGCCGCATCCGAATGACAATCGCCTTCGGTACGGCCCGCTTCGGCGATTCGATCGTCGCCTCGATCGAGCCGGCCTGTGCGGCCGACGTGACGTGGTAGCCGACCGGCCCGAAGTGGGTCGGGGCATTGCGGACGGAGACGGTCATGCCGTCCTTCTGCCAATTGTTCGTCACGAACGGCGCCAGCCACAGCTCATCGCCCCGCTCCATCACGAACATCAGACGCGTCTGGTTCAGGAACCCGCCGGTCTCATGTGTTTTGTTCCACGCGCCCAGGTTGTGGAAGTGTTCCCAGAACGTCATTACCTCGGTGTTGAACAGCGTGCAGATCCCGTTGAAATAGGCCCGGATATAGGGCTTTACGTCGTCGCGCATCGCATAGACGTCGGCCGTCCGGCCATAGTAAGGCTGGATCTTCGCGAACCCGCCCAGGCTGAACCAGTCCTTGTGGTTTTCCTCGGCCTTGTATTCACCCATGCCGGTCCCGAGAAACTCGACGTCTTCGAGCCGGTCCAGCATCCATGTCGCCTCGCGACTCATCGCATCGAACACGCCGTTGGCCACGAGATGGTGCGCCCCGATCTCGACGTCCGACGCCCAACTCCGGTTGCCGTCCTCACCCGGGTAGATGTTGTTCACGCGATCCAGACAGTTGATCATCGACGGATCGGCGGGCACCCACGTCCCGTTGGCCAGCGCCAACGCCGGGCTGTTGCCCTGCGCCCATCGCCACGCCCGCTGAATCTCCTGCCGGAATTCCTCGGCGTTCCTGCACAGCTCATCGGCCCCGGGGTAGCCGGCGGCAGCCAGGACCCTGGCGGCATTGGCCAGACCCGCGTAGTAGTGGCCCAGTGCGTAGACGCGATACGCAAAGACGTTCCAGTCGGCCACGACGCCCGGCGGCATAAGACCGTACTCAGGCACTTTCTCAAGCCGCGCATTGATGTGCTTCATCTTCTCGCGCTGTTGCGTGATCCAACGACAGACGCGGCCGACCTCGGGACCGTTCTGCTTCAGCCACGCCGTGTCCTGGGCGAGGTCGGCATAGCGGGCGAGAGCCCACAGGTGCCAGCCCGTCCCGATCAGCGTGTAGCCGGTGGTTAGGTACCCCGCCGGACTGTACCGCTTGATGAAGAAATCCAACGACCGCCTCGCGAAATCCAAGTGCCCCATTCCGCCCATGCCGATGATGATGGAATTGGCCTCGCTCTCGAGCGGCCCGTAGGAGAGCGAGGCGATCCACGGCGAAATCCGCTGCCCATTGGCCTCATTCCGGGCGGCGATCAGGCAGTGGACCTGCGACGCGCGGATGAGGTTCGAAAGCAACGTATCCGGAATCTTCACCTGCATCGCCGGTGCGAGGATGCCGTTCCAGTACTCCTCAACCGCCGTTCGCAGCGATTCGACTTTGCCCAGCGAAACGGACTCACCAGACTTCATCGCCCAGGTGGGGATATAGACGGCGCCCTTGGCCTCGTCCCCGGCGTTCATTTGGCCGGTCAGCGTCAGGGTACCTGACTTGATCTCGATGTTGGCCGTCCCCAAGCGGCTCGTATCCGCATAGGCCAACAGACGCCCATCGCATGAGACAACCACGCCGCCGTCGACGGCGGTCACCTCCGCCGGCTGGTCCTTCTTGGCGTCGGCGATGAACGTCAGGACAAGCGACGCCTCCGCAGCGGCCGAGCCCGCGTTCTTCGCCGCAAACTCCACCACGCAGACCCCCGGCCGCCTCAGACAATCGATGGACTGCCGCGCCGGCGCCTTGTCAGACGGCGCGACAAACGTCCGCTGCGTGTAGACGATGTCTCCCACCTTCGCCGTCGTGACCGGTATCGGCAGCCAACCGCCGTCGGTGTGGCGGGTCAACTCGGCGTTCTTACCCGCGCCGAATCGGACGCGCAGATGCCGCGAATAGAGCGCGAAGGCGTCCGGCTGATGCGCGGTCGCCTCGGCATCCGGCTGCCACTCGATTTGGCCGTTCCGATTCACGACGAACTTGTGGTTGTCGCACGCCAGCGAAAGCAGCACCGGCCCGTTGTTCTGGACGTCGCGATGCACCTTGGCCATCGCTTGTTCGAACGTTTGGTCAGGCATTTCGCGAACCTGCTGAAGGACTGTCTTACGTCCCTCGATCTTCTTGAGATACGCAGCGAGCCCATCCTTGGCCGCCTGGCCGTGGGCGACAAACACACCCGGCTCCGGCACCCACACGCACCCGTTGGCCAGTACATCATCGACGGCCACCCCCACCGCCCCACCGGGTAATCGCAATCGCAGGACGGTCCGGTCGGGCTTCCACAATCTCGGCTTGGTATAGCGAACGTTCAGCGACAGCGGCTTGGCCAGGTCCCAGTCGACTCCGCGAATCGGCGCCCCCCCCTCGGCCGACGCGATTTCACCGTTGTGGATATCGATCCGCCCTTTCTCGCCGGGCAAGGGTTTTGCCGGCTCGAGGGTCAACTCGACGGTCTCCGTCGTCGTGCGTGTGATGGCCGAAAGACCGCGAACGGCTACGGGCCCGTTGGCCGACGGAAAGATCCATCGCACCTTCCAGATGCCCTTGCGGCAGTCCGGGTTATCGCGAGGGTCCAGCGTCGCCGTCCACCGGCCTTCGCCCGCGGTGATGGCCCCCTTGAGCGGTAGGAAGTTGCCCTGCCAGACCGACTCGCCGACCCAGACCTGGATCTGGGCCCCTTCGGGTTTCGGCATCTTGGCCGCGTCGGCAAACTGGATGCCGAATTCCCGGATCAGCCGCCGCTCCATCCACTGCAGGCCGATGCAGCCGCGGCCATCTCGGGCGACGGGCACGGGGTACATACCGTCGGCCGTCGGCAGGACATCGGTTTCCGTGAAGATGTCTTCCGTGCGAAACTCCTGGACGCGGTTGGCATGGCTGCCGTCGCTGCGGGCCGGATCCCATGTCACCACCCGGCCGAACGGCGCGGCGTCGAGCGTTCGCCTGGCCTCGGCGGGTCTGGCCTTGGCATTCGGGTCGCGGATCAGTCGGGCGTTGGCCCAGTTCGCGCAGTCGCACGTGATGCCGTCGCCGGCATCGGTAACGACCAGGCGCATGTCCTCGGCCCCGGCAATGGGAACGCTGATCTTGCGAGCGGGGTCGCTTTCGCGCATGACGCCGCTGTCGAAGCGCTTCTCGTCGCCGACAAAAACCTGGAAAACCACCGTCCCGATGTTCTGTGCCTGTTTTTGGACGCCGATCTCCGCCTCGAACGTGGCATATTCGCCGTCGAGCACGATGAAGATCTCGCCATTGGCGTGATGGCCAAGCCCCTTATCATATGTCTTATCGCAGATCTTGAGTGGCTGTGGCTTGATGCCGGGCGCATGGGTACACGTATTGATCCCGAGTTCGCCCCACGCCTGCGTGCTCGTCCAGATGCGATAGAGCAGCGATCCACTGAGGTAATCGTCGGTCGCTGTCTGGGCCGCGAAACTCACCGGGGTAACAGAAAACGCCAGGAAGACCACTGCCAGAGTTGGGTTTCTATAGTAGCCGTTCACCTTATCCTCACTTTCCGTGTGATTCCTTCCCACCCTTCCAGTTCGTTCAATCGCGTCGAGCCGGTGGCTTGCAGTACCCGAATCAACGGACGATCCATCCTCCGAGCCGGACGGCCTTCGACGAGCTCAGTCGAGCCGTCCTCCGTCCGGACAACCGGGCCGAGGACGGCCCGGCTTAAACATACAGGTCCGCATCATACCCATCTCAACGGAATGCCGCGATAGCCGCGTTGGGCGGGTTCAACTCACCTGAGGACCTTCGCCGTTTTGTAGCCTCGGCGGGCAAGACCCGCCCTACGAATACTCATCCACTTGACCGTCGTGCCTCACCTCATGCCCGACAGCCGATACCCGATGTTCCGCGTCATCACCTCGCCCGCGTGGTCGGACGGCTGGGCAGCGTCGGCAATGTCAGCGGATACACTCGCCGTGTCTTCAACGGCAGGTCCTTGAAGAGCAATTGCCCCTCCCAGATCTCGAACAGGTCGACCGAACCGCGTGCCGCTCGCTCGCTGCTGCGAAGGATGATGTCATAGGACTGCGGGGGCGGCTTACTCAGTCTTACATCAAAGCCCAGGCGCGCGGCTGTGGCCTCCCCCTTCCGTTGATGGATGTAACCCAGTCGATGCTCCTCGCCGTCGATGCGGGCGAATGCCTCGAAGGCCACATCCACCGGTGGGCGTTCGATCGACAGATCACCGCAAAAGATCGCCTCTGACTCACGCTGAAGGCCGAGGCCGTGGATCTCGACGTACGATCGAATGTGCTCGCCCAAGGTAGGGTCCTTAACCCGCTTGATGTAGTCCGGCGGCTCGGTCGACAACACCTCGAAGGGGGCCTCAAGTACGATCGCCTTCGCATAGACAGAGGTAGCCGGCGTCTTTTCGGCGTCGGAACTGGCCCGCACGACCCGAAGCATATCGTGCGAGGTATGGACCTCCATTCGCATCGACACGGTCAGATTGTGGGACCCGGGCGTCCCGCACGGAAGGTTGCCGTTTCTCAACTGCGGTTCGTTGTTCAAGGAGAATACCGTCTGGCGTTCCGGGATCTGCCGAGACCAGAGGCCGTCGGGAACCGCCCGGCCGTCGATCAACACCTTTTCACAGATCAACACGCACTCAAACGCGAAGGGAGCCCGTGAATGGCATGCCAGGACAAAGGGTAACGGCTCCCCCTCCAACACCGTCGGCCGAACGCGCAGTGTCGCCTTCATCATCTGTTCGAAGAACGTCGCCTCCTGCAATGGTGAGAGAACACCTGCCTTGTGCCATCGACCGAGCGCGTGGATACAGTCTCCGGCGGTAGGGCTCAGGGGGTCCGCAAGCTGCTGTCTCAGGCAGTAGTCGATCAGCATCGTTCGTTGCTCGGCGGAGAGGTGACCGGCCGTGATGCGACTATCCAACTCGAACAACGCCCTACCGGCCTTCATGGGGATCGTGGATTGGGCGTCGGCAATGACCCAGGCCGTCGGACGGTATCGGTACCATTTGACGGTTCGCAGCGGAAGGAGCAACCACGTGGCCGCCCCCACGGCTACGATGGCCCCTACGGCTATGAACGCGGGGCGACGTTGGCGTTCGCCGTGAACGATTGCCTTTTGCGACAGCGGCGTACCGCACTCAGGACATCGATCGCTAACCCGGTCCGTCAGGTTGTAGCCGCATGTGCGGCAGTACGGCGTGTCGCCGATCCGCCGGGGCCACACCCCCCGACGGATCAGCACCAGCCCGATCAGCAGCACGACCCCCGCCAGCCCCTGCTGGAAATACCAGGCCAACCGCAGCTCATCTACATAGAGCCATTGAGTGAACATGGGCATGCCTTCGAGAGCACTACTACCACCCTGTCGCAAATCGGTTGACGTTTCTTGGGGAGGGCGAGCGTCCCCTTGACTGTCCTCAACCCTGAGGCTCGGACCCGAAGGGAGCTTGTCGACGCCTCGCGGGCCACGATCTTCGAGCCGAGATACCCCCTCTGCCAAAGCCCCGCCCTCACGGCGGCAATCTCATTCGTTGATCCAATCGGATTCAGTCCGAGCCTTTTCCAGACCCTCTCAGCCATCCAAGCGGCGCCACCGGCGGCACGCGATCGCGATAGGCACAGTATTCGTCGCCGAACCGCTGCTCGAGATAGGCCTCCTCCCGGCGAACGAGCAGCCGCAGCAGAACGTACATGACAACCGGCACGATAAGGCCAACCCACGAATTCATCAGAAGAACGATTCCGGGCACGAGGAACACCACCCAGGACGCATACACCGGATGCCGGCAGCATCTGAAGACGCTATGCGTGCACAGTCTGCCGGCATCGAATGCCTTCATGACGGTCATGACAGCCATGATGTAGAACGGAAGCCCGATCGCAATCAGGACAACCCCGATAGCAACCAAGAGCTTGTAGGGTACGAAGTCAATGCGGAACAGATCTGGCCACGCAAGCCGCAGCCCGGTCGCCACAATCAGACAGCCAGCCGAAAGGAGTGAGAATTCAGGTCCCACTCCAAACCGGGTCATCGCGTCCGACATGACAGGCCTGATAGCAGAGAAAAAGCTTGTTCGCAAGGGGCTACATGGCGCGTCCGACGCTCAAGACCACGTAGGCTTGGAACCGGGCATCACGGGGATAGCCTTCTCCGACAGACCCTGCCGATCCTAACCCTCGTCGGGCCATAGCCGTCGGCGGATCGCCTCGAGTTCCAGGTCCACACGGAGATCCTTAGGGCGCCCGAGGGCCCTCTTGGCTTGGATCAATGCGTCGATGCTTAGCACCCGATACTCGAGGCCTTCAATGTCAAGGGCGATCGACTGGCGTAACACATCATTGTAGCCACCCGCACCCGTGATCTCAGACAGGAAATCAACCTGACCCCAGTCGGCCACCAAGTAGAGGCTCTTGAATCCTGCCAAGCCTTCAGGGGTATCCGGCAGGGGTCGGCGGTGAGGCGTCATGCGAAAACACGGACTCAATCCCCTGAGCGCCAGAATGATCTTCCGCACGTTTGATGGGTTCAACGGGGCACAGACGTCCACGTCTTCCGTGACATACGAGAATCCATGCGCCACGCCGGCAAGGCCGCCTACGATGACAAAATCCACATCAGCATCCTTGAGGCGCTTCAGGATTTCGAGGGGTCGAACCCATAGTAGTCGATGCCCGCCTGACGCATGGCCCGGACGAGCGCCAGGCATTGCCCGTGACGCTTAAGACGCTCCTCGGGGGTCAGACTGAGCAGGTATTCGAGTTGGCTGACGTCAATGCCCTCATCAACAGCGGCCTGCCAAGGATCATGATCGTCATGTGGTTTTTCGGCCACGGCCGAGACTCCACGAACCCTGACAATGCCCGCGGCAGGCGGGACCTCACTTGGACTTGGGGACTCCGGCCGCCGGAGGTGTTCCCGGCGCCGCCTCACCCGGCGGCTGAATGAAGAGTCCGGCGATCAGATCGGCTTTGTCGTAAGCGACCATGATCTCCATCTCCGCCTTGGCAAACTTGCAGGTGGTCATGACGATTCTCATGTCCTGCGCCTGTGCCGCCTGGGTCTTGAGCGGTTTCTCGAAGGCGCCGACCTGGGCGACCACCGTTTTCCAGGTTTCACCGAGCATCTGGACGCTCAGCTTGGCCTTCATTTCGGCGTTGAATTGCTTTGCCACCGCATCGAATTGCCCTGTCGCCAAGAACTCAATAACCTGCTTTGAGGCAGCGATGGGATTGAACGCCGTCGCCCCCGCGGGCTGAGAACCCGGCTGGGTGGCTGTCCCCGTCGCCGGTCGAGATGCCGACGGACGGCTCTGGACCCCGCCGCCCGCGCGAAGGTACGCAAGCATCCGAACGTGGGGCCTCAGGAACGGACTCGACTCCTTCTTCTCAACGGCCGCCGCATAGGTGTCGATCGCCTTGTCCAATGCCTCGGCTGAGGCACTCCCTTCGGCAAGCAATGATTTGAGGTGATAGGCCCCTGCGATGCTCGCTTGGCCGATCCATTTGAGGTTTCCCTGAAACTGGGCCTTCTCGCCCAGCTTGATTGAATCGTCGACCGCCTTCAGTGCCGCCTCCCGGGCCTTCGCCAGCTCGCCGCCGAGCTGATCGGTTCTTGCCTTGTCGAGGCCGGCGATCTCGGCCGCCTCGGCCAACCGCATCGCGTCTATCTGTTGGCTCAAACCGCGGACCCGCTGGAGGTGGACCAAGGCCTGCAAATAGGCGATGTCGGCCTGGTCCATCGCCAGGACCGTGTCGGTGTCTCTGTCCCGGGCCAGTTCCTTCAATGCGGGATCGGCCAACACCACGTCTCCGCGACCGCCCGACGCACGCGATGCCTGGGCATAGGCCTTCGCCGCATTGTCGAGCTGAGCAAGGGCATGGTTCTCGATCTCGGTCGCCTTCGTCGCATGACTCTCGGCTTCCGCCATCGCCGCCAAGACCTGTTGGTCGACGGCCTTCTTCTCCTCGCCGAGTTTCTGCCCCAGCGCGGCCAACTGAGCCTCGAGCTCCTTCGTTTGCGCCGTCCGCTGAACGTTCGCCTTGAGCAACGCCTCAATTTCCGCCACATGCTGGTTCACGTCCTTCAGGTCGGCCTCCAGCATGCTCAACCCCTTGACGGGGGTCATGCCCTTTCCGCCCGGCTCGGCGACGTATTTGTCCTCCAGGAAATCTCCGCCGTGGGCATCATCCAACTTGGCCCCCTCGAGTGTTCCGTTCTGAAGCGCCATCGTCCGCACGGCGGCCTGCTGTTGAATGGCGGCCTGTTTGGAGTACTCGTCGACGTACCGCTTGACGTCGGCCGGATTCTTCGGGTCATAACCGGTTTGCTCCAAGGCCTGGAGGGCTTGGCCCGCCGCCGCCGCCTCGGCTTGGGCCGCGGCGATTTGCCGGCGCATCTCGTCGATCCGCTTCTTCAGCCCGTCCGCCTGTTCTTGAGCCGCCGTCAACCGCTTCTTCAGTTCCGCCGCTTCATCCGCCAAATCCTTCTTCAACCGAACCGGTTTGCGGTCTTCCACATCGCGCACGCGGGCCAGAAGCCTGGCCGATTGATCGATGAGACGCAGGGCCCGTAGACGCACCTGTTGCGATTCGAGCCGCCGCAGGAGCGATTCGTTTCGTCGCTCCATACCCTGAACATACAGAACGCAGGCCTTGACCTGATTGGCGGCCACGTGCTCTCGCATGCTCGCCGTGCCCACCTGAACCTGCAGCGCCGCGTCCGCCTCCTGCAAGGCCTGCTTGAGCAACTTGGCATTCTCGGCGATCAATTGATCGACCTTCTTCGTGGCCGCCTCCAAGCCCCGGCTGATCTGCGCCTCGTTCTGACCCAATGAGAGGACGGGCTCCGCCCCGGGGTCCTGCTTGGCGCGTTTGCTCATCTCACGGCTGAAGGTCTGAAACTCCTCCAGGGCCCCGCGCACCAGCTCCTGCATGTCGTTGCCCTTGGGCGGCACGGCCACGGGCGTTTTGTCCTTGCTGAGCTGACGACCGAGCTGTTCCCGCAGCAAGGCAATCTCGCTCACATTCGCTTGATACTTGTCCAACAACCGGATCGCCTTCTCCGTGTGAAGGTCGGCTTCGTACTTCGCGCGATCGAGGTCCGACTGGCTGACTCGTCCCAGTCCCACGATGGCAACGACCAATACCACCACCACCACCGCGACCGCCACAATCATTATCGTGGGCTTCACCATCAGGCTCCTGTCAACGGCCGTTCGTCGTTGTCCTTGTTCCGGCGTGCAATGACCGCCTCGCCCGTGCTCGCCGCGCCCGCTCCCACGGCCCCGTCGCCCCCGCCCTTTCCCAGACGATCCACGACCGTGGCCAACGCCTCCGCTCGCCTCAGTAAGTCAATCTGCGCCTCCGGACCGGCAATGCCCTCGTTGTATAGCGCCACATAGGGCCCGCGGATTTCACAGTCCGGAACCGCTTCGCCGCGTTGCAGCAGGGTCCGCACCTCGTCGGTCAGAACCGCCCGGGCAAAACCCGCGTCCTCCGCATAAACGCGGAGGGCCGCATCCGAAAGCCAGGCGGCGGTCTCCACCCTTCTGTATCGTCCGAAGAATCCCGCATTCTCCATCTCACGGCGTCGGGCGATCCAGATGCCGGGATGACGCTTTTCGGTACGCGCCACGGAGACGGTCAGTTCATGCGACCGATGACGTTTCCCAAAACCCGCTTCGTAATGATAACAGAATGCCCCGGCCGTACGACGCGCGCCCGTCGACAGAACATCGCTAGCCCGCCGATTGTATCCATGGCGCATCAATTCCAAACACGCCAGCTCCTCCGGCAAGTCCGACCGGTCCCGTCGCGAAAAAGACAACCCCCTCTCGGCCGCCAGATCGATCAACGTCCGCCACCGGCGGCGACGGCCCACGATCACCAGACGGACGCCCGCGAGCAGGACCCCCGCGGCAAGCACCCATAGCTCATCAGGCAACGACATGAATATTCGGCACCTTCCTTGGCGTTCGGATCTCCCGGAGGGCCCGATCGACCGCCGACCGACCCTGCCCTACTTTCGGGCGGGCGGGGCCCCAGAGCTCCTCGTCGTCGTGGGTTTGTTGTTCGTCCTGGCCTCCGAATCCGGCTCGATACCCGGATCCAACCGGGGATTCCGAAGTCCGTCCTTGATCCAGCTCACCACGGCGTCGTAGCGACGATCGCTCCGATCCCTCACCGTCGGCGGGACATCACCCGGATGAGCCAAGCCGCTCTCGGCAATGTCGTTCGGCAACAGATACTGCGTCAGCAGCCCCTCCTCGGGATACGTCCGATCGATCATCTTCACGCCTTTGGGCCCCTTGTAGGTGTCCAGAGCATAGAAGTTCGTGTAGACCGCCGCCGGCGTGTCCACGGTGTGCAACCGTATCTTCGGCGCGCCCACCCCGCCGTGACACTTCAGCGAAGCGCAACCGGTGCGAATGACCGGCATGACTTCTCTTCGAAAAATCTGGATCGCCTCCGGATCACTGGTCACCTCGATATCGTCGGCGAAGTGCATACCGGTGGCTTTGAGTATCTCCTCCAGCTTCTCGCTGCCGGCCTTGGCCATGAACTCCTCACGATACCCGCGCCGGTTGTACGGCTCGGTCCCTGCCACGGCATCGAGGAACCGTTTCAGAACGTCGTTCTTGAATCGAACGGACACCCGGTCGCCGGGTCGAAACTCGGCCATCCGGATTCGGCTGATCTGCTCCTTGCTGAGCAGGTCGCCCTTTTTCAAGTCCGTGGCGGGTTTGCCCGGTTCTTTTTTCGTGGCCCGCCGGGCGTCGGATGGGACGACGGACTGCTGGTTGATGCGGCCGAGGATCCGCTTGGCTTCGGCGTTTTCGATATCCAACGTCAAAACATGCCCGCACCGCTCTTTGGCCGCATCAATCATGCCGCGGTCAAGGCACCATTCGGCCAACTTGAGATGGCCGGCCCAATCCTTGTCGTCCAAGTCCGCCAACTGTCTCTTGTACGCTTCCGCAATCTGCGAGGCGGTACGAATCTCCTTGACGGCGTCCGTGGACAACACACTGACGATCCCCTCGCGGTTGACGCGAACCTGGTCGCCCTCGACGGTCACCTCTCCACGAAGGACGCCGCCGTCTTTCGTGATGACCTCGCCGCGCTCGGCGCACAGCGCAAGCTTGGTGCTCATGGCAAGAAGAGCCGCCAGCATCGCCCATTGCTTTTTCATGACCCCAGCCTCCTTGTGGGTGCCCCCGGCCGTCCGATCCGTCTCCCACATCACTTGACGCGACGCTTAGTGCCTATGTAATTTAGCCTTACGTTCAAGAGGCATCAAGTGAAAACCGATTCCACTGTCGGCGGACTTGGCGAATCGCTCCGAGGACTCATCGGACGCAACGTCGTTCTCGACACGCAGGGCGCCATCCTTTATCTGGGCCGTCTCGCCGAAGTGCACGATACCGGGCTGTGGTTGGAGGATGCCGACGTCCACGACTGCGTTGAAGGTCACGCCGGCAAGGAACTCTACCTGATCGAGACCGCTCACTACGGGCTTCGCGTCAACCGCCGTCGCGTGTTCGTCCTTCGCACCGCCATTCTGAGCGTCTCGGCCATCGACGACATCGTCACGGACATCACGGGCGACAAGGAGCTTTGGTCGCCGTAGACAAGCCGGACTCTCGTCGGTCGGGGAGAGACTGAGAAGGCGACCTTGGTTGCGAAGGGACTCCCGATCGCCTATGATCCGCCCCACGTGTGAGCGCAAAAGAAGGCCGTCGGGTGCAAGACTGTTGAGGAACCATGAGCCATGAGCAACCGAGTCACTTTGCCGTTTCCGACCTACTGCGATTTGACGAGACGGATTCGCGATGTCGCCGGCTTCCCCAAGCCGGGCATCGTGTTCAAGGACATCACGCCCCTTCTTCGAGACCCGGCGGCCCTGTCGCTGGCGGTCGAGTACTTGGCCCAGCCGTTTCGAGGAAAACGCGTGGACGTCGTCGCGGGCGCGGAATCGCGAGGGTTCATCTTCGGCACGGCGGTGGCCCAGGCCCTGTCGGCCGGATTCGTGCCCATCCGCAAGCCGGGCAAACTGCCGGCCAAGACACGGTCGGCCTCCTATGCGCTCGAATACGGCATCGACTCATTGGAGATCCACGTCGACGCGATCCGGCCGGGCGACCGCGTGCTGATGGTGGACGATCTCCTCGCCACCGGCGGGACGATGGATGCCTGTTGCCAACTCGTCGAATCGCTCGGCGGCGAGATCGTCGGCGTCTCCTTCTTGATCGAATTGGCGTTCCTCCACGGGCGCGACAAGTTGGCCAAGTACCCCGTTCACACCGTCGTTCAGTTTGAAAGCGAATAGGCCGTGGGACCGACCGAAAGCGTCATTGTCGGAATGCTGTTGGGAATCTGGCTGGGCGGACCCGAGATCGCTCCGGGAACCCCGGCGCGTGTTGCCGCGACCACCGCCCCTTCGCGGTCGGCACAACTTGCCCGAACCTGCCGCCTCAGTCCGCGGGCATACCCCAAAGGCGTAACGGGCGAAGTGGAATATGCCGGATGGGTGAGAGACCGGGTCGAATCGCTTTCGCGGAGAATTCAGTCCGCGACGGACGAACCGGCGCGCATCGAGCTCCTTCTGTGCCTGGCCAACATCCGTCTGGCCCGCCAGGCCGAACCGGCGGCGACACGGTGGCTGCTCGGCGATGAAAGCGAAGAGACCCGTCGTGAGTTGGCTCGGACGGCGAACACCGCGAAAACGGAGATACGCAGCGCGATGGAACTGATATCCAGACTGGAGAGGACGTCGCCGCCGCCTCGCGTCGCCGGCAAGGCGCTCCGCCACTGGAGGCAAGTCGCCGGGCAGTTGTCCGCCCTGGCCTTTGCCATGGAGACGGTCGGATCGACAACGAGAGACCTCACCGCACCGGCCGAGTTGGAACCCCTGGCCAAAGACCAGACCACCGCCCTCGGGGCAGCGGCAAACCTCTGGCGCACCGCGGCCATCCGACAGGCGGACCAAGGCCAAAGAATCCTGGACGCCCTGGAACCCGTATTGACAAAGCCCAACCTCCTTCCCTACGACTTCTTTCAACGACTGCTTCATTGCCGACTGTTGATCGATCGGGGCGGTTACGCCGTCGCGACGGCGCTGGCCCTGCGAATGGAGGTCGAGATTGAGAACTGGTTTGACAAACGACAAGAACCGGAGGCCAAACGAGCCGTCGTCATCATGCAAATCGGCATTGCCGAGAAGTGGGCGGATCGGCTCTCCGGCGATCAGGTAACCGAACACGCCGCGGAGCGTCGAGCGTCCGCCAAGCGATTGACCGATCAGTACTCACGCGAAAAAGACGCACCGGTCTATCGGCTCGGACTGGCGATTCCGATTCTCGTCGAGGCGCCGGAACCGACATCGGCGCCTGTTGCCTCCCGAGCCGCCACCCGACCGGCCACCCCCCCGGCACCCCAAACGTCGGGCGCGTAGTTCCGCCATGTCTTGAAGGGACTCGCGGCCGTAATCGAATCCTCCGTGAGCCTTCGGGGGTACGGAGCAGCGATGTGAATGCACTGTCAATGGGTGAGAGGAGGCAGGGTACAACTGCAGCCGATGACCGCTATCGGCGAACAGAGAAGGGCCCGGGTAGCATGCGGCGAACGACGCGAGTCCGCGCATTCGGACGACGTCCTCAGCCATGCCACTCAGCCGCGTCGTGTCAGACCAGTGTAATCGCGTCGTTGATGATCGCGTACAGGTTGTGAACCCGCGAACCAATTGCCCCGATCGCACCGACCGCAACAAGAATCAACAGCGCCAATAGGATCGCGTACTCGGTTGCCGTCGGGCCGTCCTCGGAGGCCGCGAATACCCTCACTCGCTCAAAGACACTTCTCACGGACTTCATGTCCGGCCCTCCCTGTGGCGGGCTGACGTGTATCCCCATCAGCTTGCTCTTCAACCCTACGATTCAAAACCGGGTCGGTCAAATGCCTTGGGACATGACCGTGCTCCCTCATCGACTCCGGAACCGGTGAGGGTGGATTATCAGACGTTGCGAGCCGCGGAGGAGGTCAATTCGAGCGTCCGGAACCGCCGGCACGAAGCCCCGCGATCTGGACGGAAACCCCAATGACCGCCAAAGCAATCACGCAGAAGAGAGCAAGCCAACTGCCCCGTAGTGCCGACTCGCGAAACTGCCGCAGAAACCCCAACTGCTGGCTGATTGCGATCAGGAAGCCGGCGGTCGTCATCACGCCGCCCTGAACGCTCAACGCGAGGATCATGATGTGTTCGAAGGTAGCGAAGACGAGGCTGCTCGCCAGCACAAGGCCGACGAACGCCGCAACGAGGCGAATGCCGGGATCGCTTGTGACCATACCGGCCGCGGAACTGCCCAACAACGCACCGACCACCCCGACACTCAATGTAGCCCCCACTTTGACCATCGAAACGGCCGTCGCCCCTAAGGCGATCGCCCCAATCAGCGCGGCGACGGCGACCCACGACCAAGACAGTCCCAGCGCGGGTCCTGCCAGGGTCCCTGCAAGGAAGGCGCCGAAGGTCGCGCAGTTGACCATAACCAACAACTTGTAGATCCGCCAGCCCAGAAAGACGTAGATGAGGCCGCCGAAGGCCAGAAGCACGCCCCAGGCCGGGTCGAGCCCCTCCACCGGCCCGGTCCACATCCATCGCGTGTCTACCCACTGCTGAATGGCGTCCATCGTAGTTCCCGTTCAACTCCCGCGACCGACGGCCCCAACGGACGTGCCTTGAGGCGAGTGTCAGCGAGCCGCGGTTGATATGTGAACGACCGCTTCCCCCGGTTTGCGGGCGGCGACGACGGTCCGCGTGTTCCGCAACTGGACGAGGACACCCCCGAGCCATACCGCGCTCAGAGCGCCCAAGACGACGAGAACGTTGTCAAGGACAACCTCGCGCCAACCCGGCCAGGAGCCGGCCACAAGAACGACCGAACCACCGACGACGAGCACCAGCCCCGCCAGCGAGGTCCAAAAGACCATGGCCCCCCGCGCGGCGATCAGCCCGATGATGGTGCCGATGACCACAGCGCCGCCCACCCACAGAATCCCCTTCAGCAGAAGCGGATCGTCTCGGCGATGGAGGTCGATGACGAAGCGCGTGGCCACTTGGACGGGCCCCTCCAAGGCCTGGGCAGCAGCGCTACCGGGCTCACCCAACGGAAACTCGTTGACCGCCGTGGGCTTGGGTTGTCGGTGCGTTCGGGCGAACTCCTCGAAACGCGTAGGCACATCCTGCTGGAAAGCGAACGCGCTCAAGGCGACAAAACCCGCCAACACACCACTGATCCCGGCGATCCACAGACGAGCCAGAACCAGTCCCATCGCTCCGAGTATGCCCGCCCCGCCCACGATGCCGACGGCCGCGGGCAGGTTGAAGTGCTTCGCCGCAAACCACCCCGCGTATCCCCCCGCCGCCAAGCACGTGAGGATGATCAGACCGCGAATGAGCCTCGCTCCGGAGAAGGTCAGGACGAGCCCAACCACCACACAGGCAATGGCGGGCGCGACGGCCTGAGAGAGGTTCTCTCCCGGCACGATCGTATGGATCAACTGCACGATCTTCTCAATGATTTCGTTCGGGTTGACCATGTTCAGCACGGCACGCCTTCTCGCCCTCTCCGCCGAAGCCCGCGCTCCAGTCTACCACAGCCGGACCGAGCACACACGCGGTTGGCCTGCCAAGAACCTCCCAGACCGTGGTGCCCCATGCGAACCCGCCTAGCTCCGCCGGCGAACGCTCTCCTGCCAACTACAGAGAGGAACGGACACCCGGTCAGGCCAGACTTGAATGTCCACCCAGGGGCGCCCCATATCCACCCGGCGGTACTGTCGCCACAATCCTTGAAGCTGCGCCAGCTTCTGTTCGGCCGTGGGCTCGTCGACCTCCTCTCCGGGCGCGCGACCCCACCGAATGCGTGTCCCTTTGTCCGTCGCCAGCTCAATATGGGCGCGCCGTCGGTCCTGTCGGCCGCCATAATTGCCCACCATGACGGCGGCGATTTGGTCGACATAGCTCCGGTCGCGAAGCATGACGACCAGTTGCACGCCGGCCTTCACATCCGCCCCTTCCCATGTCTCCCCTTCGGCAGGCGGCGGTTTCGCCACGCCCGTCACCGCGAGCAGTCCGCCCTCTCGACTTACCTCGTCCGGGGCGTACCGACCCGGCAGTCGCACGCATTCCGTGTCGACGAGGTAGTACGACGAGCCGTACCCGACCCATGCAATCGGTTCTCGATAGACACAACGAACGCGAATGATGTCGTCCGCCCCTACGTTCACCTGCTTCACTTCCTTGACCCACCCGACGCGCGACACGGCGCGACCGACGCGCGCCGCCAGCCCCGAATCGAGTCGTCGGTCCCGCGACGTGATGCCACAGTGGCTGATGATCCCTCGCACGACGTGTTCGTTCGATTCCAACCATGCCGGCATGTCCGCAAGCTCAACCCGCAAGGGACGTTGATACTCCGACCGTGCAGTCACGTACTCTTCGACGAGAGGCAGGCCATACCTGCTGCCGAAAACGACCCCGCCCACCATCGCCAGGTTGAAGACGCCCCGCAGGACGCGCCGCCACGACACGGCTCCGGCGCGGGACCATGCCCTGGAGGCCCATGAGGGCCCCCTGTTCGACCGAGATCGTCTCTTCTTGGACATCGCGTGCCCTCCCTGAGCCCCTCGCGCGGGCTTCCGTGCCCGATGCCGTTCATACCGCAAGACCTTGTCTTCACCGAGCCATGGTCAGCTCGACAATCCGCTGACACAGCTCGGCGAAACCGATTCCCCACCGGGCCGCCGCCTTGGGCAAGAGCGAGTGGTCCGTGAAGCCGGGAATCGTGTTTACCTCAAGACAGAAGGGTTGCAGCGTTCCGGACTCGACAATCCAGTCGATTCGAGCCATGTCGCGGCAACCCAACGCCTCGAATGCCAATACGCTCAGTCGCCGTACCTCGGAGAGTGTTTCCGACGGTAGTCTGGGATCGAAGACGTACTCGGTATCGTTCGCCTGGTACTTCGCGCGATAGTCGTAAAACTCGCTCTTGGGAACGATCTGACAAGGCGGGAGCGCCCGGTCGCCCAGGATACCGACCGTCAACTCCGTCCCGGCAATGTACCGCTCAACCAACGCCTCCCCATATCCCCCGACCAGTCGAGCCAACGCCTCAACCAGATCGCGGCGCGTCTTGACGATCTCGCAGCCCACACTGCTGCCTTCGGCGACCGGCTTGGCCACCGCCGGAATTGCGAACCGATCGCCGACCTCAGACAGGTTGACCGAAACCACATGCTCGAAGGGAGCCGTGGGGACTCCGACTTCCAGAAACCGCCTCTTTGTTTCCACCTTGTTCATCGCCAGTGCGCTGGCTTTCGCATCGCAGCCGGAGTACCGGATGCCCCGCTTTTCGAGGATCGCCTGCAACTGACCATCCTCCCCCCATGTGCCGTGCAGGGCCAGAAACGCCATGTCCATCGGCTCATCCAGCGCCGACAGGTCTTCCGGACCGATGTCGGCGCACCGAACCTCGTGGCCCAGTGATTCCAGCGCGGCGGCAATCGCCCGACCGGAGTTCAAGCTAACCTCTCGTTCCGCGCTCGGACCGCCCATTAAGACCGTGATCCGTAACGGCCGCACCGCACGCTGCTCCTCGTTCAACGGCTTGATCCCCACCCTCACCACACTTGAATCTCCAGCTCCAAGTGAACGCCGAACTTCTCGAACACCTTCTCCCTGACGATTGCAATCAGCTTGAGCACGTCGGAGGGCTTCGTTCCCTGACGAGCCACGATGAAATTCGCATGCCGCGTCGAGACCATCGCCCCCCCACAGCTCAATCCCTTCAGACCCGCCTGATCGATCAGGGCCCCGGCCGACATCTGGCGCGGGTTCTTGAACACGCAACCGGCGCTGCGGACCCGCAACGGCTGGGTGTTCTTCTTGTAGGTCCAGATCTCTCGCACTTGCTGAAGCACCTGTTTCGGATCGCTCACCGTGAGCTGAAACTCGGCGCCCAGAATCAAGGGGTCTGCGAGACTGGTTCGGCGATACTCGAAAACCAGCTCGTCCCGCTCGCGGCAGAAGACGCGGCCGTTGGCGTCCATCACATGAACGCGTTGGACCAGACTTCCGATGTCGCCCCAGGCGCCGCCGGCATTCATGCGAATCGCGCCGCCCGTGGTGCCCGGAATGCCGGCCAGACAATGGAGACCCGCCAGGCCTTCCCGAACGGTTCGAATGATGACGCGCCGCAGGTCGGCCGCCGCCCCCACAACCACCCGATCGCCGTCGATCGCGATTTGGCTGAAGTGTTCGCCGTCCAGTTTGATGACGGCGCCGTTGACGCCGGCCTCACCCACCAGCAGATTCGCCCCCATCCCCAGAACGTACATCGGCACGCCGTTCTCGCGGCAGCGGTGTACGATCTCCGTGAGCTGGTCCTCCGTCGTCGGACGCAGCAAGTACCGCGCCGGCCCACCCAGACCGTACCACGTCAGCCCGCTCAATGGCACATGGTCCCGGCAAATGTTTTCAAGACCGCTGAACAAGCTCATCGGCAACCTTCCATACGTCGCCCGCGCCCATGGTGACGATGACGTCACCCGGTTGTGCACCTTGCCGAACGTAGTCGGTGGCCTGCGACAGCTCGGGCAGGTAGATCGCCTCGCCGCCGTTCGCCCCGATCCGTTCCACCAGATCCCGAGAGCCGATCAGGCTCCGCTCTTGTTCGCTGTCGCGAACGAAGTAGATGTCCGGAACGATCACCACGTCGGCCTGACCAAAGCTTCGGGCGAAGTCGTTGAGCAACAGGCGCGTCCGCGAGTGCTGATGCGGCTGGAACACCACCCACAACCGCCGCGGCGCGAAGGCCTGGCGAATCGCTTTCAGCGTCACCTGGACGGCCGTCGGATGGTGCGCGTAATCATCCACGACCGTGGCGCCGTTAAACTGCCCGCGAACGGTCATCCGCCGATGAGCGCCCTCGAAACTCGACAGGGCATCGGCCAATACCTGCGGCGGAACGCCGCAATGCCAGGCAATCGCGCCGGCCGCCAACGCGTTCGCCACGTTGTGCCGGCCCGCCAGTCGAAGCCGCATTCGCCCCAGACATTCGCCCTTGTAGAACAGGTCAAAAGAGAACCGCCCGCGCTCCACCGCCAGCGTGTCGGCCCACCAATCCGCCTTGGAGTCGAACCCGAACCGCTCTACGTGAGCTCGCGCCGCCGCCGTGGCCGTCGCAACGGAACGATCCTCATTGTTCGCCACGATCAGCCCATCCGCGGGCACCCGCGAGCAGAAGGCCGTGAACGCATCCACGATCGCGCCCAGGTTGGGGTAACAGTCGAGGTGGTCCTCTTCGATATTGAGCACGGCCGCGATCTTCGGCGAGAGGTTAAGGAACGACCGATCGTACTCGCAGGCCTCGGCGATGAAGTACTCGCCGCCTCCGGCCCCCGAGCCCCCACCGAGTTGTCCGGCCGTCGCACCGACCACGAAGCTCGGATCCAAACCCGCTCGCATCAGAATGTAGGCCAACAGGGCGGTCGTCGTGCTCTTCCCGTGCGTGCCGGAAATCGCAATGCCCTTGTACTGGCGCATGATGCGACCCAGTAGTTCCGCATACTTGATGACCTCCAAGCCCCGGCGGCGGGCCTCAATCAGTTCGGGATTCGTGTCCTTGATCGCCGCGGAAGCGACCACGAGATCCACCTGCTCGGGTAAATTCGCGGGGCATTGCCCGATGAAGATTTCCGCGCCCGCCTCCGACAGCCGAAGCGTCGCGCCGGACTCCGTCCGATCGCTGCCGGTGACCACGGCGCCGTTCCGCAGGAGCATGGCGGCCAGGCCCGACATGCCCGTCCCGCCTATGCCGACCATGTACGCCCTCAGACCGGCCAAGGTCATGACGGATCCCTCCGGCAATACCGACCCGCCAACCCGATCACGAACGACCGTGTTTGTTGTCACGTCGAATCCCGCTCCATCCGTTCGAAGAGATACCCCTGCCCTTGGACCCGACCGCTCCAGGCGCGAAGGGATCCGCGGCCTCTATTGTCTCAACCCGTCAGCGCAGAACAAAGCCCCTCGGCGCTTTCAGACCGTATATTTTATCGGGCCACGACCCTAAAGCGCTCCACCAAAACGTCGCCGTCTTGTCGACGAGTGGATCTATTAAGTCGTTGGTTATAAATGGATTAGGTAATTGGCGATATTTCAAGCAGATGTCGAGCAACCGTCGCCGCAGCCTCCGGCCGACCGATCTTTCGCGCCGCTGCGGCCATGCGGGCCAGCCGCTCAGGATACATCATCAGTTCGAGCAGTATCGGGCGAAGCTTCTCGGCATTTAGCCGTGGCTCGATTCGATCGTCGAGCAGTACTGCCGCGCCGGCCTCCCGCAAGACCTCGGCATTGGCCTTCTGGTGCATGTCCCGATGGAAAGGGTATGGCAAGAGGATGGATGGACGCCCCACCGCCGTCAGTTCCGCCAGGGTGGAGGCGCCCGCACGCGAGACGACCAGATCCGCCGCCGCAATCGCCTCGGCCATCCGATCGGTGAAGGGCAGGACCACGGCTCCGTCAAAGCGACCTTCGTACGCCCTCCTCACGTGCTCGAAATCCGGCGTGCCACTCAAGTGAAGGATCTGCCACCGACCGGATTGCCCCCTCAAATCGCCCAGCAAAGCGAGGACTGCCTCGTTGACGGTTCGGGCGCCTTGCGACGCCCCCGTCACAAGAAGCGTCTGCTTGGCGGGGTCTAGGTTGAAGACCCGGCAGGCCTCGTCTCGGTTGACACCGAGAAACGCACGGCGTACCGGACACCCTGTGGCCACGACAAGGGGTACGTCTGGGAACCGCTTGGCCGTCGGCTCCCACTGACAGAACACGGCATCCACCTTGGCGGACAGATGGCGGTTTGCACGACCCGGAATCAGATCGGGGTTCAGCAGCGCGGTAGTGATGCCCAGGCCATGTGCCGCGTGGATGGGAGGCCCCGCCGCATACCCCCCGGTACCGACCACGACGGCGGGGCGACGACGACGCATTCGCTCACGAGCATGGGCGACCGCACGGTGCCAGCTCAACCAGAACACCGGCCAGCGCCAGGGACGGAACGTGAATGGCCGAACGCACTGAGGCACCCCCGTCCAGCCGCCGCCGCGCAGGATCTGTTGGTCGATAGGACGATCGGTCACCAGGAATTCGATCTCGACGTTCGGCTCGAGCCGGTGCAGTTCCTCGGCGACCGCAACCGCCGGGAAGAGATGACCGCCCGTCCCGCCGCCGGCGAAGATTGTCAGTGGACGATCACGCATAGGCCGACACCCGTGTAGGGGGCAGCGGGTCGGCGGTCTGTGTGATGAGGTCATGGCGGACCTGTAGCCAGTCGCGCCAGGCCGTACCGGCCCGGGCGACCGAGGCCAGTAACCCTATTCCAATGCCCAAGAACAACACGCCCGAGCCGCCCGCCGATATCAACGGAAGCGCGATGCCCTTCGTCGGAATGCTCACCGTGACGACGGCGATGTTCATCGCCGCCTGCAGACCGATGGTCAAGGTCACGCCCAAGGCGAGCAACCGACCGAACATGTCCGGTGCGGATACGGCCGCCTTGCGCCCCTGCCAGACAAACACCATGAAGAGCCCGACGACGACCAATCCGCCGACGATACCCAGCTCCTCACAGATGATCGCGAAGATGAAGTCGGTTCGCGCTTCCGGCAGGTAGCCGTACTTCTGAATGCCGGCGCCAAGCCCCGTGCCCCACCACCCTCCGGCGGCGATCGAACAAAGCGACTGGACGGCGTGGTATCCCTTTCCGCCCGGATCTTCCCAGATATTCACGAACCCGGTTAGTCGCGCCAATCGATAGGGCTTGCTGACCAGAAGGTACCCCATCGCGCACAAGGCCGGCATGGCGAGAAGTAGAAGGTGCCACAGCCGACTCCCTCCCGCCAACAGAAGCAGCCCTCCCACGGTCAAGAGCAGCACGGCCGTCCCGAAGTCCTCGAGTCCCACCAGCCCCGCGCAGCACGCCACAACCGACGCCGGCAGCAACAAACCCCGGAAGAACCGGCCGGGGTTCACGCGAGGACGACCATACCATCCCGCCACGAAGAGGATCATCGCCAGCTTCGCTACTTCGGATGGCTGGAAGCGAATACCCATATGAGCGGGACCGAGGAACAACCACCGCCGCGAGGCATTTCGTTCCACACCGATGCCCGGGATCAGAACCAGAACCAGAAGGGCGAAGGTCGCGATAAGGAACATGACGTTCGGCTGAAACCAGCGGTGGCGGTCCGCCAGGCCACGTATTCGGAACCACGCGTAAGGCATGGTCGACGCAATGACCGACGCAGCGAAGCCCAGAAGAATGAAGACCAGTTGCCGAACCGATCCGAGGCGCCAGAAAGACCGTCCGACGGCGGAGTCCTCCAACGTCGCGCTCGCTGAGAAGATCATGACCGCGCCCAGCCCCATGAGCGTGGCCGTGATGACCAGCAGAAAGGTCGGCGTAAACGCGAAGGGGTTACGTTTTGTCCGCATGGTTTGGCATCCTTGCCCAAGTCCTCATCCTGATCGATCGGCCGTCCGAACCGGCGAACCGTCGGCGGACGGCCGTGTCCGGCGCTAACGCAACTTCACCGTCGCCAAGGCGAAGGCGGCGAATATGGCCGCCAACAGCCAGAATCGCGTGACCACTTGTGTCTCGGTCCACCCACCCAGGTTGAAGTGATGGTGGATGGGGGCCACCCGAAAGATGCGCTTGCCGCCGGAGAGCTTGAAATACGATACCTGAAGAATGACCGAGACCGCTTCGATCACGAAGATGCCTCCGACGATGAAGAGCATCAACTCCTGACGTGTGACAATCGCGACATAGCCGATGAGCCCGCCGAGAGGAAGCGAGCCCGTGTCGCCCATGAATACCTGCGCGGGATGGCAATTGTACCACAGAAAGCCAAGACACGCCCCCATCATGGAGCCGCAGACGATGGCCAGCTCCTCGGCGCGAGGAATATGCGGGAGGCGGAGATAACCCGGCAGCCACTCATGTCCGGCCAAATAGGCCAAAACCATGAAGACGAAGCTGACCATACCCGTGCAACCCGCTGCCAAGCCGTCCATGCCGTCCGTCAAGTTGACTGCGTTGCTCGTGAAGGCGATAACGAGCACCGTGATGAGTATGAACAGCGGCATCGCCAGTCGAAAGCCCCAGTTCAGGTGCGGGTCGCCCCGAACGAAGGGAATGCTCAACACGTTGAAGTATCCGACCTCGCCCGCCGTCACGTTCCGGCTTCCGTAGCGGTAGATGAAGAAGGCCAACAAGCCGCCCAAGGCCAACTGGAAGATCAGCTTCTCCCACGTTCGCACCCCGCTGCGCGTGCCCGAGCGACGGGCAATGGTCAACTTCAGCCAATCATCCACGCCGCCCAAGACCGTCAGCCAGACCGCACAGACCAGCGCCATGTGAATGTAGAAGTTCTTGAGATTCGCCAGAAGCAACACGGGAACGAGGATCCCCAGCATGATGATGATGCCGCCCATGGTGGGCGTGTTGCTCTTGCCCATGGTCAGTCTGTTCAGTTCGGCATGGTCAAACTCCGGTCGATCGCCGATCTTCATCTTGATCAACCAACGAATGATTTTGGGACCGGACAACCAGACCACGGCGAACCCCACGAGAATGGCGACGGTCGAACGAAACAGCACGCTGCCGTACGCATATCGCGGGTCCGACACCATGTAGTCAAACAGGTGAAACAGCATCGATCACCGGTTTCCTCATGTACCCGTGCCGGGGTCCGCCGGCATCGTCTCGCCGAGTTCCCGAATCGTCGGAACCAGAGCTTCCAGACCCTCCGCACGGGACCCCTTGATCAAGATCACGTCGCCCGGTCGTACAACCCGTTTCAGTACGGCGACGGCGTCGGCCGGATTCGCGGCCGTCTCGACTTGGGTGAATCGGCCGCTCCGACGAGCCGCCTCTGCCGTCACGTCGGCCATCTCCCCGACCGCAAGGAAGACCTCGATCCCCGCCGCCGTCACCTGACGTCCCAGTTCCTCATGCTTCGCCGGGCTCGCCTCTCCCAGCTCCCGCATTTGACCCGCCACGAAGAAACGGCGATAGCCGATCGGCCAACTCCGAAGCACGTCCAACGCCGCGGCCATGCTTGCCGGATTCGCGTTGTAGGCGTCGTTGATCAACGTCAGTCTACCGTAACGATGAGTCTCGAGTCTCATCGACGGAGCGGTAAAACGCGCCAGTTGGGCGGCTCCGCCGGCCATCTCGATCCCCAACTCTCGCCCCACAGCCAAGGCCGCCAAGGCATTGAGCGCATTGTGCGGACCCGGTATCGGCAGATTCACCGGCAACGACCCGTTCACGCGGAACCTGACGTGATCGGGTCCGGACTCCAGATCCGTCGCACGCAATTCCACGTCGCCGCTTCGTCCGAACCGGACGATTCGCTCGGGCCGCGCCCGGCGGCGGCGAACGGCGTCCACCAGCAAATCCGACTCCCCGTTGATGACGGCACAGCCGCCCTCTCGAACATGCTCGACGAGACTCGATTTCTCGACCGCCACGCCCGCCAGGGTCTTCAGACGTTCCAGGTGCGTCTCCCCCACGCTCGTGATGACGCCGACGTCCGGCGAGGCGATGGCCGCCAGTTGGGAGACCTCGCTGGGTGCGTTGCTCCCGATCTCCGCCACCACATAGTCGTCGTCGGGTTCGACCGACAACAGAGTCAGCGGAACGCCGATGTTGTTGTTGAAGCTCTTGGGCGCCGCCCGCCCACGCAATCTCACTTTCAGTACCTGGTGGACCATTTCTTTCGTCGTGGTCTTGCCGTTGGAGCCGGTGATGCCGATCACGGCGGCTCGAACCTGTCGCCGGTGGAACGCCGCCAATCGGTTGAGCGCGGCCGTCGTGTCGTCCACCAGCAGCAGCAGACCCGCATCGTGCAAGTCGCGCGGCACCCGATCGAGATCGGAGACGACCGCAGCCATCGCTCCGCTGTCGATCGCATTCGTCACGAACCGGTGTCCGTCGTACCGGTCGCCGCGGATCGCGAAGAAGAGATCGCCCCGTCGGACCTCGCGTGAATCGGTACTGACGCCCGTCACGGTGCAGGCGCCCGCCTGTCCGATTGCCCTCGCCCCCATGGCCGCCGCAAGCTCTTCCAGACTGTAGGGCTTCATATCCCCCAGGACTCTCTCATGTCCAAGCGCCTCGTGACCGACCCCGACCGACGATCGGAAACGGCGACGCGACCGGCTAGGGTCTCGAACGCCTCTCGAGGCAGGCCAGCGCGACGGCCCGATCGTCGAACGGCACGCGCGTTCGACCCAGAATCTGATACGTTTCGTGCCCTTTGCCGGCAATCAGAACGACGTCGCCCTCCTTGGCCCGCTCGATCGTCCGCGCAATCGCCGTCTTGCGGTCGACTTCGACGGTCACTCGCTCCAGGCTCCTCGAATCGAATCCCGAAACGATCTGCTCAATGATGACCTCCGGCGGCTCCGTGCGAGGATTATCCGACGTCACCACCACCCTGTCGGCGTATGACGCCGCCACCGAAGCCATTCGTGGCCGCTTGGTCCGATCGCGGTCGCCGCCGCACCCGAAAATCACCGTCAGTTCCCCTCGAGTCAGCGGTCGCAGGGCGCTCAGCACGTTCTTCAATGCGTCGTCGGTGTGCGCATAATCCACGAGAACCGTCGGATCACCCGACGCTCCGTCGCGGACGACCCGCTCCAGACGACCCGCGATGACCGTCACGGATTCCAGGCCCTCTCGAATCGCATCCACGCTCAATCCGAGCGAGACGCCCGCGGATGCCGAGGCCAGACAATTTGCGACGTTGTGCCGACCGACCAGTTGCGTACGCACCTCCGCGGATCCGATCGGCGTAATCAAATCAAATCGGCTGCCTTCCGATGTGATTTCGGTAATCCGAGCCCGTACGTCCGCCAGCGGATTCAACCCGTAGGTCAGCCGCTTCGCACGGCAATCCTCGGCGATCCGCTCGCTGGCCGGATCGTCGACGTTCAGAACGGCCGTGGCGTCTTCCGTCAATCCGTCGAACAACCGTTTCTTGGCCAGCAGATACCGATCCATGTTGCCGTGGTAGTCCAGGTGATCTCCCGTCAGATTGGTGAACACCGCCACATCGAAATGCAGACCGTCCGTCCGGTGCTGGTCCAGGGAATGACTGGAGGCCTCCATCACGACCATCTGAGCGCCCGCCGCGACGGCCTCGGCAATGTGACTCGCCAGGGCGACCGGCCCCGGCGTCGTCACCGTGGCGGGAATCGTCCGCGAGATGAGATCGTATTCGATGGTCCCCAGGAGCGCGCACGGACGCCCCGCCTTCCGAGCAACCGACCGAGTCAGATAGCAGAACGTGCTCTTCCCGTTTGTCCCGGTCACAGCCACCACGCGAAGTCGCCCGTGGTGGATGAGGTCATCCAGACCAAAGAAGCCGGATGCCAGACGGGCAGCCGCAGTTCGGGTGTCGGGCACCACAACGACCGGAACGTCGCCGGCGTCGTTGATCGACCGTTGAGCAACAATCACCGATGCGCCCCGCGAGATCGCTTCCGAAATGTATCGGTGTCCGTCGGCATCGTGCCCGGACACCGCCACGAAGACGAACCCCGGCCTGACGCTCCGAGAATCGTCACTGACGCCGGAAACGGTGACGTCCGGTACGGACGGTGAGCTGACACCGAGCGATTGTCGCATCAACGCCCGGAACGAAAGAGAACGTCGGTTGGATTCGGCGACTCCGTGGCTCATCCCTGGCGATCCTTCGCCCCACGCCTCTCCCACACGCCGATCTATCCAGTCTATCAATTTGACCGCCGATGAACCATCCCACACAGGGTCGGCCGACGGATTGTTTGCCGCCGCCCGGAGCCATCGGCGCACCGCACGCACGACAGCCCCGGGCAACGCTGGGAACACCCATGCACATCCCGCCTCACGGCGGGTCGTCACTCCTCAATCGGCAACGTCAGCCACCTGGCTGACCATCCTCACGGATTCCTCCGGCTCCACCGTCGCCGGCACGTTCAGGTAGGCCAATGTCTTGGCCAGGATTTCACGCACCGCCGGAGCCGCCACCGTCCCCCCGTAGTAGCCGAGTTTCTTCTTCGGGCGGATAATCGCCAGATAGACAAGCGCTCGCGCATGGTCCGCCGGCGCCGCGCCCACAAACGACGACACGTAGGCGTCCGGTTCGTACCCGCCGCGATCGCGATAGGGCATCTGAGCCGTCCCCGTCTTGCCCGCCACCCGGTAGCCGGCCAGGGCGGCCTTCTTGCCGGTGCCTTCCGTGACCACGCGAACGAGGATGTCCTCACCCATCTTCTTCGCCACCGACTCGCTCACGACCCTGCCGACGACCACGGGCGCCGAGAAGTCCTGCTCGATGGACCCGTCGGGCCCGACCACGCCCCGAACAACACGCGGTCGAAGCCGAACCCCGCCGTTCAACAACGTCGAGAACCCGCAAGCCAACTGCAGCGGAGTCACCGCCACTTCCTGCCCCATCGGGACGGAGGTCGTCGAGTAACTCGTCCACCGCTGCAACGGCAACAGAATGCCCGCGTCTTCTCCGGGTAGTTCGATCCCCGTCGGCGAGCCGAACCCGAATGCCCTTAGGTACCGGTGCATGCGGCTGTTGCCCAACCGCTGACCCAGAATCGCCATGCCGATGTTGCTGCTCTTGATGAGGACCTCTTCAAACGTCAGGGTCCCGTACGGGTGGTGGTCGTGGAGCCGTCGCTTTCCGACAACGTACAGCCCGTTGTGGCAGAAAATCTGATCGCCCGGCCGCGTGACGTTCTCTTCCACCGCTGCCGACGCCACAAAGGGTTTGAACGTGCTTCCCGGTTCCACCGGCGCCTGAATCGCCAGGTTGCAGCGCGCCGAATCCGGACACTCGCCGTAGCGATTCAGGTTGAAGGTCGGAACATTGGCGAGCGCCAAGATTTCACCCGTCGTCGGCGCCATGACGATCACCGTGCCCGCCTTCGCCTGAAACTGCTCAACGGCCGACGCCAGCTCCTGCTCGGCAAAGGCCTGAATGGCCGCGTCAATGGTCAGGACCACGTGCGACCCGTCGAGCGGCGCCCGATAGGACTCGTTGTCGCTGAAGATCGGACGCCGACGGGCATCGGTGACCACCGTCCGGTAACCTTCTCGGCCGCGGAGGATCGCATCGTATTTCATCTCCAGACCGGCCAACGCCCGCCCTTCCGGATTCACGAAGCCCAGACCGTGCGCGAATCGTTCGTTCATCGGATAGTGGCGTTGACCCTCGTAGAGAACCCCCACGTTCGCCAGATTCAGCGCCTTGATCCTGCCGGCCTCCTCGTCGCTGACCCTCCGCTTGACCCAGAAGAACCGACGGTCGGCGCGAGAGGCAAGGTCCTTCGCAAGGACTCCGGCATCAAGCCCCAGACTCTCCGCAATGTGACGGATGGAACGTTCGGGGTCCTTCACGACGTTCGGGTCGAAGGTCAGTTTGGGATCCGCGAAGATGCTGGGCATCATGCTGCTCGTCGCCATGACGCGCCCCGAGGCATCCGTAATGGACCCCCGGCGACACGGAATGGGAATGACCGAACGACGCTGACGGTCGGCCCAACTCAACAGCCGATCCCGCTGCTGAAGATGGATGTGCACCAGCCGAACACCCAGCGCCGCAAGCGCAACGAGGACCAGCCAGGTAAGATCGTTGACAAGGACGGGACGGCGTAAGACACGCATGAAGGTCACCGCTTGCGCTTCGAGGCCCAATCGCTCTTGCTCGCCAAGCCCTCCCGCGCGCTTGGCTGCGGCACGTTCCGCACCTCAGGCGGCAGCGCACTGAGCTGCATTTGCATGGCCCGCTCTCGAATTTGCTGGGGGGCTCGCAGTTGGGCGATCCCGGCATTCACTTCGTCGATCTCCCGAACCAATTCCAGCTCCTGCCGGGCCATTCGGTGGATCTCGTGAGCGGTCTTGGCGCGCTGAATGCGCGACCAGACAGCGGTCGTCGCCACCGACGCAAGAATCAGAATGAGCCCCACGGCGCGAGGAAGAGTCATGAGTTCTTGGAGTCCGGGGCATCTTGACCTCCCGCCATCGCCACGGTGCCCGTTCTCTCCATGGATGGCGGCAACTTGATACGCATGCCGATCGCCAGGCGATCCGGCCTTCGAATGCGACTTCGATTGAGCTCCCAGATTTCGCGCCAGCGACGGCTGTTACCCAGCTCCCGTTGGGCGATGTCGCAGAGGGTCTCGTTTCGACGAACCCGACACCACCGATAGGTTGACGACGAAGCCGAGGCCCTCGCCACGGGCATTCGGTCGTCGGCGGATCGACTCGAACGGCGCCGATCCAACACCGCATGGGAGACCGCTGCGGCACCCGACGGCGGAGACTGGGCCCTCGCCAACGGTTTCGATACGCCCGACGTCTTGCCTCCGCGCAGCGAGACCGTGCCCCCCTGCGGGATCCGCAATCGCTGTCCGACCTTGACCAAATTCATGCTCTTGAGCGTGTCCTTGTTTGCCTCAAACAAGGCGCGCACCGTCTGGCGATCCGTCGTTCCGTAAACCGCTTTGCAGATCTTCACGAGATTGTCGTTCGGACGAACGACGTAGTACCCCCCACCCGGATTCGAGTCTTCGCTCCGGGCAACGGCGACAGCGGGCTCCTGGAGCGGCTCACCCAGGGCGATACGATCGGTGTTCTCCGACGGATCGGACGGGACGACCGGAGCCGGCTTTGCCGGTTTGGGCTCGGGCGCGGGTTTCGCCGGCGGCAGCGGGGCGGGGATTTGAAGCTTCGGCGCCGCGCTCGGGGAGACGGCGCCGGTATCGGCGTTCTTGGAGGACGGTGCGATCGGACGTTCGGCCTCGTGCTGCTTCTGTCCGGCTGCGGGGGCGGTCCGCGACGAACCGGCGGACGGCATCTGCGTCGGAGCAGCAGGCGCCTCGGCAACCGCACGCGGGGCCGGATCCGAGGTCCGGGCCACCGAGGCAGGGGACGATCCGCCCTCTTCGCGTTCCCGTGCGGCAGGTTCCGAGAAGCGGTTCGGCTTTGCGGAAGACTCCGACGACCCGGCTATCCTCTCCGAATCGGACGGCTTGGATGAGGGCTCGACATCGTACGAGGTCGACTGCTTCGTCAGAATCAAACCGAATACGATGGCGAAGGCAAGCACCACCGCCAGCCCGATACTGGTGCCGGTCTCATTCTTCATGGCTGCCTCCGTGCCGCCCCTCGGACGCGATCCATCGCGACCGGTCCGGCTTCAGGTACTACCGTGGCCTCACAACACCTCCACTGAGGCCGGCAGGGGTTGAGCGGTCCTCTCCGCCACCCGCAGCTTGGCGCTGCGGGAGCGAGGATTCGCGTCCCGTTCGAGGGGGCCGGCAATCAGCGGTCGCTTGTTCACGAGGGTGTAGACCCCTTGCTGAGCTCGACTGCGAAAATCCACCTTCACCTCTCGATCCTCGAGACTGTGGAAACTGATGACCGCGATCCTCCCACCCGCTGCAAGCACACGCGGCGCCTTGCCCAGCAAGGCCCGCAAATTCCGAATCTCCTGGTTCACCGCGATTCGCAACGCCAAGAACGTCCTCGTCGCGGGATGAATCCTGCTCTTTCGCGAGGACGGATCGACCTCCACGGCCGAGGCAATCACCTCCGCCAAGTGACGCGTCGAACGGATCCTCGCCTTGTGCCTGGCCATGCAGATCCGTTTGGCGATTCGCCGGCTGAAGCGTTCCTGACTGTTGAAGTAAATCAAGTCGGCCAGTTCCCGCTCGGTCAGCCGATTGACCACCTCCAAGGCCGACAGCTCCTGCCGCCGGTCAATCCGCATGTCCAACGGTCCGTCACCGAGAAAGCTGAACCCTCGCTCGGGGTCATCCAACTGGTTCGAACTAACACCTAGATCGGCCAGAAGGCGGTCAACTCTTTGGACATTGAGTTCTTTCAGGATGTCATCCAGGTCGGCGAAGTTCCCGTGAACGAAGTCGCATGGGCACGGGGCATGGGACAACCGTTGGCGGGCAATCCCCAGATTGTGTTCGTCCAGGTCGAGCGCGATCAGACGGCCCCCGGACCCCAGACGCGCCGCCAAGACCCGGCTGTGCCCCCCAAGTCCCACCGTACAGTCCACGAGACACTCGCCGGGGCGCGGATCAAGCAGTTCGAGCACCTGCTCGACAAGGACCGGGACATGTTCCTGACCGTGCTCGTTCACCGCCACCCTGCGGGTACCGCCCCAGGACCTTGGCGATTGCCACCCCTGCAAATGGAAGGATCGGAGAACAGGGACTGGACTAACCAATGCCCTCCCTGGCAAGGTTAGTCCACAACACGGCTGGCTTCCGATGCCGCCCGCAAGCCCTCGACGCACGGCGAGAGCCGCACACCCGCGAAGACGCCGCCTAACCGGTTCAGGCGACGTACTCGCTCAGCCAGTACCTCCAGATGGGACGCACAAGACCGGGCCATTCGACCCGCATCCGCCCCCATCTCCACTGCATGGAGGACATCCTTGACCGCGCGCACGCTGCTGGTCGCCTTGTGCGTCCGCATCGTGCCCTTCCGTGTGGCCGCCAGCATTGCGATTCCTTTCGCCCTGCTTTCAGGCCCCCTGCCTACCTGCTACCCACACGCCTCGAACCTCAGCGTTGCCCTGGGAAGAACACCGTCGGGAAGGAGCCGACGGTGTCGCCTCCCAGGTACCCTCGCTCAACTCCCGCTTTGGACCGAGCGTGTCCATTGAGTCCGGACAACCTACCGTGTTTCAATCTGCCCCATCGACAACTCACGACTCGCTCGCGCCGTCACGCCTCTCGCCCGCTGCGCCCTCGGGGAAATATTTGCGAGCACGATGGAGAAGTTCCGCATAGCGCGACCAGTTCTCTTCGGCGAATTTCTCGTAGTCCGCCTTGCTCCAGAGATCCAGGTGGTCGCCGGCGCCCGTGATGTATACCTCGCGACCGATCCCCGCAAGTCGCAAGTGACGCTCCGGAAGCAGTACTCGACCTTGTTTGTCCACCTCGAGAAGTGTCGCCATCGAATAGAAGACTTGGGTGTACGTAAGCAAGTCTTCGTGTGGGATCTCGGGACTGGGACGCCTTTCGTGTCGACGACGAAACGTCTTTTCCGGGTAGATGGACAACGTCCCGGGTCTGGACCCAGGAACCAGATAAAACCGGGCCCCATCCCGTTCAATATCAAGCTGGTTGCGAATCTGGGACGGAATAGACATGCGATTCTTGGCATCGATTGTGTACTCGTAAGACCCGGTGAGAAGCGTCGATTCCAAAGAACTGCTCCCACTTCATGGGTTTCTCGTGGGCTTCTAGGGATAATCTATCACTCTCACCCACCACTGGCAAGAAAAATCTTCAGATTTTCTCAAAGTGACAAGTTCCGATAACCGCGCGGGCTACTAGCCATTGCGTTGATCACCCGCCAGACGGCCAACCTGAGGTATGTTGGTCATCGGAGAAAATCTTTGGAGGGCTGCGGCCGGCACCGATTAGTCGGTCGAAACCAACCGCGGGATCGGGGTTGATCAACGGTCTCGCCGGACTCCATGTGCGGTTTCTCGAATCGTGTGAGTAATTGAAGGGGAAGTTGAGGGGCGACGGACCCTCAGGTCAGACCAGCCGCGCTGGCGGGTTTTTCCCCCCAAGGGCGCTGTCCGGACGATCGTGTGACGGCACCGTATCTTGATTGAGATAACCGCCATTCTGAGCGCAGATGCCGAAGAGTTCGGTCAGTTCCCACATGAATTGATCGAGATGCCGGCCGTCCGCGGCACCCACCAGGTGAGCCAGCTTTCCGTGCTTGAAGAAGGCGGTGAGAAGGCCCATGTGCAGCCTCAGGTGCGTTCCCGGCAGACCGTGATTCCGCTCGTAGCTGAACACCAGGCCACGATCGATCGCCCACTTGACGATAGGCTTGTCCGAAGGATCTACGTGCATCGGGCTCCGTCCCCTGTGCGATTCCCAGGACGAAAAAGGATGGGTGGGTCCTTCAGAAGAGTCATGAGGAAAGGATTCGAGCGAGGGAACCATCAAGCACGGTCTGCGGTCCAAAACGCCTTACGCTTGGTGGTGTTGACTGCCTCCTCAGGACCCACCCGGGTTAAGTCTGGCTACTGCGAAACCTCCACATAAAAAGATACCGCAACGATGAAGCATCCGTTCTTCATCGTTGCTGGTCTGTCCGAGGCGACTTGGGCCTAGTCTCTAACCGAGCCACCTCAGTTGACCGGACCGGATGCACGCTCAGAGCACAATCCCTCGGGATCTGCACGCTCGGGTGCATTTGCCCGCTGCGCCCGACGCCGGCGTTCACCTGGCCTCCTTGCCAGACGATTGCGCCGATGCCCAATCCGGTCGGGAGCATACCTCGGCGGCCATCCGTGGCCATCGCGTATGTCGACCCTATGTTTTGGTACAAACTTGAGATCATGAGGTACGCCTCTGCCCACGGAAGCCATTCCCTGGCCTCCGATGCCTTGACACACGGTTTCCGCTGCCACCGCTACTCGTCGGATACACCCTTCATCCCAATGGTCATCCGACGTGTCCTCGTTTTGCGTTTGCTACTCGGACGGGCCCCACCGCCTACCGCACTTCATTTCACCCGTCGAGTTATGTTAGAGAGGGCTCTTCTGCGCCCGTAACCAGCTCGGTCATTCAACCTTCCCTGGTTGACGCAGCCGCACTTGGGAAATGCTTTCCTATCTCCTGATTCACCTCTGCACGACTCTTCCTCACACTGATATATACCACACGATTATCGGACAGCAACCACGAATCTGGACCGAGTGGATAGGTTTTTTCAATCAGGCAATCGGTATTATCGGATCAGCCAAGCAGCACAACAATCCGTTGGGTTTCCGCCCCCCGAAACACACTTGATCTGGTGTTCCGAAACTAAGAAAGCCTAACTTACCCAATTGTTGGAATGTGACCTACCCGGCGAGAACATGGGTCCTGTGGCCTTCAATCACCGTGGGTTCGGCAAGCCGACAGCCCTTGGTCGCCCAGAGGAGAGACGCGTAACCACTTTTCGCGACGACTGATACGCTCGATAGGTGCAGCAATCGTGGAGGCAGGTACCTCAAGGGTTTGCGAAACCCTGGCTGGCCTCGGGTCTATACCTTAGGCAACTTGACACCCGCGTGGCCGGCGAACGGCCCTTCGGTCGAGAAGATGTCCGATGCCCACGCTCGGCCTTTAACAGTGGACGCCCATAAGCAGTTGTAATAGCGCGAGGACGACGGGAATCGCCGTGATCGCCACCGCCCATTCAGAAAGCCTGCGACCCAGAGGATCATTGCGACGGCCGACGATCTCGCACACGCCGATGACGATCATCACGAGCGTGAACTTGTAGAGCGCAAGCCCCGGCAGATCCCAGTGTTCAATGACCCAGTCGGCCAGGGTGTTGACTTCCCATCCGCCATAATGCAGGACAGTCCACGTCAGCATGATATCAAGCGCGGCGAGGAAGACGTACCATACGTACGCGTTGGGATAGCGCACGCCGACGAACCGCATTCCCGATCCGACGGGAGTCATCGGAGTCGGGCTCGTCGGCGTAACCGACGATTCATCGCTCTGGTCCGGTCCCGCACTCACCGTACAAACTACCGACCTAATGCCAACGTTTGCCGGCTCGGCACGAAATTCGGAGCGCCTTGCGTCGCCACACGTCCCGGCTCATTCCCTGCCCCGCTACGGCGACATGCACCCCTGGCTCGGTTCTCCGGCAAGACACATCATACCCGTGGGAAAGCATCCGCTGAAGCCATCATCTCGGATCTTGCCGGCCTCAGGCCTGACGGGATTGCTTCTGGCTTCATCGGCCGCCGTGCAACATGGCCGCGACTGTCACGGATTCCGGCCGAGACCGTTTCCCAGAAACCAGTCCCAAGTCCCCATACCCGGTTGTTCGAGCTCTCCCCCGCTGCCGCCCAATAGCCCAATCTCACGACAGGCCCTCGATTCATCCGGGCAAACTGCCATCTAAAATGCGATTTGCCATGTCGGAAAGCGCAAGGCGCCTTGATTGTCGCTTCGTTAGTGCTTGCCAACCTTTTTTCTTGCGGACGGCCACGCGGGCACTTATAATCTGCGGCCTCTGGTGACCGGGCTGAAGGGCCCGGTTCAACGGGTATTCATTTCGCAAGTCCTGTCGTTCAATTTGAAAGGAGGTACGATGTCTACCTCTACGAGCGGTCAAGCAATAACTCGGGAAGTCAGAAGCGACAAGATTGTCGTCCTCACTTTCGACACACCGGGGATGCCCGTCAATACCTTCAACCAGTCGAACCTGGGAGAACTCGAGGCCCAAGTCGAGTGGCTTGAAAAACAGTCGGACGTCCGCGGGGCGATCCTCCGCAGCGGCAAGGAAGGCAACTTCATCGCCGGCGCCGATCTGAAGGAGATGATCGACGCGCTTGCCGCAAGCAAGGACATGGCCCGAAAGATCATCGAGCGTGGTCACAACTTGTTTACGCGGATCACGCGGCTGCCGTTCCCAACCGTTGCGGCCATCGACGGAATGTGCATCGGCGGCGGTCTCGAGTGCGCCATGGCGATGGACTATCGCATTGTGTCGAACAGCCCTCGGACCGAGCTCGGCGCGCCCGAGATCAAGATCGGCATCATCCCCGGATGGGGCGGCACGCAGCGATTGCCTCGGCTGGTCGGGATCGACATGGCGCTCGAGATGAACTGCGGCGGCGAGAGCATCAAGGCCGAGCGGGCGGTGGACATCGGCCTGGCATGGGAAGTGGTCCCGGCCGAGATGCTGCTCGAAGAAGCAGTCCGCTGCATCAATCTCGCGCACGAGTTGGGCGACTGGAAGAAGGAACGCGAACGCCGCGAACAGCCCATGGGGCTGAGCGACGACAACATGATGTTCGATTTCGAGGTCTTCCGCGGCTTCCTGCTTGGCCAAACGAAGGGGCACTATCCGGCGCCGATCGCCGCGCTCGATTCGATGCGCGACGGTTGCAATCTGCCCCTGCAGGAAGGCCTGAAGCAGGAAATCGACAAGGTCGTTAAGCTGATCGGCAGCCCGATCAACCGGGCCTTGGTGGCCATCTTCTTCATGGACACGGCCGTCCGCAAGGACACGGGCGTGGCCGACCCCTCGATTAAGCCGAAGACGCCCAAGCGCGTCGGCGTGCTCGGCGGCGGACTGATGGGCAGCGGCATCACCTTTGCCCATGTCCGCAAGAACTTCAACACCACGATGTACGACTTGAACGACGATCTGCTCGCGAAAGACATGAAGAGCATCCGCGAGCCGATGGAGGGACGGATCAAGATCGGCCGGATGAGCGTGTCCGAGATGGCCGAGTGTCTGGCCAGGGTCCGCACGACGACCGACAAGACCTCGATGAAGGATTGCGACTTTATCATCGAGGCCATCCCGGAGAAGAAGGACCTCAAGGTCGCCACCTTCAAGGAAATGGAGGGCATCGTCGGCCCGGACACCATCATCGCTTCGAATACCTCGACGATTTCGATCACGTCGATGGCCGAAGGCCTCAAACGTCCCGACAAGTTCATCGGAATGCACTTCTTCAGCCCGGTCGACCGGATGCAGCTCGTCGAGATCATTCGCGGCAAGAAGACATCGGACGAGACGGTGGCGACCGTGGTGGCTCAGGCGAAAGCGATCGGCAAGAAGCCCATCGTCGTCAATGACTGCCCCGGCTTTCTCGTGAACCGAGCCTTGCTGCCGTACATGAACGAGGCGGTGCTCCTGGTGGAAGAAGGCACCGACATGCAGCAGGTGGACAAAGTGGTCACCAAGTTCGGCATGCCGATGGGTCCGATCACGCTGGCCGACATGGTCGGCCTGGATGTGGGCAACTCGGCCGGAACCATTCTGGCCGAGGCCTTCAAGGACCGGTCCTGTCCGGCTCAACTGATCCCGAAACTGGTGGAGAAGGGCATGCTGGGCCAGAAGTCGGGTACGGGCTTCTTCATCTACGACCCCAAGAAGAAGAAGGGCGGCGGCAAGCCCAATCCGCTGGTCAACGAGCTCGTCGAACAGATCGGTCGCAAGGGCAAGCCCTCCGACGATGAGACGATCCTGGACCGGTTGTTCCTCTCGATGCTGGCCGAGGCGGTTCGAATCCTGGAAGAGGGCATCGTCCGCAAGTATGAGGACGTCGACTTCGGCTTGATCTTCGGCATCGGGTTCCCGCCCTTCCGAGGTGGGCTACTCCGCTGGGCCGACTCGGTGGGAGCCGCCAAGCTGGTCGACAAACTCGCGAAGTTGGAGCCGCTCGGCAAACGGTTCGCGTGCCCGGCGATGCTCAAGGACATGGCGAAGTCGAACAAGACGTTCTACAAGTACTAGGTGATCGATCGCCCCGCCCCACGGGCGGCCCGGGTCGGGCAGACGCGGGCCGACGGGACCGGGGCGCTTTCTGGCGGATCCGAGGCAGCCGTAGGAGGCCATAACGTGAAAACTGCGGTAATCATCGATGGAGTTCGGACGCCTGTCGCAACGGCGAAGGCGGATACCGGGTACTACCGAAACGTTCGGGCGGATGACCTGGCCGCCCATGTCATGAAGGGAATCATCGATAAGACGGGGATCGACCCGGCCATTGTGGAAGACATCTACTTCGGTTGCGTGCAACAGCAGAGCGAGCAGGGCTTCAACGTGGCCCGAACGGCCGCTTTGATCGCGGGCATTCCGGTGGAGTCGTCCGCCGCCACGGTGAACCGACTGTGCGCGTCGGGCCTGCTGGCCATCAACTCCGCGGCCCGGGCGATCATGACCGGCTGCGAGGATGTGCACATCGTCGGCGGCGTTGAGCACATGCACCACTATCCGATGGACAAGGACGTGAACCCCAGTCCTCGCATGGGTTATAAGAACTTCCGTGCGGCGATGGCCATGGGCATCACGGCCGAGTACGTGGCCATGAAGTACTTCATCACCCGCGAAGAGCAGGACGAATTCGCTTACCGGTCGCACATGAAGGCCCATGAGGCCACACAGAAGGGCTTGTTCAAGGACGAAGTCCTGCCCACCTGGGGACTTGATGACAAAGGCCGCCGACAACTGTTCACGGTAGACCAGACGATTCGGCCCGATACGACCCTCGAGGCCTTGGCCAAGCTGCCGCCCGCATTCAACCCCAAAGGCGGCGTGGTAACCCCCGGCAACAGCTCTCCGCTGACCGTCGGGGCGGCCGCCCTGCTGATGATGTCCGAGGAAAGGGCCAAACAACTCGGCCTCAAGCCGAAGGTGAAGATCCGGTCGATGGCGGTCGCCGGCTGCGAACCGTGTGAGATGGGCATCGGACCCAGCCGCTCGACTCCCAAGGCGCTCGAGCGTGCCGGCCTGAGCCTCGACGACATCGACGCGATCGAGCTGAATGAGGCCTTCGCGGCCCAAAGCATAGCGGTGCTTCGTCTGACCGGTTTCGATCCCGACAAGGTGAATACACGCGGCGGGGCCATCGCCCTGGGACATGCGCTCGGATGCAGCGGCGCCCGGATCATGGTGACGCTGATCCACCGCATGGAACAGGAAAAGAAGAAATTGGGGCTGGCGACGCTGTGCGTCGGCGGCGGCATGGGCGAAACGACCATCGTGGAAGCCTGCTGAGCCGACGCTTTGCTTGAGTGTCTCGCCGGCACGGGTCAACAGAGTCGGGACAAGACCGACTGCTCGATTCCTGTGTGAGGACTCGGGGGACGGTTCATCTCCACAACCGGCGTGCGAGCCACATGGGCAAGACTATGCCAATACCGCGCGAGCGTATCGGAACCATATCGTACCTTCCGTTTCGAGACGACGACCCGAATCTGCCGACCATGCTTCGTCGCCAGACGGCCCAATACGGACCGAGAACCCTGTTCCTCCTCCCGACGGACAGCGGAATCCAGGAAGTCAGTTGGGAACGTTATCTGGCGGATGTCGTCCACATGGCCCGCGGATTGGTCGAGCTGGGCATCCGCCCCGGCGAGACAATTGCGCTGAGCAGTGAAAATCGTTATGAATGGCGCGTGGCCGATCTGGCAATCCTCTTCGCCGGGTGCGTGTCCGTGCCGCTCCACGCCGCCTTGACCGGTCCCCAGGCCCGTCACGAGGTCGTCGACTCGGAATCGAAGGTGCTGATCATTTCGGGCGATCAACAGGCGGACAAGTTCGCCCCGGTCGCCGATCGCCTCGAGGGGGTCGAACACATTATCGCCTTCGATTCCGTCAGGTGGGCCGGAAGACAGCCCGTCATTCCGTACCCCGATCTTATCCGGCGCGGCGCAAAGGCGCCGTCTAAGGTTGTCGACGAGCAAACTCGACGGGAGAAGGCCCGTACGCGACACGACTTGGCTACCATCATCTACACGAGCGGAACCACAGGGGTGCCCAAGGGCGCCATGTTGACGCACGACAGCATCCTGTTCATATGCGACCGTGTCAGGGCCACGATCGGCATGCACGAGGATGAGGTCCTCCTGAGTTGGCTGCCCCTCAGCCACAGTTTCGGGCGCATGGCCGACCACTTCACGTGTCTGATGGCCGGATGTCGGGTCGCCCTGGCCGAGAGCCACGAGGTCTTGATCAAGCGGATCGCTCAGGTTCAGCCGACGATCATGACGGCGGTTCCGCGGATCTTCGAGAAGCTCTTTGCACTCACCAGCATGCTGCCTCCCGATGAACAGGGAAAGAAGCTGAAAAGCCTGTTCGGGGAACGACTACGGTATCTCATGAGCGGCGGCGCGCCGCTCCCCGGCGTGATTGCCGAGGCATTCTTGAACGCGGGAATCCTGATCTTGGAAGGGTTTGGCCTGACCGAAACGGCGGCCATATCGACCTTCAATCATCCACACCGTTATCGGACAGGCACGGTGGGAACCCCCGCACCCGAGGTCGACGTCAAGATTGCCGACGACGGCGAGATCCTCATCCGCGGCCGGCATCTCATGACGGGCTACTGGAAAATGCCGGAGGCAACAGCCGAGGTTATGGAGGGTGACTGGTTTCACACCGGCGACATCGGAAAGATCGATCCCGACGGCTTTGTCGTCCTCACCGACCGCAAGAAGGACCTGATCGTGAACAGCGCCGGAAAAAACATCGCGCCGCAATTGATCGAATCCACACTGGCGCAAGTCCCCCTGATCAGCCAGGTCATCGTCATCGGCGATCATCGGCAGTTCCTCTCTGCCTTGATCGTCCCGGAGTGGTTGGCCGTGGACAAACTGTTCAGTCAGATGGGGCTGGAGAAGAAGCCGCCAGCCGAGGCCGTTCATGACCCCACGTTGATCGAGGTCTTCCAGGCGTATATCGGCGAGGCGTTGAAAGACCTGGCCCCGTGGGAACAGGTTCGCAAGTTCATCCTGTTGCCCGAACCCTTCACCATCGAGGATGGTCTACTGACCCCGACGCTGAAGATTCGTCGTCGACAGGCATTGGAGCGTTACAAGTCGGAGATCGACGCACTATACGTGGAATAGCTGCAAGGCCATCCTGTTTGGACGGATTCCGCAACCATCCCTCTCCCGCCGGACCCAGAAGTACGCGTCCGGACATGGTGAGTCAACGCTTTTCCTGCTTAGGAACGGAGGGCCGTGGCCATGGGCGAAACACAACCGCTGCCGCGAGAACGTCTGGGAGTCATTCAGGTTCTTCCCTTCAACGATGAAGATCCCAATCTGCCGACGATGGTCCGTCGGCAGGCCGTCGGGCGAGAATCCGACTGCCTCTGGGTTGTGCACGACGGAACGAACTACCAGGACGTGTCGTGGGGTCGTTTTCTGAACGATGTGACCGCCTTGGCTCGCGGCCTGGTCGAGATCGGCGTTGCGAGAGCAGAGCACACCGCCATCTTCAGCGAGAACCGCTACGAGTGGCGCGTGACCGACATTGCCGTTTTGGCGGCCGGAGGCGTCGTGGTGCCGCTCCATGCGCCTCTGACCGGAGCACAGGCCTGCCACGAAATCAACGACTCAAAGTCCAAGACGGTGTTTGTTTCAAACGCACAGCAAGCACAGAAGTTGGCCTCACAGGTCAATCACCTGGATCGTGTTGAACGAATCATCTCCTTTGAACCGATCCGGTGGCCGGGCAAGCAGGAGGTCTTCCTGTACGCCGATGTGGTCCAAAAAGGACTTCGGTCTTCGCCCACGGTGGCCGCCGAGCAACGCCGGCGCGAACAGGACGTCGCCCGGCAAGATCTCGCCACCATCATCTACACCAGCGGGACCACCGGGGTCCCCAAAGGGGTCATGCTGACCCATGACAACATCCTCTTCCTCTGCGACCGCATCCGCGCGTTCATCGGAATGCGCGAGAACGAGGTCATGCTCAGTTGGCTGCCGCTCAGTCACGGCTTCGGACGTATGGCCGATCATTTCACGGCGATGATGGTCGGTGCCTGCAAGGTCGGCATGGCCGAAGGGCACGAGGTCCTCATTCAGAGGATCGCGGACATCCAACCCACCGTGATGACCGCCGTACCGAGAATCTTCGAGAAGATGTTCGCGCTGACCAGCATGCTGCCGCAGGACGAACAGCGAAGGAAGTTGAAGAGCCTGTTTGGAGAACGGCTGCAGTACCTGATCAGCGGCGGCGCGCCGCTCCCGACGACGATTGCGGACGTGTTCCTTCAGGCCGGCGTTCTGATACTTGAAGGATACGGCCTCACCGAGACGACGGCCATTTCTCACTTCAACCTTTCGGATCGCTACCGAACCGGCACGGTGGGCATGGGCATCCCCGAAACCGAAACGAAAATCGCCGACGACGGCGAGATCCTGATCCGAGGCCGCCACATCATGAAGGGTTACTGGGGAATGCCGGAGGCGACCGACGAAGTCATCATCGACGGATGGTTCCATACGGGTGACATCGGACATGTGGATGAGGATGGGTTTCTGGTCATTACCGACCGAAAGAAAGACCTCATCGTCAACAGCGCCGGGAAGAAGATCGCGCCCCAATTGGTCGAGTCGGCCTTGGCTCAGGTTCCTCTGATCAACCAGGTGGCCGTATTTGGCGATCGCAGGCAGTTCCTATCCGCGCTCATCGTTCCGGAATGGCTGGCGGTGGACAAATTGTTCAGTCAGATGGGGCTCGAGAAGAAACCCCCCGCCGAGGCCGTCAAAGATCCCATCCTGATCGGCATCATGCAGGACTATATCGACGAAGCTTTGAAAGACCTGGCGTCCTGGGAACAGCTCCGCAAGTTCATCCTGTTGCCGGAGCCCTTCACGGTCGAGGGTGGCCTGTTGACGCCGACCCTGAAAATCCGCCGCCGGGAGGCGTTTGCCGCGTATGAACAACAGATCGCCGCCCTCTATGAACAGTAACGCGCCGACAAAGGGGGCCGGTCGGAACGAAGAGTCCTTTTGTCAGACAGCCCATGCTGCCGACGTGTCCGGTCTGTCGTGTGGAGCCTTCCTGAGCAACTCGATCCCCGCCCCAACGTAGAAGCAAAATGTGCGCATGGAGGTAAGCCACCGCGCGGCCGGCTGGGTAGAACGATCGCGCACAAAGCCAAAACCGCTCGCAATAACCTTGGCCGGCCACCAACGGGGTGGCCCCAGCCGGTTGGCCGGGGAGAAGGTGCCCATTCGAACGGCCGCGATCCCGACGGCCGTGAAGTACCTCAGAAGCGTCATCTGACGCAGTCGATCGGTGGGCGTGTGATGGTGCACAACCGCTTCCGGCACATAGACCCCAACAAACCCCGCACGCTCGAGCGCCGCCATGACCGCCACTTCCTCGCCGCCAACCAGCGATGCGCCGCGGCGACCCAGATCTTTCCGAAATCCGCCGACCGCCCGAAGCGCCGCCGCGTCGAAGGCCAGGTTCGCACCCATCGGCCGTGGATCGCTCGGCAACAGCAGACCGCCATTTCGCTCCGGCGAAAACCGGACGACCACGCCGGATAGCAGCGATTCACACGCATGGTCCCACCATCGTGGGAGTGGCGGTTCATAGGCGGGTAAAATCCTCCCGGCAAGATAGCCCGCTTTCGGCCATTGATCGCGGGCGGCCACCAGGCTCGTCAGCCATCCCGGATCCACCTCGACATCATCATCCGTAAAGGCGAGCAAACGTCCGCGTGCCTCAGCGACCCCCCGGTTTCTCGCCGCGGACAAACCGGGTTCCGGCTCGTAAACGTATTGCAACGGCAGCCGTTCCGTCCACGCCGACGCAACGGCCGGCGTGCGATCAGCGGAGCGATTGTCGACGATGAGCAATTCCCAACGACAGCCTCGTGGCCGGACCGCCCTGTCGATGCTTCGCAGCGTCCGATCGAGGCTGTCGGCCCGATTGTGCGTACAGATAATAACCGACAGATCGGGCTCACCGCCCGCGCCGATCAGCTCTGAAGCCATCGTGATTCTGCCCATTTCTCGATGTCCTGGCCGGAACGTTAGCCGGCGATTCGCTGGGCGGGTCTCATCCGCCGCTGCCCGCCGAGAGAGCCTTGCCTCGATCAGACCGGCCGCGGATCAACCGGTAACCCTCCGGACGTTGGGCCCACCGTCGACGCAGGCCCTCTCTCTCGAACACCGTCCCTCAGTCGCAGAAGCCCCCGATGCAGCGACAACGGCAACAGACTGGGCAACACGACCTTGAGATCATGCCATCCCGTCTGTCCCATTCGCATCATCTGACGGAAACACCGTCTCGCGGTGACGAGGTCGCCTCGCCAATAGGCCGCATATCCCTCCCGACGGAACACGCCGTCGATCTGCTCGCCGACATGATCGCCGACAACATCCTGCACGTGGGCCCAGTGCGCGGTGATGAAATGTCGCAAGGCCCGCCACCGCATCAGTGTCAGATGGAAGTGATTCGCCGTCTGCTGCGCCGGATGGCGACGATAGTAGGCCATGACCCGCGGAACAAGCTTGAATCGGCACCGGGTCGCCACGCGCAACCACAGCTCGTAGTCCTCCGCCGGAGGAAATCGCCGATCGAACCCCCCTGCTTCAACAAGCCGTTCGCGACGGACCAGCACGGCGTGAATCGGAAACGGACATGCCTCCAGCATCCGCTCCAACTTACCCCGTTCGCCTGCTTCAAGGTCGCGCGGAATGAAGGGCTTGGCGGAGCTGAGATCGCCCCAGAACCGCGCCCACCCGCAATAGGCCAGATCCGCCTGTCCATCGGCCAGCGCGTCGGCCATCGTCTCCAGAAAACACCGATCCCAACGATCGTCGGCGTCCAAGAACGCCACATACTCCCCCTCGGCCAAACGCAATCCCGCGTTTCTCGCGGCCGACGAACCCGCGTTTGCCTGGCGGATTAAGGTCACCCGCGAGCCGAACTCCGATACGATATCAGCCGAATTGTCCGTCGACCCGTCATCCACCACAATCAACCGGACGCGACGATACGTCTGCCCCAGGACGTCGTTGATCGCCTCACGCACGTACGGCGCTGCGTTGTAGCACGGCATGACGACGGAAATCAGATCTCCGCATGTCCGGCACTCTGCACTCATGCCGTCCCTCCCGTTAGGACCGGCTCGTCCGCCGGGTCGATCCGGTAACTCCAGTCCATGTGAACCAGGTTGTCGGTCAACCGCTTGCCGGGCACCGAGAACTGAAGCACGTTGTCGGCCCAGAAGTAGAAGTCCATGCTGTGGCGATTGAAGAAGTTAAGACCGACGCCGTACGGCCCGGGGGCAAGATTCGCGGTCAAGCCAAAGGCGGCTTCGTAGATCCGTCCCTGACGCAAATCGTAGAAATGACCCTCCACGGCGGTCGTCTGGTCGAAGATCGCCGTGCGATGGTCATGAATCACGCGGAGCGACAAGCCGGCGTCCGGCATGTCGTGGTTGCAGTGGAACCGCAAGCGAACGGTGCATCGCTCGCCGGCCTGCACGATATGAGTGGGTCGCCCGTCCGCGTCGAGCAACTCGGCGGATTCGATGGTCAGCAACTCGCCACGACCCTCTTCGGCATCGTGGCAGAGGTGCTCGCCCATGGCGTCAAGGTATCGCCGGGTGGCCTCCTCGGCTGTGCCCTCGAAGAAAACCTCGCCGCGCTTGAGCACCGCGCATCGATCGCAAAGGGTCGAGACGGCCTGCATGTTGTGGCTGACGAAGACCACCGTCGTCCCGCGCCGCCGAATCTCGTTCATGCGCCGGAAACACTTGATCTGGAAACTGAAGTCGCCCACGCTGAGGACTTCGTCCACCAGAAGGACGTCCGGCTCGAGTTGCGCGGCCACGGAAAACCCGAGCCGCGCGACCATGCCCGAACTGTACCGCTTGATCGGTGTATCGATGAAATCCCCCAGGCCGGCAAAGTCGATGATCGAATCGAGCTTGCTCGAGATCTCCGCCCGCGACATGCCCAGGATGCTTCCGTTCAGATAGATGTTTTCGCGCCCCGTAAGATCCGGGTGAAACCCCGCCCCCACCTCGATCAGGGCCGACATTCGCCCCTTCGTGCGAATGGACCCGCGGTCGGGCTTCAGAATCCCGCACAGAAGTTTCAGAAGCGTGCTCTTGCCGGCGCCGTTCGGACCGATGATGCCCAACACCTCGCCCGGCTGGGCCCGAACGCTCACGTCCCGCAACGCCCAGAACGCCTCACGCTCGGACCGACGGCGGCCCCGCAACAAATCGAAGAACCGCGGAAGGACCTCGCGAAGGCTCCCACCGCTCTCGCCCAGTCGAAAGCGCTTCCACACGCCGTCCACAACCACCAGGGATCCCGACATAGTCCTCTATCCTCTCGAACCGAAAAGACTCGGACCGCGAGCGTCTCGGCCGGCTCGTGCGACCGCAATGGCCTTCGCGCCGGCTACCGTCTCCGGGCAGGCCGGCAGCTCATGATCCCTCGTCTTGCGAACATCGCCCCACCGTGCCGTGTCCCTCGCACGTCGCACGTCGTAGACAAGGTAGTCGCGATTCTCGTAGACCGTCGGCCAGTCCATGCGATTTCGCTCGGACTTCTTCCACACGATGTAGTCGACGTGATATCGCCGAACCACGTCCAATAGTCGACGTTCGTCGAAGGCGTGGTAGTTCGAACCCGGCGCCCACGGCCGAACGCAGCCGATATCCGCCAGTCGCGCCTTCATCGTGGGACCGTAGCGTCGGTCCCACACACTCTGCATCCCGAGCTGATACGTCGCCAACGTGTTCCGCTCGCTGTACCACGTCCATCCCAGCAGGTCGGGCGGCGTGATGAAAGTTGCCCCGCCGGCCGTGTACGTTCGGGCCCAACGCATCACCCCCTGCCACGCGTCCTGACCGGTGTCATACCCTCCCGGTGACAACCATGGCCTGGACGTTAACTGCGCACCCCACACGCCGTTGGACTGCCGACCGAAACGCACCATCCCGGCAAGGATTATGAGAGTGACCCAACATAACCGGCTGATAAGGCCCCCCGAAATCAATCGCCCATCGATCTTCAAAGGAAGCCCCACGAGGCTTGCCTCTCGCGTGGGCAGACGTCCCGCACGAGCCCCGTCTTGCCTCGAGAGCTCGCTCGCGGCCAGCCACCGCGTGATGCGGGGTTCCAGAAGCAACAGGCCGAAGCCTGCCGCCACCACGCCGATGGCCGTCCAGGGGAACCCCCCTCGCCACGGAAGTTGATCCGGATCAATCCACACCATCAGACCGCAACTCACGGCGGCAAGGATCGCGGCACCCATGGAGCGGACGCCTCGGCGCGTGCCCAGCAGCCACAGGGCCACGACTAGCGTGATCCATGGAACGAACTTCACCGCCAGCATGAGCATCGTAAGCCATGCGACCGCCAGCCCGACAGGCACCCAGGCGCGTCGCCGGATCATCTCAATCGAGGCAAAGACCACCATGCCGGTCGCAAGCAACCGGACGGCCAGCGTCACGCGAAACGGCATCATCTGCATGACGGCCACGCGCGGCATCCACTCGACGAAGAGGGTCCCCACCGCGCACCACAGCCCGATGCCCATGGCGAATCGCAAGAGCATCCCCGCCCGATCGGCCAACTGGGGTGCGATGATCGCATAGGCCACCACGCCGGCCGTCGCCGCCCCGATGAAGCCCACATACTCCCACCGATGGAACAGGCTGGGGTACACGTGGAAGTAATTGAAGAACCGGATGAGCTGAATCTGATCGGCTTCTGTCGCCCCGCCGGATGACGGAAGCGACCGGATAATGCTCACAACCGTCGGGGCAGCCAGGACGGCTCCCGTAGCCAAAGCCGCGAGGATCTGCCGCATTCCCAAACGCCGCGCCCGCCATATCGCGTCCGGCCAGAGCATGACCGCCGTCGCCACGCTGTAGATAGGATGAATGGTAAACCCAAGCCCAAGGATCGTTGCCGTCAGGATTGGTCGGCCGCGTAGCCACGCCACCACGGCACCCATGAGGACGATCTTCCCAAGATCCCCCTGGACGAATTCCGGGCTGATCAATTCGGTCCACGCAAGGGTCCCGTAGTAAAGCGGTTGCAAGATCACCGCGAGGCAGCCCAGAAACGCCGCCCACCGCAACTCGGTCAGCTCTTTCATCAACAGCCACAATGCCGCCACAAATGCCAGCCGCATCGCAACCGCCGCCACAACGTGCCCCCACAGTCCCAGCGGACCGTCCAGAATCAGCGTCATCGCTCGGTAGAGCGGGTACGGCATCCGCCGCAGATGATCCACGAGGGGGTTGTTCGGATACAACGAGGGGTCGAGTTGCTGCTTGGCCATCGTCAGATAGAGGACCGAGTCCTCCAGTCGATAGCCGAGCCGCACGTTCAGCAGCAGCCAGAGGCCGAGGACGGCAACGATCGAGAGGATTCGCATCGCCGGGATTGACTGTTCCGCCTCGACCTTCGCTTCGACCAACCGCGGCAACGTCGGTCGATGAAGTGCCGCCACCTCGCGCCGAAGTGTGGTACGAAAGCTCCCGCGGCTGCCGAATCGTTGCTCGAAGAGGTCTTTCATGTCCGTCTGCCGTTGGCATCGCGATCCGTGCGACGCGTTCCCACGTCCTTGGGGGCCTGCCGGCCGTGGCTACGAAGCCCGAGACAGGGCGGGCTGCGGAATCGCCTGCGGCTCGGGCCGGCTCTCCGGCCGGCGCCAGTATCTGCCGGTCATGCTGATCCACCGATACTTCAGGATCATTCCGATCATGGTCATGCCCAGCACGAAGGCCTTGACCTTGCTCCCCGTAACCGATGAGACCCCGACCCGCTTCTTGTAGTTCACCGGAATCTCGGTAAACCGGATGCCGTTGAGAATCACGTGCAGCATCATCTCCGGGCCGAAGTGCGATCCGAGCACCTCGAACCGGTTCCAAATCCGCATCAGTGCCGACCGCCGGATCGCCCGGTACGTGCACCCGACGTCCGTCAGGAGCGTCGTGTTGAACAGGAATTCGAGCATCTTGGCCACGGCCCAGTTGCCCCACTTGAGCATGAAGCCCATGTTGGCCCCTTCCCAGATGAACTCGCGGCTCGTCCGGGTGCCGATGACCATGTCGAAGTCATTCAGGTAGGCAAGAAACTTGATGATGTCCGCCGGTTCAAACGTGCCGTCCGGCTCGCAAACGAAGATATAGTCGCCGGTCGCCTCGCGAAAGCCCCGCTGAATCGCCGCCCCGTAGCCCTGCCGCTCTTCGAAGACTTGGATCGCCGACGTCTTGTCGACCTCTTCGGCCGTGCCCGCCGCGGCGTTGTTGTTCACGACAATGATCTCGTCGGCGTAGCCGGTCCGCTCGAATCGTTCGATCACGTCACGGATGGAATCGCGTTCGTTGTACGTGGGCAGGATGACCGACACTCGATGACCTTGCCACATGCAGCAGCTCCTTTGCACCAACACCTATTCAGAGCCGGACCGTGTCGGTCCGGTTGTCGTTCCGAGCCGGGCCTGTCACGGCGTAGCGCCGCGAAGCCGGACCGTCTGCAGCCCCTTCCGCCGTCCAAACAGAGCCGAGGAGCGCAAGCTCCCGGTCCCACTCCCAACCGGACTGTCCTCGCCCCCATCCGCTATCCGAACAGAGCCGAGGAGCGCAAGCTCCCGGTCCCACTCCCAACCGGACTGTCCTCGCCCCCATCCGCTATCCGAACAGAGCCGAGGAGCGCAAGCTCCCGGTCCCACGTTGCCCAGACGGCTCCAGCCAGGTCAGCGCACTCCGCGCGGAATCCTCGCAATCGCCCAAGTTTTATCGGTCTGACGAAGGGTCGGGTTAAGCTATAAGTCGTGGTGAAAGCTTGCACATGCCCCGATGTATCCAATTGTCAAATCTAACCTTATAGAGGTGACCCACACCGTGTGCCACTGGCGGCTTGCCTGCCAGTGCCGACGGGTGGCACGTCCCACGCTTGCGTGGGCATGCAGATAGCCTTCTGTAGTGGCCAATGGCTACAGAGCAGAGTAGAGTAGGCTCCCTAAATGCGAGGAATGATGAGTAATAGGCAACCCATTGTGATCGGCCTTGATATGGGCACAGGCGGCGCACGCGCGATGGCCGTCGACCTTACTGGCCACGTGGTCGCTACCGGCCGGACCGATCTGCCGGTCACCGCCTTGCGCACCTCCGGACCTTGCGTCGAACAGGACCCCAATGCCTGGACCGTCGCCGCACAGGCCGCCCTGCGGCAAACGACGGCGGCCCTGACAGGTGATCACGAGCTCGTCGGCATCGCCGTGGATGCGACGTCTGGGACATTCCTATTGGTGGACGACGCCAACCGCCCGCTCACGCCCGGCATCATGTACAACGACCTCCGTGCGTCCGAGCAGACGCGCCGATGCGCGGATGCCCTTCGACCGACGCTCGGCACCTACGGAATCGAGATGGCCGCCTCGTTCGCGCTACCCAAGATCCTGCACCTGGCCCAGAAGCAGCCGGAAATCTTCGCCAAGTGCCGCCGGATCGTCCATCAGACCGACTGGATCGTCGGCATGCTCTCCGGCCACTACAACATCACCGATGTCTCCACGGCGCTCAAAACCGGCGCCGACATCGGACAGTTGAGCTGGCCGCCGGAAATCGAACATAGCCTGGGCATTCCACTGGCACGACTGCCTCGAATCGTTCTGCCGGGAGTCGCCATCGGCAAAGTCATACCCGAGGCGTCGTCCACCACGGGCCTGCCCGCTGGCGTTCCGGTCGTCGCCGGCTGCACGGACGGGACGGCCGGTTGCCTGGCCTCGGGGGCAAGCCGCACGGGCGAGCTAAATGTGACCCTTGGGACAACCTTGGTGTTCAAGGCGGTGGCCGACAAGCCCGTGATCGATCCGGCTGGGGCGATCTACAACCACCGCCACCCGGCGGGCGGCTATCTGCCCGGTTCCGCCTCCAGTACCGGCGCCGAATGGATCACTGCCCAATTCGCCCAGCAGACGGACCTCGATGCCCTCGGACGCGAGGCGGCCGCCCTCTTGCCTACGAAGCACGCCGTGTATCCATTGACCAAGGAGGGCGAGAGATTTCCCTTCGCCTGCCCACAGGCCAGGGGGTTCGGACTTGACCGGATTGAGTGCGACCCGGAGCGATTCGCAGCGGGCATGGAGGCAGTCGCCTATCTGGAACGACTCGGAATCGAGCGGTTCGCCGCATTGGGGTTTCCGATCGCCAATACGATTTACGCCACCGGCGGCGCCGTCGCCGGCCAAACCTGGTTGCGTATCCGCGCGTCCGTTAATCGACGCGAATACGTCGTTCCGGAACATCCCGATTGCGCGATCGGCGCGGCAATCCTCGCGGCCACCGCACATATCGGCGACTGCCGGGAGGCCATCCGAAGGCTGGTCCGCGTGAGCCGTCGGGTGGAACCGGATGAGCGCCTGGTCCACGCCTACGACGACGGCATGGAACGATTCCGCGGCGAACTCAAGCGGCGGGGTTATCTGTGAGCATATTCAAGGCGTGTGATATTCGCGGCGTTGTCGGCGAGGGTCTTAACGAGGACGTTGCCTGCCGACTCGGCCAGGCGCTGGGGCAAATGGTCCGGGATCGCGGGCAACAGCGGGTCTGCCTGGGCGGCGACTACCGCCGCAGCACCTCTGCATTGAAACACGCGGTGCTCGCCGGCCTGCTCAAGGCCGGCGTGGACGTCTACGACGTCGGCCAGACACCGACACCGCTCGTGTATTTCGCCGCGACGCACCTCGGCTGTCCGAATGTGGCCATCGTCACCGCATCGCACAACTCCGGGCGTTACAACGGCCTGAAGTTCATGGTCGCCGGCCGCCCGGCGATTCCCTCACTCGTACAGGAACTCGAATCGCGCATGGCCTCGTCTCAATCAACAGTCCGTTGCGCACATGTTCACTCGGTGGATGTGACGACGGAGTACAAGAGTCATGTCCTTCACAAGGCCGCTGCTACCGCCGGGAGCAAGCCTGAGACCCTCTTGCAGGGGAAACTGACCCTCGTCGTCGATGCCATGGGCGGCGCCTTTTCCGAGATTGCCCCTGCAGTGCTCACCGCCGCCGGATGCAACGTGATTCCCCTGTCCTGCAAGTTCGATCCCGATTTCGCGAAACGCGACCCCAATCCGGCCGTGGACTCGAACCTGGCCGTGTTGTCGGAACGCGTGTTGGCCGACCATGCCGACTTGGGCATCGCCCTGGACGGCGACGGCGACCGCGCCGCCTTCGTCGACAACGAGGGCGCTATCGTTCGGCCTGAACAAATGGGCGCATTGTTTGTTCGGCGATGCCTCCCGCAGCCCAAGGTCGTGTACGATCTGAAATGCGCGTCGATCCTCGCATCTGACGTGGTGAATGCCGGCGGAACGTGCGCCATGCAGCCGAGTGGACACGGATTCATCAAGACGGCCATGATCGAAACCCAGGCCGACCTCGGCGTCGAGGTGAGCGGCCACTACTTCTTCAAGGCCCTCGGCGGGGGTGACGACGCACTCTTCGTTTCACTGGTCGCGGCACACATGATAGCCACGTCGGACTCGACACTGGCCGACCTGATCCGCCCTATCAGGTGGCCGGCCATTACGCCGGACCTGAGGATTCCCGTCCCCGCTGGAGCAGGTGATATCCTCTCCCACATCGCCAACAGTTGCACAGGCGACGTTACGCGACTCGACGGCGTGCGGGCGCAGTACCCCGACGGCTGGGCACTGGCGCGGATGTCGATTACCGAACCCCTCATCACGCTACGTTTCGAAGGGCGAGATCGGCAAAGCCTGCGGCAGGTGGCCGCACGATTCCTGGCCGGAGCGCCCGAGCTGTACGACCGGATCAAGGAGCAACTCAATGGCTGATGTCCTGGATGAACTGATCGCCCTGTCCGTCGAACTGGGCCGGCCCGCCAACGACTACGCCGTCTTGGGAGAGGGCAATACCTCGGCGCGCGCCGACGACGAGGCGTTCTGGGTCAAGGCCTCCGGGACGCAACTGGCGACCGCCGGTCGAGCGAGCTTCGTGAAGGTACGGTTCGCGCCGATCCTGGCCGCACTCGATCGGCAGCAGATGAATGATGAGGCCGTCAAGCAGGTCCTGAAGTCATCCACGGATTCCGGCAATCGAGCTCCCTCCATCGAAACCTTCCTACACGCGATGTGTCTCCAACTCGATGGCGTCCGTTTCGTGGGGCACACCCATCCGACCGTGGCCGTCGGTCTGTTGAGCGGTCGCCAGAGCCGCGAGGTCTTTGCCGGTAGCCTCTTTCCGGATCAGATCGTCGTCCTTGGACCGGCGCTCGCGTACGTCCCCTACACCGACCCGGGCCTACCGCTGGCGCATGCCGTTCGCCGAACCATCCAGGATTTCCAGGCGGAGCATCGGCGAGTCCCCAAGGTCGTGCTGATGGAGAACCACGGCGTGATCGTCCTCGGCAACACCGTCCAGGAGGTCTTGAACGGCACCTGCATGTTGGTAAAGACGTGCCGCATTCTCGTGGCGAGCTTGGCTGCCGGAGGCCCGCGATTCCTTTCACCCACACAGGTGAGTCGAATCGATCAGCGGCCGGACGAACTCGCCCGCCGCAAGGATTTTGCGTAGGCGGTTGCGATCGTAGGCGTTCAGGGGACGAACCACACACCGCGGACGCATCGACGTGCCGTTACGTGGGCTTGGCGCGGGGTGTCCACCGCCTTCTTTCCACCATGAACCAGGCGGCCATCGCCACTCCGGCTGCTCCGGTTGCAGCCAAACCCTGCCAGAAACGGGGACAGGTCATCTCGAGTCGCAAGCGGTGCGAACCCGGCGGCACGATGCACGCCATCCAAGCGTGGTTCGTGCGATAGAGCCTGACCGGCCGGCCTTCCAGGACGGCCCGCCATCCCGGATACCAGACCTGGCTGAGGATGAGCAGGTTTCGGCCGCGACTGTCGACCTGATACTCGTATTCGTCTATGCCCTGTCGAACCATTCTGGCCGCCCCGCCCGTGCCGCCAATCCCATTGGGATCGACATCCAGACCGAGGACATAGGCATCGCGTGGTGACTCAGCCGAGGCAACCGCGTGGAGCGAGGCCGCCTCATCGGACACGGCTCTCACTGATGTGGCGAAGAAGGCCGCTCCCAGCCGATCGCGCCGGCGGTAGACATGAACAGGAACGTGGACGATCCCGCGATAGAGCGAGAACACGGGGACATTCTCAAACGCCGCCGTCTTCTCGTATCCGATCGGATCAAAGTCATATGGCTGGTTGGCCACCAGGTATTCCACATCCATTGCCTGAAGCATCTGCGGCTTGGTCATCGCGTTCAGGTCCGTCCATATCCACGGGCCTTTCGGGCCCCGGTTGGGATCGCCGTATTGAAGGACGGCGAAGTACTCCAGGTAGTGTTTCAGATTCAAGGCGGTGAACCCATTGGCCAGTTCCACGTCGTAGCAACCTGCCATGCCGTAGGGAATCGTCGTCCGACCGATGGCGGCAGTCCTGCCTCGCACAACGTCGCGCCTCAAAGCCTCAAGAAAGGCGTGTCGTGGAATTGCCTCCTGCAGCGGCCGAGTCTCAATCCTCCGCCCAAAGCGAACGCCGGCATCGACCCCGGGAAGAGCCAGCAGAAGCACGGACAGGACTCCCGCACCCAGCCGAGGCAAGAGGACGCTCGCGCCGGCCAGTCCAATCGTCAGGACCATGGCGCAACGAGCGTACGTACCGAGACTCGACGTTGGATACAGTGCGATGCCCGCCGCGCAGATCATGAGGACGGGAAAGAGCCTCGAGACGATTCGATGCCGTTCTCGGTCCGCAAGCAACACGTCCGCTCCCAATCCGCCCAACAGGAGAAGAATGAACTGACCGAGCAGGAGCAGCTTGGACGACTGTCGAAACAGCCCGAAGCCGGGCAGACAGGTGTACAGCAGCTTCAGCGCCGGCGTATTGAAGCATAGGAGGAGCACCCCCAGCATGGCGGCCAGTAGGAATCCACTCGAACGCCGCCGACCGACGACCCCCACGATGCAAAGGGGATACAACCACAGCCCAAAGTAGAAGTTCTTCTCCCAGAACTCGTCTCGGGCGCCGCCCTCATCGAGGGGGTCGAGGAACGTCTTGGTATCCTTCAATACCGGCGGCTGCATCACGAAAAACTCGTATGTCGGTTCCGCGCGCGAACTGAGCGCCGCGAATTCGATCCGGGGAAACAAGACGGGCGCCGAACACATCACACCCAGGATGCCTCCCGCCGCCAGACAACCGAGTCCACGCAGCCGCAGCGCCCGTTCCTGCCGAATCAGTCGAACGCCCGCGAAGAGCAGACACCCCAGGCCACTGTAGTACAACCCCTGCATGTCGCTCTGCATGAAGCAGAGCCCAACGATGCCGGCCCATACGGCCGACCGGCGAACACCGGGAAGTCGGAGCACCCGGTCGCACGACCAAAACAGCAGCGGTGTCAGCGCGTACATGCTCATCTTTGGCAGCCAGCCCGCATGGATCATCGACAGATAACGATAACTCACCATGTAGGCCACTCCGCAGAAGAGGGCCGATGCACGGTGATTCAGAAAACCGCGGCAGAAGAGATACATGGTCAGGCCCGCCAGCACGACGTTCAGCAGGATGACCCCATTCGTCGCACGATCGAGCGGAAGGAACAGATAGAGCAGATCGAACGGGAAGACGTACATGGATTCGGGGGCGGCAAAAGCGGGCGCGCCGCAGTTCATATGGGGATTCCACAGCGGCAGTCTACCGTGAAGATCCACGGATCGTTGACCAAGGGCCTTGACGCCGAGGTGCTCGGCAATGATGTCCGAGTGTTTGGAGTAAACGACGCCACGGCTTGTCCACAGAGGGGACAGGCAGACCAGCCCGATCAGAATGATGAGCACGGGTGGACCGGCCCAATGATTGAACAGGGCCTTTGCTCGGGTCGGCGGCGATGTGATGGCATCCGCTCCCATTCGGTCCCTTGATCGCCCTCGGAAAGACTCGGCCGATCCAACCGTCCGTACAATCCCTAACACCCTACGCCCGTGACCGGCAGGGGTCAATCGTGAGGAGACGCCCCTAACCCACGTCCGTGTCTGCATAAGGAAGGGCAGGCAGGGCAAGATCGATCCGATCCCCCGGTCCCGCGGGGGATTCATCTTCCACCTGCGCATTCCCGGACGACGCCCTCACCCGGGCCTTTTGGGTTCACATTTGTCACGTGGACAGGGATTGTGCGGCGGGGCCAGCGTTCACATCCACGCTTTCTCCCCGCTCCCCCCGGCGGGCCCGGCTCACGGCATTCGCGTTGCGAGCCAGCTCGGCCAGCTCACCGGCCGTCACGTGCGTCACGTCTCGGCGGTCCATCAACTCGAGAAGAAACCGACGGAGATAGTCGCCCGTCCGGCGCAGGAACACCCGTGCACGCAGCGGCAGCTTCGCGGGCCACCGCGACTCGCCGGCAGGCGTCAACTCGTACGGATGACAGTAGAACATCGCCGAACCCCTGCTCAGACGGTAGTTCAGCGCCGTGCGCGCCCACCACGTTCCGGCAACCCGCGCCATGATGCCCGTACCGCCGGGTAGGGCTACGCCGGCCTGCATGGCAATCGGGAGTTCGATCAAACCGGACCGCCCGCTCGTCGACAGATTCGCGATGTCGGGCTCATACGGTTCTCGGGGAGCATGGGCACAACGTCGGCCGGTTCTCAGAACCGACCATGCGGGACAGATGCTGGAATCGTAGCTGAAAGCCAGCTTGCGGAGCACACGCCCCAGATAGGGCGCCACGACGAAGTTCGGCGCGCGGAAGCCACGCACCGGTCGCCCCGTCAACTCTTCCAGCAGCGACTTCGCCTGGGCCAACTGCGAGGCGAAGTAGGATTCGGTCTCCCAGGTCATGTTGACATGGTGCATTCCATGACAGGCAATCTCATGTCCCCCGTCGGCGATCCGGCGAATGAGATCCGGATACCACCTCGCCACTTCGCCGAGGACGAAGAACGTCGCCTTCGCGCCACGTTCGGCCAGCCGGGCGAGCAGCCACTCCGTCGGCTCGATCAGTTCGCCGACCGGCCGGTCGCTCCGGTACACGTCTCGGAACAATGCCGTCGTGCTGGGCCACAACGCGTCGCCGGAGCCGGTCGCCCATCGACAGTGATACCATTCATCAAGGTCAATCGTCAGCGCCAGCGGACGTCGGAGCATGGCAATCTCAGTGCATCATTGACAAGGAGGTTATCGATTCCGTCCGGTCGTCCGGAATGCGCGTTGCCGCCGCGGCGTTCCGCGACTTGCCGGCGAATCGTCTGGGCGGCATCGACCCCGGCGACAGTTCGGCCTTCAACGACCGGTTCCGTTCCATGTCGAACCACATGGCAAAGAGCAACAGTTGCAGGCCGGTCACCATCAGGAACATCGACAAAATCGCGCTGGTCGGCGCCACCTTGGTGACAAACAGCCGCATCCAGACAAGCCATGCGCCGAATCCCAACCCGCCCGCGAAAAGCATCGCGCCGAAGAGATAGAAGAAGACGAGCGGGTGGAAGTCGCGCACCACATACTTTGCCCCCAGACGCCAGAGGAATCGTTTGAACAGCAACCACGAAATCCTGGGAATCACCTTGCGCAGCCGGATGCCGGACGTCTCCCCAATGCGATACACCGGTCTCACGGGAACGTCGGCGACCACACGATCGAATACGTTCAACTGAACCAGCATGTCGTTCGGATAGCCGTATCGCGGATAGATCGCATCGAGATCGAGAAGCATCAGACTCTCGCGGTCGATGGCCGTGTAGCCCGTCTGCGAATCGGCAACATGCCAGTAACCGCTGGCCACTTTGGTGAGCAGGCTCAGCACCGCGTTCCCGAGATACCGAACCCGGGGGATCATGCGCCAGGACTCGCCCGTGAACAACCGGTTGCCTTTGACGTAGTGAGCCACCCCTTGGCAGACGGGTGAGATCACCCGAGGCAGGTCATCGGGATCCATCTGTGCGTCGCCGGCCATCACCGCCACAACGTCGAGGCCCTCGGTCATGGCGCGCTTGTAACCGGTGATGATCGCCGCGCCGACGCCGCGGTTGCCCTCGTGCCGAATCAGGACGAGTCGACCGTCGAAATCGGCCGCCAGGTCGCACACGATGTGAGGCGTCTGGTCCGTGCTGGCGTCGTCCACGACGATGATTCGATCGACGAATTCCGGCATCGTCGTCAGGGTCCTTCGAATGAGACGCGCTTCATTGTGAGCCGGTACGACCACCCCGATCTTCTTGCCGAGATACATGTTTGATGTTTCCTTCCGCCGGTCGGCGAGGTATCGGCGGCCGTTCTTCCTCACCCCTAGCTCGGTTCGGCTTTTTCCGGTCCACCGATCGACACACGCAACTCACGACCGACGCCCGGCAGCGGCAACACGATCCGCCCGTCACCCGCCGGTGTGGTCCGATGATAGGCGTAGATCTCCAGACGGCCTCGCCGCAGGCATCGTCCGGGCCAGGCAATCTCATACTCCGCCTCCTTCGTGAAACGATCGGAGGCGACCATCCTACGAATCGCGCACGTCCCCGGCGCCCGGATTCGCTGAGGCTCCTCGACCACGACGTGGGTCACGCCGGTCCGGTCGAGCAGGTCGTATATCTCCTGATCCGTGGATCGAATGTTCGAGAACAGCAGGCCCGGGTCGGTCGCGCAACTGTAGATGACTTTGCTGCTGCGAAGGACGAACGGCCTGCGGTCGCCGGCGATGCGCCGTGCGTTGAAGATGAACTCTCCGTCGTGGTAACCCTCGTACAGAACCACCCGGCCTGCCCGTTGCCGAAACACCGCATCCGCCGCCTCGGCGAATTGCCCCTGAACGGCGGCCGGGCCGTTTCGGTCGGACCATCCCACCGACGCCTGCAATACAATCGCCGTCAACACGGCCGCCGCGCCCAGCCCCCGAGTCGCATGCGGCAGCACACAGATCATGCCGCCGAGCATCGCCAGGGCCGGCATGGCCGGCACCGCGTAGCGGGCGCTGCGCCCGGTGATGGCCGTCTGGAAGAGCAAGAACCCCAGCAACCACGCCATGCCAAGGACCACGGCCGCCCGGTATCCTCGGCGCCATCCCACCCCTGCGCCGACAATTGCCAGAAGGGTCGTTGCCGGGGCCATCTGCCAGAAGACCGACGGATACGACGCGAAGTGCGACCAGCTCAGTCGCGAAGCCACGGACGCACTGTTGACCGACACGGCCACGAAGACCCTTGCGAAGCCGGCTTGGAAGAAAACGTAGGCAATGGTGACAAGCACAACCACGCCCACGGCAATCATGCACTCCCTTCGACGGAGAAGCGACCACCGACCCCGCAAGAGGACGTAGAGCATCGACACCGGCAGGAAGAACAAGGCAGGCTGCTTGGTCATCAGCGCCATGAGAGTGAAGACGGCCCAACCGTATACCGCACGTCGTCGGTCGCATTCGACGTAAGCGACGAGGAAATAGGCGGCAGTGATCACCATGGCGGTCATGGGGACCTCGAGCATGACGCTATGGCCCCACAGCGTCACCTCGGGAATCGACACCAAGAGCAGCGGTCCGGCCAGAGCCGCCGTCCTCCCCACCAGCAGACGCAGGGTGAGGAAAAGAAAGACCACACCCCAGATTGCGAAGGCGACGATGACGAGCCTCGCCGCAAGAAGCGAGACACCCCCCACCAGAAACGCAACACCCAGAATGCCGTGAACCAAAGGGGGGTAATAGAATGGGATGACCATGCCGGGGAAGTGCGCATACCACGTGGCCGCATACCCCACCGGGTCGCAGACGAACGTCGCAAAGTCCGCCAAGGCGTCCCTGCAAAAGGCTCCACTGACGGCGTGCTGGGCTTCGTCGTTGTGGAAGAACCCGGGAGCGGCCAAGTGAGGGATCAGTACGGCGAGCGACGCCGCCACCGCAACGCCCAGGAGCAACGCGTCCCGACGACTCCACGCAATCGCACCGGCGCGACGCGACGCCGAGACGGCGTTCGACGGCGTTCTCTCGGTCGCCTCCCCGGAAGGACGGGCATCAAGCATGGTCAACGTGAGACGCATCGATCATCCGTTGAGCGAATGGGCAAGTCCCCTCGAGACGACAGCACAGGAAAGGGCCGGCTCGGCCCACCGACCGCCAGAACGGGCGGGTTTGCCGAGAGGCTACGTTCCCTTCTCGCGTATCCCGTATCCGTAGTCGTCATAGCCGTAGGGAGAACGCTCCTCGTCCGAACCGACCAAGACGCACCCGATCAGCCTCACATTGCTCGCCCGCAGCATCTGGACGATCCGTTTGGCCGCGGGTTGTGGGGTCTTTCCCAACCGGACAATCATGAGTGCGCCGTCGGCGACTTGCCCCACGATTCCCGCATCGGCCACGTCACCACACGGCGGCGTGTCGACCAAAACGTAGTTGTATCGATCCTTGAGTTCGTCGAAGACGGCCGCCGCTCGCTTGGAACTCAGCAACTCCGCGGGATTCACTCCCTGGGTGTTTCCCGCCGCCATGAGGTCGAGGTTGGGCACTTGGGTTTTCTGAACCGATTCGTCGAGCGTGGTGCGATCCTGAAGCACCTCCACCAAACCGGGGCTTGACTTCAGCCCGAACAGGCCCCCCAATCGCGTCTTTCTGAAATCGGCATCGGCCAGCAATATCCGCAGGTGCTTGACTTCCGCCATGACGCAACCCAGATTCGCGGTGGTGACGGTCTTTCCTTCACCGGAAAGCGTGCTCGTGATGGCGATGACCTGGGACCGCGCCCGTCCGCTCTGGCTCAGCAATCGCGTCCGCAGGGCACGGTACTGCTCCACAAGCATCGAGTCATAGCCCCGCAGTGCCACCAGCGCCGGGTCGGTCCCACGCCCGGCGGTCTCCGGAGAAAAACCGGTGCGGGTGCGGCTCTCCGAGGTCGGTGGAGTGTCGGGGCGGAGCCCCAAACGAGGCGGCCGGGCGATCTCGGACGCCTCTCCCTCCGCCACGGCGACGCCGCCGACCGCCCGGGCGCCCGGACGCGATATCGAGGCGGATAGCGTTCGTTCCTCTTCCGCCCTTCTCAATGCGTCTGCAATCCTGCCCATGAAAGCCTCTCCGACGTTTCGGTCGCGTGTCTAAGGAGCGATGCCCATGACTCGCAGCGTCATGGCCTCCGGATTCATCTTCAGCCTCTCGTACAGATGCGGTTTCTCCAGACTGAGGTAGACGAGCCCGGAGGTCGCGCACACAAGCAGAATCAGCACCGTCGCCACCAGGTGAAGGGCGACCCGTTTGGCCAACCGACGTCGTTTCATCCCGGGACTGACGAATTCCCCGATGCATTGCAGCACCGGCAACTGAAGGATCGAGTTGATTTGACTCGGCGCCCGGAACGTGCGGTCGAGCAGCTCCAGCAAGACCGCGCAGGCCAATCCGACGGCCGACCCGAATCCCAGGCTCATCGTTGTGAGTCGACTCATCGTCGGCGATACCGGTTTGGGCGAAACCTGTGTCTCCTCCAGGACCTTGAAACTCACGCCGCGCTTGTTCTGCTCGGCCTTGAGGATTTCGGTGACGCCGTCGTAACGCTTCATTTCCTGCTTGAAACTGGCCATCGCGCTGCTGAGTTGCTCCTGGCGCCGCAGGTATTCCTGGCGCCGCTCGAAGATCGCCCCCTTTTCCGCCTCGTATCGAGCGATCTGCCGCTCAACCAGCTCCAGATCGTGCCGCGTCTTGGCCAACTGTTGCTGGAGGTTCCGCTGAGCCACCTCCAAGCGCAACTGCTCGAACCGTCGTGCCTGGCCTTCCGTATCGGGAGAGGAAGGCGCGGCCGCCGCCACGGTCGGCGCGACATCCACCGGAATGAGCGGGGGCGTCCGCGACAGTTCATGCTCCGCCTGGGCAAGCTTCATCCGCAGTCGCCGAACCTCGGGATGTTCCTCCGTCATCGCCATCTTCCTCTCCGCAATCAGCGCCACCAGCGCGTCGATCCTGCGCTGCACCTCGGCCCTGGCCGGGTTCGGCCGAGTCGGAGGAGGCTCAACTCGAACCGTCGCCACGCGAGGCTGGCTCGACGCGGGCTTCGACGTCGTCGGCGTGTTCTTGCCGAGATAGTCCTCATTCAGACGGATTTCCATCTCGAGTTCCTGGGCCCGTCGCTTGAGATCCTCCCGTTGAACGGTCAGGGCCGTCAGGCGGTGAACGATTGACTCCGGGTCGGCCGGATCGGCGCCCGAGAACTGCGAGCGAAACTTGACCATGTCCGCTTCGTGCTGGGACACAATCTCCCGCAATTGATCGGCTTCCTTCTTGAAGTACGCCTGGGCGTTCTCCAACATCTGCGTGATTCGTTCCTGGATGCTCTGAATGTAGTTGTCGCGAAGAGCCGTCAGTATGGCACGAGCCGCTGCGGGGTCCTTGCTGGAAAGCGACATTCGAATGAGGTCCATCGTGTCGGTCGAGTCACTGAGGTAGATTTCGCAGTCGGACGCAATCTGGTTGATCATCGCCTGCTTGGCCTGCCGCCCTTCCGACGTCAGGTCGCCGTTGGCGTCGCGAGGCAGACCCTTGTCTAAACCGAGCTGTTCCACGGCACGTTCGACCGCCTTGTAGCCCTTGATGTCCACATAGATGGACTTCCGGACGTTCGCGAAGGAAATCGGGTTTCGCTGGTAGACGGAAATCAAGTTGGCGATCACGATGCTGTCGCGACGTTCGAACATGGTCTTGGCGACGAAGATCCGCGGATACGTGAACGTGACGAGCAGGGCACAAAACGCTGCGAGGCAGCCGGGTATGATCAAGGCCCACCGACGGCGGCGAACCACCTCGATGACCGTGCTCAACGTGTGCCGAATGTCCTTCGAATCTTCCAGGTTTTGAGCCATCGCCGTAATACTCCGTTTTTCACGGGGCCGCCCCTCCGGGCGGCAAGGCTCCCATCCCTTCTTCTAACGACCCGTCAACGGCCGCCATATCCGATAGGATTCGCCGTCATTGGCCCGCTCGTCGTGATCGATGCTGTGGTGGTTCCGGTAGTAGTCGGTCGTCGTCATGAAACTCATGGGAATGCTGTAGGCCTGCGCCGCCTCCTCCATCGGCCACACGACCTCGCGAATGCGCATCCCCAACCAGGCGAGCGGTGTCGGCGGCACATAGACGATGTCCCCCTCTTGCAGGAGGACGTTCATCCGCATGTCTCCGCTCTGAACCATCTTGTCGAGGTCGACGGTGATCGTGTGCTGTTGGGTCTTGTCGGGACTGGGTCGAATAACCTTGATTTGATTTCGCCAGGCCATGTTGTTCGGTTGCGATCGGGCCAACGCATCCATCAGCGTGTCTCGGCCTGTGTAGGGATGCGGACCCGCGCCGTTGACCTCGCCGAGCACGTAGTACCTCTTGCTGTTGTATCCTCCGACCCTCACGTGAACCTTCGGATCGTGATAGTACCGCTTCAACATCTCCTCGAGTTTCGCGCTGATCTCGGCCGGCGTCAGGCCCACCACGCGCACTTCACCCAACAGGCGAAGAGAAATCATCCCGTCGACACGAACCGTCTGCGCATCGCCATCCACTTCAGGAAGGCCCGGCGCGCTGATCATCACCACGTCGGGCGGGGTCACACGATACTCGGTCGCCGAGACCTTGTGCTCATCCGAGCGCAAGAAGACCTTGATGTCTTCGGAACGTGTGTCACAACCGGTCGCAACCATGCCCAGCACCGCGAACGTCGCCAGGCGCGCCGCGCCGCGCGTTCGCCGGACGACAGTCGCCCAAGACCGGAGGACCGGTTTGCCTTGTCGCAGTCTCCTGTCCATCGTGCATACACCTCCGTCGGCAAAACGCCGGCCGATGCAGATCAAACCGCCTTTCACCCCCTGCGCGGAGACAGTCGTACGGTCGGATGCTCTCGTCCGTGGCAAATTATCGGATGGTCCGCAAAGCGATTTAGTTATTTCCCGGCCGTCGCCGAGACGCCGTCCAGGGTCCGAAAACCTCTCGCCGCCGGCGGACGATCGACGCGGGAACGGCGACAGTCGGAGGACCCTCCTCGGGCAACGTCCGATAACCATGTCGTTCGCTTGTGACCTGCGACGCGAAGCGGAATTATCGCCCCCCCGCTCCCCTTGAGTGTCAAGCGCGCTGTCTCAACGACCGATATTCTCAGCGGGAATGAACCGTTGGTCTGCAAGGGGTGCCATCATGTACCGCAAGTTTTTCGGACTCTCGTTGACCCCGTTCAACAACACCCCGGATCCCAAGTTCTTCTACAACACCCCGCAGCACGAGGAGTCCCTGGCCTCGCTTCGATACACCGTGGAACAACGGAAGGGATTCGTCCTCGTGACCGGCGAGGTCGGTAGCGGCAAGACGCTCCTCGGTCGACTCTTGCAGCAGCAACTCGGCAGCCGTGCACGAACCGCAACGATATCCAATTCATGCCTGACTCCGCAGGAGCTCCTCGCAACGATCTGTGACGATCTGGAGATTCCCGTCGGCCCCGACGACGGCAAGACGCAATTGAGACACGCCCTGGAGGAGTACCTCCTCGACCAGTATGCGAAGGACCGCCTCGTGGTGGTCATTCTGGACGAAGCGCAAAACCTGCCGGCCGAAAGCTTCGAAGAAGTCCGCATGCTCGGCAATCTCGAAGCCGACGACGCCAAACTCCTCCAGGTTCTGATCCTCGGACAGCCCGAGCTCTTGGACCGATTCCATCGATCCGAAATGAGGCAGCTTCAGCAACGACTCGTGCGATCGCTCCATCTTGGAAACCTCTCGGCGGAAGAGACGGAGGGGTACATCATTCATCGATTGGCCGTGGCGGGAGCCGCCAACAAGACGATATTCACACCGGAGGCAATCCGACGCGTTCACGAGTGTTCGGGCGGACTGCCTCGACTGATCAACCAACTCTGCGACCAGGCACTACTCACCGCCTACGCGAAGTCCGCACCAACAATCGACGAGTCCGTCGTCGAGGAAGTCGTCCGGACGATGGGCCCCGACGCGCTTCGGTCCACAACCGATCCGACGGATGACGATGCCGTCAAGGAACCCTGCTCCGCCTTCCAAAGGCCCCGCCGTCGCCGAAGGACTCACCGAGACTCGGACCGGTCCGATCTGAACCGACGGATCGAACAACTCGAGGACCTGGTCGGCGGACGCGGCGGCCTGATCCGGGCGCATTACTCGCTTCGTGAGATCGATCAGCGAATCGCGCGAACCGAGCAGGCTCTGAATAAGGTCACTCACGATGCCGAGGGCGCCATCCATCTGGCCAATGAGAAGGCCTCCGAACTGCGCGACCTCTGCGAACTGTTGCGGAAGATCGTGGCCAACCTCAACGAAAAGGCCTGCCAGGCGAACGAATGCTCCGATCGGTTGGCCCAGGAGAACGAACGGGCGCGGGATCTGGCGACGGCGGTGCAGCAAGCCGCCCAGACCATCTCCTTGCTGAACATGGCCCACAAGAACGCCGATACGCACAGTCGAACCCTGCGGGAGCAGATGGATCGAGCCGAGGAATTGAGCCGAAACGTACCGGAACTGATCGGGCAACTTCAGACGGCTTGCCTCGATTCACGAACCCTCCTGAACAAGATGGACGGCTATGTTTCCGGAATGAAGGAACACCTGAAATCCGTGCAGGCGGAATCCCGCGACTTGTCGGACAAGATGAGTGCTCGGACGACGAGCATGAAGGAGCAGCTCCACGCCGCCGTGGTGGAGTCGCAGATGCTGTCCAACAAGTTGGACGCCCAGATGACCGCCATGAACCGGCTGCTTCAAACCGGTCAAGACCAGATACGAACGCTGGGTCAGATTCTGATGGGCCTCGGCGCGGTGGGTTGCACGATGGTCTCGGCACATGAAACGCCGCGCGCCGTACCGACGGAACCTGCTTCGCCCTCCGACGCGGCGGCACCCATACCCCAACCGCCCGCGGAAGCCCGAGAATCGTCCGCCCACAGAATACCGCCTGTCAGATTCCGTCGGGAGCCGATCCCGGCAATGACCGTCCCGCCGACCGATGCGGAAGGCGACGATGAGGACCCGCCCCCCCTGATCGAGTATGATTCGCGAAGGGCCGCACTGGCTCGACGAATCGCGGCCGAGATGGCTCGTTGATCTCCGCCTCTCGCGGAATGACGTCGCGCGCCCGACGTCTTCTTGAGCGATCCCCTCCAGGGCCGAAGTCACTTGGCCAGAGGCGTCATTCCCACCAAATGGATCAGAAGCGCGTTCGTCGCGCCGGGCTTATGAAGCCGGGTCCCCGCCAAGACGACTACCAAATCGCTCCGTTCCGCAAGGCCTCGCTCCACAAACGCCCGATCGAGTTGAGCCAGCATTGCGTTGTCGTCATCGGGACGAGTCGCTTGCACCGGAATGACGCCGTAGAAGAGGGCCATCCGCCGGCAGACGCGTTCGTCCGGACTCAGGCCGACCACACTCTGCGTCAGCCGTCGCTTGCTGATCAGACGAGCGGTGAACCCGCTTTCCGTCCAGACACCGACCAGTCGAGCGGCGAGCTCCCTCGCCAGAATCTGCGCACCCTGCACCACGGCCGAGGTCACGCGAAGCGACGCCGCGGGCGGATGGTGCTCCAGCTTGGGTCCGGTTCGAGACAGAAACTCCTCCGTCTCCGCGGCAATTCGATTCATCATCGCCACCGCCTCGACCGGGTATTCACCGACCGACGTCTCGGCGGAAAGCATCAGCGCGTCCGTGCCGTCTAGGATGGCGTTGGCCACGTCGCTGACTTCCGCTCGCGTCGGCACCGGTGAATCCACCATGCTCTGCAGCATTTGCGTGGCGATAATGACCGGCACGCTCCGCCGTTGGCAGCGAAGGACAATGTCCTTCTGAATCAGCGGCACCTGAGCGGCATCCATCTCCACCCCCAAATCGCCCCGGGCCACCATGATCGCATCGCTGTGTTCGATGATCTCGTCGATCTGCCGGATGGCTTCGGCCGCCTCAATCTTCGCGATGACGCCCATCGAGCTCTCACGCTCTTTCAGATGACGGCGCAGTTCGTAGAGGTCTTCGGGACTCCGCACGAACGATAGGGCCACATAGTCCAAACCGTGTGCGACCGCCCAGTCGAGATCGGCCATGTCTTTGGGCGTCAGAGAGGGCGTCGAGATGTGCGTATCCGGGAGATTGATCCCTTTGTTGTTCGCAACAATACCCCCCACCTCGACCTGACAAACCAACTCATCCTTTCGCTTGTCGACGATCCTGAGCCGAACCTTGCCGTCGTCGATCAAGACCCGATCCCCCACGGACACGTCGTCGACAATGCTGGGGTGATTGGTACTGATCTTCTGAGACGTCCCCTCAACGGGCTGCCGACAGACGACGACGTGCTGCCCCTGGGAAAGCTCGCACGATCCCCCACTGATGCGCCCCACACGGATTCGCGGACCACAGAGATCGCCCACCACGGCCAACAGGTTCCCCGTCTGCCTGGAAACCCGCCGCACCATCTCCAGGGCCACCGTGTGATCGGCCAGGGTACCGTGCGAGAAATTCAACCTCACCACATCCAGCCCGGCATTCACCATGGCCGTCAGCTTCTCCACGGTGTTACAGCCAGGACCCACGGTCGCCACGATCTTTGTCCTGATCATAAGGACCGCATTCTCCCGGACGGAACGCGTTTGTCAACCACCCAACCGGTCGAACATGTCAAGATTGAGCCCTTGCCTTGGGCAACAGAGAGACTATGATGAGTAGTTTGCGTTATTGGCTGAATCTCCGACCAAGCCATGTGACAAGTGGGTTCAGGGGAAGGGGCCCTTGACCGAACACAACGGCAAGTTCATACGCATCCAGGGTGCCCGCCAGCACAACCTCCAGGGAATCGATGTCGTGATCCCCCGGGATCAGCTTGTGGTGATAACGGGGCTCAGCGGCAGTGGAAAGTCCTCGCTTGCATTTGACACGATATACGCCGAAGGACAGCGGAAATATGTCGAATCGCTGAGTGCTTATGCCCGCCAATTCCTCGAGCAGATGCAGAAGCCGGAGGTGGAACGGATCGAAGGGCTGCCCCCTACCATCGCTATTGAACAGCGAACGGGCGTCCCAAGCCCTCGCAGCACGGTCGCAACAACAACGGAGATTTATGATTATCTAAGGCTTCTATTTGCACGAATCGGCCAGCCTCACTGCTGGATCTGTGGGAAGCCAATTCGATCCCAATCGATAACGCAGATCATCGACCAGATTTCCGAGCTTCCGGTCGGCAGTCGCCTGATGGTACTCGCTCCCATCCTCAGGGGCCAGAAAGGTGAGCACCGCGACATCTTCAAGCGGATTCAACGGGAAGGATTCGTTCGGGTGCGGGTCGACGGGGAGATTTACGAGGTCAAGAGCCCTCCCGAACTGACGAAGACCAGGAAGCACACGATAGAAGCGGTGGTCGATCGGCTGATCCTCAAACCGGAGGTCAGGTCGCGTCTGGCCGAGTCGGTTGAGCTCTCGCTGAGCCTTTCCGACGGCTTGGTCGTGATCAGTTTCTCCGGCCCCTCCGAAACCGCCGACGAGCAGGGCTGGCAAGACCGCCTCTACTCGTCTCGGTACGCCTGCCCCGAACACCCCGATGCCAACCTGGAGGAACTAAGTCCGCGACTCTTCAGTTTCAACAGTCCCTTCGGGGCGTGTCCGGACTGCGACGGGCTGGGAACCATTCTCGAGTTCGATGCCGAACTGATCGTGTCCGACCCCAGTCTGTCGTTGGATCAAGGGGCGGTCGACGCGTGGCGACGCGGCGGAAAGCGGATGAACATCGCCTACAGCCACTTGTTGCGGGAATTCTGCGAGCGATTCAACGTTTCTCCACATACCCCCTTCCGAAACCTGCCGCCCGATATACGCAACATCCTGCTCCACGGGACCACCGAGGAGGACGTGGCGAAATACCAGGCAAGCTTCGAGGGCGTCATCCCGAACCTGCAACGTCGATGGGAGACGACCGACAGCGAGCATGTGAAAGCCCGACTGCACAGTTACCTGTCGGAACAGTCGTGCCGTAGCTGCAAGGGCGCCCGCCTTCGGAAGGAAGCGCTCGCCGTTCGCATCGGTGGCACCACCCCGCGTAACGGCAAGTGCATCACCGACATCACCCGAATGAGCGTCGTCAAGGCCCTGAGCTACTTCGAGCGACTCGAGCTGAGCGGGGAGCGCGCCGAGATCGGCCATCAAGTGCTGCGCGAGATCCGGCGGCGACTTCAGTTCATGGTTGATGTCGGCATCGGCTACCTGACCCTCGACCGCGCCAGTGCGACCTTGTCCGGAGGCGAGGCACAGAGAATCCGGTTGGCGACCCAGGTGGGCAGCGGACTGGTGGGCGTGTGCTATGTCTTGGACGAACCCACGATCGGGCTGCACCAGCGAGACAATGCCAGGCTCATCGACACGTTGCGGCGACTGACCGACGTGGGCAACACGGTGTTGGTCGTCGAACACGACGAGGACACGATTCGCGCGGCCGATCACATCATCGACATCGGACCGGGGGCCGGACCCCACGGCGGCCGCGTCGTGGCGCAAGGCCGCCTGGAGGACGTGCTGGCGAACCCCCAGAGCTTGACAGCCAAGTATCTCTCCGGGGAACTCCAGATCGAATTGCCGAGGAAACGCCGTAAGGTCGTCAACGGAAACGTGATCGAACTCAAGGGGGCCGCCGAGAACAACCTCAAGCGCATCGACGTGCAATTCCCGTTGGGCGTCTTCTGTTGCGTCACGGGAGTGAGCGGATCCGGAAAGAGCACCCTGGTCACCCAGACGTTGCTGCGAGCCTTGAAACGACGACTCAACGGTACGGGGGACCGACCGGGCGCTCACGAAAACCTCGTCGGCGCCTCGCGGATCGACAAGGTTGTCGAGATCGATCAATCCCCGATCGGACGGACGCCTCGCAGCAATCCCGCCACGTATACCGGCGTGTTCGATCTGATCCGTCAGTTGTACAGCAAGACACGAGAGGCCAAGATTCGCGGCTACCAAGCGGGACGCTTCAGCTTCAACGTGCGAGGCGGGCGCTGCGAGGCGTGCCAAGGACAAGGACTTAAGAAGATCGAGATGCATTTCTTGCCGGACATCTACGTCGTTTGCGACGAATGCAAGGGCAGTCGGTACGACCGCGAAACCCTGGAGGTCCGCTACCGCGGCAAGAGCATTGCCGATGTCCTGAACATGACGGTGGAGGAGGCGCTCGTCTTCTTCGAGAGCTTCTCCAAAATCAAGCAGATGCTGCGGACCCTTGTGGACGTGGGCGTCGGTTACATGGCACTGGGACAGCCCTCCACAACCCTTTCCGGAGGCGAGGCGCAGCGCGTGAAGCTGGCGGCCGAACTCGGTCAACCGGCGGGCGGACACTCCCTGTATATCCTCGATGAACCCACGACAGGCCTGCACTTTGCCGACATCCAAAACCTGCTCAATGTGCTGAATCGCCTGGTCACGATGGGGCATAGCGTCCTGGTCATCGAACACAACCTCGACGTCATCAAGACCGCCGACTGGATCATCGACCTGGGACCGGAGGGCGGCGACCAAGGCGGGCGAATCGTCGCCGAGGGAACACCGGAGCAAATCGCCGAGAACCCGAACAGCTACACGGGTCAATACCTGCGCGGACACCTGGAAAGAGGCCGCGGACGCCGCCGAAAGAACAACAAGAATCATCACGAGCCGGCCTCCGCATGAGTGCCGCGAGGGAATTCGTCGCCCCCGTGGCGGGTCCTGTACGAAACGGGGCATGACGGGATCCGGTGATCATGGACTCGTCGGGCAACCACACAATCCGAACCCCGGCCCAACGACTCTGGGGCTGGCCGCCGGCCGTAATCCTCCTGGCCATCCACGCCGCCCTGGCGATCGACACGGCACGGAAAACATCCGCCACGTTCGACGAAATGGTCCGGCTGACCAGCGGCTACGCCTACTGGGTCACGGGGGACTATCGTCTCGATCCTGTTGAACCCCCCTTGTCCAAAATGTGGGCCGCCCTGCCGCTCCTGTCGGGTCGGTATCGTTTCCCCCATCTCGACCAACCCGCATGGTGGATCTCCGATGCCGAATCGATCGGGCGGCAGTTCTTCTTCGGCCTGGAAAACGACGTGGCCACCCTGCTGTTTCACGGTCGATTGATGACGGTAACAATGAGCGTGGCGCTGGGCGTCGTGGTGTATCTGTGGTCGCGGCGACTGTTCGGACACAAGGGGGCCCTCCTCTCCCTTGTGCTCTACGCCTTCTGCTCCAACATGCTGGGACATGCACCGCTTGTCACAACAGAGTTGTCCGCATGCCTGTTTTTCGTCGCCGCCCTCGCCTGTCTGTGGTGGGTCCTGCAACGGGTCACCGTCGTCAGCGTTCTCGCCGGCGGGCTCTCGCTTGCCGCCCTGTTTCTGTCCAAGATGTCATCGCCGCTGATTGTCCCTGTCGGGATCCTGATGCTGATCGCACGGCTCCTCTCCGGAAGAGCCGTCGAAGTACGCCTCTTTCGATCGTTCACGGTGACCGGTCGAGCGGCGAGAGCCGGTGTGTGGGTCGGCGTCATGGCCATTCAGGCGGCCCTCACCGTCACGGGCATCTGGGCGGTTCACCGGTTCCGATTCGAGGCCATGACGCATGCCGTCCCGGGGCGGGATCGCCATATGGTGCCCGGTCCGCTGCCGCCGGGAATGACCTCGTGGGACTATGTCCTGCGGGACTGCGGCGTGGCGGGACGCATGGCGGCATTCTGTCGAGACCGCCACCTGCTGCCCGAGGCCTACCTGTATGGCGTGGCTCTCCAGGCCAAGGTCATCGGGGCCGGCTACGGGTTCCTCAACGGACAGCGCCGGACGACCGGCTGGTGGTATTTCTTCCCTTACGCCTTCGCGGTCAAGACATCGCCGGCCGTATTCATGATTCTTGCCCTGGCAGCATACGCCGGCCGGCAAAAGCAGCACGCGGAAGCCGATTCGCCCGACACCGTTCGCTTCGGAGTTCGCCTGGGCATACTCGGCATAGGAGGCTTCTTGATCGTCTACTGGGTGGCGGCGCTTCACACCAGTATCAACATCGGGCACCGACACATCCTGCCGATATACCCTCTGCTCTACATCCTGGCGGGCGCGGCGGTGTGGGGACTGAAAGAGCGAGGCCCGCTCGTTCGCGGGCTCACCCTCGGAAGCGCCGGGTTGTTTGCCCTAACGTCATTCTGGACCCATCCCAAGCACTTGGCTTATTTCAACCTGCTGATCGGCGGACCGGCCAACGCATACAGACACCTGGTTGACAGCTCGCTGGACTGGGGACAAGACCTGCCGGGCCTGAACGCATGGCTCGGTCGTAACGCAACCATCGATCGCAACGGTGTCAGGCCGAGAACGTACTTGTCGTACTTCGGAACCGACAACCCGGAACGATTTGGCATCGACGCCGTGATGCTGCCCAGCCACATGGAATGGCGCCGCCCACAGCTTGAGCCCCTGACGGAAGGCCTCTACTGCATCAGCGCGACAATGCTCCAGGTCATGTACCTGATGCCGACCAATCGCTGGACGGAAACGTTTGAGGCAGCCTATCAGATCCTGAAGCCCCAATACGAGTCCACGACTCAACCGGCACAAATGACCGACCCGGAGTCCGCTCAGTTCAGACTGCTGCGGTTCGCTCGCCTTTGCGCCGCCCTTCGCCAACGCACGCCGGACGACCAGGTCAACTACACGATCCTGGTGTATCGACTGACAGACCAGGAACTGCACCAGATACTCGACGGGCCGCCGATGGAACGGTGTGCCGACCGACCGCAAGACGGCGGTCTCGAACACATCGCCTGGTTCAGGCGGCTCGCTCGGATGTACGCGCGGCGCGGTCTTACGAACCAGGCCGCCGGACAGTATCGGCGCGCCCTGGAGTTCTACCCCAAGGACGCCGAAGCAGCCGCGGAATTGGGACAAATCCTGAGCAGCAGCGGCGACTATGCGTCCGCCGACGACGTCCTTCGGCGAGCGATTGCCCAGAACTCTAACGATATTGTGTTGCTGAATGATCTGGCGTGGCTCAGGGCGACCTGCCCTCACGACACGATACGCAACGGTCCTCAAGCCGTCGAACTGTCCGAGCGTGCCTGCCGGATCGCCGGCCAAGACCGTTGGGAGCTGCTGGACACGCTGGCGGCGGCATTCGCCGAGTGCGGCCGATTCGCGGAGGCACTGCTCTATGCCCGGCGAGCGGCCGACATGGCAGGACAAGCCGGCCTTTACGAGGCCGCCGAGAAGGTTGCCGGACGGGCCTCACTCTACGAGAACAACAAACCGTATCGTCAGGCATCTCAGGACGGGATCGGCAACCGGCCTGTGCCGGCGCCGTAGCCGATCCCGGCGTCTGCGAAACACCGCACCAGCCTATGTGAGGCAAGCTACCCGGTCGCGGATAGCGAGAGTACAATGCCGTACGCGTATGTCAGAGGAATCGGCTGAGAACACCATACTCGTCGTAACAGGGGCATCACTCCGCGCCGAGATCATGGATCGGCCCCTGGCGTATCGGGTTAAACTGGCCGTCGATGAGCAAATCAAGGACCTCGAGTCATGGCAGGCGGTAGTAATCTCGGATATCTGGTATCTAAACAACGAACCCCTGAGTCATCAGCCCACGATCAGCATTGGCGGTCCCGGTGTGAATGCCTTGTCAGCCTACTTGTATGAACGGCTGCCCAACGCATTGGCCGTGGACAATGTCTTGGTTATCCAGATGGACCCCGCCCTGAATGATAAGCGTTGCGCCGTGTGGGGAATGAACCACGAAATGACCGTGGAGGCTGTTGATACTTTTCTGGAAAAGGGTTATCTTAGTCGTTTCTTGGAGTGCCTGAACGGGCTTTAGACGAGACTTGGCGGGGCTCGCCCTGGCCGGCACGCGATTCCCAATTCATGAGCCTCGATTCGCCCGGCACCTATAGGCGGCCGAAATACGTGGGAGGATGGTACCTTGACATGTAACGACATCAAGCACCGGAAGATGCACCTGTTTACCTCGGAATCCGTCACGATGGGTCACCCCGACAAGGTGGCCGATCAAATCTCGGACGCCGTTCTTGACAGCCTTATCGCGGTCGACCCGGATGCCCGCGTAGCCCTGGAAACACTTGTCACCACGGGGCTGGTGGTAATGGCCGGCGAAATCACCGTGCACAACAAGAAGGCCGTTCTCGTACTCGACAGGGCCGAAGACACCGCCCGCCAGGTCATCAAGGAGATCGGATACACCGATCCGGAAGCACGGTTCGACTACCAGAGTTGCGGCGTCATCCGAGCCATTCACGCCCAGTCGGCGGATATCAGCCAGGGTGTCACCGCGGGCGCCGGAAAAGAACAAGGGGCTGGTGACCAGGGAATGATGTTCGGGTTTGCCTGTCGAGAGACAAAGGCGATGATGCCCATGCCGATCCACCTCGCTCACCGACTCGTGGAGCGGTTGTCCTTGGTTCGCCAGAAGGGCATCATCAAGTGGTTGCGGCCGGACGGCAAGAGCCAGGTGACCGTCGAGTACCACAACAACAAGCCGACGCGACTGCACACGGTGGTGATCTCGACGCAGCACCTCGAATTGCCCTCGCTCTTGGACCGAAAGGGCAACATGAACGAGAAGGCCCGCGCTGAGATTATCAGCAAGGTCATCAAGCCCGTGGTCATGGCCGAATGCCCGAAGATGTGGAACCCCGACATCATCTTCCACATCAATCCGACAGGACGATTCGTTGTCGGCGGTCCCTATGGCGATACGGGCCTCACCGGCCGCAAGATCATCGTGGACAGCTACGGCGGGCGCGGCTGTCATGGGGGTGGCGCCTTCAGTGGGAAAGACCCGTCTAAGGTAGACCGATCGGCCGCGTACATGGCACGGTACATCGCGAAAAACGTGGTGGCCGCCGGTCTGGCCGACATCTGCGAGATCCAACTCGCGTACGCCATCGGTGTGGCCAAGCCCCTCAGCGTGCTGGTGGACACCGAAGGCACGGCCAAGATCAGCGAAGACAAGATCGCCAAGTTGGTCAGGGATCACTTCCCTCTGACCCCGGCGGGGATCATCCGCCACCTGAAGCTCAAACGGCCGATCTACAAGGAGACGGCCCGGAACGGCCACTTCGGTCGAACGGGTCCTGGTTTCACATGGGAACTCACGGACAAGGCCGCTGCGTTGCGAAAGGCCGCCGCGAGGCTGTAAAACGCTTTTTCTGAATGGTTGGGCCTGCCCTGGGCGCGGTTATGACACCCGCGTCCAGGGCCTCTTATCCTTGCCGGGTGCGAGTGGCCCATTCGACCGCACACCCACCGAACACAACTCAGATTCCACCGCGATTGAGCCGAAATAGGTGCCGGTTCGCCGGCGTATCCCCCGTTTGTGGAAGACGACGTTATCGGACTTCATCGCCTTGCGGATATATGACGGACACACACGAACAACTCGGCTCGGCAATACGACGAACGCTGGGCACAACGCTGGGCATTCTCCTGATTGTTGTCTGCACACTCCATGCACTTCAACGACATGGAGCGATACGTCACGTCCAAGAAGAGCAGGTCGTTGCTTCGGCCGGTGCGGCGGCAATGCAAGTCGCCCCCTTGCTGAGAAGCAACGATCGAGACGCCTTGGCTGAACGCTGCCGCACGCTGGGGAGAAATCCCGGGATCTGTCTGCTCGCCGTACATGATCAGAATGGCGGAGTTCGAGCGGTCGAGGCCAAGACGGCCGCACTGGCTAGGCGGGCGACCTATTCCCGGAAGGTTGGGGCCAATCCACGGAACGTGGAAACATGGCGGGACACCGGCGGTAAAGGCGTCGTGATAGTCGCGGCCATCGTGCCGGTCTGTTCACCCCCACATACGGAGCCGCTGGGGCAACTGACGCTTGCCGTGGAGATGCCCCCTACGCCGGTCTTCGACGGCGCGACAGTCGTCGGCTTCTATCTGCCGCTGGTGGCGGCAACCCTGCTGATCGGGTGGTTGGGTTCTCGGCTGACGCTTCGCGGCATAGTCCCGCCGCTCACGGACCTTGCACGCCAATGCACCCAGGCGAACCGAACATCGTCTTTCGCGAGCGACGATCCTTTCGCGCAAATCACCACCGCCTTCCGACACCTCGCGGAGGAGGCGGACCACTGGCGAGGCAAGGCCAAAGAGTTGGAGCTGAGCATCGAACGACGGGTATCCAGTCGGACGAAGGACTATGTGGCCCGGCTTCGTCGAGCGGTCCGAGAAGCGGAAATCGATCCGCTGACCGGCCTGTATAACCGGCGTGCCGCCGATCGACACTTGGATCAGATCACCGCCGAACACGCTCGCCAGTCTCCCGACCTGTCCATGGTGGTAATCGATATCGATCACTTCAAGCAATTCAACGACGAACTCGGGCATCCTGCCGGCGACGAACTCATCGCGTTCCTTGGCGAACTGCTGGCCAAGTCCGTTCGTGAAGACGATCTGGCGTTCCGCCTCGGCGGAGATGAGTTCCTGATTATCCTCCGCAACACGACGGAGGATCAGGCCGTGGAAATATCACAACGATTGGCCGCCTTGTTCAATCAGTACGTCAAGACGTGGCCGCCGTTGAAGCACCCCCCCTCGCTCAGTGTCGGCGTGGCCGTCCTGCACCCTTGGAAAGCCGGCACCGGCCGCGACCTCCTCAAAGAGGCCGACACCGCACTGTACAAGGCCAAGGCTCGCGGAAGGAACCAAGTAGCCACCGAATAGCCGGCCCCACCCGGCAATCGCTGAGTCGGTCCTCCGCATGCCCCAACGCCCGGCGAAGCAGGGAAACCAAGCCCATCCCAGCCGTTCCCGCCCGGAATCTCGTGGTACGTTCGACACCGGATGACGACGCAGGGCCTTGGCATCCGCCGTGCAAGTCCTTATCATTCCGGGCGTGATTGACCGCATCGTCAATGCGATCGTTCGCATGTATCGCCCGATCATTCTGGTCTTTGTGGCGATTGCGCTCATCTCTCTCGGGCTGCTCATCAAGCCCGGGCTTCGCGAAGACTACCGAATCGAATCGATGGTCGCGGCCAACGATGAGGAGTATCACCGCTATCGCCGCTTCGGCGACTCGTTTGTCAGCGGCGAGATGGCGATGATCGTGATCGATGCGGGCGATCCGTTGGAACCCAACAATCTCGAACTGACCCATTGGATCAGCCAGGAATGCCGCGGGATTGAGGGCGTCGAGTCCCCCCTGACCATCACGGAGTTGCCCCAGCTCGGCCTCTGGGCCATGTTCACCTCCGGGGGACGGCACGTGCAGACGGTCTACGAACGCCTGCGACAGGATCCATCCGCTCGCGGCCGCATTGAAGCCGAGTTGAGAAACAACCCGATCGTGGTGGCCAACCTGATGGGACAGGACGCGCGAACCGGCAAGCCGACGAATACCACGGGAATCCTGGTTCAGGTGGCGGGCGAGAGTTCGCCCCGACTGCGAAAACTGGTCGTCGAAAAGTTGCGCCGCGTCGTCGAAAATGCCCGCCGAATGCGTCCGGACGCCATCATCCTGCTCGGCGGCCCCCTGATCGGCCTGATGGAAATCTTCGAGGCCATCCACCGGGATCTGGTGGTCTTCTCCATCGTCGTCTTCATTCTGATTGGCGTCGCATTGTGGCTGATCACGCGTCGGGCGGCCACACTGCTGGCTACGCTGGCCGCCGCGGGTGTCAGCACACTGTGCATCCTGGGATTCAGCATCCTCTGCGACATGTCGATGTCGCTTGTCTCCCAGACAATCGTCATCCTCGTGGTGGTGCAGGCCGTCTCCATGTGCATCCACCTCTTTGTGGCCCACGAGGAGACGCGCTTGCACTTGGACGGTCCGGTCGTCGGTCCTCTCGAAGATGCGCGCCGGACACTGCACCGCACGTTCGTTCCCTGCTTCATGGCGGCGCTGACCACCTTCTTCGGATTTGGCTCCTTGTTGGTCTCCGATCTCCTGCCGATCCGATACTTGTCCGTGCTGGGCAGCGCGGGCGTGGCACTGGCGATATTCCTGGGCTTGGCGGCGGTTCCCGCCCTTTGTCGGTTCTCGGCCCGCAAGGCCCCGGTTCGTCACGACCTCGGACGACTCAACGAAGGCTTGGCCTGCATCGCTAGGCTCGCTTCCCGAGGCGGCATCGGGCCGATCAGTCTGGGGTTCGTTTTCGCGGTGCTCGTCGGCCTGTGTGCCGTCAAGGTTCCTGCCGCCTTGAGAAACTTCGAGAACGACTTCGTCAAGAGCTTCCGCGAGAACAGCAATGTTCGTCGGGTGTACCGTTTCGTCGAGCAAAACCTCGGTCCCGTGGGAAGTATCGAGGTGGTCGTCCGCCGCAAGGACGGAGGACCGGTTATCGGTGAGAGTGCAATGCTGGCCATCGACGCGCTCCGACGAAGCCCGATCGGACACGCCAGTGTGGACCCCGATGAGTTGCAGGCCCGCATCGCCAAACTGCTGACAATCTCGCCGAGAGAGGTGCTGGCCGGCGTGGAACTGATGCAAAGGGCCGGCGAGTTCCAGGATCGCGTCGAGCAAGAGCTCAACCCGCCGATCAGGAAGACCCTTTCACTCGCCGATCTGGTCAAGCTGGCTTCGGTGGGAAGGATGCTGGGACTCAGCACGCTTCAACTCCCCCTGTTCGAGTCCCAGTTCGTGCTGACGATGGCCTTGATCGACCAGAAGATGAGCCACGAACTCCTCCGCCATTTCATAACCACGGACGGCAAGGCCATCGACGGCAAAGCCATCCGAATCAACCTCAGGGCCACGGAATCGGACGACGTCTACAGGAAACTCGACGTCACCCAACGCGTCCGCCAAACGGCCCATCGTGTGTTTGGCGGCGATTATGCGGTTGAGGTAACGGGGCTCTATCCGCTCTACGCCAAGATCACCGTCGATCTTCTGCAGTGCCAACTGAGATCCTTCATGATCGCCCTTCTGCTGATCGGAGGTTCCATGTGCGTTGCCCTTCGATCGGTGCGGCTGGGGCTCATCGGTATGATTCCCAACGTGGTTCCGATCATTCTCTGCCTGGGCGTCATGGGGTGGACGGGCATCCCCATCAACATGGCCACCGCCATGATGCTTTCGATCGCCTTGGGAATCGCCGTGGACAACACGATCCACTATCTGTGGCGATTCCGTCGCGAACTGGCCGTGGACGGCGATTGTGCCGCGGCAATCGTCCGTTCGCACCGGAGCGTCGGAATCGCGTGCACGTTCAACACCATCGTGATCGTAGGCGGGTTCTGGGTCCTGTGTCTCAGTGAGTTCGTCCCGACCATCTACTTCGGTTTGCTGATCGGCTTGACCATGTTGGTCGCCCTGGCCAGTGTGATCTTCCTGCTGCCGGTGTTGTTGATGCTTTCGCGACCAGCTTCCGCAAGGACGTTCAGAGGCTAAGCCAGGCAATCGCCCGGCATCTGCAGGCACACCGCGGTCTCGGAACGCTCAGGCGAGTTTGCTGGTATACCCTTCGGATCGTACAGACGTGGAGCAGCCCGGAACCGGTACTCGCGCAGCCCAGCGCTCTGTCATACGTCATGTTGTGCGTCTGAATGGGAGGGCGAACGCACGCCCAACAAACCCGCAATCTTATCTGTGACGAAACACTAGCCGGTATTCAGTCGGCGCTCGATCTTTCGGCGGAGCGCCTCAACGGAGAATCCCTCGGACGATTCCTTCAGGACCGCCACGATCTCCGGGTCTTCGGCAAATACCAGTAGGATGTGCCAAGGCAGGACCTGGTCCGAGTTGTCTTCCGTCGCGAAATCGACGGCCTTAGCCAGCATCGCGACCATCTCTTTTGAGAGTCCGACCCCCACCTTGGGAGGGGTTGGATTTGCCGGGCCAGACTGCAGAGCGACCCCCTGTGCGGCCACAGCTTCCTGAAGCCGTTCCGAGGAGTCCGGCTCGGTCCCCATAAGGCCAACCAGTTGCTCACGGACCTCGTTCGGCTTAATCCCCAGGTTCAAGAGCACCTGCACGGCCAGACTGTCTTGATCCCTCATCAGACCCAGCAGAAGATGTCCCGTCCCCACGTAGGTGTGTTTCAGCTTGGCGGCCTCTTCCTGGGCATGTTCGACAGCCTTTTCGGCCAGGAGGGTAAAGGGCAACTTGCCCATGGTCAACCGCTGCGAGCCGGTCTTGATGAGCCGTTCCACCTCACGGCGGGCGGCGGATAAATATACGTTCCGAAGGTTCAGAACGATTGCGGCAAGGCCTGCCCCTTCTCTGGCCAACGCCAACAGGATGTGTTCGGTTCCAATGTACTGGTGATCAAAGCGAATCGCCTCCTGATTGGCCGCAGCGAGCACCCTACGAGCGCCGTATGTGAATCGTGGATGCGTGTAGCCCTTCGGATCTTCACCTTGGGGCCCCGCGGCAAGCGTTGCCGCGATTGTTGGGCCTTCCCGTTGCCGGCACTCCGCCCCCACGCCAAGCAAGCCAATCACCCGCTCCCGAGCCTCAACGAACGTGATCCCGAAGTTCAGGAATACCCGGGCTGCCCCGCCTTCCCCCTCGCGCAGCAGGCCCAGGAGGAGGTGTTCAGTCCCAACGTAGTAGTGGTTGAGACTGCGGGCCTCTTTCATGGCGGATTCGATGGCTCTCGCGGCATCGGGCGACCATCCCGACGGACCTGTGACCTGTTTCTCGATCCCCATTGTTGTGACAAGCCCTTACACCTTCTCACGGACCCTCGCCGGATCTACATTCAATTCCTTAAGGACCCGTACACCGGTTCCCGATCCTTCGATGACCAGGCCCAACAGAACGTGCTCAGTCGTGGTGCGCTTGTGACCATGCCTTCGAGCTTCCTGGTTTGCCAAGTCCAGGACCGCGCGGGCACGCTCGGTGAATCGCTCATACATGGTATCACCTTCGTTTGCGAATACGGCATCACTCGAACCGGGGGAAACACCGGACGGTTGGACTCGCCGCCGGCCCAGCAACTCGAAAAAAAGTTTGATCCATCCCATAAGAATGCCGGAAGCAAGACGAGCTTGAGTCTCTCTGAAAGAAAACCGTCTTCCGTCTTGCCATTCTAACGAATCGTCTGGGCGTCACGTACAGGAGGGACCCGTTTTCGCGAATGCCCGCAGGACAACATGACGAGTACGCTCAACCCCTTATCGGATGCGATCAATCGCTCGGACAACCCCTTTGAAACCGCCTACCCTTGCGGTTAGTATCCACACGCGGATTGAAACCTGCCTCCCAATCGGGATAGGAGAGGCCCATGGGGTTCTTCCTCTGCGTGATCAACCTGATGATTCAGACCCAACCGGCATCCGCGCAGGCACCGCGGCCGGCAGCGGAACGTATTGCGGGAGCCCGTGACGTTACTATCTACAAGAAGGAAGGGGTCTACGCCTGTTTTCCCTCGCTTATCAGGCTGAAGACCGGCGCATTGTACACGTCGTTCGGAACCCGGACGCGCCGCTCGCACATCGATCCCACCGGCGGGCACGCTCGATACGTTTCCGAGGACCGCGGCCAAACCTGGGTGCCATACAGTGGACCCACCGCTATCGATCCGTGCTGCCGGAATAGCGATGGAACGTACGCCTGCGCGACCGCCCATGGATGGAGGGAAGTACCGGAATCACGCCGCGACGAGTATGCCGCCAAGAACATCGTTGTTCGTCCCGTCAGACCGGGTATTGTGGCATACCTTCAAGGAGCCGTCGCCCGCCGCAGCACGGATGGTGGAAGGACCTGGAGCTCTCATGAACTGGAGTTGCCACCCCACCGCTCACTCATGAACTACAATCAAGCCGCCCGGTACAGAACACGGTGCGGCATTATCCTGAACGCTGTCTACGGCCAACTCGCCGACGATAAGATCGGCCGCCCATTCGTCTTGAGGTCGGATAACGAAGGCAAGACATGGCAGTTTCTGCCTGTTCCCGGTGACCCCAACGCACGGGTAACCTTGAACGAAACCGCCCTGATTGAGAACGACCGCGGTGAGATCGTGGCTATGATCCGGTCGGAGCCACCCGAGGGGGGACATCTGTACCAATCGACAAGTAAGGACGGCGGTCTGACATGGTCGACACCCCAACGGACGGAAATCTGGGGCTATCCCGCTCACTTGCTGCGGCTGGCGGACGGTCGAATCCTGTGTACCTTCGGGTACCGGCGCACGCCCGCGGGGGTCCGTGCCGTGCTGAGCGACGACGGGGGTCGGACCTGGAAGACCGATCACCCGATCGTCATCCGCGACGATCACGTCGGGCCTGGGGGTGATCTGGGCTATCCGATCAGCGAGGAAGTCGCGCCGGGCAAGGTCTTCACGATCTACTACATTACGCTCAAAGATGGTGTGACACACATCGCGGGCACCCATTGGCAATTGCCCGCAAAATGAAATGGGAGAGAGGCAAAGGCCTACTACTCCTGTTCGAACAACGCGTTTAGCTTGGCCAGTGCTTCATGCTCGATCTGTCTGACCCGTTCGCGGGTCAGGCCGATCTTTTCGCCGATTTCCTTCAGCGTCATCGGTTCGCGGTTATCCAAACCGAATCGAAGCCGGAGAATCGTTGCCTCACGCTCGTCGATCTGGTCCAGAAGACGCTGGATGGTGGTTGCCTCCATCTCGGAGAACAGGGCTTGTTCGGGCGCCGGTGTCTTCTCATCGGCCAGCATCTCGCTCAGGGTGAATTCCGCATCGGCATTGCCCGACTGGGTCGGCGAGCCAAACGCCTTGACGGCCCGCTTGATGATGCGCACCTTCCGCTCGGGGATCTTCAGGTACTCGGCCATCTCCTGCATCGTCGGGGCCCGTCCGAGTTTCTCCTCGAGTTCGGCCGAGGCCTGTTTCCACTTGGCGATTTCCTCCACCATGTAAGCCGGGATGTGAATGGGCTGCACCGAATTGATCAGCGCCCGCCGAATCGCCTGTTTGATCCACCATGAGGCATAGGTGCTGAAACGACTACCCTGATCGGGATCGAACCCCTCCACGGCCCGCAGCAGCCCCAAATTGCCCTCTTCGATGATGTCGGCCAGCGGCATCCCGCGACTGGAGTAGTTCTTGGCGATGTTGACCACGAGACGCAGATTGCTCCGGATCATCTGCTCCCGAGCTGCATTGGCCGCATCCTCAAGACGGCTCTTCTCCCCCAACGAGATCTCGCCGCAGCGGAACTTCTCATCCGCCTCCTGCGCGGCGCGGATGCGAAGGGCGAGGTCCCGCTCCTCCTCGGCGCTCAGCAAGGGGGCCTCGTTGATCTGTCTCAGATAAACCTGAAGTCCGGATTCCACAGCGTCACGCACAGCCCTTTTCGGCGAGAGATCGTGCACGCAACCGACGCATTCGGATCGGGTGGCGTTGTCCACGCCGGTGGCCACAAACGGCTCGCCGCACCCTTCGCCATCCGCCCGATCGCAGGCCACCGCACGCGGTGCCCGGCTTATCAAGCCCTGTCCATGCCCGGGATTTCGTGGTTCTTACTGCTCGGGGGAGTCCGACGCCTGCTCCTCCTCGGGAATGTCCTCGGTCTTCGCCGGCTTGAAGAACAACTGCTCATCGATCACATTGCTGCCTTCCGCACCGGCCCCATGCAGACCGCCCCGACGAGGTCTTACTCTACCTCCGACGCGATGCGCGTCTTCGCCCTCCTCCGTGGCCGCCGCCCATTCCGCCCGTTTCTTGCTCAACCCGATCTTACGGTCCGCCACGTCGACGCGAAGGATCTTGACCTCGATCTCATCCCCGATCTTGACCACCGAGTGCGGATCATCCACCTTGTGGTCGGCCAACTCCGATACGTGAAGAAGACCTTCAAGATCGGGCTCGAGTTCGACAAACACGCCGAAGTTCGTGATCTTGGTCACCTTGCCGCGAACGATCATCCCCGACTGATACTTCTCGGGAACCGCACGCAACCACGGATCCTCGTGGAGTTGTTTGAGACCGAGCGCCACGCGCATCTTCTCCTGATCGACCGCGAGGACCACGCAACGAACCTTGTCGCCCTTCTTGACGACCTCACTGGGATGACCGATCTTCTTGGTCCAACTCATGTCCGAAACGTGCAGCAACCCGTCGATGCCTTCTTCGATTTCCACAAAGGCGCCGTAGTTCGCCAGATTGCGGACCCGACCTTCAATGATCGTGTTCGGCGGGTACTTCTCGGCCACCCGGGTCCACGGATTCGTCTCGGTCTGCTTCATGCCCAGCGAGATTTCCTGCTTCTGCTTGTTGATCTCCAGAACCACCACTTCAATCTCATCGCCCACGTTGATCATCTCGGACGGATGGTTGATCCGCCGAGTCCACGACATCTCGCTGATGTGGACGAGACCTTCAACGCCTGCCTCGAGCTTCACAAAGGCCCCGTAGTTCATGATGTTCACAACGGAACCCTTGACCCTCGCGCCCACCGGGTATCGCTGCTCGATGTTCTCCCACGGGTTCTCCTTGAGCTGCTTGAGACCGAGCGCGATCTTCTCCTTGTCCTTGTCGACATTGAGAACTTTCACTTCGATGCGATCGTCGATCCGGAGCATCTCGCTCGGATGGCCGATCCGGTCCCAGCTCATGTCGGTAATGTGCAGCAGACCGTCGATCCCGCCCAAATCGATGAAGGCGCCGAACTCGGCGATATTCTTCACAATGCCCTTGCGAATCTGACCCGGGGCGATCTCGGACAACAGCGTGGCCTTCTGCTCGGCTCGTTGCTCCTCGATGAGCTTCCGACGACTGATGACAATGTTCCGCCGATCCGTATCAATCTTGAGGATCTTGGCCTCAATCTCCTTGCCGATAAACTCGCTGATGTCGCCCGGCCGACGGGTGTCAACCTGGCTGGCCGGCAGAAAAACGGGCACGCCGATGTCCACCAGAAGACCGCCCTTGATCTTGCGGGTGACCTTGCCCTTGACCACGTCCCCTTCCTTGCTGGTCTCGATGATTCGTTGCCAGTTCAGAATACGGTCGGCCTTGCGCTTGGATAGCACGACCAAGCCGCTGTCGCTTTCCACCGTCTCGAGCCACACCTTAATCTCGTCGCCGACATCAATCGCGGACGGATCATCGAACTCGTAACGACTGACCACACCCTCGCTCTTCAGACCGACGTCCACCACCACGTCGTCACCGACAATGTTGACGATGCGACCCGTCAAAACGTTGTTCGGCTGGAACTGACTGACGGCCTTGTCGATTTCCGCGGTGATGTTGTCCCACTTGGCCCCCTCGCCGAAGGCGGCCGCCAACTCACGATCGAGAACCTCTTCGGCAACGTCCAACTCATTGATCAAATTCTGGTCTACCATGCTACTCTTCGAAATGTATGAACTGATTTCTGCGCGCCCGAGGAACGACTGGGCATCGAATGGTCTAGCTGTCAGATTCACTAAGACCCTCGCCCACCGGGCGCAAGACCACCCTGCGCTGAACCCGAATGGGGCAAGCAAAAAGTATATCACCTACGCAATGTCGGTAGCAACAGCTTTCGGGAGTTTTCCGCGACACCTTTCATCCGGTGACCGGCACCTAACCGTAGAAGCCATGCTCATAGGCGGCCTCGTACATCGCAACAATGTTGCCGGCAGGAACGCCGGCCTGGATGTTGTGAACGTTGTTGAAGACATATCCGCCCCCGGGCTTCCACGTCTCCAGGTTTCGCCGGACGTGCTCGCGAACCACGTCCGGCGCGGCGGTCGGCAAGACGTGCTGAGCATCGATCGCGCCTCCCCAAAACGTCAACGTCTTGCCGAATCGAAGCTTAAGCTGCGCGGGGTCCATACCCGTGGCGCTGATCTGCACCGGGTTCAGAATGTCGATCCCGTTGTCGATCAGATCGGGGATGTACTCCTGACACGCTCCACACGTGTGATACCAGATCTTCGCCCGCGTGCGCGACCGAATGTACTGGACGAGCTGCTTGTGACGAGGCTTGACCACGCTTCGGTAGAACGACGGCTGGAACAGCGGGCCGCCCTGGCCGGCGAGGTCGTCGCCGATCATGATCACGTCGACCACATCGCCGACTTCGTCCAGGAAGACCCGGAACCAGTCCATCCAGAACGCGAGCGTCTGATCCAACATCGCCTCGCAGAATTCGGGCTGCGTCAGCATGTCCATGAACCAGGTCTCCAGCCCTCGCATGTACCAACAGATCTCGTACACGACGCCCGAGATACCGCTCACCACGGCGTAGGGCGTCTCCTTCTTCAACGTCAGGGCTCGATCGCGCAGGCCGACAAATCGTCCCGCATCGCCCCCCTTGGGCCACGGGTAATCGCGAATGTCGTCGATCGTCGCCTGAGCCAGCGGATGGTGCGAAATGTCCATGAAGTACGGCTGATCGTCGGGCATCGACCACGTCACCCCGAACTCGTCGGTCAGATCGTGCCACAAGCGACCGTCTCGCTGACGCTTGACGATACCCCCCTTCCAATCGGCCGCCGCGCCCGCCGCCACGTATCGCGTGTCCACGTGCAGTCGTTGAAGAACGGCCTCGCACGGTTGGGCAAGCTGCTGCACCGCGTCCATGATCGTCGGTTCGTCCTGGATCCCCAGGTGCTCGATCAGCCCCTGGTAGGCGAACTTGTGGATGCCGGTCTGATTGCCGCCCAGGTCGATCGGCACTCGGTCCGGCTCCTCGTGGTTCAACGCCCTCAGCAACCGCTCACGCGATGTCATCGTCTCTTTGTGCATGATTCCCGCCTTGAGAAGCACGTCCCCCGTTATCGCGCCCCCTCGGCGCTCGTGTTCGGTTCCGGCTCGGCCCCGCGTCCACACGCGAGAAGCTCGCCCCGTCAATCGCAGTGGAAAATCTCCTCCATGTTCGCCCACCACTCGCCCTCGGCCCGCGTAGGTAACGGCTCATGGCACGGCTTGCACACGTCCCACCATTTCTGCGTCACGGGGTCGGCAGCCATCTTGGCCATGTCGGCGTCGAAGTCCCCGCCCGTATACTCAAAGTAGCTGAAAAGGTAGTCGTCCTTCAGATAGATCGAATAGTTCCTGATATGGCACTTGCGAATCATGTCCAGAACGCCGGGCCAGACCGCCGCGTGAAGTCTCTTGTATTCTTCCAGCTTCTCCGGCCGAACCTTGACGACCATTCCATATCGCTTCATAGACGCACCCCTTCGGCATCCTGAACGGCAAACCGATCGTGCCCACGACCGAACCCGGACCGACGCGGCCCGGGACCGCCTCGATGCCGTGATGGCTATAGGCGGAGCGGGTAGTTGCCGTGCTCTCGCAACGTCCTGATCCCCAGCTCGTAGCTCTCCGGTGAAACCTCGCTGCTGACGGAATGGTCCGACTGATACACCCAACCACCGCCCTTGGCCGCGGTCAGTTTGTACAGCACCTCTCGCCGGATCGCCTCCGGATTGCCCGTCTCGAAGACGCGAACGTCGACATTGCCCACAAACGCCAGCCTGCCGGCATACGTCTTCTTGAGTTCAACCACGTCCAAGCCCGCCTTGGCCTCGAGGGGGTTGTAGCCGTCGAGACCCATCTCCACCAGGTCGTCGAAGATCTGCCGGGCATCGCCGCAACCGTGATAGATCGTCATCAGGCCGTGAGACCTGCACAGATCGAGTAATCGCTTCACGTGCGGCTTGAACAACTCGCGCCATCGCGGCGCGCCGAACAGCATGCCCTGTCGATAGGCCACATCGCCCCAGATGTACATGCCCGAGAGCCGACCCTTGCCCGCATCGATTTCAGCAACAGCCAGCCCGTACAAAAAATCGCCCACGCGATTGACGAAGTCGGCGAACAGCTCGGGATCGGTGGCCATCCACATGAGGGCGTTCTCGCTGCCGATGCACCGCCAAAGGTATTCGTAGGGCTCGCATATCCCGCCAAAGACGGCGAAGTCTTCGAGATAGGGCCTCATTCGGTCTTCCCACGAGGGGATGTTGCGCGCGAGGGCGTCGCCGACACAATTGAGCTGGTCGTCGCCTCCCTCGAAGAATCGCCGCCGATCGGCCGGATCGTCAAAACCGAAATCCTTCATCCCCTCCGGCGCGGTCACGGAGAAACTCTCGAAGTGCGGCATCGGCAACTCGCCCGCCCGACGGATCACGGCCCCGAACCCGGTCTTCAGGACGACATCCGTTTCGGTCTGCTTGATGATCTCAAACGGCCGAATACGCGGGTCCATATTCGGATTGACCACCACGTAGTCCAAGTCGAAGTGCCGATACGGATCGAAGTCGTCGCCCCATTTCTTTTTGGCCCGCTTCATGAAGCCGGTCCAGAAGAACTCCCCCACCGGCACGCGATCGGGTTCGCGGTGTGACAACGCCAATCGCAACCGCCGGATCTTCTCTTGCGCCTTGCCCATGAATCACCTGCCCTGCCGCCGAAGAGATGTCGGTCCTGACGAACGAGAGCGGATTATACCTGACGGGAATCGGCAGGCCAGCGTTCTGTCATGCGTGAAGCCTTGGGGCTTGACTGCCACTGAGCCAGGCCGTCGCCCTTGCGACCCCAGTCTTGGGGTCGAAGACCCTCCACGGCGACCGGGCGGCCTGCCACCCTGGCACGGCCTACAGCCCCGCCGAGGCGGGCGGGACGGACCGTGGCCGTGCCCGGCCGGACGGCCCGCCTCGGAACACGAACAGTCCGTCAACGTACGTGCGAGCGTGCGAACAGGGTGAGCCCGAAGAGGGTTGTCAATCATGGACTTCGAGATTAGGCTACGTACGCACACCGAGCGAGGAGACCGGCATCATGGCGAAGACGTCCCCCATACCCATTGGGCCTCGAAATGACGAGTGGACGATCGGCGATTTCCTGGACCGTCGGACGCTGGTCCAGACCGTGGCCCAGGCTGCCCCGACGTGAACGCCGCCGCTTACCATCGGCATCTATGGACCCTGGGGCGAGGGCAAGACGTCGACCATGCGGATGATCCAGTGTGCATTGGATCCCGAAGCCCCCCAAAAGGAGGGGTGGGTCGCTGGACATGGACAGATGGAGGGTGCCGCAGTTGAACTGTCCGAGGAAATGCGCCAGCAGGTCATCGGCACTGTCTGGTTCGACCCGTGGCAGTACCAGTTTGAGAACGCTCCGGCGCTGTCTTTGGTCCGGGCGATCGTTCAGACCTCCGAGCGCCGCAAGTGGATCGCGCCCGAAAGCCGAGCCTTGAACTTCTTCAGGGGGCTGGGCATCGCGATCGCTGAGGGAGCAACCCGCGCGTTCACAGCCGGGCAGGCCGGACTGAGTGATGTGTTGAGTTCCATTATCAAGTCCCTCGGGACGGACGTTATCGAGAAGTCCTTCAGCGAAGTCTTCCAGGAACAGTATTCCAACGCCGTCGAGGAAGCCGTCGGCAAACAAACCGGGGGTCGGCTTGTCGTCTTCTTGGACGACCTTGATCGCTGCCAACCCGAGTATGTCGTTCGTATGTTGGAGGCCCTGAAACTGACACTCCTGAATCCCCACTGCGTGTACGTCCTGGGCGTCGACGACGGCGTCGTGGGGTCCGCGGTTCACCACCACTACCGTCACGAACGCTCCGAGGCCGGTCCGCCCGATGGGTCTGAGTTCAGCGGCCAACGTTATCTCGAGAAGATCATCCAGCTTCCCATCCGGCTGCCGGGCATGATGCCCGAACTCGCCGAGCAGTTCGTTGATCGGCTTATCCCCGACGGGGCTCTGCTTGCACGGATCAAGCAACACGATCCGAACGCGTGGCGGAAGATTAATACGACCCTCCTCCTGGGCTTGAGGGCCAACCCTCGCCAGGCCAAGCGGTTTGTAATGCTAATGGAGTTCACGCTGCTGCTGGCCCGCGCCAAGGCCGAACAGGCAAAGAAGTCGGAACAGCAGCTCCCGGTTGACACGATCGACCTTCCGCTCCTGGTCAAGCTTCAGTTGCTTCAGTTCTCGTGGCCGGAAGTTCCGCGGGACGCCGCCAAGCTGAGACAGTTGGAGCGCCGGTGCACGCTGCAATTGGGAGCGAAGGACGGCCGGGCTCCCGCGGAAACGGCGGGGATCGAAGAGGACGAGGCTTCCACCGCGCTTGCGCGGGGTCCGCTGCGAGAGCTTCTGGAGCGGTGGGACATAAAGAGAACGACCCAGCAAGAAGAATTGGTGAGATTCCTTCTCAAGACCAGTCCAAGATTTGAAGAGGTAAAGGAAGACAAGGTCCTTGACTTCCATATCCATTTGGCTGCGGCCACGGCGGAGGCCAAGCCGCGAGTCCCAACGGAGGAGCCAAGCGAGCCGGCCATTCGCTCAAAGCCGTTCACAGCGAAATGCAAGGAGACGAAACAAGGCATTGAAATCGTGCTGAACGACAAGGTGAAGATGGACCTTGTCAAAATCAAACCGGGCGAATTCCAGATGGGCTCGGGCGACAGCGACGATATGGCCGAAAGAGACGAGAAGCCCAGGCACCGAGTCAGGATCACCAAGCCGTTTTTCATGGACATCGTGCCGGTTACACAGGAGGCGTGGGACGTTGTGATGGAGGAGAACCGCTCATTCTTCACGCGAGAGGCGGCGAAGCGCCCAGTGGAGCGTGTGACCTGGTTCGACGCCCGGGAGTTCTGCAGGGCCTTGTCGAGAGCGACGGGACGGAACGTCCGACTCCCCACGGAGGCCGAGTGGGAATACGCCTGTCGCGCGAACACGAAGACACGGTACTGGTTCGGAGAAGACCCGTCGAACCTGGGTGAGCATGCTTGGTTCGGCAAGAATAGCGGTGGAGAAACACACGCCGTCGGCGCCGAGGGACATGCGAATCCCTGGGGGCTGTCCGACATGCATGGAAACGTCTGGGAGTGGTGCCAGGATGTTTGGCACGAGAGCTACGAAGGCGCACCATCGGACGAGAGCGCCTGGACAGTGGGCGGAAATCAGGATCTCCGTGTGTTGCGCGGCGGTGCTTGGTACAGTAGTGCCGGGGACTGCCGTTCGGCTTGTCGCAGCGGCAACCCGCCCGACGGCCGGGGCAGCGGCGTCGGGTTTCGGGTGGTCGTGTCGGCCGGCATGGACTAGAGGATTACACTTTGCACTTTGTGCTTTTACACTTTGCCGGGGTCCAGGGGGGCGAGGGGCGAACCCCTCCGGCCGCGCACGCGAGGCCGGACGCATCCGCGCGCAAAGGCACCGTATCACTTCGATCCGGAGACGTTGCGATCTCGCCGACATGCTACAATATGGTAGTAACGGACGGGGTATCGCCGTGAAGAACGTCACGTACGAACAGGCCGACGCGCTCATCGAGAGGACAGTCATGGCCGCCGCCGAGAGAGAATCGCTCCCGGAGCGACAGGAGTTGGAGGGCATCATCCGCGAGGCAGGCGGGTTGCTGATTGGTGCAAAGGCGCTCGCACACTACGTCAAGCCGCGGTTCACGGACGACACCGATTATCTGGTCGACGGCAAGACGTTTCAGACGGTGCGAGCCTGGTTCCGCAAGCACAAAGATCGCATTCCTTACGTGGACGCAGGAGAGGCCATCACCTGCGATACCCTGGGAATCGACATCGTGGATGCCCGCAACCATCCGGTTCTGCTGGAGGTCACTCGGCGCGAATCAGTCCTGCCCTCGCCCGAGGCGCTGGCCGCAATCAAGTACTGCTCCGCCATCAATCCTGCTCGGACCCGCCGGGACCAGGATGCCGTTGACTTCCGGGCACTCGTCAGGCTTGCCGGGTTCGATACCGCCCGGTGCCTGAGCTACTTCGTCGACCGATTCGAATCGCTGAGGCCCGAAGTCGAAGCCTCCATCGACAAGATCAGACGCGGCGACCCGGGCGTCAGCCTCTGAGGCATCGGGAGCAGATGCTCGCTACCTCGCCATAAGCAAATACTGCCCGGGTGCGTTGGCGACGAACACACCTTTCTCCTTCTCCGTCACCGAACCCGGCGATTGTACGACTTCGATCCGCTTGCCCTTGCAGGCGGACGGCATGACGATCTCCGCGGTCACGCCCGCCGGAAGCGTGAGTTCCAGCCGCCACTGTTGCGGGTCCCAGTGGACCCACACGACACCCCTCGGCGTCAGCGTGTGGCCGGAAACGTAAGGTAGACCCCCTGCCTCGGGGGCGATGCGAATCCGCGAGCCGCCCGGCGAGGTGATCGTCACACCGAGCAGGCACTCGTGCAGCCACAAGAGCGGGACCGCGCCCCACCCGTGCGAACCGGTCTCGTCGTCCGGCTGCGCCGTGTTCTTCTGTCCCTCAGATAGGCCCAAATCCTCACGACTGATCCAATACTCCGGCAGCGGACCGCCATAGGGCCCCTGAAGCTTCAGCGGAATCGCATTTCGTGGATTCCCCGGCAGGTACGGTGAGTATCGCTCGATCAGATGGTTGACCGCCCTCTCGTGCAGGCCGACGTGCGACAGCACCCGCAACACGCGATACCCGTAGGTCGGGTTGTTCCACCGCGTCACGCCTGGAGGTGGTGAACCGTCGGGCGCCTGAAAGGCGTAATCGACATCGGCCATCGCCTCCTCGGGAGCAAGCAGACCGGCCGTCACGGCAATCGTCTGCCCCGCCTGACTGTAACCGCGATGGGGCATATCGGGCTTGGCCGGATCGTACACATCGGCCACATGAACCGGGATGCCCGACATGCCTGGCACGATATGGAACTTGCGGAACGCCTGTGTCATCTTCTCGGCCATCGCCCGCCACGCAGTCGCTTTGTCCGTCTTGCCGACGGCGTCGGCCATCTCGGCCGACCATCGGAGCCGCTCGATGATCCAAGGCGTCACCAGGCCGCTGGAGGCCGTGGGATCGGGTCGGACGCCCACGCGAATATCCGCCAGAACGTTGTTCGTCCGCCACAGCCCGCTCTCGTCAACGTGCTTCAAAACACAGTCCCAGAAGCGGCAGATGTTGTCCCAGTACTTCGCGATCAGGTCCGTCTGACCGGACCATACATAATCGTCGAAGATGCACGCGACCCACTGGACGCTCCAATCATACGAGGCCGACAGTTCCCCGTTCTTCGGGTAGTTGCTCGGCGAGAACGGATGGAGGTTGCCGTCCTGGTGCTGGCCTTGGGCGTGGGTGCGGATGAGGAACTTGCGCAGGCGGTCGTCGCCGAACCATCGGGCGGCGATCAGCGCCCGTGGGCGATCGTCCTCGATCCACTGGCCGTCCTCGCGGCCGGGCGTGTCGACGTAGGCGTCGGACATCGTGACCTCGGCGTGGATCAGGCAGAGCTTGACGATCTGGTCGATCCGCTCGTCGCCGCAGGCGAAACTGCCCACCGGCCGGATGGGGTACTGACTCGTGACGATGCCGACCTCCTTCAACGTGAGTCGGCCGTCCGCCTTGAAGTGGACGTGCAGAGCGAGCCACCGGGCCGTTCGCTCGTCGGGCATCTCGACCGACTGCGCCCCCTGCCGCGTAATGCACCGATCGGCATAGCCCGGGCCGACAACACCCTCGGGGTTGATCCAGCCGCTCTCATCGACGTGCATCTTGCCGAAGCAGAGCGATCGAGACAGTTCGCAATAGCCCCAGTCGATGACCACCCCCTCGGTTGCATCGCTGAGATCGAGGTATGGGTAGCCGTGGACCGGCCGGGCGAAGTCAAAAGTGATGTAGACCGACTCGCCCGCCTTGCCCTCGAGCACCGCCGGCTTGCCTGCAAGCAGCTTGCCGGCCTCTCGAACGGCCCGTGCGTCAGGTCGGCACGTGGACGTCCGGATCCCGGGCGCCATCGACAGCGGATCATCCGACAGCGGCCGGGTTCGCTCGAGTGTGCCCGCGTTCAGGACCGACATCGGCATGACGCGGTGTTCGCGCTGACCGGGCGTCTCGACGTCATCCGGCGCTGCCGGCCACGGGCCGTCGGTCACTACGCTCGCCTGTTGCCATCCGCCGTCGTCAAAATCGGGCGAGTGGACGTCGCCCGGAAGGGTCTTGCGAAGGTCGATGACCTGAGCATACCGAATCCGTTTGTCGCCGATCACACCGACGACCTGCTTGTCGTGCGGCATGAATTCAGGCGCCGTGATCCAACGCCATGAGGCATCGCTCCTGATGAACACGCTGTTGACGTAGAGCCCCGCGTGCTTGTTGCCGGTCCGTTGAAACGTGATCAGGTCGCCCCAGTTGTGGTGCCGGACCACGATGACGTTCTTCCCGATCCGCAGGTACGGTCCGGCATCGACCACCTCGGCGGTAATATGGGATTCGTGATAACGAGCGACCTTTCGTCGCACGACCTGCCCGTTGATCCACAGTTGCCCGTTGCTGTCGGCGGCGAAACGAAGCGTGGCATCCTTGGGAAGCTCCTTGAGCTCGAACACCTTCCTGAAGTACGTGAATCGGTTTTTAGGCGCGGACGATTGCGCATCGCCCCAGATCCATTCGGCGGCATGAGTCATCTCGCCTGCTCCTGCAGACAACATCACGGTCAACAGGCTGAGCATGGGTATCTCCCCCCATTCGGTCTTCCTGGTCCCAGGTCACTTGAACAACGATCGTGGCTGGCCCCTCAACCATTCCCCGTGTCCGTCGAGAAACAGAACGTTCAGGCCGCTGGCGTGCTTGCGGGTGTGCGGAAACGGCGCCCCCTGGCGAAAGAAGTCGCAAAGGACCCAGTATTCCCCCGGACGGTAATCCTGAAGGGCGCAGGGCGTGCATGGGTCGCTGGGTTGCTGCGGAATGGGAGCTCCGCAATTGCGAAGCCACCGGGGCCTGAATGAATCCATCGGCTCCGCGTACTTCTTGTGATCGGTGGCCCGCCAGTCGCTTCGATCCTTCATGCTCCAGTACAGGTAGCTGATATTGCCCACCTCGCGGTTCTCCGGCGTGTCGATAACCGATGTCTTCTGTCCCTTGGGAGGGTAGTCCGTGGTGTTTTGCGCGGCATCTTCCACCGCACGGGCCTGCGGACAATACATGGCGTTCAACAACCCACCTCGACGAGCCTCCAGCGCGTCGATCAGTTCGAGGTGCGGATTCCCTTCAAACGGGACCAGCGGATATAACCCATTGCGTTCGTTGGCGTAGACATCGATGGCTACGTGAAGCTGATGCAGGTTGCCGCGACAGGTCACTTCGTTCGCCTGCGCCCGTGCCATCTTCATCGAGGGCAGAAGGATCGCCAACAACAGACCAATAATGGCAACGACGACCAACAGTTCAATCAACGTGAAGGCGCGCGATCGAAACATCACCAACCTCCGATTGGATTGCGGGCTCAACACGCGGTGTTTAATCGTGATTCCACTTCCGTCGCCCCGCCAATCCCCGTACTCGTCGTGTCTTTCCGAAGCTCGCCATAAAGCCCCAATGGCCGCACTTGGACACCGATCCCCGGTGAGCACCCCCCACATCATGCTAAAGCCAACACCGCGGGTCGGTCAAGGAACGGCCGACCTACCGATGAGCCCACTCGCTCATCCGCTTCCGAACCGCGTCGGCATCGAAGGACGCCGGTTGGGGCTTACCCAAGCCCGCTTGCAACTCCTCGAACGTCGGCGTCTTCGAAGCCACCCCTCCGGCGGGGACATCAAGGCCGGCGACCCAGACGATCCCGTTCAGAACTACCTTGCGGAAGTCATCGTGTCCCCAGTTCCAGTGGGAATGGCAGCCGGTGAAACCCATTCCCCTGCCGCCGCCGGGACGTTCGTACACCCACGCCAGATGTTCCGGCTGTCCCATGCGCGCTCGAACGTGCGGATTGCCGCTGTGGGGACCGTCGGGCCGCTTGCGCGTCTCGTCCGGCGGTGTGGCCGTCAGAATCGGCGTCACGCCCTTCATCCCCTCGACGAATCGCATGTGATAGTACCACTCATCGTCGATCGAAAACGGCTTGACGCCGCGGGCGACGGGATGATCGGGCAGCGCCTTGAACTCGGCCCTCCAATAGGGGTTGATCGACCAATGTTGAAGGTAGTGTCCGCCAATCCACTTCAGGTAGCAGTCGCTCGCCTTCCCCTTGGGTACGTCCAACGCATAGTGAAGCACCGCCAATCCAACTCCCCTGCCCATCACCTTGTCGAGCTCATCCAGGTGAGGCAGGACCATGTTGCCACCGCCGCCGTCACCGAACAGCACCAGCGCGTCGGCGTTGTCCAAGGCCGTCGGGTCCTTGGGCCAACCGTTTCGATAGACCGTCGCGTACACCGGAAGACCGCTGCCGTTGAGCGCCTGGGCCAGCAGCTCACACCCGGCGATGTGTTCGTGATCGCCGTAACCGTGGCTGACCGGACCGGCTACGAAGACCACCTTCTTGACACCTTCCATCGGCAGTCGCTTCAGCAGCACATTCCGAAACTGGATCGTCATGGGGGGACCGACGTGCAGTTGCAGCGCGAGCAGGCCTGCCCGTCGGCGCATGCTCTTGTCCTGATCTTCGGCCTCGATCATGACCCGGCCGTTGATCTCCTGCACGAACCGATAACCCTTCGCGATCACTCGGTAGCTGTTCCACTCGCCCTTCTTAATGGCGGCGCCGAGATGGGCCGATTCGGCAAACTGCTCGACGACCTTCGGCTTGTGGTCTTCGCCGATGACAACCTTCTGGCCACGCTGCGCCAGAATCCCACGGTATCGCTCACCGTAAAGGATGCCCGTGAACTGCAGACTGGAGTCGATATCCGCCTGATAACCACCAATGACCCACGTGCCCCACTCCTTGACATTCTCAAAACTGCGGTACTGGATGCCGCTGTTGGCAAATTCGGTCAGGATGCGATACTCAAGCGTCAACTCAAAGTCGTCCACCTCGCCCTGCCGCCACGTGAGAAACGTGTTCGTCTTGATCGGCTTGTCGGCCTTGGTTTCGCCGATGATGGCGCCGTCCTCTACGCGCCACAGGGCCGGATCGCCGTCCCACCCATCGAGCGTCTTGCCGTTGAAGATCGGCCTGAACCCGTCGTCCGCCAACGCCGTAGGGAATCCCAAGAAGACGGCCGGAATCGTGCATATCAGACCGCCAAGGAAGCTCTTGCCGAACATGGGCATCCTCCAAGTATCCAAGGACTCGTTGCGCCTCTAACCTCGATGGGCTCCAAGTCTATCCGCAACCGGACACCCTGGCCAGCGGTCGGCGCCCCGTGGGAAACGCGTCCTACCCAACATAGTCGAGGGTGCCATCACGGTTATGGGACCTGAAAGCCGGTCCCCTATCACCAGCGGCGGATTGCTCATGTGGGCATACCATTTTAACGATACACAAGAAGGGTTTTCTCGTTCGCTTCGATGAGCCGGCGCCACGTGAGAGCCTGCTTGGTCTCGTCAACACACGTCGGCCCTCGGGTGAAAACCCCGTGTGAAATGCTTTCCTGAGGCCGGCAACGTCCTGATACAACCGCCACCCCAGGAAATACCGGAGTAGCACCGTGCCACTCATGGTCCCCTGTTCCGAGTTGCTCCCCGGAATGCGATTGGCGGAAGCCTTCTACTGGCAGGACATGATGATGCTGTCGGGAGATACGGTCCTGACCGCGTCCGACATCGCCTCCCTGCGCGTGAGGTTTCCGGAGCATTGTTTCAAGATCTTCGACCCCCAACTCGACGAGGTGGTCGAGTTTGAAGATGATTCACGGGAACGAACCGTCGCACAGACCGCGAAACGAAGGGTCTCCGCCTGCATATCCGAAGTGGCCGAGCGGGTGATCAGGAACTCGGCGTTGCGGGCCACGGACATCACCCGGATCCAATCGGTGGTCCTGGATGTCATCAAATACCTTGAAGAGAATCCCGTGGAAGCGGCATTGGTCGACAACCTCATGTCCGGCCAAGGATACCTCAGCGAACACATCGGCAATGTCTTCTATCTGAGCATGCTCTTGGGAACGGCGGCGCGTCAGTACGTCACTCAGGAGCGTCAACGGCAGTCGGTCGGCAAGGACCTCAATCCACACCTCCTGGAGAGCCTTGTGCCCCTCGGATTGGGTGTGATGCTCATGGACGTGGGCATGCTGCCCCTGAGATCGCTGTACACTCAAGAAGAACCGCTGACGCCCGAACTCTGGAATCAGATCCGCGCACATCCGAATACCGGGGCCGATCTCCTTCCCGAGGAATTCTCGGCCACCGCGAAAACACTTGTCCGAACACACCACGAGAACATGGACGGGAGCGGATATCCGGAAGGGTTGCTCGGCGAACGCCTCCATGTCTTCTCACGAATCGTTCGCATTGCCGACGCTTACGACGCGGGTACCGCCGTCGGCACCTATAAGGAAGCCAAGTCGTCCATCAAGGTCCTTTGGGAAATGTGTGCCGGTCCGTACCGTCGTTACTACGATCAAAAACTGACCCGCGTGTTCGTTCACTTGATTCAGCCGTTTCCCATCGGGGCTAAGATCCGTCTGCAAACCGGTCAATACGCCGTCGTGGTCAAGTACAACCGAGAGAATCCCATCGCCCCGATCGTCATCGTGGCCTTTGATGCGGACAACCAACGCCTGCCGTTGAACAGGCTCTCCAAACCCATGTACTTGGGTGAACGTCCGGAACTCCGGGCGGCTTCGTTTCGCGGCGAAGACCTCGCATTCATGTATGGCCTCGGCCCAAAAGTCGGCCGCCAATCCCGCGTGGGCCTGTGGCCGAGCCTCTTCGAAGCAGCCTACCCGTAGGACCCTCAGTCAAGACACCTCACGCCCGGATTCGTCCCATTCGCTCCCGATCAGGACCCCTTCCGCAGCCGTCTCCGTCAGAGTCCGGCATGCTTGATGTGCTGGTACCGGTCCGGTAAAAGGGTCACTTCGTTTTTCCGGCCGGACCCATCTCCGACCGCGATCTCTCAGGAGGCCCTCCATGGCGAAAACCCCTTTCCTGAAGCGACGCGATTTCCTCAAGACTCTGGGCAGGGGCGCTGCCCTCACCACGGCAGCGCTATTGACTCACTCCCGGCCGGCTCGCGCCGGCCTCACGGCGAACGAAAAGATCGTCGTGGGACTCATCGGCTGCGGCGGCATGGGAAACGCCCATCTCGACACGCTGCTTCGCGAGCACGGTGTCGAAGTCGCGGCCGTTTGCGATGTCCATGTCCCGCGCTATGAGGCCGCCAAGAAAAAAGTCGGCGGCGCGTGCGAGGGGTATCAGGACTTCCGCCGAGTCCTCGACCGCAAGGACATTGACGCCGTCTTCTCCGCCACACCCGATCATTGGCACGCCTTAACCACGATCATGGGATGCCAGGCGTGGAAGGATGTCTACGTCGAAAAGCCACTCACCACGACCGTCTACGAAGGCCGTAAGGTCGTCGAAACCGCCCGGCGCTACGGGCGGATCGTTCAGTGCGGCCTCCAACAACGTTCGATGGACGTCTACCGCAGAGCGATGGACATCGTCCACGGCGGCAAGCTGGGCGAAATCGTCACGGCACGAGCATGGATCGGCCCCAATGGCAGCCCTCCGACCGAGACGCCCATGGACCCGCCGAAGGATCTGGACTGGGATATGTGGCTGGGCCCCGCGCCATGGGTCCCTTACAGCCCCCAACGTCTGAACTTCAGGGCATTCAAGGACTACGCGGGCGGCGAACTCACGAACTGGGGCCCCCACCTGCTCGACATCGTCTTGTGGGGCCTCCAACAAAATGCGCCGTTGAGCGTCACCGGACACGCCGGCAGCTACCGGTCGATCCCCATGGGGGGTGATCAGGAAACACTGGAGGTCATCTACGAATTTAAGGGCTGCACGGTCACGTGGTCGCAGGCCTTCAACGAGCAGCACTTCAAGAAGGGTTACGGCACAATGTTCCAGGGGACAAGCGGCGTGCTGGCCATCGATCGTCCGAGCTTCGTCGTCGAGCCCGCATCGCTCGGCATCCCGGAGTACAAGCAGAAAGGCGAGTCATGGATTCGTATCGCCGAACACCACAAAAACTTCTTTGACTGCATGAGAACCCGCGAACTCCCACGGTCGGACTGCGAGATCGCTCACCGCACGACCAGCATGTGCCTCCTCGGAAACATCGCGGTTGACCTCCGCCGTAAGCTGGTCTGGGACGGGCAGGCCGAACGGTTCATCGGCGACGATCAGGCCAACCGCTCTCTCTTCAGGCCTTACCGTTCCCCGTGGCACCTGTAACACGCTATGGCACGGGCATCCGACCCGGAACTGAGAGGAAAGCCCCATGAGACGACTTCTCAACCCACGCATGCTGATCGGAACGGTTGTGGTGTGCTCAACCCTATCGGCAAAGGCCACGGAACCGCCGCTCGGTAATCTCATTGCCGCCCTGACCGGGCCGGACCAACGGGCCCGCGCGGAGGCCCGACAGCTCCTGCCCCGGCATGGACTCACGGCCGTGCCGGAGATACTCCCCCTGCTTGCAAGCAAGGACCCGGTCACCGCCAAGGCCGCATTCGATATCCTGATGGATATCGGAAACGATGTGTCCGCCCCCGGTCGCCAGGAAGCGGCCAGACAGTTCACCGTCATGATCGCGCCGCTCATCCAGACCGATCGGCCGACCCACGAACGGATACTCGGGTTGCGGTTCTTCGAGCAGTTCATGCCGACCCAATGGGATGTGGCGTCCCTGAGCCCCGTCGTCGAGGCCTTCAAGGACATGTATCAAGGCGATCCGATCCTCCGCGAAAAGGCACGAACCACACTGCAACGTGTGGCCACCCCAATTGCGAGACGGGGACTGATCGCGGCGATGAAGGAAGGTGATTCCGCCTTCAAGGCGGATGTCCTCAACTCCCTGGGCGAGATGAGGGATTCCGCCGCACTGAAAGAAATCGCCGAAATGCTCGCAAGCAGCGAGCCGGCGATTCGAGCGGCCGCCGCACGAGCAGTGGCTTGGACGGGTGACCCCGCCTATCTGAACCCCGTGAAGAAGGTCGTGGCGACTGCCGACGCCGCAACGAAGTTCGAGGCCATGGACGCCCTGATCCGCTTGACAAACACAATCGAGGCCAAGGAGGGCAGTCGGCAGATTGCCCTTGACACCTACCTCGAGATCCTTCAGAACGGCGAGGGTGTCCAGAAGGATGCCGCCTTGGCCGGCCTCGGTCGGATCGGCGACGGAAGCTGCGTCGCGCCGATCCTCTCCGCTATCGAGAAAGCCGACGTCCGCACATTCCTGACCGGTATTCGAGCGCTGACCACCATGCAGGGCCGTGACGTGGCGGCGGAACTCGTCGCGCGGTATCCCAACCTTCCACCTCAGATGCAGGTGGCGATCCTGCCCGCACTCGGGTCCAAACAAGCGGTTGAGGCCATCGGCCTTCTGAAACAGGCTGCCGCATCCAGTGACACCGCCATGCGACTGGCGGGACTCCGCGGGCTGGCCAACGCCGGAGTGCCGGAGGGAATTGAGCCACTGCTCCAGGCCGGGAAGACCGGTGACGATCCGGAAAAAGCCATCGCCTGCGAGGGGCTCCTCAAGACGGCCGACAACCTGCTCAAGCACCATGCGAAGGCCGAGGCGGGCAAGGCCTATCTGGCAGCCTGTCAATCAGCAGCCGGTGATTTGCGAAGCCGAGAACACGCCATCGAAGGCCTGGCCGTCTGCCCGGTTCCCGAGGCGTTTGACACCCTGATGGCGGCGGCGGAGGTCGATGAACTGAAGCCGACGGCCGGACGCGCACTGGTCGCCTTGGGCGGCGCGCTCGCCGCCGCCGGACAAAACCAGAAAGCTCTGGCGGCCTACGACAAGGTCCGTCAACTGAATCCTTCCGCCGAGTCCGTTCATATCATCGCCCAACAGATGCGAAAGCTCGGAGCCAATGTCGATATCGCCGCGCTCCTCGGCATCGTCACAAGCTGGTGGGTCATCGGCCCGTTTGAACTCGGTGAGGGCAATCCGGGCTGGGACATCGACTACATCGGCGAAGCGAAGCCGATCGACCTGAAGGCGTCGTACAAATCCGGCGACCAGAACCTCACCTGGAAGCACGTCGTGTCCACGGATGACAACGGCAAGGTCGTGCTGCGACCCCTGCTGGCCGATCGCGATCTCTGCCTTGGATACGCCTATGCCGAAGTCACGGTCGACAAAGACGTCAACGCCTTGCTGCGACTCGGCGTGGACGACAGCGAGAAAATCTGGGTAAACGGCAAGAAGGTCTTCGAGCACTTCGTCGCCCGGCCGCTTCAGGTCGATCAGGACCAGGTCCCGGTCAAGCTGAAGGCCGGCACGAACGCGATCCTGCTCAAAATCTGGCAGAACGCAATGGGCTGGGAGTTCTGTCTGCGAATCACCACGCCGGACGGCATACCGGTAGGATTCGAGCAGAAGAAGGGCTAGGGATCTACTGATTCAAGATTGACGGCGGCGAGTCCACCCGCTACACGATCGATTACGGTCCGCACGAGAAGGCCAAAGAGACGGACGGACACCGGCGGATCGTCGACGCCGACGGAAACGGCGGGTCCGACATCGTCGCGCCGAACAAGGAGGGCCTTCGTTTGATCGAGAACGATGGACCGGTGAACGTTGGACAAGAGTAGGGTGTCGCGTATAGGAAATAGGGCATAAGAATCGAGCGGCGGCAAGCGGAAACGAATGGATGCCGTCCCTCAAACGCACGATGAACGAGTAGGGTCTGTTCTACATACCCTATGTCTTATGCCCTTCATCGAGAGACGGGAGCGAGCGACATGATTCTGGCGGCGGCCAAGCTTCAGAGTCCGGACTACTTCATCCTCGTCGCCTACTTCGTGCTGATGCTGGGCATCGGGGGCTACTTCTACCGCTACATGAAGGGAATGAAAGAGTACTTCAGCGGAGGCAACCGAATTCCCTGGTGGCTGAGCGGCGTCTCCTTCTACATGACCAGCTTCAGCGCGTTCGCGTTTGTCTTCTACTCGGCGCTGGCTTACCAGTACGGCTGGGTCGCCGTGACCCTGTTCTGGGTGACGATTCCCGCAACGCTTGTCAGCGTGGTGTTCTTCGCGAGTCGATGGCGACGCGCCCGCATTGACAGTCCGGTGGAGTACATCGAGACGCGTTACAGCCACCTCCTCCGACAGGCTTTTGCCTGGCAGGGGGTACCGGTCAAGATCATCGACGATGCCCTCAAACTGATCGCCACCGGGATCTTCGTTTCGGTCGGGCTCGGCCTGGACATGCAACAAAGCATGTTCTGGTCGGGTGTCATCATCCTCGCTTACACGTTCATGGGCGGCCTGTGGGCGGTGGCGGTAACCGACTTCATCCAGTTCGTGGTGATGGCCGCAGCCATCGCCGTGGTCTTTCCGCTCTCCATCGCCAAGGTCGGCGGCTTCACTGCCCTTGTTGAGAACTCGCCCCCCGGCTTCTTCAAGATCACCAACCCCGCCTACAGTTGGGTCTATGTCGCCTCGAATGTTACGCTGTTCTGCATCAGCTATAGCAGCACGGCGTGGTCGCTCATTCAACGATACTACTGCGTGCCGAACGAACGCGAGGCGAAGAAGGCCGGCTGGCTGGTCATCTTCCTCTACATCATCACCCCGCCCCTCATGTTCATCCCCGCGATGGCCGCGCGGCAATACTTGCCGACGCTGACTCACACCGACCAGGTCTACCCCATGTTGTGCGCCACGCTCCTGCCGGCGGGCATGTTGGGCCTGATCATCGCGGCCATGTTCTCCGCCACGATGTCGACGCTCAGCGCCGACTACAATATCTGCGCGAACGTGCTCACCAACGACCTGTACAAACGCCTTGTCCGCCCCAACGCCTCCGAAAGGGAACTGGTCTTCTTCGGCCGACTCATGACGTTCATCGTGGGCACCCTCGCCCTGGGACTGGCCTTCCTGATGGCCAGAGGACGTGGCGAACAACAATTCCGTAACATGGTCACCCTTTTCAGCATCGCCACCGCGCCCGTGGGCATCCCGATGATTCTCGGGCTGCTGTCCAAGCGGATGACAAACCGCGGGGCGGTCGCCGGGTTCTTCATCGGCGTCCTCCTGGGGCTGATCCTATTCTATGTGGTTCCCAATGAGACCGTGTTCCTCGGCGCCACGTGGAAACGGGAGAACATCATCCTGTTCGCCACGGCGGTCACGACCATCGTCGTCATGGTGGGGGTGAGTTTCGCGTGGCCTCAACCGCTTGAGGAACGTCGACGCGCCGAGCTGTTCTTGAAAAAGCTGACCGTCCCCATTGGTCGGCTCGATGAGGATCGGCATATCCTGGCCGCCTCGGGTAAAGACGTGATCTCACCGTTCCGCGTGGTGGGCGTGACGACGGCCATCATCGGTGTCATGATGCTGGCAATCCTACCCTGGGTCGGCGGTGGAACGGCATTCGCGTTGGATCTGGGGATCGGCGCCGGACTGGCGGCAATCGGAGCCGTGATGGCCTGGCGAAGCCGCTCCCCTGAAGCGTCGACGCAAGGATCATCGGGCATAAGCGGTGGAGTCCGGAAGGAGAAATCACATGACTGAACTCGCTTGGGGAATGATCGGATCCGGCTTCATGGGCCGAACGTTTGCCGAGACCATTGCGAAATACTGCAAGAAGACCAAGCTTGTGGCCGTTACCGGCGGTTCGCGAGCCGAGCAGGTCTCCAAAGACTACGGCATCGCGTTGGAGCCGTCCGTCGATGCCCTGGTCAACCGCAAAGACATCCGGGCCGTCTTCATCGGCACGCCCCACCACCTGCACAAGGAACATGCCCTCGCGGCCGCACGAGCCGGCAAGCACATCATGTGCGAAAAGCCGATGGCCTGCACCGTCGCCGACTGTGACGCGATCATCCAGGCCTGCAAGGACAACAAGGTCTTCTGCTCGATCAGCTTCTCGCAGCGCCCCCGCCTGTGCAATCGAAAGGCCAAGGAACTCATCGACCGAGGCGAAATCGGCCGGATCCTGCAGATGCAGGAGTTCTCGCTCGTGCCCACCGGCCTCGGCGGCCTGCCCCAGTGGCAGAGCGATCCGGCGAACCTGGGCACCCTCTTCGGACACGCCATTCACAACTTCGATCGTGTGCGCTGGTTCACCGGCCGGGAGATCAAAACCGTCTACGCCAAGTGCGGCAGCCTGACGCCGGGCGCGAAGATCGAGGGCAGTTCGATGGTGATGATGACGCTGACGGACGGCACGCCCGTCAGCCTGTGGGCCTCGTTTGAGGTCCCCAAACCCTCGTTCCCGCGATCGCAATTCACCGCATGGATACTCGGCGAAAAAGGCCTGATCGACCTCGACGCCTATGGCGAGCTGCGCGTCTGCACCGGCGGCCAGTGGAAAGTCGTCGAGACGCAGCCGCCGATCGACTGGGCCGGGAAGGGATTCCTCGACCCCGTCCGCCTGGAGTCGTACACTCTCCAGTTTCAGACGTTCATCGACGCCGTCCTTGCCGGTCGTGAACCGTCCGTAACCGGATGGGACGGCCGCCAGGCGGTGGCCGCCGCCCTGGCGGCGTACGAGTCGTCACGAACAGGAAAGGAAATCGTGCTTTCGTGAACGCGACATCCTGTCGCGCTGGAACGTGGCCGCACACCGCCACTCTTGCGACGAGGTTGGATCATGAAATTCGACAAATCACTCAAACTGTACGAACGTGCGTGTAAGACGTGCCCCGGCGGCATTCACAGCAATGTCCGGAAGAACTGGCGGCCACAGCCGATGTTCTATGACCATGGCAAGGGATCGCACGTCTGGGACGTCGACGGCAACGAGTTCATCGACTACGTGTTGGCCCGCGGCCCGCTCCTTCTTGGCCATTCTCCGGGACCGGTGATCAAGGCCGTCAAGAAACAGTGCGAACGGGGTCTGATGTACGCCGGTCAGCACAAGCTGGAGATTGAGGCGTCCGAGAAGTTCTGCGAGATCGTCCCCTGCGCCGAGATGGTGCGATTCAGCAGCACCGGAAGCGAGGCGGTCCATGGCGCGATGCGCCTCACCCGCGGCATCACCGGACGGCCAAAGGTCATTCGATTCGAGGGACAATACAACGGCTGGTTCGACAGCGTCCTGTGGAGCTCCGCCCCCCCGCTCGACAAGGTCGGCCCTCGCGAGGACCCCACGCCCGTCCCCGGCGGAAAGGGTCTGGTCGCCGCCGAAAGCCAACACCTGATCATCCGACCCTGGAACGACCTGAACCTGATCGAGCAGGCCTTTGCCAAATACCCCGGCGAGATCGCCGCCGTCCTCACCGAACCCATCATGTGCAACAACGGCGGTATCCTGCCGCAACCCGGCTTCCTCGAAGGGCTCCGAGAACTGTGTACCAAACACGGGGCCCTACTCATCTTCGATGAAGTCATCACCGGCTTTCGCGTAAGCCTCGGTGGCGCCCAGGAGTATTTCAACATCACCCCCGATCTGGCCACCTTCGCCAAGGCAATGGCGGGCGGATTCCCCGTCAGTGCGATCGCGGGCAAGCGGCAGTACATGGAGGCGTTCGGCGACCTCTCGATCACGCACGCCGGCACCTACAACTCCAACGGCCCCTGCATGGCCGCGACGCTGGCGGCGCTCGAGATGCTCTCGGCAAAGGACGGCCAGCTCCTAAAGCACGCACACGATATGGGCAAACAGTTGATGAAGGGAATTCAGAAAGCCGCCAAGAAGGCAGGCAAGAACGTCAGCGTTCGCGGCGTTCCGCCGGCCTTCCATGTCGCGTTCAACGAGCCGGGCCCCGTCACCGACTATCGTGCGTTCGCCCTCCGCGACAAGGAGGCCTACACACGGTTCTGGATGGCACTACAAGAACGCGGCATACGCGGCATCCCCGACGGGCTTTGGTTCGTCTCCACCGCCCATACGCAGAAGGACATTGACAAAACGCTGAAGGCCGTCAACGAAGCCATGAAGGAGGTCTGAGACATGCAGCCGACCGGTCTACCACCAGAGCCGTGCCGCGCAAGCGGCCGGTCCCCGATTCGAGGATCAGACATTCTGAATGACTTCAGGGACGAACAGCCGCACGAAGCCGGCCCGGGCCTCTCCGTTCGCTCTTGCCGCATTCGATCGACTCGGTCCGGCGGCTTGCGCCGCTCGGCTCTGTCATCTTCGGGCACGCAATGGCCCAGACCGTATCTGGCCGCTGCTTCACTGGGCTTGGCACTAAGTCTGGCAAGCGCTGCCCATGCTCAGAACGCCAAGCAGAAGGCATTCGAACGGGTCTTCGGCGACGCCGTCAAGCTTGACCCGGCCATGGTCGCCAAGGTCAAGGCGGGCAAATCGCTGCAATACTTCTTCATCGATCGCAACAACGACGGCAAGAACGACGAGGTATGGTTCATCGACCCGAGTCCGCGCCATATGCCCCACACCCGCCCCGTGCTCGTCCGAGTGATCGACGAGGACGGCGATATGGACCACGACAAGGGCCCGGACCTGGACAGCGACCTGTATGTCGCCGATTGGAACGCCGATGGCGTCGTCGACGTCGTGCTTGACTACCAGGACAACGACGGCGACAACGACCTCGACGAGATGGGGTTCTACTTCTTCGTCTCCGAACACCCCTTCTTCGGAAAGAACGTGCTCTACGTCTGGTGGGGCCGCGACGACGGCGACGACAATCTGCTATGGTACGACGTCAGCTACACCTACAACCAGACGCTCTGCCAGTACCGTTGCCACTTCAGCGGCGTGGAGCAGTTTGTCGCCTTTGGTCTTCGCGAGGGCGAAAACGAATGGACGCCGGCCTTCGAGAACCCCTTCACATTCTACGACCCCGACGGTGACCTGTGCAGCGAGGTGGTCATACGGTACGAAGGCCGGGCGAACCGCGTTCAGGCGGTGCGATACAGCTTCGACGCCGACGACGATGCCTACGGCCGCCGAACCCACGACTACGAGTTCTCGATCACGTCGATTGCCCCGGGCATTAAATACTTGAAGAAAGACAATCCGGAGATGTCCGACCTGGTGCTGCCCGAGGAGATGACCGAGTCGACCAAGCTCCGCGGCATCCCAACCGGCAAATGGATCCGTCGCGAGCATGCACAACCGTTCGCCCAGCAGGCACAATGGGCGCGACAGGTGTTGACCTGGGACGAAATGAACGCCAACACGGAAGGCGACGTGAACCGCGATCCGTGGGAACGATGGGAAGGCGTGATCGCTCGATCGTCCCAACACTTCCCACAGATCGGCGGTCCGCCGTGCAGCGCCCTGAACAAACGCAATGAGGTCAGCATGACGCCCGTCGCGCCGATGCGGCTCTACTACGATCCGGCCGACCGACGGCTGCACCTCCGCGGGGCCAACGAAGGCTGGCTCATGATCGACTATGACCTCGACGGCAAGCCCGATGCCAAAATCACCTACGTCGACGAAAACAAGGACGGCACATTCGACCGTCGCGAACTGGATCTCGATGCCGACGGCAAATCCGAGTTCTCTTGGAACATGGGCCAAGGTGAACGGAAGGACGTCGAACTCGATTGGGAAAAGCTGACCCAATTCTACAAGCCGATGCTCGTCGAGGCATTGGCGGACAGCCAGGCCTTCATCGACGCCGCCAAGGCCGCGCTGTCCGGCGGCTCGGCCGACCGGACCCGCGACCCGGTTGAGACATTCTTCCTGGAAAAGCTGGAATCCTGGATGCCGGTCACCCGGCTCGGCGAACGAATGCGCAAGACGCCCGCCGGCGCCCGGCTTTACGTCGACCTCCTCAGGGATCGACTCCTGTACAGCCTCAAGAAAGCCCATGGGCAACACGCGGCATGGTCCACACTCGAATCGCGCTACGCCTCAGGCGACTACAAAGCCGCCGCGGAAATCCTCGTCAAGGAACTGACGCCAAGGGCAAAGCCGGAAGATGGAAAAACCTTCGGACAATTCACCCACCGCATCGCGCTCACGTTCGACAACAGCGCTCAGCCGCAGCGGGATGACTACCCCGTAACCATCGCGGTGAGCGCGATCCGGGCGGTCGCGGCCGACTTCAACCCCGACAACTGCGCCGTCGTCGCGCCCGAACGGTGGATCGATTGGCGGCAGATCCCCCATCAGGTGGATCAGATCGATGCGACCGTCGGAAAGGAATTGAGCTTCTTGATCGATACCCGAGCGAACAGCTCGGCCACCTACTATCTCTACTACTCGCCCACCGGCAAGTCGGACAAGACCTTCCCGGCCAAGACGGCCACGGCCGAGGATTGGGTGCCGCCGAACATCGGTTGGGAGTCCAATCGGTGCGCGTATCGCGCGTATTGGGGCCAATTCGATTTCTTCGGCAAGAAGGTCGATGGCTTGATCTACCCGACGATCGGAAAGCAGAGCTATCATGACGAGGTGAGCTGGGGCATCGACGCGCTGAACGTCAAGGAAACGTCCGGACTGGGCGGCCTGACGCTTTACCTCGACGATCGGGCGTACCTCGTGCAGAATCCCGCCGGCAAGGGCAACGTCACGTTCACCAAAAAGCAGGTGACGGCGGGTCCGATCCGTGCGGCGGTCGAAATCCTGGCCGAAAACGTCGTGCCGACAAAGCCCGACATTAAGGTCCGCCTGCAGTGCCTGATCTACGCCGAACGACAGGAAACGGAAATCCGTGCAACCGTAACGGGCGCCGAGGGCGAAATCATCCTGGCCCCCGGCTTCATCAAGCTCTCCCGGGAAGAAGGGTTCGCCGAGGCCGGCGGGTATGCCGGACTGTGGGGCTTCCAGGAACCCGTCATCGGCGACATCGGATTGGGTATCATCGTCTCGCCGTCGACGTTTGTCGATCATGAGGAACTCCCCAATGAACATCGCGCCAAGTTCCGCGCGGAGGACGGCAAACTCCGATACTGGCTCATCGGCGACTGGCGACGCGGTCGTCGGCACCCCGTCTGCCCGACGGTCGACAACTGGCGTCGTGAGCTGAACGCCCTGTCGGAAGTCCTGCTCAACGAGTTGAAACCGACGATCGGGCAGGTGGAGAAACTACGGTAGCACGGAGCGATCGACCCCGAAAACCTCACGCTTCGCGAGTATCGCCATGATCATCGACGCCCACGTCCACATCGGCATCGGCTCCTTCTTTCACATGTCGGCGGACGCCGACTTCCTGCTCCGACAGGCCGACGCCGCCGGTTTCGACAAGCTGTTCGTCACCGACACCGATGCCCTGTTCTATGACATGCGCGAAGGCAACGACCGGCTCGCCAAGGAACTGGCCAAACACCCGGATCGCCTGATCGGGTATGTGTCCGTGCCGACGCCGAGGTTGGGTCAACGGGCGGTCGACGAACTCCGGCGCTGCCGCGAACAGTACGGCATGCGCCTCGTAAAGACCTACTCACACCCGGAAGCAAGCTTCGCCGAGCCCGCGACGTTCCCCCTTCTCGAGGCGGCCGCCGAACTCGGCATGCCGGTCCTCGCCCATAGCACGCCCGATGAATGCGACTATCTGATGACCCACGTGCCGCAGGCACCGCTGGTCATGGCCCATATGGGCGGACAACCCTATGCCCACGGCGACTGGCACCGGGCCGTCGCGGTGGCAAGGAAACACGCCAACTTGCTGCTCGATACGGCCACGTCGCAGATCGACAACGGGATGCTGGAATTCGCCGTCGCCGAACTCGGACCCGAAAAGATCGTCTTCGGAACGGATATGCCGCTCCTCGATCCGTACACCCAGGTCGCCAAGGTCACCGGCGCCGAGATCGACGAACGGGCGAAGAAGCTGATTCTGGGCGACAACTACGTTCGCATATTGGGGCTGAAATGAACCGCTTCGACGTCAACGCGTGCTTCGGTCACTGGCCCTATTGGGACCTCCACCATACGTCCGTCGACGACCTGCTGCGTCTGATGGACCGCCACGGCATTGAACGCGCCGCATGCATGAGCCTGCGCGGTCTCTTCGTCGACTGGCGAGAGGGAAACGACGAAACCCTCGCCGCGGTCGCGGCCCATCCCGATCGCCTCGTGGCGACCGCGACGATCAGTCCGTTCCTCGGCGGCAACCAAGACATGCTGCGAAAACTGCTCGACGCCGGCATGCGATCCGTTCGGCTCTACCCCACGTTTCACAGCTACCGCCTCGACGATGCGTTTGTCGATGAGATCTGCACGACCGCTGCCGACTGCCGCATCCCCCTGATGCTCCCCACGCGGCCCATGATGAACTGGCGATTCCCGGCCATACCCGTCGACTCCATCGCCCTGGTCATCGAGCGACACCCCAGGACCCAGTTCATCCTGAGCGGCCCGAACTACCTCATTGAGTACCAGGCCGTGGTGCGCCTAATGCGACGAAGCCCGAACGTGTTCTTCGAAATCTCGTGTCTTCAGGGCTTCAACAGCGTGGCAAGTCTCGTTGGCGCCGTCGGTCCCGATCGCATCCTGTTCGGCACCGGCGCCCTGCTCAACTACCCGGCCTGCAACGTGGCCAAGCTCGATCACGCGGATATAGGCGATCGACAACGAAAGGCCATCGCCTCGAAAAATGCCGAACGGCTGTTGGGTCTGGACGAGTGAGCGCGGTGACCCGTAAGTGCATGGACAGTGATCGAAGCAACCATCCGAACGTGCCCACGACAACGCCCGGCCGTCATCGCGCGTCTCATGCTGGACCCTATCCCCAAAACCCCCTATCCTTTCCTGTCGTCCCGTATGGGTTTCTGTTCTCTTGACATCAAGCAACCGCAGTTGCGGGAAAAGGCTGGTCATGCGAGACATCCGTATCGGTGCCGCACAATTTGAATGCCGGGATGCCGACAAGGAATACAACCTGTCGCGCATCCGTGACCTGACACGCCAAGCCGTGGACAAGGGCGCCGAAATCGTCAGCTTCCACGAAGGCTGCCTCATCGGCTACACGTTCGTTCAGGCCCTGTCCAAACAAGACCTTGTGGCCCTCGCGGAACCGATCCCCGACGGCCCCGGCATCAAACGATTGATCGACATCTCCAGAGAGTTCCGCGTGCCGATCCTTGCGGGCCTGGTCGAAATCGACGCCGACAGGCTGCACAATACGTACGTGGCGGTCGGCCCCCAGGGATTCATCGCCAAACATCGCAAGCTGCACACCTTCCTCACGCCGCACCAAACGCCCGGCGATTCCTACACGGTCTTTGACCTCGAAGGCTGCAAATGCGGCGTCCTGATCTGCTACGACAACAATCTGCCGGAGAACGTACGAATCACGACGATGATGGGCGCTGAGATCATCTTCGCCCCCCACGTAACCTGCGGCACCGATTCGCCGATGCCCGGCCGCGGCAAGATCCCACGCGAGGTGTGGGACAACCGCCGGCGCGACCCCGTTCGCTGCCGACAGGAGTTCCTCGGACCCAAGGGACGCGCCTGGCTGATGCGATGGCTGCCCACTCGAGCGTATGAAAACGGCGTGTATATCGTCTTCACGAACCCGATCGGCGTCGACTACGATACGATCAAGCCGGGGCTCGCCATGATCCTGGACCCGTTCGGCGAGATCCTGGTCGAGTCAAATGCCTTGGAGGACGACGTCGTCGTCGGCCTTCTGACGCCCGAAAAGCTGGAGATGTCCTCGGGCCGCCGATACCTCAGAGCCCGGCGCCCCGAGTTATACGGAAAGCTGGTCGAACCGCATCCGCCGGGGCACAAACCGGTCAGCGAGCCCGGCTGGGCCAGAGTCAAACCGAAAGACGTTACGTAAAGGAGGACACCCCATCATGCTGAGACTCCTGCCGCTGCTCGCCGCGTCCGCAAGCGGCGCCGCCATTGCGCCCTCGCCCGAACCGCTCCTGTTGGCCCATCGGGGGTTGATGGCGGATGCCCCGGAGAACACCCTGCCGGCGTTCGCCGCGGCGATCGAATTGGGATTCTCCATCGAAGTCGATGTCTGGCAAACCCGCGACGGCCATCTGGTCGTCATTCACGATCCGTCGGTGAACCGCACGACGAACGGCAAGGGTACCGTCGCGCAGATGACCCTGAGCGAGATACGCGCCCTCGACGCGGGACGCTGGTTTCACCCCGCCTTTGCCGGGTCAAGAATCCCCACCCTTGAGGAAGTCTTCAAGCTCGTGAAAGACAGACAACGGCCTCACACCATCATCGCCCTCCACGTCAAAAAACTCGGCCCCGGCGGAGAGGAGAAGGTCGCCAGGCTGGTCGAGCAGTACGACCTTTTCGACAACCTCTTCGCTTTCGACTTGTCGGCCGATGCGGCCGCTCGATTCAGGAAGGCCAACCCGAGGATAAAAACCTGCGCCTCGGTGGGAAAACACGAACGGTTCAAGGCATTCTTGGAAGACCCCGCGTACGACGATCTGTGGCTTCACGCGATTCCCACCGCCGAGGAGGTCAGACTCGCCCATGCCCGAGGCAAGCGAGTCTGGTTGTGGGATTGGGCCATGCCCCCGGACCGGAAGCTCTGGGACTACTGCAATCTGGCTCGACAGGCCGGCGTCGACGGTGTATGCACCAACCACCCGCTCGACGTCCGCAAGCTGTGGATGCCGAAACCCACAACCCGCTGAAGCGGCCGAGGACGTCGACCAACCCATTCCTCGCCCCGGGGTGGGTGATGACGGTCCGTTCCGGCAACGACGGCCTGAGGTAGGGTTGGCTCACGACCGTTACACAGGGAGGAGGGATGGCGCCCGATGAATACTACCCTTCTGATGGTCCTGGGGGCAGCGCAGTGGCTCGGCGGCTCCCCACCGCCATGCGCCGAGCCGATCCTGCTCGCTCATCGCGGACTGATGACCGACGCGCCGGAGAACACCCTGCCTGCCTTCGCCGCCGCGTTGGAACTCGGGTTTTCACTGGAACTCGACGTCCACCAAACCCGCGACGGCCACGTCGTGGTCATTCACGACCAGACCGTCAATCGGACAACCAACGGCAAGGGCAACGTGACTCACATGACACTGGCCGAACTCAAGACGCTGGATGCAGGAGCCTGGTTCCATCCGTGCTATGCGGGGCTCAAGATCCCGACGCTCGAGGAAGTCCTCAAACTCGTCAAGGAACGCCAACGAAGACCCGTCATTATCGCCGTGAACATGAAACGGCTCAGCCCGGATATCGAAAAGAACATCGTCCGCCTGGTCGAGCAGTACGATATGTTCGATCAGGTCATTCCCTACGAGATGCCCGCGGAGTCCGCCGAAAGGTTCAAAAAGGCCAATCCCCGAATCAAGACCGGCGCGGGTGTGGTGCGCCGGGCCGACCTGGCCGAGGCAATCGCCAACCCCTTCTTCGATGACCTGTCCGTCGACTTTGTCCCCACGGCCGAGCAAGTCGGACGGGCACACGCACGCGGCAAGCGTGTCTGGCTCTGGGACTGGGGCATGCCGGCGGGCCCAAGACTCTGGGACCTCTGCAACCAAGCCCGTCAAGCGGGCGTCGACATCATCTGCACGAACCATCCCATCGAAGTGCGTCGGCTGTGGACAAGGAAGCCCAGCCCCCTTTGATTGGCACGACCCATCGGCCCCCGGTCTGAAACACGCCATACCTCCTCGCCGAGCATCGCCGTCCTCAGCAAGGTCGACCGCCGCGAGGCTACGGCGGCTCGGTGAATGCGAAAGGTAAACGGACGACACACCCTCACTCGACGACCACTATCGAGTACAGCCCCAGCGACGAAATCACCCACTCGAATGGCGCGGACCCGGGCCGGATCACATCGCATCCGGGTGTCATCGAGGCTATCCGCGCCGGCTTGTGCCCCGAGCACCGTACGCGAACGTCCTTCAGCGGCCGCTTGTGGTAGTTCAACAGGTGGGCCGTGAATGTGCCGGACGCGGCGTCCTTGCTGCGCGTCAACACAAACAGCACATACGGACAGCCCACGACGTCGAACGACGGTCTGACACCGTCAAGCAGTAGCCTGACCAGCTCGCCTTCATCGGCGTCCTTTCCGAAATAGGTGTACCGCCCCGGCCTTGCCAGCGGGTTGTCGGCCCGCAATTGCCCCCACTCGGTCATCGCACCGCTGTTGCCGGTGACCATCAACCGTCCGCCCTGCTCGGCATACGCGACCAGCGCGCCCACAGCAACGTCGGAGAGCAACTGGGCATCAAGAACCACTACGCGCTGATACCTCTTGAGCACGTCCAGTCGGATGCGGTCCTCAAAGAGTACGTCGTACTGCACGTTGCTCTTTGCCAGCCGATCACACAGAGCCGCCCCCTGAACTCGGGCGTCCAGGACGATCGCGACGTCGGCCACATACTCGGCACCGACGATCTCCTGGGCGTGCTCCTTCACGAATCGATGGGCCTCAGCCGCCGCGTCTACGATCCGCATGACCTCCGGTCGCCGTTGGTAGAGGTCGAGCAATGCGCGCCCTTCCTGGAAGCCCTGGAAACCGCACAGGGCCGCATTGCACTCTCCCACAGACAGTTGAAATGCCAACGGCGGCATCTGATTCAGAAACCGATCGCCCTTCCGCCGCCCCCCGTATTCCACGAGAATCGGCTTCCACCCCTCGCTAAGGCCTTTCAGGCATCGCAGCAGCCCAAGGTTCGACCGAAGTCGTTCAGGTTTGAACGACTCGCCCGCGATATCGACCGGCTCATCCACGTATACGGGCTTCACGTCGTCCCTCATGTCGGCGTCCTTGATATCCCCTTGGCCCGAAGGCCGGTTGGCTGCGGTGTCGTAATAGCCTGGTTCCTTACCATCCTCGGTCGTCAGGACCGTCGTTGCCCGACCGACGGTGAAGGTCGAACGGTGGAGGTTGCAGAACGTAACCATGTCCGGCTTGCGCTTGCGCGCGTGATCCAACAGCTCTCGAAAAACGCGCCGCAGTTCCTCGTGCTGATAGAGAATGCGGAGATCGGGGTTGTCCTGGAATCGGTTGTTTGACAGGAATTGCGCATAGCGATCCCTGGACCGTTGGTCGCCCCCAATGGAATAGGTTACGTTGTCCCATTCCAACGCGTCGAAACCCAGGTCAATCGCCGCATCAATGCGTCGCTTGAGGTAGGTCCGCCACTCCGGCCGGCTGACGTCGGCCAGGACGCGCGTGACACGCCCCATCTTCTTGTACCATGCCGCGCCGTAGGGCACGGGCTGCCCGTCGGGCCCCAGGAGTTGCCAACCTTTTGACTCCGGCACACGAACAAACATGTCGTCCACGAACATGTTCGTCAGCGACTGATAGGCCGCCACCTTGATGCCTCGACGGTGACATTCGTCCACGTACCGTTTCAGCACCCGCCAGTGACCGCTCTCCTGTTCGACCGAAAACCCGTTGCTCATCGTGAGCCAAACGAAGTTGTAGCCCATCCGGACGGCCAGGTCGACCGTGTCGAGATCGTACCAGCGGACAGTCGCATCAACGATGTCCGGCCACGGAGGGTTGAAAAAGGCCCAGCCCGAAAGAAACCCCTTGGCCGCCTCGATTCGCCCCCCATCCCATCGCGAGAAGCACACTTTCCCTGTCTTGAGCCAGGTCGGCAGACTGTTGGCGTCGGGACCCGGATGATCCGCTTCGGGCCACCAGAGGCCGGCCTGCCCTGCCGCTCCCAGGAAAAAAACCACGAACAGAGCGCGTGACAACATGGTGACCCACTCCGCGGGCAAGGGTTCGTTCACGCCGCCGCCTCAATCGTTGTGGGCGTCCGCTCCATCACCTCGCGGAGCACAGCGTCCGGATCGACGCCTTCCGCCTCGCCCTCGAAGTTGAGCAGAATCCGATGCCGCATGGCTGGCAGATAGACGGCCTGCACATCCGCGAAGGCCGTGTTGAAACGGCCGTCCAGAAGCGCCTTGACCTTGGCCGCCAGCGTAATCGCCTGTGCTCCGCGCGGACTGCTGCCCCATCGCACGTACTTGTTGACCATTTCCGTCGCAAACTGCCCCTCCGGATGCGTGGCCAGACTCAGCCGGATCGCGTAGTCTTGAACCGGCGGCACCATGACCACCCGCCTTACGATCTTCTGTGCGGCGATGATCTCCTCGCCGGTCATCACCCGCACGATCTCGGCCTCGCGACCGCCGGTCGTGCGATTCATGATCTCGTGCAATTCCTCCCGGCTGGAATAGCCGACCACCAGTTTGTAGAAAAACCGGTCCACCTGCGCTTCCGGAAGCGGATACGTACCCTCCTGCTCGATCGGGTTTTGGGTCGCCATCACGAAGAAGGGCTCTCGGAGCGGGTACCGCTGGCGGGCGACCGTGACCGAATGCTCCTGCATCGCCTCCAAAAGGGCGGATTGCGTCTTCGGCGTCGCGCGGTTGATCTCGTCCGCCAATATCATCTGAGCAAAGAGCGGCCCCTGTTGAAACTGAAACTCCCGCCGCCCGCTTGCCTGATCCTCCATAATCACGTTCGTGCCGATGATGTCGGCCGGCATCAGGTCCGGCGTGAATTGAATCCGCGAGAAGTCCAGCGAGAGCGCCTGGCTCAGCGTACGGATCAGTAACGTCTTGCCCAGCCCCGGAACGCCTTCGAGCAAGGCATGTCCGCCGACAAACAGGCACGTCAGCACCCCGTCAATGATGTCGTCGTGACCGACGATCACCTTGGCGATCTCCCCGCGCACCTGAGCATACTTGCGGCGCACCTCATCGGTCGCCTTCTGAACTCTCGAATCAATGTCCGACATCGGAACCTCCGTTTCGCTCCACGTGCCCAAGCCCACGCCCGAGAGGAGCCACCACATGAACTGCGCTCACGGACACGGGGCATCCGCTTGTCTCATTCGTCTCCCTGCCGCGTCCTTCGTGCTCGACGCTTGGCCTCCAGCAGTCGCGACGTGGTCAACTCGTCCTCGTGCCCTTTCCTGTCCTGATCCGTCACCCCTTTGGCCGGTCGGGACGGCTCCACCGACTTCGCACCGCCCAACGCATGATCCAGTTCGCCTACCGGCTGCGCCTTCCGTTCACCCACGTCGAAGCGAGCCTTCGTGTCGATCGGTGCGGCGTCGACCGCCGCAGCCTGCGACTCCGCACGCTCGGCCATCTCCTCGCGAATCCTCTCCCTCACGCCCTTGAGACGCAACACGGACTCCGGAGCCGCCTCGGCCGATCGCAGCCCCCGGAGCTCCGAGGAGATCAGCTCGATCACTCGAGGAATGCTGCGCCATCGAACGGCCCAGCCGATCCCCTCGGCAACCAACACGACGACCGGCCACGCCCACCAAATGCGCCATAGCCCCGCCGCGCCGAGCAGCCATACGACGATCAGAATCTCAATCCCAATCGATATCGCAACGATCGATGCCAACCGCCGAACCGTCACGTCCATCAGCAACAGAGGCAAAACAAACCACCCCACAATCCAGGGCCATATCGGACGACGCTGCACCGAAGGTCGCACCGGCCGCCGGAACACGTCCGCCTTCGCCGCGTCGAACTCCAGCACTTTGCCGCCCGTTCGCTGCGCCACCTGGGCCAGGAGCGCATCGTTCGTGCTCAGCTCGCGGTACTCCGCCGAATAGGACACCGACAACCCGGTTCGAATCTGCCCTTTCTTGCCCTTGGGTGTGGTGTAATTGAGCATCGCCACATAGTGCCCGTCCGCCGAAGCGGGGAATCTGCCTTCGTAGCGCCCCGGCCCCGTCTGATCCAGTCGAATAGGATGCCCTTTCAGATCCGGCATGAGCACCGTGCCGGCGACCGTCAGACCGTTCAGGAATGTGGCATCCTTATCGACGGCCTCGATGATGATCTGCCCGTCCTGACCCACCAGTCGCGTGGATACCTCAAAGTCGGCCTCCGGTCGCTGTCGCATCACCCAGCGGAGTGTCTGCGCCCACAGCTTGCCGAATTTCTCCCACGCCGCCCATTCCCGTCCCCAGTGCGACCACCAGCCCCCCGTGAACGCCACGCTCCGGCCCAGCTCGCACTGCCGAACGGCCATCAGCGGATCTTCCTTGTCGCTGGTGATCAGGACCGTGCTGAACTCCTGGGCCATCGAACGCGGCGTCGTCAGAACGTAGCCGGTCAGCGGCGGCAGTTCGCCGTCGCTCAGGCCGGCCGTAATCTCGGGCATCAACGTTCGAAGGCGCGGTCTGAAGCCCTCCTGCACCTCGCGGATCAGCGGCCGCCGAACAACCTTCGCTTCCTTGACAAAGATTTGCGGCAGCTTCTTGGGGTCGTCCGCCTTGTAGTACCTGCCCCCCGTCGTGCCGGCAACCCACTTCATCGTCGGCTCCATGACGTGCGCGCCGAACCCGATCGCCACCGTGCTGACCGTGATCCGCGCCTCTTTCAACTTTCGGAGCAGACTCTCCGACGGAGCTGCGGCATCCCCGTCGCTGATAATGATGATGTGCTTCTGCGCGGCGTCCACCGTCTTCAACAACGCCTGATACGCCATCTCCATGGCCGTGCCGAAGTCCGGCATGTCGCCGATCCGACCGCTGATCTTCCGAATCTGGTCGATCATCCGTTCCTTCGCCAGGGCAACCTGCAGCGGAATCTCCCAGTTGGTTCCGCCCTGATACCCGAACGCGATCAGCCCGAAGTAGTCCAACGTGCTGATGGTCTTCAAGGCGGCTATGGCGACCTCCTCGGCCAGAAAGTTGCCCTGCGGCGCCTCACAGGTGTGCATGATGGTGACCAGCGCGCCTTTCATGATCTGTTTGCGCTGCTTGACGTCGAATCGCAGCGGCATCACATCCTCCACCGCCGACCCGAGCCATCCGCCGGCCCCAAACCCCTCGTTTCCCCCCGTCATCACAAGGCCCCCGCCCATATCCCGAACGTAGGTGGCCAGCATCTTCTTCTGGTCTTCCGTGAATCGATCGGCCGCAATGTTGGACAGAATGATGGCCTCGTGCTCCAGAAAACCCAAGATATCCTCGGGCGATCTCTCCATCGACACCATGTCCACTTGGACCCGCTCGCGTTTGAGCGCGGCGTTCATCGGCTCGTCACACGCCGGATCCGTCGTGACCAGTAGGACCGTCCCCTCGCCCTGCACAAGGGTAAAGGCCCGCGCCACATTGTTCTGGGCCACCGAGTCCATCTCCGGTCGATCCGGTTCGAAACGAGCCTCCAGACGATGCACACCGGGGGTATTCAACTGAAGCTCACAGACCAACGGATTGATACCCGGTTTCAGCGTCTCATGCGTGGCGAGCACCCGCTCCTCGTTGTGATAGAGTACGACCGTTCCGCCGGCGGCGCGCCGTGATCGAAGGAGCATCCGAATGGGCAATCGGTCCTGAACGTTCGCCTGCGAAGGCACCACCAGCCGATCGAACATCACCTCGTTCTCGTGCTCGTACTCCATCGGGACAACGTCAACGGAGATACCGTTCGAGGCCGCCACGACGGCCTCGCTCACCGCGTCGCCGGCGTTCTGGTTCCCGTCGCTCAACAGCACGATTCGCTTGGCCATCCCCTCCGGAAAGGTGGCCATCGCCAAGCGAATCCCCTGGGCCAAGTCGGTTCGATCGGGCTCCGTCGGAGGACTGAACCGCTCGATGAAAACGCCGAGCATCGGAAGCTGTTCAATGGTGCTCTTGCCGTCGAAGGTAATGACGGCGGCCTTGTCCTCGTAAGGGCGATGCGACATACGCTGGATGTCGCGGATGAAGGCTTCCTGCCGAAGGCGAAGGGATTCGGGAATGCTGCGAGACTGGTCCACGAGAAAAACGACCGCCAGGTTGCGAGACTCGCGAACGTGCTCGGCGCCGGCCATCGCCAAAACAATCGCCGTCAGCAACAGCGCCCGCACCGTCAACGCCATCCATCGCCGAACGACGGGCAACGAATTCAGCGAGCGAGCGTACAGCGTGACTCCCATCACCGCCGGGACGATCAGCAGCAGCCACAACCATTCCGGACGCTCAAACGATAGTGGCAGGGTCGCTAGCACGGAAGCCACGGTACCTTTTACGTGACGTCACAAGGTCACAATCTGAATCCGATTGTTTCCCGAATCGATAACGTATAGTCGTCCCGCGGGCCCGACCGCCACGCCCCACGGCGACGCCAGTTGGCCGACGCGCCGCCCCGCGGTCCCCCACGTGCCCAGGGAGCGGCCGGATCGGTCAAATCGCTGAAGTCGGCTGTTGCCGTATTCGCAAACCAGCAACGTGCCGTCGGCCAGACAGGCTATATCATACGGATAACACAACTGCCCAACACCCTTGCCGAGCGATCCAAACGACCCCAGGAGTCTACCCGAACGGTCGAAGCGGCACACACGATGGTTGCACGCATCGGCCACCCATAACTCCTGGCGTTCGTCCAACACCAACCCCGTCGGACGGGATAGGGCCGCCGCGCCGGAATCCGGACCGCCGAAACTGCACACGAATCGCCAATCGGGCGTGAACTTGCTGATCCGGTCGTTGCCGCCATACTCGCCAACGTAGACAAAACCCTCGGAGTCGACCGCGACATCCGTCGGCAGCTCGAACTGCCCCGGTCCTCGCCCCGCCGACCCGAATCGACCGATCTCCCGACCGTCCGGGTCGAATACAATCACCCGGTTATAGTGCGTGTCGGCCGCGAACAAGCGACCGTGACGATCGACCGTGATACCCGTGGGCTTCCCGTTCTGATACTCCGGCATGAACCATTGCATTTGCCAGCGACCCGCGGCATCGAATCGTTGGATGCGCCCGGTCTTGTCCGCCACGTAGACACCCCCGCTCGGACTGATCGCTATCGCCCTGGGATAACTGAATTCCCCCTTTCCAAAGCCTGTCTCGCCGAATACACCCACAACGCACGACGAATCATTGCCCCGCTGGGCACAACCACTCAGGCAAATCCAGAAGCAACACGGCGCCATCGCCATCCGTGCCGCTAGTCGTTCTTGCGCATGTGCCATACGATCCATCCCAACCCCAACGCGGGGAGCGGTGCGGCCGCCAAAACCAAACTGATCGTGACCAGCATCTGATCTTCCAGACGATGGAAGGTCTCCATCAGTGTTTGGGCGATCCAACCCACGCCGGGCGGCCGAACGAGGCTCATGGCCGCCACCTCGGCTAGTGCGAAAGCCGCCGCTATCGTCCCCGTCCCCACCAGGACGGGCCAGTGAAGGCGCCATCCCACGACGAACTGAGCCGTCACCTGCCCCGCCCCATCCGTACGGGCTTGTTCCATTAATTGCGTCGCCGCCGAGCGACTGATTAGCCGCCCGGCCAACCAGCCGATCCAACTCCAACGCGCTGCCTGCGCCAGCACCATGACCGGCCACTGATCGTAGATGAACGGGATCCGTCGGTAGGTCACCAAGACGGCCTCGCCCACGAGCGCCGCCGGCATCAGACCCAGAACGACGGTTGCGATCACCATCAGGTCTCGAACGCTCTTCCGGGGCAGACCTACGGCCAACCACGTCCCGATCCAAACAACGATGACCCCCACAACGATCGCCACGCCAAGAGATTGAAGCAGCTCGTCACGATACACACACCACAATTGAACGAAACTCCGCATTGAGGACAAACGCCGAATCAGACCATACAGTGGTAAAAAAACCGTCGCGCCCACGACAAGCCCCAAGACCGCCCACCTCCAAGCTTCGGCACGCCCCGAACAAGAGGCCTGCCAGTCGTGTTGCTCATCGGCGCTCGCCGAACCCGGCCGGAAAATAAGGGCCGCAACACCGCCCGCGGTCACGACAACCAAAAGCGGAAGCGAAGGCCAAACCACATCGATCGCGTGCCTCGATGCTTGGGCCCAGGCTAGCAGTTCGGTCGCATAGACCTGTATCGAGCAGGCATGGGGCACGTTGTACTCGATCATGAACAGGCACCATAGAATGATCCCGGCCGTTGCCGCGTGTCCCGCGAGGATGGGCAGAACGGCCCGTCGAAACGCCACGCCCGCTGAAGCGTCCAGCAACGCCGCCTGGTAGGCGGCATGACCCGTTCGGCGCCAGGCGCCGGCCACGAGAATCGCCGGAATAGGCCACGCCCAGCCGCTCCACACTCCCGCCGCCCGTACCCAGCCGGACAGGTCTCCCAAGAGCGAAGCCAACCTCGCCGACAGCAAACCGTCCCAACCGAAAGCATGCACGTAAGGCGGTAGAAAGAGCGGAAGAAACAGGAGTCCCAGAATTCCCAGACGATCTCGCCCGACTACAAGCCGACCGACCACGGCAACAACAAGAATCGCCGGCGCCATGGCCAGCAGGGCGGAGGCCCCTGCAAGCACCGCGGTCTTTCCCAGCAACGCGATCTGCCGTTCGGAAAACCACCAGCCGCTTGACGGCGCCGGCCCGGTCGCCACCGATACCAGTACGCAGACAAAAGGCAGCGGAACCGACGCGAACCACAACAGTCCGCCACCCCACCGCCAACACAAGACCAGCAGTCGCATGCTCACCGCAGCAGGATCTCACGGGCTTCGTCAACCGCGGTCGTCATGACGTCGGCCACCTTCTCATAATCGGCCGTCGCCTGAGGCGGCAGTGCAATCCCGAGTTCTTCTCGCAAGCGTGGCCGCACAGGAATGTTCCGCGAATCACTTCTCGCCAGCAAACGTTCCACGTCGGCCGAGGCCAAAAAATCGACCAGCTTCTCCGCCGCTTGCGGATGCCGACAGCCTTGAACGATTGCGGCCGTATTGGGAATCAGAAGCGTGCCTTGCCCCTCTCCCATGGACGGATAGATCAAATCGACGGGCAAACCCTGTCTCTGGGCGACCCATACGTCGTCCGTGTCCGTCATGCAGAGTGCCGCCTCACCACGTGCAACCATCCGTACGGCCGACGAGTTGCCGTCGGCGATGCGTACGCCGCCTGTGCGAAGTCGTTTCAGAAAATCGCCGGCTTGCGACCTGCCCCACATCGCAAACATCGCCGCCACGTGCCCCCGCGTGGTACCAAACTGCGGGTTGGCCATGACGAGTTGACCCGCCCATGCGGACTCGGCCAGGTCCGACCACCGCTTGGGTAGCTGATCGCGCTTCAGCTTCGAGGTGTTGAACGCAACAACACGCGCGCGCAAACCGAAACCCGTCCAATAGTCCTTGGGACAACGGTAACAAGCCGCGATGTCGCCGGCCGTCGCGGGATGATAGCGCTTCAGCAGCCCCTGGCGACCCAACAGAACGGTGTTGAATACCTCGCCCGACCAGAACACGTCTGCTCGAGGCCGGTCTCGCTCCGCCTCAATCCTCCGCACCAGCCCCGTCGTTTTGCCCGCCTCCGTGTCAAAGAGAACCTGTGCTCGAACGCCCGATCGCCGTTCAAATTCGGCCAGAATCTGACGGGCGAATTGCTCATCCACGCTGCAGTAGGCAACCACGTCTTCCTCTTGCGGACGACAACCCGCAACGCCGCCTCCCGCAACAATACACCAACAAACGCATATCGCCACGGCGTGTCCGCAACCCGTCCGGATGGGGAACATACGACCTCCTTGTGCGGTTCACGGCTTGCCCGAGGGTTGTGACGCGACCGGGGGGGGGTGAATGTCGCCGAAGTACTGCTTCACCGCCTTGTGGTATTGCCGAGGCACGCGGTCGCGATCCATGGCCTCGGTGGCTTCCCGCTGCGCGGCGGATACCGTTGCGCCATACTCAGCCTTCGCCTCGCCTTTCAACTGCTCGCCGTCCACGAAAAACTCCGCCAGCACCTTCCCCGGCGACTGCTTGCCCTTGGTCTTCTCCGGAGTCGTCTGGAACGG
>CAZQTW010000002.1:0-185483 GCA_964596165.1 uncultured Planctomycetales bacterium | reverse complement strand
CAGATCAGAGCCCGGCTATGCTATGGATCGGGCTTGAAAGTGCCAAACTCCAGACGGCTGACCGAATGGTCAGCCGTCGCACCCTCCCCGCGCCAAGTTGTCGTATTTCAGCGGCGGTGTCCTCCCCACGTTCATACACCGTGGTGAAGAATCCCGGACTATCCCTGTGTGGTCAACACCTTGATCAAACCAACCACACCCCGGATGAGCAAGCTAATCATCAGCAGCAGCAACAAGGTCCCTACGGAAAGGCTGAGGACCGGCCAATTGCTGAGGATAACCTCGGTGACCTTCGGTGTGGTCGTGCCGACGGCGGCGACCAGCAGGCCCACCAGCAGAATCGCCCCCAGGGAGCCGCGAACGTTCCCTGGAAGCGGGGCCATCCGAACGGTCAGGCAAATCAGCAGATAGACGAAGAGAAGCGTTTTCCAATACACCCAATCGATGCGCAACATGATGCCGACCATCCGTTCGGTTAACGTAACGGTGTCGTGAAGAAGTGACCAGAAGGCCGCCTGGGTCTGGGGTAGATGCTGGGCGACCGTCTGCTTTGACATCTGGCTGATCACGTCGCCTCCCAGTTTCATGCTCGCGATATAGACACCTGCCGCGCAGGCCACGAGGGGGAGCATTCCGATTAGGAGCGGGCCGATGATCGGTATCCGTGCCTGAGGCTTGATGTCTGTCACGGGCTCTCCTGACTCGTCGTCCTTCATCAGTGTCGTGTTGTTGACCGTCCCGCCCGTGATCAACACACCCAGAACACGACCGAGTTGCGCCAAGAGCGTTCCGGGCAGCAGGACAGAATTGACAACCCTTGGCCTGACCATGCCCGACCAAAGTTGATGGACACCCCAAGCCACAAACACGACAATTAACAACCAAAAGGTCATGGCTGCGTAAAGCATGACCATCTCCTCACGCCATTCGTATTGCCATCGGCAGGGAGTCACCCGCCTCGCTCATATCCTTGTTATCGGTCGTTCACATTGGGTCGGTTGAGCCCTTCGGAAGATCTCTCCAGTGATCCGTTTAATGCAAAAGGGCGTCCATTTGCGCGGAAAAAGGAAGGTCGGCCTGCTAGACTATTCAAGAGAGCTGGTGGGGTTCCAGCGCGGCGTTTGGAAGGGGCGTGAGGAGGAACCAGGTGCGTCTAGTCATCGTGTGTCTCATGTCCGTCGGGTCGGCGCCGTTGGTGGCCAGCGCCTCGCCCGTACTGTTGACGAATGCGCCTGCCTACCGGTGGTATCATGGCTGCGGTCCGACTGCCGCCGCCGCTGTATTGGGCTATTGGGACCTGCACGGCTACGACAACCTCTTTGCGGCAAGCGGCGATGATGTCTACTGGACGGACAATGTGAAGGATGAGATATCGAGTCCTGCCCACAACGCGAAATACGACCCATCACCGGACGACGCGAATTACCCCACGCCGCCCATGACCAGTATTGCTGATTGGTTCCGTACATCCGTGGATCCTCAGGACTACGGCTGGAGCTACTTGGCGTACGCCGACGACGCCTTCATCGGTTACTCGGCCTATCGCGGGTATACCTTCAACTCATGGTATGAGTCCGTGGCGAAGGGGGTCTTCACATGGGAGGACTTGGTCGGCGAAATCGACGCGGGTCGTCCGATGATGTTTCTCGTCGATTCGAGTGGCGACGGCACCACCGACCACTTCGTGCCCGTATTGGGCTACGATGACCGAGGTACGGACGGGCTGTGGTACGGCTGTTATTCCACGAGCATCTTCGGAGAGTTGGAGAACGTACTCTGGAAACAATTCCGGCCGATGAGCAATGCCTATGAATGGGGTGTCGGCTACGGGGTTTTTGCGCAGCCGGAGCCTATCCCCGAGCCGGCGAGCGTCCTGCTGTTGGCATGGGCAATCCTCCTGCGATGGAGCGTGGCACGCCGACGTTCCTAGTATTTCGCCCCGGATGAGCGTGCGCTCTCCCTTCCACTTGAGTCTGTTGCGTGAAGTGTGACCGAGCACCAGATTGGTCGCAACCGCGTCTGCATTCAGTGTGTCCGGCAGAGTTCCAGTCAAGCTTCATCAAGCCCCCTCCCATTGTGTGAGCCGCGTTTTCCTGTTCGCGACCAAGGAAGGAAAATGACGGAACCAGCATCTTATTCTGCAAACGGGTGGCAGACTCGGAGAGTCATAATGAAAGGGGAGAGACACGATTCGAGTGTGTACGAGCCATTGAGGAATGCCACCCGATAGACTGTCAACTGTATGGTACAGGTGTTAATCGGCTCGCCCACCTGGATCATCAGTTTTCAGGCCCACCTCCTGTTGTAAGGAGGTGGGTTCGTTTTTACACCCGACACTCAAGCCCAATCGACGCTTTCCCGCCGCGTGTTCTGCTCTTGGGACTTGGCTACCCACTTCGGGCCCAGGGACGGCTACCGTTGTTCCCGATCCATTTGTTGCGCGCTTGCTTCGACGGCAATGTGACGTCGGCATTTTGGACAGCGCGTGCCCGGTGCATTGAAACTCGGGCTCAATTGGACGGTCGTACCGCAGGGGCAACGGAACGATTCCCAGCCTTGTCCCTTTCGGCGATAGCGCAAGATCTGTTCGGCTTTCGCGGTGGGCGGAGCCGGCTTGGGAACCCCGAGCGCCGTGGCCACCGACGCCACCATCGCGATTGGAACGTCATGTGTTCTTCCGCACCGGGGGCAAGAGACGGAGTCGGCCGAATATGCCGGAGGGATCTTGATCCGCAGACCGCACGAACACGGGATCAGGAGGTAGCCGGCCAGACGGTCGACGATGTCGGCTGCTTGACGGGCCCGATGGACGGCCTGCTCCTTGTCGTCGGGGGCGGCGGATGGCGCCCGGGCCTCGATGCTTTGGTCCGTCTCGAGGGTCTTGGTGTCGATGCAAGCCCGTCGCTGGCCTGTGACTTGCCGGTAGGCCGCTTCGTAATCTGCATAGCCGACACGGCCACCCATACTCCTCAGAATCGCCACCCGTTGCTCGACGGGCGGATGGGTGGCGTAGAGTCCGAACGAGGCGCTTCCCTGAAGCGGGTTGACGATGTAAAGCGGTGCGAGCGTCCGATTCGGCTTTGTCTGAGAGGCGACCGCCGTCGAGATCTTGAGGAGTGCCGAAGCCAGTCCTTCGGGGAAGCGCGTGAACCTGGCGCTCGAGGCGTCGGCGAGCAGTTCGCGTCGACGCGAGCAGGCGAAGTAGAGCAGTTGAGCGCAGATCGGTCCGAGGATCGCTAACAAGATCACAATCAGGAAGATGATCAGTTGCGCTTGGCCTCCTCCACGCGACGACGACCGGCGCCCGCCGCCGCCGTGCCATCGAATCCGTAGGAATGCGTCGGAGATGAGCGCTATGGCGCCTACCATAACGGCAGCCAGTGTCATGAAGCGGACGTCCAGATTACGGATGTGCCCAATCTCGTGGGCGACGACGCCCTGGAGTTCGTCTCGGTTCAGTCGTCTGAGCAACCCCGAGGTGACGGCGACCGAAGCGTTTTCGGGATTGCGCCCGACGGCAAAGGCGTTCGGGCTGTCGTCGTCGATGAGATAGACCTTCGGCATCTTGCCGAGACCGGCGGCAATGGTCATCTCTTCGACCACGTTCCACAGGACCGGCGCGTCGTCCTTGGAAATCTCCCTGGCGCCGGCGCTGGACAGCAGGATGCTGTCGCCGCCGGCCGTGGCGATCAGCCAGAGGAGGAGCCAGAGGGCGATGGCAACCAGGGCGCCGACCACCCAGCCGTCGCGCATGTCCACCCACATACCGATCGACCCGCCGAGGGCGATCAGGATGATCGCCATCAGGAGGATCAGCAGGAACGACCGGCGTTGATTCTGGCGAATGGCCTCCCACATGGTGATCGGGGACTATTGAAACTTGACCTGTGGGACTTCCCGTTCGGCCTTGTTCTCCAACTCGAAGAATGCCGCCTCGCGAAAGCCGAGCGGGCCGGCGATGAAGGCCGCGGGAATGCTCTGAATTCGTGTATTGTAGGTCATGACGGTGTCATTATAGAACTGTCGCGAGAAGCCGATTTTGTTTTCCGTAGACGTCAATTCCTCCTGCAAGGCCAGGAAGTTCTGATTGGCCTTGAGATCGGGGTACTGCTCGACAACCACCATGAGCCGGCCGATCGCGCCGCTCAGTTCGCTTTCGGCGCGCGACTTTTCCCCGACGCCGTTCGCGCTCACGGCCTGGTTCCTCGCCTTGACCACGTTCTCGAGCGTGTTCTTCTCATGAGCGGCGTATCCCTTGACGGTCTCGACGAGGTTGGGGATCAGATCGTGTCGCCGCTTGAGCTGAACGTCGATCTGCGACCAGCCGTTGTTCACCTCGTTTCGCAACCGAACAAGGCTGTTGTAAGTCGCGATCACCCACAGGATCAGCAGTACCGCGATGCCCAGCAATGCTCCGAACACGATCATTAGGGCTCCCATTGGGACTCTCCTTCCTGTTTCATACTCAGCGTGTGATGGAGCAGGTCTTGCAGGAATGCACCGAGAATGCCCGCCTCGTCGCCGGAGCATTCTTCGACCAGCGTTTCAATCTCTCCCGCGTCAAACCATAGGCCGTGTCCGCGGGAACAACGATCGATTTCGATGGCAGGGCTGTGGCCGACTGTCAGGGTGCGAAGCCGGCCTTGGCAGCGAGGGCAACGCCTCTTGCCTCGCCTGCCTTTGCCGGCGGCGCGAATCGTTTTGCGCAACGGCTCGGCGGAAGCCCCGGCGCGCTCACAGATATGTTCCAACTCGCCCGCATCGAGCCACGTGCCATTGCAGGCCGGGCAGTGGTCCACCTCGATGCCTTCGAGTTCCAGGGCGATCAGTGGTTGACTACAGGCCGGGCACAAGGCTATGCCTCCGAGCGCGCGGCGCGAATGAACCAAACTCCCGGTCCCACCGACACATTACGTTTTTGGGCTTCAGCGGTTCGGACAAATCCAAGGCACATCTTACAGGTGTCTTTCTACCGCCGCAATTCGCGAATCGCCCGCGTATTGCGACTTTGCTGTCATTCCGCCTTGTGGATGTGAACGCGTTTTCGAGGCGGAGCCGGCACGTGTTCAACGTGAAAAACGTGTTGCTGATTGCCGAGTCCGGCCGGATCCGCTGCGGAAACGGCGGTGAGACGCCGGCATGGGAGTTCCGGCTTGTTGCGGGGCGTGCACATGCATAGCATATGGCCATGCAGTTCCAAGGGTGTTCGACTTCAAAGGGGCCATTGGCACAAACGGAAGGAGCCTGCCATGAAGAAGACTCTGATGATTCTGGGCGCGGTGTTCCTGGTGCTCATCGTCGTATGTGCGGGTGTATTGGTCTGGGCTCAGAAGTCGGGATCCTCACACCAGGACAAGTTCTTCCAAGCGGTCCTTTCGGGCGACCCCAACCAGGTGATGGCCCAGTTCGATCCGGCGCTTTGCGAGCTGGTTGACGAACCCGTGCTGGCCGCGTGGATGACGGCCGTGAAAGCCAACCTGGGGGCATTCCAGGGCCTCTCCAAGACAGACTTCGACACCTCCACCAAGGTCGAGGGCGGTGTCACCCTCACCGAGAGTAAGGGCACGGTCAACTTCGAGAAGGGCCAGGCCCAATCCGAGCTGAAGATCCGCAACGGAAAGATCATCAAGTTTCATGTGACGTCGGACAAGATTCAGGACGGCTGGTTCAAGGGTCCCGCGAGCACGGGGCTCTATCGTCAACGGGGACAGGACTTTCTCACCTTCTTCCTCTCCGACAAGGCTGAGGACGCCTTCACGATGATGCACAAGAACCTCCAGGCCAAGCTTCCGATGGACAAGCTCAAGGCGATGATGGCCGATTTCGTGAAGACGGCGGGCAAGCTCAAGACGATTACCTACAGCTCCGAGGACCTCATTCCGGGCGACATTTACACGTTGAAGGTCGTCTACAAGGTTGACTGCGAAAAGCAGAAGCCCACCGGAACGATCAAGTTTCAGTTCGACGGCATGAAAGGGCACCTGACGGCCTTCAATCTGGAATAGATGCCAGACGTACATGTTGTCGGAGGAGCATGTGATCCGTACGCTATCGAGTGTCGTTCTGTTGTCGGTTCTCGTCGCCGCGTTGAGCCCCGATTTTCTCCGAGCGGACGAACCACTGCGGATTGCCACGTTCCAGGCCGACGTAACGCCGCCGGTGGGCAGCGTCCTTTGCTTCGGGGGTGTGGCTCCGGTGAAGGAGATTGTCGATCCGCTCAGCGCCCGGGGGTTGGTCTTCCTGGTCAAACCCTCGCCCGTGGTTCTCTGCGCGGTGGACTGGGTGGAGATCAACAATGAGGCGCACGACGCTTGGCGCGAGGAACTTGCCAAAGCGGCCGGGACCTCGCCGGATCGCGTGGCAGTGCAGTGCGTTCACCAGCACGATGCCCCCGGCTGCGATTTTGGCGTCGAAGCACTCCTCAAGCCACGGGGTTTGGGTGGCGCCACGATTGATCCGGATTGGGCTCGTGCCGCCATGGCCAAGACAGCAGCGGCCGTCCGCCAGGCGATGAAGACCCCTCATGTCATAACGCATCTGGGAATGGGCAAGGCGAAGGTCGAACAGGTCGCATCGAATCGTCGGATTCTGGGTCCCGACGGCAAGGTGAACCATACACGGATGAGCCGTTGCCCGGATAGGACGGTCCGTGATCTTCCCGAAGGACTGATCGACCCGTTCGTACGCGTCCTGAGTCTGCGGAACGGTGATCAGCCACTTGTGTGTCTCAATTACTACGCGACCCATCCTCAGTGCCACTACAACCAGGGAGGTGTCAGCGCGGACTTTGTCGGTATGGCCCGTACGATGCGAGAAAAGGATCTCCCCCGCGTGGTGCAGATCTACTTTACGGGCGCGGGCGGTAACATCGCTGTCGGGAAGTACAACGACGGTGCGATCAGTAACCGGCCGATTCTGGCCCGGCGGTTGGCTGACGGAATGAAGGCGGCCTTCGAGGCGACGAAATGGGTCCCGATCGCCGCCGATGATGTCGGATGGCAGGTCCGCACGGTTGCCCTGCCGCCAAGTCCCCGGTTGGATGAATCAAAGTTGATGAAGGTCCTGGACGATGCGGGGGCGAAGAAGGACCAGCGGGTCCTTGCCGCTATCGAACTGGCATGGCTTCGGCGAATCAAGGCAGGCCGGCAACTGGAGATATCTTGCTTGCGGTTGGGTCCCGCCTACGTTCTGAACATGCCGGGGGAGTTGTTCGTCGAGTACCAGTTGGCCGCCGAACGGATCCAACCGGACTCCATGGTCTGCATGGCCGCCTACGGCGATTGCGGTCCCGGCTACGTCGGCACGGAAATCGCCTACTCGCAGGGGGGGTACGAGACGAGTTACGTGTCGCGGGTGGCGCCGTCCACGGAAACGCTGCTGATGGAAGCGATCCGAGAACTCTTGCGGTAAAGATGGGCAAGGCCCCTGGACGTTCCCCCATGCCATTGCGGCACGGGTTACTTCGTTGGCGCGCTTGCGGTCGCTGTGGCAGCCTGTGCCTTTCGCACACAACGGAAGCCAATGGCATCTCGCGCGAAACAGGCGTCCTGGAAGCCCGGGTCCTCGCCTACCCGATAGGCGGACCGACAGGTTTTCGCCGAGGAGTTCCAGGCCCCACCCCGAACAACATATCGCTCGCCGTCGTCCGGACCACGAGGGTTCTCGCTCGGACTCTTCGTGTAGTAATCTTTCTCATAGATGTCGTTGCACCATTCGGCCACGTTGCCGATCATGTCGTGCAGGCCCCACGGGTTGGGTTTCTTCTGTCTGACGGCATGCGTCGTCTTGTTGGCGTTCTCGGCGAACCAGGCGTACTGGCCGAGTGAGCGGGGGTCGGTTCCGAAGTAGTAGTCCGTCGTGGTTCCCGCCCGACAGGCGTATTCCCACTCGGCCTCCGTGGGCAGCCGGTAGCCGCTTGCCTCGAAGTTGCACTTGCCCGTGGCCTCATCGTAACACGGCTGTAACCCCTCGGCCTTGGATCGCTTGTTGCAGTAAAGGGCCGCATCAGGCCAGCTTACCTGTTCGATGGGATTGTTCGGTCCCTTGAAGTGCGAGGGGTCCGGCCGCGTGAACTTGGCGTATTGCTCCTGCGTCACCTCGGTGCGGTCCATGTAGAAGGCATCGATCCGGACCTCGTGAACCGGGAGTTCGTCTTCCTGGCCGTTGCGACTGCCCATCGGGAATCGCCCGGCGGGGATCAGAACCATCTCGACGCCGCCCCGGGTCGTGATAATCTGCGGAGTCTTCTCAGTTGCAGTTGGGGTCTGAGTCTTCTGGCAACCCATTACGAGCAACGTAGCCATGGACACCATGGCGCCGGCGATCAGTCGGCCGCAGGGGGACTCTGTCGCCCCTACGGGGCTCAGCGGTGTTGGGTCGCCCGTTTGCCCAGGACTTGCGTCCTGGGCTATTGTCGATCGCCCCTGACGGGGCTGAAGATGAGTCGCGCCCATTGTCTTCATGCCATTGTACCCTGTCCTCTATCTGGACCCAGACTTCAGGCTCTCGAGCCTTGTCTTGCGATTATGGCTGCGCCCGGATTGGTCCACGTCTGTGGTTCAGCCGTGGAATATCTGCACAAACGGTCATGGGGTCGTCCCGTGGGAATCCAAAATCGAAAATATGAAATCCACAATCTACTTGGCCGGCGCCCAGTCCGGCTCTTTGTTGCTCTTGCCGTCGTTGGTGAGTTGTACCCATCGGTTCTTCGCAGTTGTGTCGGCGACGCAGATGTTCCAGCCCGGGGCGCGGCTTCCGATCAACTCCGGCGCCAAGGCGTCCAGGCTCTTGGGCTTCTGCGGACCTCGACTGAATGCGACGTAACGTCCGTCCGGTGACCAGTCGAAGTGATACACCTCGATGGGCTTGGTGCTGAGCACCACGGCTCGGATCGACTTGACCGTCGGCTGTGGCCCGGAGTAGTCGAGGTCGCCCACGTAGAGCGCCCAATCGCTGGCGCCCCAGCCGACACACTTACCGTCAGGACTGATGTCGGGGCGACAACCGGGGAGCGGGAGCTTGTAAACCCCCATCCCGTTCGCCTCGATAGCCAGGATCGCGTGGTCAAAGCCCATCCCCGCGTGGAGGGTGCTGATGAACCACTTATCGTCGGGCGAGCAGCAGATGTTGTACAGATGCTCAATCTTCTTGTTGGGATGTTCCATGTGCTGTCCGGTCTTGAGATCGTACGTGACGATACCCTTCGTGGCGTAATCCTTGATATTGAACTCCTCGAATTCGCTTTTGAGGTAGACGATCTTGGTTCCGTCCGCATTCCAGCACGGCTCGCGACCGCCGACGGAGACGAGGGTTCTCCCGGTGCCGTCAAGGTTCATGTAATACACCTTGCGAACCTTCAACGCGCCCTCGCCCTCGTCGACGATGAAGGACACCTTCGTTCCGTCGGGTGAGACATGAGGATACATCTCGTCCACGGCGGGCGTGCGCGTCAGGTTGACGGGATTCGACCCGTCGGCATTGATCATGAACAGTTCCCAATTGGTGTCCTGCCAGGTTTCGTAGACGATCTTGTGCTTGTATGCCCTTAGCTCGGCAAGCAGCTCCGCGGATTGCGCCGGCATCGGAGTTCCCTTTTCCTCCGCGCGGAGTCCGCCCAGACCCATACCAATCCCAAAGGCGGCCGCAAGGACAGAGGCGACGCCACGTGTGTTCTTCGTATTCCTCATTCCTGTAGAGCTCCTCATTCAAACGACCAGCACCCGTCCGCTCCGACCCGTTCCGAGCCAAGTGTGACGACGGTCGGCGAGTTCCGTGTTGTCCGGACATTCGGCACGCCGACTCCCTAGGGTGCATGAAAGACCTCCTCCATCTTCGCCCACCATTCGCCCGGGGCGCGGGTGGGGAGCGGTTCCTGACACGGGTCCGTATGCTTCCACCATTTTTGTGTCGTCGGGTCGGCGGCCATTTTGTCCATGTCCGCCTTGAAGTCCTTGCCGATGTACTCGAAGTAACTGAACAGATAACCGTCCTTATAGTAGATCGAGTAGTTGCGGATGTTGCAGTCGTGGATCATCTTCATCACGCCCGGCCAAGGCGCCGCGTGCAGCTTCTTGTACTCTTCGAGTTTCTCCGGCTTGACCTTGATGACCGAGCCGAATCGCTGGACCTGGGGCTGGGCGCAACCCAGGACGATCAGGCATATCCATGACGACAGAACGGAAAGGGCTATCCGGGTGACGTGATTACTCATTATCGAATTACCTCCAAGGACAGAATCTGTTGCGCACTTTGCACGCGGCGCACATGCCGCGTCCTGGCTGTCGACCTGATCGGGCCACGGCAACGGTGCGGACCGCGATTCTGGGTGCGATACGAGGCGGGCAAAACCTGCCCTACCTGAACACAACGTACAAGGTCACCATCGTAACGAACAGCAGCCCCGCAAGGAACTTGTAGTTGCCGAGTCCCGGCCAGCCTTTGGCCCTCAAGGCATCGAGCGGGTTGCCCCAGACCAGGGCGTTGCTTTCGAGCGTGTGCCGATGCGGCCTCAGGAACGACACAACAACCAGGATCGTAGAGCATAGGACGAAGAGGTAGAACGTGGCCATCATCGGCGGAACGTTCCAGCCGGTGCGATCTTTGTGCCAATCCAGCAGGAATACAGCCAGTCCCATCGCGAAGCCACCCCACAGTGTGATGACGGCGCCGATCGACGAAGCCCGCCTCCAGAAGACGCCCCAGATGAAAACGGCCGTAATCGGTGGCGCCACGTAGCAGATCATCGCAACAATGCCTTGGAAGATGCTCTTGTAATGATCCAGGTACGGCGACCATACGACGGCCGCCACCATTCCGACGAAGGTTACCACTCGACCCAGAAGGACCAGTGTTCTATCCGAGGCCTGGGGGCGCCATCGCTTGTAGATGTCATAGCTGAACAAGGTCGCGATCGAGTTGAGGGCTCCCGATACGGTACTCATCAGGGCGGCGAGTAATGCGGCGGCCGCCAGACCCTTCAGGCCCACGGGCATCAGGTGGCCGATCAGGAAGGCGTATGTGTCGCCCGAGTTCTCCTTGGTGAGCGTATTCGGGAGCTTGCCCTGATTGATCAGTGCCAGGCAAATTAGGCCGGGCAGCACGAAGATGAACACCGGAAGGATTTTGATGAAACCGGCAAACAGGGGCCCGACACGAGCGTGGTTTTCGTCTTTGGCCCCCAGGACCCGCTGCACGATGGTCTGGTCGGCACACCAGTACCACAGGCCGATGATTGGATATCCCAGGAACACCGAGTACCACGGCAGGTTCGATGGATCGCTTGCCGATCTCAGAACCGTCAGTTTGACCGGGTCGACGTTGGCGGTCAGCCGCGACCACCCGCCGGCATGATACAACCCGATCACGGTAATCACGATGGCACCTATCAGCAGGACGATTGTCTGGATCGACTCGGTCAGGACGACGGCCAGCAGGCCGCCGATGATCGTGTACAGGCCCGTGAGCACCGATACCGCAACGATGCTGGTCTTTATACCGACGCCGAACAATCCGTGCAGCACGACGGCTCCGGTATAGAGCGTGAAACCGATGTGGATGAAAATCGCCGAGACGATCGACAGGATAGCGAGCCAGTCGCGGCAGGGGCGGCTGTAACGTTTCTCCAGGAAGTCCGGCAGGGTGGCCACGTTGGCCCGGATGTAGAACGGGGCGAAGAAGAGCGAGAGGGCGATCAGCGTGAACGCGGCCATCCACTCGAAATTGCCGTAGGCCAGGCCGTTGACGAATCCTTCCTGGGCCAGGCTGACCAGATGCACCGTCGAGATGTTCGTCGAGAAGAGCGCCGCGCCGATGACGGGCCACGTCAGCGTTTTGCCGGCGAGGAAGTACTCATTGCCCTGCGAATTTCGTCGCTGCCGCAGACCGGCCAGGCAACCCAGTCCGACGATCCCCACGAGGTAAACCACGATGACGATGAGGTCGGTGGTGCCGATGGGGATTCTCGATGTGAGCATGAGAGAGCTATCAGGTGTCAGCCGATACGCACCATCCAACGACGGCGGTTACGCAACAGGGTTTGGGGTACAGGGTCCGGATACGCGGTCTCATTGTCGTTCCAAGCCCTTGATCCCTAGACCCCCGCCCCGCCGTCTCTACTTCGCCACTTCCTTTCGCAGCCATTCGAGGCTTTGCTCGATCTTGCCCGGCATGGCTTCGGCCTCGATCGATAGGACGCCCGACCATTTCATCTTCTTGAGGATTTCGATGCATCCGGAGATGTTCTCGGCGTTGACGCCCTCCCCAATCGCGACAACCGACGTGGCGATGCCCGTCTCTCCGCCTCGGACCTTGCGAGCCAGCTCCTCGCTCACGTCCTTGATATGGCAGTGGGAGACCTTGTGTTTGAATCGCTCCAGGAACTTCACGGGGTCCTGGCCGGAGATGAACGTGTTGCCCGTATCGAAGTTCATCTTCAGCCAGGGCGAATCGATGCAGGTCAGGATTCGTTCCATGAAGTCGGGGTTCGTTGTGTAGGGTCCGTGCGGTTCGACGTTGATGATCATCTGGTATCGCTCGGCCCACTCGAGTACGACGCGGTAATACTGCTTGATCAGCGCATAGACCTCTTCGTCGGTGTAGCCCTCGGGCTTGCGCGACCCGTCGGTCGTGTCCACGCAATAGGCTCCAACGGCCTTGGCGAACTGGATCGCTCGGATCGTGTACGGAATGCCGCGGTACTGTCCTTCCGCTCCGGAAATCGGATACGCGGCGTCGAGCTGCGACACCTTCAGACCCAGGGAGTCGAGATACGCCTTGAGCTTCAACGGATCCGAATGCAGCGGGATGTGTGGGTTGTAGCCGAGCGCCTGGACGAAGTAGTCGCCGTCGATGGTTCCAAACTCGACGTACTTCATCTTGTGCTTCTTGGCGAATTCGCAAGGGACATCGTACAGAACATCAAAGTGTCGCCAGTTGTCCACGTGCATGCCGATGTCGATCATTTCCTTACTCCTTCCTATTGGGTTGGGCCGCCGAATCACGAAGGGCCAGCGGCCCCGATCAGGAACTCAGAATCCGGAATTCAGAACTCAGAAGACGGCGGTCGGAATCCGAATCACACCCTCTCGATCCCGAACGACCGTATACCCTCACCACAAGCATAGGAACGTTCAGACAGCTTCCCCGGCCGAAGGCCGGACACAACAGTAGTCGGGGGCATGGCCCCCAGCAAGTCTCGATTGAACCTTAGTCCAACTCCGCCACCAGCATCGAATGAACGTCCAGCGGCGGGACCAACACCGTCTGCTCGTCGCCGTCCTTCTTGGCCTCCACTGTCTGGCCGGCCGGCTCGATATGGAACCGCTGGATCGGCACAGTCTTGAACCGAACCTTGATGCCTTGGATCGGGACGGCCTCTTCGCGCAACGGCACGTCCACCTCGGGCAGGCCGTGGTCGCTGGTCGTATTGAGGTCATTAAAGAGCTGGACGATGATTCGCTTGCCCTTAGCGTCGGCCTGTCGCCAAAACGTCGACTGCACGCACATCGGCGCCTTCACCCGAATTGGGAACGGCTCGCGGGCCGCCCATTGGATGGCGCGGGCCAGCAGGCGCCGCTGGTAGGGGAAACCGTAACTGAAATTGGCTGCATCGAGCCCGACGGCCATATAGACCACCCGACCCTTGCCGCACTCTCCCATCACAACGGCGGGCATGTGTTCGGCGCCGACGTCGGGGAACATGATCATTGCTTTCTTCATTGGCGGCTTGGGATCGGTGATCCTGACGAACGGTCCCTTGAACGTGGCCTGTACGTTCCGGATGAGTCCGCCGATCGTCTCGTCGGGCACGAGATCCGGTGTGCCGATGTCGCTCGCACCCCATCGCAACGCCGCGATGCCACTCCGCTGCGCCCAGTATTTCTCGTCCACGACGATGGAGAAGTTGGCGTCGAGCGTCGGCCGGGTGTCCGGGGCTTTGGGACGGCCGCGATAGGACACGCCGAACAGGTCGCCCAGCGCGAAATCGTGCCGCGGGCGACCGATCTCATCGAACAGCGACGTTTCGCATGTCGCCACCAGACCACCACCGTTGGCCACGTAGTCGCGGATCACCTTGACCTGCTCGTCCGACAGGCACGCCGCGTTGGCCAGGAACAGGACGCGATACTCTGCGAGACGCTCGGGGCGGAGGTCCCAGTCGGTGATGATGTTCAGCGGTAGGTGCTCCTCAAACGCGACGCGATAGACACCAAGCCAGTGGGCCAGGCACCGGTCCATGACTTGGTTGTGGGCATAGAACTGGCGGCTCTGCTCGCCGGCCAGGACAGCCGCCCAGGGCATCTGTTCCGTGCGGATGACCCATGGGGCACGCCGCTTGATCTCACGGAATGTGGCGTAGGTTGCCGACTTGCCGGCCATCATCGACAGGGGGGTAAAGGCGCCGTTGGTCATCGCGCCCATGCACCGGACGAACAGTTCGTGCGGCGGGAAGCTTTCGCTGCAGTAGGGATTGCCGCGTGTCATGATGTACGGCTCGCTCGCCCCGACTCGCCCGCCGTTGACCCCACGCACGTACGCCGCGCCGAACAGCGGCACGACGCTGGCGCCGAGGTTGACCTCGTCGAGCCACCACTCCTGCACCGGACAGTCGAACAGGAGGTTCATCCGGGTCGACATGACACGCGGACTGGTCAGGAAGTGGCCGTATCGGCCCGCGTTGGTCGTCCATGTGTAGACGGCGGCCTCGGGGTTTACTTGGCGGAGCCGGTCATGAAGCTTTCGGTACCACGTCTCGAGCTGGTCGTCCGCCCAGATCAGGTAGACGCGGTAATCCACGTTGTTCAGATCGGCCACCTTGGGCAGATCGCGTCCGGTCTCCTTCTTGTATAGCTCTTTCTCGTATGGGCTGTAGTTGATGCTGGGATGATAGTGGCCATCAAAAGAGAATCCGTCGACCTTGTAGTCCTTCATGATCTCGGCAAGACACTCAATGAGGTAGTCTCCGTACGGTGTATTCAGCCCGAGCGAGCGGTTGAACCAGTTCTCGGGCTTGGTCAGGTCGAGTTCCGCCTTCTTCATGATCGCGGGGTCGTCGGTGTGGTGGAGCATCCAGTCGGGGTGCTGCTTGACGATCGAAATCGGCGCCAGCGGCATGATGCCGACGAGGACCCGCATCCCGTGCTGCTTGGCTCGGGCCACGCCGACCTGGAGCCTAGCTTTTTCGTCGGCCGGCACGCCCGATTTCGGATCATCCTTGACGAGGGGATAATAGGGCCACGGTCCGCCGGAGTGGATGACGGTGACGCCCAGTGTCGCGAGCTCATCGATCGTCTGGGTGTCCTCGAGGGGCACGAAGGCCTTCAGGATTCCTTCATAGACCCACGCGGCCGGCTCGATGGGCTTGAAGTCCTTGTCCTTGAGATGGAAGGCCAGGAGATCCTCAGCCCCCAAAACTGCCTGGGATGCAGTCAGGAACACCCATACCGATGCAAGACCCCTCATACTGGCTCCTTCTTCGGACATCGGATGAGCGACCGATCCGTTCTTTGCCGGGAACGGCCGGCATCTTCGTCGGCCGTCAAGATCGATCGGCCTGTGAGGCGCAGGCCGCCAACCTTTCGGTACCTTTCATTTCCATTGTCATGCAGTAGTCGACGAATCCCACGCTCTTCCAGAATGCGTGCGCGGCGTGATTGTTGACGAGTACGTCGACGCGTATCCGCGGCGCGTTCTCCCAGCGGTGCGACTTGAGCCACGCAATCGCCTCACGTCCGATGCCCTGACGCCGACAGTTACGGCACACGAATAGTTGGCGGAGGTAGACCCCATTGGTCTCGCTTCGGTAAACCACATAGCCGACGTCTGTACCGTCTCGAGCGAAGATGATCACGTCGTACTCGCCCTTCAGCCATGCCGCCATCCGCTCGGCAAGTTGGGCCTCGTTCATCGGGTTGCTGTGTCCCTCATCGTATATGAGCTGATGGTTCATGGCCGCCAGCCAGGGAACATCGTCTGGGGTGGCTGTTCGGAACTCCATGGCACGGAGACCCTCCTATCGACGTCGTCTACCTGTAGTACGGGGACCGGCAGGTGCGTTACTATCTACGTTCGGCGTGCGATTGTCCATTGCGGGGCGCGGGCATGATTCGGATCGACGATCCGTATCCTATCCTGTTCGTCTACTCATGGTGAATGGCATCGGCGACGCGGTCCATGTAAAATGGCCGGCATGATCTTGTTTGAGGAGAGAATGCGGGAGGGGGGCACCACGGCCATCAAGGAGGCCGCGAGGTTCTTCATGAAAACGGATCCCGTCCACCAATCTCTGCGGAGCATCGCGCAACAGTTGGGCAGCCTGGGCGTCGAATACGCCGTGATAGGTGGCATGGCGTTGGTTGCGCATGGCTACGATCGAACCACCGTTGACGTGGACATTCTGATCTCAGCCGAGGGGTTGGATGCGGCGCGCAAGGCATTGGAGGGACGCGGGTATCTGCCCGCCTTTGAAGGAAGCAAACAGCTTCGAGACACGCGAACGGGCGTTCGAATCGAGTTTGTCACGTCCGGCGGATACCCCGGTGACGGGAAGCCCAAACCCGTGGTTTTTCCGGAGCCGTCATCCGTGTCGATCGAAGTCGACGGCATCCATTATGTCAGATTGACCACGTTGATCGAGCTCAAGCTGGCCTCCGGCATGACCAACCCTGGCCGTCTGCGCGATTTGGCGGACGTGCAGGAGTTGATCCGCGTTCGGCAGCTTCCGCGGGACTATGCGGAGCAATTGAATCCCTATGTGAGGGGGAAGTACACCGACCTCTGGGTGGCCGTTCACCAGGACCCATCGGGCTCTCTTGAATCGTAGACGTCTGCTCGACGCTATCATCCACACCAAGCTGCATGGGAGTCTTTACACGTGAGCATTTTCGAAGCGATCATGTTGACTTGCTTTGGGCTGAGTTGGCCCGTGTCGATTGCCAAGTCCCTGCGCACCAAGGTCGTCTCGGGCAAGAGCCCTCTGTTCATGAGTATTCTGTGCATGGGCTACATGAGTGGGATCACGCACAAGGTCCTTCATTCATTCGATTGGGTCACGGCGCTCTATGCGCTCAACCTGATCATGGTGTCGATTGACCTGTTGCTATACTACCGGTACCTGCCCAAGGAGGCGCGTATGCCGGTAGGCGCGTGACAGATTGGGCCGTGGACAGGGGGCGACCACTCCCGCCAAGTCTGTCACGCGCCCTGTGTCGGTGGGCGACTCGGGCAAGTCCGTAATGGGAGGCAAGGGTGGGTAAGATGAGCACACACAACGATCCACGTCGCAGCGAAAGGATGCAGGTGGCCGCTTTCATTGCAGGAATAGTCTGCGCGACGGCCTGTTCAGCGGTCCGTGCCGAGCCCAATAATCCCAACACCGACTGGTTCCAGAAGGCGGGCTATGGCATCTTCGTCCATTATCTGGCCGGGCTGCAGAACAATCGCGAGCAGTTTCACAGCCTCGGCCGTGAGACGCCGTGGGACGAATGTGTGCGTGAATTCGACACCGAGCGGTTCGCCGACACGATGGCGGAGGCGGGCGCGGGCTACGTCATCTTCACGATGATGCAGGTGACGCGCTTCATGATCGCTCCCAATGCGACCTACGATCGCATCACCGGCTACAAACCGGGCGAAGCCTGCGCCACGCGGGATCTCGTCGAAGACCTTTATCGCTCGCTCAGCCGACACAAGATCCCGCTCATGCTCTATTGGACCGGCGACGGACCGCGGGCCGACAGCAAGGCCGCACCGGCGTTCGGCTGGAAAGAGCCGGTCACCCCCGAGTTCGTGACGAAGTGGGCGAGCGTCGTCGAGGAGTACGGAAAACGGTACGGCGACAAGGTGGTCGGCTACTGGGTCGATGGCTGCTATCGCTTCATCGGCTACGACGATGAAAAACTGGGCATTCTCGCCAAGGGACTCAAGGCCGGCAATCCCAAGCGGATTATCGCCCTGAACCCGGGCGTCGAGGCGCAGGTGAGCGCGTACAGCCGTCACGAAGACTACACGTGCGGCGAGCAGAATCGCTTCTTCGACATGCCCAGCCGGCGATTCATCAACGGCGAGCAGTGGCACATCCTGTCCTATATGGGTACCGGCTGGGGCCATCCCGGCAGTCAGTACACCAAGCGCGAACTGGCCGAGTACGTCTTCGACTTGAACCGGCGCGGCGGCGTAGTGTCCATCGACGTGCTGCTGTTCCGCGACGGATCGCTCGATCGCTCTCAGCTCGAGGGGCTGAAGGCCGTCCGACACGAACTGACAACCGGCAAGACGCGGCCGCCGGTGCCGCCTGGGAACCTCGCCTATCGCAAACCGGCCAAGCTGCTGAGTCTGGACGGCTCGCATCCGTTGGACGTGAACGGCGGCGTGCACTTCCCGAGGCTCGGCGTCGACGGCCGGCTCGATACGACCGCACTGGCCGGCGGCGAGTGGTCATGGACGTACGAGGTCGACCTCATCGACACCGTCGACGTGCGGCGGATCAAGGTGACGTTCGGCAGCGGCTATGCGACGCATTTCGAGTTCCGGCTGTCCGCCGACGGCAAGACATGGAAGACGGTCGCCACCAAGTCTGATCATGACGGCAAGCCGTTTGAGGCGAGCTTTGAGCCGGTCAAGGCGCGGTTCGTCCGCGTCTGTGCGTTGAAACCCGACGGCCCCAACCAGAAGGGCTCGCAGATGTCTGTCGCTGAGTTGGAGGTTTGCAGGTAGGACGTACCTCCGACGCCGATGGGATGATGGAATTCAGCAAGAATCACGGTCATGTGGTTTGGCATGGGTATAACTAGAGTTGTATTACCAATATGAAGACAGTCATATCCATTCCGGACGACATTTTCAGCAAGGCCGAGCGACTGGCCAGGCGCCTCAAGATGAGCCGTAGTGAGTTGTACAGAAAGGCGCTGGCGGAATACGTGGAACAGCACGCTCAGGAAAGGGTCATCGAACGCCTGGACAACGTCTACGCAAGTGAACCATCTGCCTTGGATGAAGTGGTCCGGGGTATTCAGGACGCTTCGCTTTCCCGAGAGGCTTGGTGATGCGGCGAGGTGAGGTGTGGTGGGCGTCGTTGCGGGCCCCGCAGGCTTCGGAGCCGGGCTATCGAAGGCCCGTGCTCATCGTTCAATCCGATGCCTTCAACAGGAGCCGCATAGCCACAGTCGTCGCGGTGGCGCTGAGCTCAAACCTCCGGCTGGCCGAGGCCCCCGGTAATGTCCTGCTAACCGCACGATCTACCGGTCTGCACCGTAACTCGGTTGCGAACGTCTCGCACGTCATCACGGTAGAAAGGCGTGCCCTTGCCCAGAAGGTCCGCCGGCTGTCCGAATCGCTGATGCGCGACGTCGACGCAGGACTTCGGCTGGTACTGTCGCTCTAGGTACCGAGCTTGCCGTCTTCGATACCGGAATGTAGCATTCTAACCGGAGCAGATCGGTCAACAATGAGTTCGCCTTGCTGATGAAGGGAGGACGAGATTCGCACGGGATCGCCCGCCCGCGACAGGAATTGCGCTACGTCTACCGTATCATGACTTGGAGGATTCTCTTCACGGAATCCCTGCAAGTCCTGCACTTGACAGGTGCTGGGATACTATCTAGGGTGTAATCACATCGTAATGCCAGGTGACTACAATGCGGAAGCGGACAATCTCGCGGTTAAGAAAGAATCGCGACGCAACACAGATTGCGCGGGGCCGACGCCGTATATGTGGCGACCGCATCGCTGTTCGCGGCCGAGCTGGTGACCTTGGACAAGGGGCAGTTCGAGCGAGGCGCGAAGATTGTTCAGACGCTGACGCCATCGGGCTTCGTCGCCACGACATGAACCGTACGTGTGTGTGAATTGTCCGGCGCGGGATTCGCCTGCCATATTACACTGCGGAGGCATCTCGCATGACCGTGCGCATTGTTCGTCTCGGTACTAAGAGAATTCGCGGTGAAGGTGTGCGGATCGGGACCGTGAGGCATCCGCCCCGCGGCGTTCCGAAGAGCGAGCACGCCTCGCAGGACTGGTACGACGTGCGGTTTCCCAATCTGGCGCCCAGGGCGGAAACGGTCACGCTCGCGCTGAAGGCCACGACGGATCGCGAGTGGGCTGCTTTTGTAAGGAAGTACCGTGCCGAGATGGCGGCTCCGGATGTCAGCAAGACGCTCGACCTGCTCGCGGCTCTCTCGCACCACGTGAACTTCTCGGTCGGCTGCTACTGTGCGGACGAATCGCATTGTCACCGGTGGATATTGCGCCTACTGCTACCGGGACGGCAAGTTCGCAGACCCCACGATGACCATGGATCAGATGATCGAGAAATGCGTAGCGATCATGATGCAGAGGAAGATCGTGCCGGAGGGGCAGGCGAGACCACTGATGCGCAGCACGATTCCCTCGTTGAAAGGCTGGAAGGAGCGTTAGGCGATGCTTGAACCGTGCTCTGCGCCGTGACCTGCCGCGCGCGCACCACCTCGTGCCTTCAGTCATGCCCCGGGCTGGACGCATGCTCCCCCTTTCACGGTCTGGCGTCCAACGCCTGTTCTTTCTCTCTGCCTCTGTTGCTTTCCGCTTGCAGGTCGATGGTCCAATGTGATACAAGTGTATCGTGATGTGGCACAGGGTCACCTTTGCACGTGGGTTTGACCGCGAGGAGGTCGCGCGATGAAGAAGCTATCCATTCGAGAGGCGCGGCAGGCGATGTCGCAATTGGACCGGTTGCTGGCGGTTGAAGGCGAAGTAACCATCACCCGTCGCGGGCAGGCCATTGCACGGGTGATCGGTCTTGGGAAGCGACGACCGATCCCTTCGCACAAGACGCTGCGCGGCAAGATGCGCCGTATGCGAACCGGCAGTGAGAAGCTGATTCGCGCGGACCGAGACGCCCGATGACGCCCACGATTTACTGCGACACGAGTGCCCTGGCCAAATGGTACCTCAATGAAGCTCGCTCCGAGGATGTCGAGGCCTACATCCGGGAACACGGTCCTGTTGCGATCAGCGACCTGACCGTTGTGGAGATGCGCAGCCTCCTCGCTCGGCGGAGACGCGAGCGAAGCATTACAGCGGAGATAGAGAACCAGGTCTTCTCGACGTTTCAGGAAGACATGCGTCAACGGTTTCTCATTTGTCACGCGCTTCCTTCCGAATGGGCAACGGGCGCCGTGAATCTCCTGTCGGTGCTGTCGGATGCCCCGCTTCGCACGTTGGATGCGATTCATCTGCTGATCGCGAGGGAACACGCTGCGGAGGTCCTGGCGACCGCCGACCGCGTCATGGCGGAAGGCGCGGAGGTTCTCGGTCTGTCGGTTGAACGGTTCTGGTAAGCGGAAGAAAGAGCTCGCGGCTTTCCTTCGTCGTCGCCGGTCCGGATGGCCAACTGTGTCGGAGGATATCGACCGGCTACGACTCGAACAAGTGCCCAGGCATCGATTGCACCTTGCGAACGATGGGTGTGAAGTCCATCAGGTCGAGTACTTGTGTCTGTATGTCGATGCCGGGGGCGACCTCGATCAGTTCGATTCCTTCCTCGACGAGTCTGAAGACCGCCCGTTCGGTGATATAGAGGACAGGCTGGCGGCCCTTTCGAGCCCGGTCTGCACTGAACGACCGCTGTTCCAACTCTGTGACAAACTTGCGAATCCGGCCCTCGCTGGCGATACGGAGCTTTCCGTCTTCCACTCTTACCCCCAGTCCCCCGGCCGTGAAGGTTCCGCAGAAGACGAGCCGCTTGGCCGATTGGGTGATGTTGACGAAGCCACCGACGCCCGCCACCTTCGCGCCGACCTTGGACACATTCACGTTTCCGCGGGGGTCGATCTGGGCCGCGCCGAGCGCCGCGAAGTCCAGTCCACCGCCGTCATAGAAATCAAACTGGGCGGGCTGGTCGACGATGGCGTGCGGATAGACGGACGCCCCGAAGCTCAGGCCGCCCGCCGGAATCCCGCCGATCGGACCGCTCTCCACCGTCAGCGTGAATCGGTCCAGCCACCCACGTTCGGCGGCGATCCGGGCGATGCCTTCCGGCATGCCGATGCCCAGGTTGACGATGGCGCCGTGCGGAATCTCATCGCACGCCCTGGCCGCGATGATCCGTCGCTCATCCATGGGTAACGGGTCCAGGATCGAGCGCATGGCCGTACCGGCCGGCTGGGCCATGCAGAACGTCGGGCTGAATTGACCTGCGAACGTCTGCTCGTGCTCGTGCGCCTCAGCCACGACGATTCGGTCCACGAGCACGCCGGGAACCCGCACGCGTTGCGGATCGGCCGGTGCGTCGAGCAGTTCGCGTACCTGGGCGATGACCACGCCGCCGTAATTGTGGGCGGCCTGGGCGATCGGAAGCACTTCGCCGAAGATCGCCTCCTTGTCCATCACGAGATTGCCCAGCGGATCGGCGGCCGTCGCTCGGATTAGGCCGACGTGAATCGGGAACGACTTGTACCAGAGCCACGTCTTGCCGCCCAACTCGACCCGTTCGACCGGACCGGGCGGCGTCCGATCGTTCAGGCGTCCGCCTCGCATCGCCGGGTCCACGAAGGTGTCCAGTCCGATGTGGGTGATGCATCCCGGCCGCCGGGCCGCGATGTCGCGGAAGAGTTGACAGATGACACCTTGTGGAAAGTTGTAGGCCTCGATCAACCCGTCGACGGCCAGCTTGCCGAGCTTGGGTGCCAGGCCCCAGTGGCCACCGATGACGCGTCTGACCAACCCTTCGTGCGCGAAGTGATTCGCACCGCGCATCTTGCCGTCCCCCTGGCCGGCGCCGTATACGACCGTCAAATCCCTGGGTTTGCCCGTCCGGATAAAGCGTCGTTCCACGGCTGCCGTCAGTGCTTCGGGGTGCGCGGCGCCCACAAAGCCTCCGGACGCGACCGTTTGTCCGTCCTTGATGAGCTCGACGGCCGTGTCGGCCGTGCACAGTTTGCCATCCCGTGGTCGGCTCACCAGTTTGCTCCTCAGAGTCTCAATGGTTGATCGAATGACTTATTCGCACGTTTGACCGGGCAGTCTACAACGGAACGGCCTGTGGTCGTGCTATGCCCAATTGCTTCAGGACATTCCGCCGCGGGAACGGATACTACTCCATCCAGAACGAATACAGCTTGGCCTGCTTGAGCCGGAACATCAAGCAGACATGCTCGCGGTCGGCGAGCGGTAGCTCCTTCGTCTCCCGCCAAGTGATCCGCTCGCGCGTCGAACCCTTGGTCAGCGCCGTGCACTCGTCGATCGTGTGTTGTACGATCGGCCGACGGTCTTCGGACAGCGCCGCTACCTTGACCCAGCCACCGTCGGCAACTTCCGCGTTCACGAACAGCGACCTGCCCGGCATCGTCAGCGGCCGTGTGATGACGGTCGCCGGTTGCTCGCCGCCGTTCAGCGAGACGAATCCGTCGCGGCGCAGTGTCGCCAGTCCGATCGCGTGGCCGACCTTGGGGTTCTTGGGCCCGGGATCGCGATTACAGCTTCGATAGTAGATCCACAACTCGTCGCCCACGAGAATCGGGTCCCAGCTTGGGTCGTGATAGTCCGCATCCCATTCGCCGGGCTTGCCCAACGGCATGAACTCCTCTCGCTTGCCGACGCGCGTCCAATGGCCGCCGTCGCGGCTGGCGGTCAGTTCCACCGTTGTCTGCTTCCAGCCGGTGCGTTTGTCGTGGTACATCCGCAGGAAACCGATCCACATGCTTTCGTAGCAGAATCCCAGGTGCCCATAGATCTGTGAATCAGCTTCATCCAGCGCGTCGGGGTACAACGTCATCCGCGGCCGGGTCCAGTGGATCAGGTCGTCGCTCTCCATGATGCCGCGGGTTCGGAACCGACCGGGGAGGATGAATTTCACGTCGCCGACGTATTTGCCGAGGTGGCGGTCCCAACGAAAGACGCTGGTGTCCCCGATCCCGCTCTGCGGCATCGTGTAGCCCATGGAGCTGAGCGCCAGCGGCGCCTCACGAGCGCGGGTCCATCGGATGCCGTCGGGGCTGGTGTACAGAAAGTACCCTTCGCGCGGCACGTATTTCGGTTCGTGCCAGACGACGGCCTTGTAGCGGCGATTGGGGTCGGGGTCGTTCGGTTCGAACATCAGACCATACGGGTTTCCGGCGTGAATGACGATGTTGTTTGCCTTCGAGCCGTTGAATTCGAGCAGGCCCAGTTCGGGGCGGCTCCATTTGAGGCCATCATCCGATTCGGCGTAGCAGGTCGGAAACCGCGTGTCCAATCCTGACGGGAGCTTGTAATGGCCAAAGGCCGCATACCACATCCGAAACTTCTTCGTCGTCTCGTCGCGCAAGACAATCTGAAATACGAGCCCCGTCCCTTCCCATGGCTTCTCCGGCCTCAACAGCGGATTCGACGCGTGTTTCTTTGGTGCGTGGACCTCCCGCTCGATGTTCTCCGCCTTGGCGATCAGGTAGTCGTCGACGAAGAGCTGTCGCGATCGGTCGACTTTCACAGGCCAATCGGCTGTATCCATCGGGTAGAGCAACCATTCATTGTCGAGCACGCCGTAGGCCTTGGGGTAAAGGCTACGGTCGACGTGTCTGCCCGGCAGGATCTCGGCCGAGACCGAGACGGCGGTCAAGAGACGTGCAACGACAATGGCAAGAATGCTGCGTCGTGCTGTTCCCATGGCGGGCTCCCATGATGTCGAGGCAGTAGGGCGACCGCACCGGCGATCATCACCGGGCGGTATTCCAAGGCAACCCATGATCACCCGTCACGGCCGGCTTTATTGTCCGACCGCAGCGGTCGGCGCACTTGCCGGCCGTTGCAGTCCGACCTGCAAGGTGCAGGCCGCTACGGGCTCGGCAATAGCCTCAGCCAGTACTTGTAACAGTCGGCCGTGGCCCAGTGTTGGCCCGGATGCTCGCCGTAAAGCGTGATCAGCAGCTCCAAGTCGTGCGTCTCCCGGTCCTCCAGGAGCGAGAAGTTTGAGAACTGGATGTGGTCGGACTGTTCGGGCCGACGATCATCGATGACGGTTACCGTGTTTCGCCGCAGGGCCGGCGTCTTTTCCTCCACCTCCGCGATGATCAGCGGGTGCCGTGGCCAATTGCCCTTCGGTGGCGTCGGTGAGATGTTGCCGACGTAGTACAGCTTGCCCGTCACGCTATGGCGGATGAGGCCACACATGGTCGAGGGGGTGTAGAACGACGAGCCCTCGTCGTACTTGAGTTCCCGAATCTCGCTGAACGTCTTGCCGGCGTCCGACGAGACGGCGTACCACCGTCGTCCCGGCGTTTGCGGGGTGTCGGAGCCGCGGAGCAGCATGAGCACCCGCCCGTCCTTCAGCTCCGCGATGACGGGCTCGGCCATTCCGCGAGAGGTAATCTTCGGCGAGCCAAAGATCCGATTGCCGGCGGTCCAATCATAGTCTTGCTTGTCGGCATTCCACCGGCCGATGAAGCACATCGCACCGGCCTTCTCCGGGCGTTTGTCGTTGTCGGGGTCGTCGGGCGCGTTGGCGTGACCGAGGCACACCAAGACCGTCCCGTTGCTGTGGCGGATGATGTCCGTGGGGGTGCCTTGGTTTTTCATGCGGTAGCCGGCCTTGAGGGGGTTCTCGGGGTCGAAGTCGTCTCCGGGCTCGTAGCGGAGCTGCTTCAAGGCGGTCCAGGTGCGCCCATAATCGCGGGAGATGTGGTAGTAAGAGTAGCTGTTGTAGACGGGTCCGGACCGCATTACTCGGACCCAGGCTTCAAGAAGGACGCCTGCTTCGGCGTTATACAGCCGGGCGCCGCCGCCCTCCTGGACCAAGACGCCTTTCAGTGTTCTGTTGGCATTGGGAACAGGCCTGTACTCCGACCACGTGCGGCCATTGTCGCTGGAGAACCGTTCGTTCACCTCGTGCCAGACGTCACTGACCGACTGGAAGGCGTGGATCTGCCATCGTTCCAACTTCGGCCCGACATAGCACTCTCGCAGACACGGCGCGCACTCCGGCCTGGGGTGCTTTTCGTACAGCTCCTTCTTGACGCTGACGATGGGTTTGTTCGTCGCCCACGGCATGGACGTCGACTGACCGAAGCACTTGGTGTGTCCGAGGATTGCGATCACTGCATAGACTGCCGGTCTTCCTCTATTCATGTTTCGGTTCCTCGCGCAATTGGGTACGAATTCTCATCGGCCACAACGTCACATGCAAGCACGGCGTCCGTTGAGCGGCCCCGCAGCGCGTGACGAATTAGCGAGTGAAGCCATGCTCATACAGAGCCGGGGCGTGTTGCCCCGGTGGTCCGGACCAGAACGGCCCGGACTCAGCGGCTACCTGCGAAGAGAGCCGGAGTTTTGTGGCTGCAGGCGTTCGTTAGACCGGTTCGAGCGGATGACGCCACCTCAGACCGGGGAAACGGGCATAGTCGCGGTCGGTGGTGATCCATTCGCATCCGCTCTCGATGGCCAGGGCGGCCAGGTAGGCGTCGGGAACCCAATTTCCCTTCGCTTGTGCGCGCCGGCAAAGGTCGCTGAAAATGCCCCAGTGTCGCGAGCCCGGTGCGATCATCACGCACTGGGGCCGTTCGCGGAGCTGATCCGCGAACTGGAGGGCCGACTCGATGGTGTCGGGATGCCGGAAGATTCGGGGGTGAGTCACGATGCGAACGAAACCGCTTAGTACTGTATCCGACATGCCATATGCCTCGGCACCGTTGATCAACTCCTCGAGCCATTCACGATAGTCGGCATGTCGTGCGTGGTCGCGGCGAAAGGCATAGACGAGCACGTTCACATCAGGCAGGAGCATTGCCATGCTCCATCAAGTCCAGCAGTGCCGCCGAATTGTCGAGGTCTACGCCAGGGCATGTCCCGGGTGGCTGAGTCGAAACCACAAGCTTGACGCGCTGCGGCTTGTGGTGCTTGACGGTGCGGGCTAGCGACTCCCGCAGTGCATCCTCGACAATCGCCCGCAGTGGACGGTTGGTCCGTGCCGCCAACTCCTTAGCCCGGCGCAGCAAGGCCTCGTCAATGTCAAGTGTGGTTCTCATGCATAATAACATACATTATAGACATATTGATGCCTATCAGGCAGTCGACCACTGATCATATTCTAGAAGTGAACCCGTGCTCATATAGAACCGAGGCGTGTTGCCCCGGTGGTCCGGGCCGAGACGGCCCCGCTCTGTGAGGGGGCTTTCCCCCCATCCGGCGATCGTTTTCGCCTTCGCATCTTGTGCGGAAGAGAGGCAAGCGTATCTGGAGTTGCTGGACAAGGAGATTGCCGCACGCCAGCCGTTCGGCATGCGTGATCGAGATTTGATCGAATGGCAATAATGCGGGCGCGGCGACCGGGATCACCGGAGTGCCGCGCCCATGGGCTGAAGGTCGCCGCGGGAACCGCGGCCAGGATTGTCGACTCGTCAGCGGCTCCGTCGCCGGAGCAGCGTCAGCATGCCGCCACCAAGCCCGAAGACGGCCAGGCTGATGGGCTCCGGGATGATGTTCTCGATCGTCCCGTTCAGATCGACACGCGGCGTCTCGATCTCGACACCCGCGCCGATCCCCCAGCTCACGTTGATGGTGTAATACGGGACGAAGGGTGCGATGTAAGTGCTACCGCTCCAACTGTTTCCTTCGCTGAATGAGGCCGGGCTCCACGACGGCAACGAAGCATTGACGTTCACGCCGACGTCCGGATTCAGGTCGGTCAGGTTGAGCGCACCGGTCAACTGGGCGTCGATGCCGATCGGCAGATCGAGACTGTACGACGGGTTCCACACGCTCATCCACGGCAGGGCGCCGAGCTTCACCTTGAAATTGGCGCCGATGGACCCGCTGAGGAGGCCACCGACCGACCCGTCGGGATCGATGATGCCGTTGGCCGGCTGGCCGGGCGTCATCTGCCAGTAGAGCGCGTCAATGCCCGCGCTGCCGCTCAGGTCAAAGCCGATCTCAAAGACGCCTGGGATGACCGCCAGCGACCCGCTCCACGACTCATTGACCGACCAATCGGCATTGCCCTTGATATCGACGTACAGGTCTTCGAGCTTGTCGTTCGCCAGCGTCGGTACGTCGAATTCCAGCTTCGCATTTCCGCCCGGGTTCGAAATCTGCCTGTGCGTGCCCCAGTCGGCATGCGGGTTCCAGCTTCCGGCGATCGGATCGCCGTTCGGGACGAACTTGCCTTGGACCCAGTTCCACGCGTAACCCTGAACCGAATACGAAACCGACCCGCCTGCGTAGACACCCAGGTTCAGCGATGCGCTGCTGACACTGGGATCGAACGTTACTGGGACGTCGTAGATCATGCCGGCCATCGCCCCGCTTGAAGCGAGCGATACGACGGTCAGTCCGACTGCAAATACCCTACCCATTCCCAATGCTCCTTTCCCACAACCCCTGCCCAGGCGGTTCACGTTGCCGTTTCCCGGGCTCATTCACAATGGATCATCGAGGGAAGACTACGGTGAGATCATTGCAGATCGACTTCCCCACCCTGTGCTCCTACTCCTGGAGCAAATACAACTATGGGATCATTCCTCGTTCAGAAAGGATGTCAAGCCGGGATGTACTTCAGGCGAAAAGATTCTCTTATCGGACGCTCGGGAACTAATGTTACTGCGCTCGCCCTCGTCACCGCGTTCGATATGAACGTTCCGGATTACATGCCACGAACAACTACCGCGAGCCTGCCGACAGGCTTGCCGCACCCACCGTGTCCGTGGGTCCGGTAAATCCAGGCCCGCCAGCGGCGACATATCCGTGGCTCGCGCCGGATTCATCCGGGCTGACCCAGAAGGCGTACAGCCGACCGTTGCGGATGTGAAACCGGAATCGAACGGGCTTACCGGCCACCGTCGACAGATCGGCGGCTCCTTCCCAGGTGACCTTGTTGAGCGTCTTGTCGGCGCGAACCGACGCGCAGTTATCGCGACTGAACGGCCGGATGACCTGCCCCTTCTCGTCCAGGATCTCGGCCCGCAGCTCGCCCTCGGCGGCGGCCACGTTAACGAACATGTGCTTGCCGCTGAACCGCAGCGGACGCGTCGTCAGTGAGCCTTCTTCGGCCTTTGCATCCATCGAGGCGAATCCGTCGCGGCGGAGAACGGCAAGACCCGTGCCGGCGTCGGATTCGCGGAAGCTCTTCTCACGCCCGAGGCGGGCCGTTCCCGCCCGGCCACTGACGTAGAAATAGAGCTGGTCGCCGACAATCAGGCAGATGCCGCCGGCCGATTGGACATTGCCCCAGTTCCAGTCACCTCGCTTTTCGGAGACCGGTACAAACGGCTTGCGCTCCGGCTGCGGACGATACCAATGGAACCCGTCGCGGCTGAAGCCCAGGAAGAGTTCGTTTCGCTTGGGCCGGTCCACGTTGTCCTTCCCACAGTTCGTTTGGAGGACCGCAAACGCCCCGAGCAGAACGCTCTCGTATGCCACGGCGTCGAGGTTGTAGACCTTGGGCGGGCCGATGTCGGAATCGGCTGGATAGGGATCCAGCCGATCGCAGGCGCACCACAGGTACGTTTGGTCCGGCTTGGACCACATGGGAGAGGCCATCACATCCTTCTGTTCCCAGTAGCGGCGGAGTCGCTCTTCATTGGTGACGTTCGTCACCGGTCCCACGAGCTTGAGGCTATAGACCCACACCTGACGGAACGGGTTGTAGAACACCGTCGAACGGTCGTTGCACGGGCCGGCCCAGCGCGCCTCCTTGCCCCAGTGGATCCCGTCCGCCGAGAACTGGATAATTAACCCGCGCTTGGGCGACTTCTGAAACCGGAACATCTTGTAACGCCGCTCGGGGTCCTTCTCTTCCTGATCAAACCAGATGGTGCAGGAATCGCGATTGCCGGGGTGGACCACATTGGTGCCCGGCACAACACCCCAGTCGGGCTTCTCCCAATGAATCCCATCCTTCGAGGTGGCCAGGCACGTCGAATCGAGCACGCCGGCCATGTACCACATCTTGTAGCGCTTCTCCTTGGCGTCGTACCACACGCCGTCGCTGAACGGCATCGCGTGGCGGCCGATGTAGTCGCGGATCTTGCCCTTCTCCTCCCAAGGCTTGTCGGCCACCAGGACGGGGCTGGCGGGATGGTACGTGGCCGTGTGAAAAGTCCGCTTCAGTGTGGTCCGCTCGATCAGGAAGTCATCCACGAAGAGCTGTCGCCCCACATCAATCGGAATCACGGCGGGCGGCGCCGTGATATAGGGCGGCAGACTCGGCTCCATCGACAGTTCCTTCACATGCGGCGGCCATTCCTTGGGCAGTTCGATGCCGTTGTAGAGTGTCTCGGAGGGCGTGATCGCCGCGACAAGGTACGCCAATAGGACTGTCAACATGTTGGTGGCCTCCTCAGTCCGGTGGAAACATGATAATGTCTTGTGCTGTGGCATGGCCACCCAGTCCGTTGCAGAGACGGAATGAGTCTGCTTTGTGTTGCTGCTGGGGAGATATCCTATGAGAGCCATGACGTCGTTTCCTGCCGCCGTGATCGTCGCGGGAGTCTTGGGTATTCGGGTACTCGGTGAGTCTCCCCCCTTCGTGGAGCGAATGACGCTCCGCGACGCGCGGACCGCACGCGCATCGAGTTGGGATCGCTCCGGCGGCAATCAGGACTGGATCACGATCAAACCCGGTCAGACGATGCTGCTGGCCGATATCGTAAGCGCGGGGTGCATCAAGCACTTCTACTGGACCTACATCATTGAGAAGGAGGAGGTTCGTCGCTGGTTGTTCAGGGATGTGATCCTCCGCATGTACTGGGACGACGAACAAACTCCGAGCGTCGAATCGCCCATCGGCGACTTCTTCGGCGTGTCCAACGGTGTGCCGCGTTCGATCAAGTCGCTGGATCTCGTGGTCAACCCGGGCGGCCTGGGTTCGGCCACGTCGGTCGGGCTCAACTGCTACTTCCCGATGGCGTTCTCAAAGCGGGCGCGGATTGAGATTGCCTACGACGGCGATGCCAGGCAAAAACCGCTGGGCATCTGGTACCACATCGACTACGAGACCTACCCGACGGTGCCGGCTTGGCTGGAGAGTGCCGCTCGGTTCCACGCTCAGTTCCGACGCAGCCGGCCACCCAAGGACAATGCCGCCAAGGGCACCAACAAGACGGGCACGACCAACTATGTGATCCTGGAGGCTCGAGGCCAGGGCCACCTCGCCGGCTACGTCCTCGGGGTCGACAACGTCGCCGGCGCCTGGTGGGGCGAGGGCGACGACATGGTTTTCATCGACGGCGAGCAGTGGCCACCGTCGTTTCACGGGACGGGTACGGAAGAGATCTTCGGAGGCGGCGCCTGCCCCAGCGTGGAGTATTCGGGACCGTACACGGGTTTCCACCTCGTCGAAAACCGCGACGGCCAGCAGTGGTACGGCAAGAACGCGATGTACCGGTTGTTCGGACGCGATCCGATCCGTTTCAAGGAATCGATTCGCGTGACGATCGAGCATGGCCACGCGAACGACATGCCGAATGACTACTCCAGTGTGGCCTATTGGTATCAAAAGGAGCCGCACGCACCGTTCCCGCCGTTGCCGTCGAGCGCGGACCGCCGCCCGATTACGGAGTATCCGACGGTTCCCAGCGACTGCGCGGACGCTATCGAGGCCGAGAAGCTCTTTAAGACCGCGAGATCCTCGGACAAGCCGCTCTCTGTGGCCTCACACGCGGGCAAATGGAGCGGCGGACGGTGGTTGTGGTACCAGGCCAGCTCGCCGGGCGACTTCTTTTCGATCGAAGTACCGGTGAAGGAAGCAGGCAAGTACACCGTGAAGATGACACTGCTGAAGGCCACCGACTTCGGCGTGTTCCAGTTCCGTGTCGACGGCAAGCCGGTCGGTAAGCCTTTCGACGCGTACAACGGCACCGGCGGCGAAGGGGCGACCCACGTCGTCAAGGCGGAGAAGGTGCCATTCGGCGAAATCGAACTGACGGCCGGGACGCACACGTTCGAGTTCCGGGTCATCGGAAAGAACAAGGCGGCGACCGCACACTTCGTCGGCGTGGACTATCTCCTGCTGCGGCCGGTTCGATGAATAGCGCAGGTCAGCCGACGCGTCACCAAGACAGAGACGCTCTGTACACCAAGGGTGAGAGATTGAACCTAGAGAGGAATTCGCCTCCAGGCTAACGGCGCACCTCGAGCCTGCCTGAGAGTGCCCGGCTGACCTACCCCATATTCGGACCGGCGCCCACAATCGGCGTCCTTCTCCGATTGCTGCTATGAATTCCCTGCCTCTGCACGCCATTATGACGTCGTCCGGGTTGATTTCATGATAGAACCTTCAGACCATTATTGCTATGGCTGCAACGCTGCGTGGGGATCTTCTCTCGTAATCTCGCCTGACGAGGCGCCACAGCTTTTCCATCGCGGTGAGAGGTAACGGCTTCGTCTGCCTCATCGCGCCTCGGCAACGCCGGTCTTGCCGATGGATACTGGTTTGCTTTCGACGTAAAGTGTGTCGTAGCTGAGGTCGAGTCCGCCTGGCCATTCCACCGAACCGGCCACTTCCCGAACGCCATTAAAGAGGGAGGGATTTCTCAGGCGGCGGAATACCCCTCGTTCCAAGTAGGGACTCAGGTCAAAGATGCGCTCCTCGCCGTTGTCAAAGACCAGCGCCAGTCGAAACCCATCCATCGGGTGGACGCTCTTGACATACGGATTCATGGGCCGGCTCCTATCGAAGGGGGGCTATCCTGAATGGTTCTTCGCCGTTGACTGTCAGTCTCCAATCGGCAATCAGCTCCTCCTGATGGATCTCGATCCATGCCTGCACGAGTCTGGTCTTCCCCGGCGGGAGCGTACCCGCCAAGACGTTGCCGTCGGGGATCACTTGTTCGCCTTGAATCGTCGGCTTGGCCTTGGGCAGGAAATCTCGACACGTCGGTCCGATTGTGATTACCAACAACGGCACGACGGGCATACAAGGCGATCGCCGCGATGATGAGCAGAACCAGTCCGAGGTGGAAGACGTAGATTCGGATTATGAAAGCGGTCCAGGCGACCGTGACATAGATTGGTGATTGTCTTTCGTACGCCGGCGGCCAGAAATAGGCGAAGGCCAGCAACAGATAGGATGCGATTACAAATACCCACGCTTCGATGCGGAGCATCCGTTTGCGTTCGTCCCACGAAGGGCGCAGAAACTTGGCGGCGAGCGAACGGCGTTGCGGTGAATCGTTCTTGTCAGCGGTTTCGTTCATGAACGTTCGCAGGAAGGGTATTGGCCGGTTCACAGCCCGGCTCGGATCGATCGTTTTGTCCAGTATCGGCGCACCCACAGGGGCCGGTTGTCCTTCACCGGCCAGGCCCGGACGGCCGCCGTCCATCGTCGCAGCAGTTCATCGCCCCTGGCGAAGGCCTCTTGTCCGGCGGGGGGTTCTTGGAGCCAAGCCGTCTCCACCTCATCTCGCTGAGGGACGAACAAGGGACACAACTCACCGGGATTCCGCATGACTGCCCGATGCAGTCGTTCGTGCCGCCACCACAGACTGTCGTCGTCGGCGATGTCCGTGGGTTGTGGATTTAGGTCCAGTGGTTCTTCGACGCGTACCGGCTTGAAGAGGCTGATGCAGGGCGCGGCCGTGCCCGTGACCCAATGGATTGCTTGCTTGCCATGAAGCTCCGACACCCATGAAGCCGTCGTCTGGGATGAGACGACGATGCCGCCACCGTGAACGCATGGCGCGCCCAGTCCGCCCCGGAAGAGCGAATACGTCGGTTCGCGTCGGGCCTCGCCGTGGTCTCGCAACAGCGCGAAGAGATCTCCCGCACGGGTGCACCGCTCGGCCAAGGCCTGGGTCCGTCGTCTTCGTGGTCGACAGGCCGACACGCGCGTCCTCAGCCAGTCCGAGTGCTTTTCGGCGAATCCGCGTATCGTGAGCCCATTCGATATTGTCCGCGCACCCCCAACCCTTTCGGTGGCCCACTGCCGACCGGCCGTTTCGAGCACGAGCGCGCCGTTCGGATCGGCGATGATGAAGCTGTTGTGATACGTGAAACGTCGGTCTTCGTGACCGCACCCCCCGCCCTGGCCGTGTTCCGCCAGGAGTTCGGTGATGATCTCGCACGCCCGGTCGGCCGTGTCGGCCCGCTCCAAGGCGAGTCGCACCAGGTCCATACCCGTCAAGCCCGTCTCGGCGTACGGCTCTCGGGTGAACACGGCTTCATTGCCGATGACGACACCGTGTTCGTTCGCCCCCATCTCCGCGCCCCAAAGCCAGAACGGACGGCTCAACAGGACCGCGTGGGTCTCGGCGATCTGGGGTATCTCAATCCATGTGCACTTCACCCGTTCACCGGCCTTGTGCAAGCGGCGCGGCTGCCAATCCAGGAACTGGGCCTCGTTTGGATCGCGGTCGGAGTTCTTGGCGAACAGGACGTGACCTTGGCGGACGATCACCACGGTGTCGCACATGCCATACAGACTTCCGTGCCCGGCCCCGCCTGTCAAGACCCTCGCATCGCACGTTGAGGATCGCTCCGAGGTCCGTCCTCGCCGATACGTTCTACGCCGAGAGGGAAGCCGTTTGATCGACGGAGGTCCCGGCGGTATGCTCAGCCTCGTTCCCCAGGCAGTTTCGCCCTCAGGGCGGTCACAATCAAAAGGAGCGTGCCACGATGACCACGTCGAGTTCCATCACGCGTCGAGGTTTCCTGGATCGGTCGCTGCGAGTCGGGGCGGGCGGCCTCATTGCCGGTACCGTCTGTTCACAGGTTTCGAAGGTTGCCGCCGCGGAGGCCGAGACCGGTTACCAGATCGGCTGCTTCACGCGCCCCTGGGATGCCTATGAGTACCTCACCGCCCTCGACGCCATCGCCGAGGCGGGATTCAAGTACGCCGGGTTGATGACCGCCAAGTCGAAAACACGCTTGGTGATCTCGACCGAGACCGGCCTCGACGAGGCAGCCAAGATCGGCCAGGAAGTCAAGAAACGAGGCATGAAGATCCCGTCGGTCTACGGCGGTGGCTTTCCCGTCGATCCGATACAAAAGGGGGTGGAGGCCTTGAAGAGACTCATCGACAACTGCGCCGCGGCCGAGGCGCCGTCGGTCATGATGGGTGGAGTCGGGCCTGAACACCATGAGCCATACTACAAGATCATCACCGAGTGCTGCGAGTACGCGGCCTCCAAGGGTGTGGGCATCACCGTCAAACCGCACGGCGGTTCGAACGCCACGGGCCCGCAATGCCGCAAGGTTATCGACCAGGTCGGCCACAAGAACTTTAGACTGTGGTATGACCCCGGCAACATCTTCTATTATTCGGATGCGAAGATCGATCCTGTCACCGATTCCGAGACCGTCGACGGCCTGGTCGTGGGCGTCAGCATCAAGGACTTCAAGCCGCCCAAGGAGGTCTTCGTCACGCCGGGCGACGGCAAAGTCAACTTCCTGACCGTCATGCGCAACCTCAAAAAGGGCGGGTTCACGAGTGGTCCGCTGGTCGTCGAGACGTTTGAACGCGGTACGCCCGCGCAGATGCTCGAAAACGCCAAGCGATCTCGCAAGTTTCTGGAAGACCTCATCCGTCAGCTCTAGCACGATTCACGATCGGGTCTGATTCCAGGCGGCGGGGCGACTTCCGAGGCCGTCTGTGGAGCCACGCGGCCCAGCAACGAGGCCACGTGGCTGCTCGCAAGCAGCTTGGCCACATTTTCACGCAAGACGGACCTGATCTTGTTTCGGCGACTGGGGCCCATGCATGATGCCGTCCTCCAGAACGATTCTCCTTCCGGAGTTCGTGGCAAACAGGTCCTTGCCTCATCGGAAAGACTCTGTAATGCGGATACCGCTTCCCCCTCTCGTCCGGCCGTCGAACCCCCTGTGTCCTTCCCCCTTGCCAAGGGGGAAGGATCGGTTTGACGCCAAACGTGGCTCGCTGTACAAACCTGGATAGGGAACGGCGTATGCGTAGGCGCGAATTCCTGAAGCGGGCTTCGCTGGGGGCGATGGGCGGCTCCCTCGCCGCACGGATCGCGGCGGCCGGGGAATCCTCCGGCGCCGATCGGCGCCCCAACATTCTCTTTGCCATATCCGACGACCAGACGTGGCTTCACACGGGCATCGCCGGAGACAAGGTCGTCAAGACGCCGAGCTTCGATCGGGTCGCCCGCGAAGGCGTTCTCTTCACACGCGCGTTCTGCGCGTCGCCCTCGTGCACACCCTCGCGCGGGGCCATCTTGACGGGGCAGACGCCCTGGCGACTAAGAGAAAACGGCAACCTCTGGAGCACGCTCCGCAAGGAGTTCCCGGTCTACCCCGATCTGCTCGAAGCCGCCGGCTATCACGTGGGATACGCGGGAAAGGGCTGGTCCCCGGGCAACGTCGAGCCCGGCGGGCGGACACGCAATCCAGCGGGCCCGTTCTACAAAGACTTCGCTTCCTTTCTCAAACGCCTGCCCGACAACAGGCCGTTCTGCTTCTGGTTCGGCAGTCAGGATCCGCACCGGCCCTATGAGAAAGGCTCCGGCGCGGCATCGGGCATGAAGATCGACGATGTCGTCGTGCCGCCGTTCCTGCCCGACGTTCCCGAGGTCCGAAGCGACATTCTCGACTACTGCTTGGAGATCGAGCGCTTCGATCGGCAGGTCGGCCAGATGATCCGTCTGCTCGAGCACATGGGCAAGCTCGACAACACCCTCGTCGTGATCACCAGCGACAACGGCATGCCCTTTCCCCGCGCCAAGGCGAACCTCTACGATTACGGAACGCGACTGCCGCTCGCCGTCCGGTGGCCGGCACAAGTCAAGCCGGGCCGCATCATCGACGACTTCATCAGCTTCACCGATTACGCGCCGACATTTCTGGAAACGGCAGGACTGAAACCGCCCGCCGACATGACGGGCCGGAGCTTCCTTGATCTGCTGACCTCGGACAAGGCCGGCCGCGTCGACCCCGCTCGGGACAAGGTCTTCACCGGGCGCGAGCGACACGCCTGGTGCCGAGCGGACGGTCTGGGCTATCCCTGCCGGGCGGTACGGACCGAACGCTTTCTGTACGTCCGCAATTTCGAGCCCGACCGTTGGCCGGCCGGCGACCCGGACGCCTTCGGCGACATCGACGACAGTCCGACCAAGGCCTACATGAAGGCCGAATCGCAGGCCAAGCGAATCGGCAATCTTTTCAGGCTGGCGTTCGAGAAGCGGCCCGCCGAGGAACTCTACGACCTTCGCGAAGATCCGGCACAGATGCAGAACGTGGCCACGCTCGACAAGTACACCGATGCCAAGAAGACCCTGCGAGCCCAATTGGATCGGTGGATGGCCGAGATGAAGGACCCCCGCGTCTCGGGCCTGGGCGATGAATGGGATCGCTACCCCTACTACGGAGCCCGCCGCACGGCACCGGCGAGCCGACGAGGCGCGACAGCGAGTGGTGCGTCGTCGCGCCCCTGATTCCGGGTCCGGGGGTTCCTCTTCAATCCAGCCACTGTTGCTTCTTGATCTTCGTGGGGAGGTAGGTTTCGGTGATGAAGCTGAAGTCCTTGGCCGACAGCGCTTCGAGCTCGAGCTTCACGCCGAGCTGAAGCATGTGCTTGATCTCACGCTGCCATTCCTTCTTGGCGAACCACGGGTATTCCATGATCTCCTTGGCCCGGCGGACGTCCTGATCGTTCAGCTTGATCGTGACGGCCGGCGGAATGTCGAACGCGGCGGCGTCGAAACTGCTCATACCGATGAACCGGGCGCCGGGCACGGCCATTCGCTGGCTCTCGAACGCCAGGTTGATGCTGCCCTGCTTGACCACCGAGTAGATGTAGTACCCCCACGGATCGTTATCGACGAGGACGAAGACCGGGAGTTTCAGCTCGGTGTGCATCCGATAGACCAGCCGGCGGACGCCGCGCGGCGGCTGACCTCCGCCCTGGATGATCATGCAGTGGTGCTTTTCCCAAAATCGGTCCTCGCTGAACCGTCGCCAAACGGCGGCTTTTTCGATCAGTAGGATGTACTTCGCCTTGCACGATCGGAACTGGATAACGTGATCCTCGACGATACTGGGCACCGCCCAGCCGCCCGTGCCCATCCGCGACAGATCGATCGTGTCGCCGCCGTCGACAATGACCATCGGCCCGACCATGCTGCCCTTGGGGTCGGCGAAGAGGCCCAACTCCTCGCGCAGACTGCCGAGCGTGACCTCGAGGTCTTCGATGATCGTGTCCGACTCGTCCTGCTCGTCGAACGTGTTTTCGTGCGATTTCTCGATCGTATGCTTGCAGTGATAGAAAAGATCACGAATGCTGGTCGTCTTGAGCTGATCGGCCAGTTCCTTGCAGCCGGCGGCCACCAGCATCGTCTGCATGAACTTCTTCGCCTGGCCGAGGTTGAAGAAGAAGCGCCGCTGCTTGCTGTCGCCCATCTCGATGATCTGGCGCTTGGTGTTGAAAGTGACGTTGCTCAGCGCTCGAACGGGGATGTCGACGTAGGGGTCGGCATGCTTGGTGCTCGATTTGATGACCGATTCGGCCACACCGACGAGTCGTTTGGCCACCTTGTCTCGGGCGGCCTTCTCGCCGCGTCGCGCGGGCTTGGTTGTGCTCGCTTCCTTCGTCTTCGTCGCCATGAGGGGTTCTCGTCCTCCTAACGCGCCGGGCGGGTTCCACCCGCCGGGACCGGACCTTCAAGCGGGAGTATACAACTGGATACGTCCGCCGCCAAGGGCGAGATCTTTTGGCTCTTGCATTCCCCGCCTTCCCGGTTTGGCGAACCGGACCGGCACCTCAACGGGTTGTGGCACCGGCCTGTTCCGTGTGGAAGACGGATGGTACGTACGATAGTGATAATCATACGTACGTATTGTATGCTGTACGTAAAGGATGAACGAAGGTGTCGCCATGAAGATCTCCGCCTCCAAACTCCGAGAGAACATCTACTCCGTCCTCGACGAGGCTCTCCGAACCGGCAAGGTCGTCGAAATCGTTCGCAAGGGAGAGACCATCCGTCTTGTTCCACCCCGCAAGAGGTCCAAGTTGTCGCGCCTGAAAAAGCGAGCGTGTCTGTTGTGCGATCCTCAAGACATCGTGCACATGGACTGGTCATCGGAGTGGAGTGAGGTCCGATGATCTATCTTGACACGCACGTGGTGGCGTGGCTTTTTGCCGGAGAGACGACCCTTTTGGGCGATGCAGCGCGAGAGGCCCTGGAGCGTGACGATGACCTCCGGATCTCTCCCATGGTCGTTCTCGAGCTGGAACACCTCCGGGAGACCGAACGGATCAAACCGAAGGCCCAGGAAATCATCACGTACCTGTCTCGTGAGATCGGTCTGAGCGTGTGTGAACAGTCGTTCACTCGAGTCATTCAGCAGGCACTTGATGAGACGTGGACCCGGGACCCATTCGATCGGATCATCGTGGCACAGGCCCGCTTGCGTGATGCCCCGCTGATCACGGCCGATCGGAACATGAAAGGTCATTACGCATCGTGCATATGGTAGGTCTCGGCAGCGAACGGGACCGGATCTCGCCCTGGTCGGCCAAGCCCCACGTTGGTAGTCCGGCCTACTGTTGAATCTCTTTCGCTGTTTCAGCCGATATACCAACACGTCGGAATCACTCCCGTTTGCGGGGGCGGGGATCAGACCGGCTCGGCAATAGCGCGGTGTGGGGCGGTCTGGGCAATCGGCGAGCAGAACTCGTTTTAAGTCCAAGAATTAAGTCTCAATGGAGGCGTCGGTGATGCCCATGGAAGGGCGGCTGGGTGTGGCTGTCTCGACGGTGCTCGCCGCACTCGTGTTGGGCGGACTCGGGCAGCCTGCCCTCGGGGAAGATGCCGACTGGGTGGAGACCCTCGCATTGATGGCAGCGCCGGAAGCAATGTGTTCGCGGACGGAGGACATGGACGAGGCCTGCTGGCCGACGAAGTTGGAACCCTATCTCAGATTGGCCGACATGACGGGGGGCGACGTGGCGCCGACTCCACCCGCAATCGTCATCTCGACCTCCCCCACAACGCGGACAGAAGGCGCCGACGCGCGTGTCAATGAGGACGATGGCATTCACGACTACGAACCGTATCCGTTCTCCCCTGGCTACGGACCACCGGCTGAGCCTTGGCATATGGAGATCAGGCCCTATCTTTGGTTCGCAAGCGTCGGCGGCAGGGTGACCATTCGTGGCTTCAGGTCGGGTGTTCATCGCACGTTCGGAGAACTGTTCAACGACCAGCGGTTGGCCGTCATGGGGAGCCTGGAGTACCACAACAGCAAGTACCTCCTGTACCTTGACGGGATCTACTTGGACTTTGACGAAGGGGACACGCTGCCGATCGGGAAAGTCGACCTCCACATCGTGAACAGCTACCTTACCTGTGTTGTGGGGCGACGATGGGAGAAGCCGTTTCCCATACGCATCTTTGCCGGATTTCGATACTGCAATGCTCGCTCAATAGCGCATTTCGAGGGTGTACGGTTCGCGCTCTACCATACCAAGGAGTGGTTTGACCCCATCATCGGCGCGTCCTTTCACATCCCGATACGAGGGCGATGGTCGTTTGACCTGATGGGGGACGTCGGCGGCTACGGCATCGGTTCAGACTACACCTGGGAGCTGATGGGGCTGTTCTCCTATGCCGTCGGCAAACACGGTTCCTTTCAGGTCGGCTATCGCGCCATGGAGACGGATTATTTCAAGAACGGGTTTGGCCTCAACACCGCCAGTCACGGTCCGATCGTCGGCTTCGAGTTCCGATTCCAGTAGGGGTCGGAGATGGCCCCTCCGTTGGGCCCGAGTTTCGAATCCTGACGTCGTCAGGACGCTCGTCGTCGCTTCGGGCGGACCTTCTTCTCGCCGGCGTTGCCGCCGTCACTTTCGGAATCGGCAATAAGCAGTTGGTCTTCGGGACCGCCTTCCGGGTCGCGTTCGACGATGATCGTGTTCTCATCTTGCGGTTCGGATTCCTCGTCCCGTTTGATGGGCTTGCCGTTCTCGTCGAGTTCCTCGTCGGCCCGTTCGGTGATCCGCCGCGCGGTGGCCAACAGGTCTTTTCGGAGTTGCTCGGCATTGACGCGGGTGATCGATCGGACGGCCGCAACGACCTCGGGGATGTACCGTTCGAAGATGCTTCGCCGTTCACCTTCTCGTTGTTGTCGAGCCCGGCGCTTGATGTAAGCACTCAGCTTGCGGCCGCACTCCTGAAGGCCGAGCTTGACCTCTTTGCGGATTTCGTCGTAGTCGGCGACGGCTTCCTTGCTCTCACTGGTGAAGGGTACCCACACGCTGGCCATGTGAACCATGATCACCACCGGCCCGCTGGGCAGCGCCCCGCCGCTCTGCTGGAGCCCGTACGCTCGCCAGTTGGTCTCCATCACGCTCTTGAAGATGCAGCAGTGCGATTGCTGATAGAGCAACGGCACGCGGTTGGCGAATCGGATGACCCTGGCCAGTTCGTCGGCCGGCAGATCGCCTCCGAACGCCAGGCCGACCTCGATCTGGAACGGATTGCCCCGGTAGACGGCCGGCGGACGCGTGGTGGCCGTGAAAAACGCCGCCTTCACGCCCTTCAGCAAGCCGGCCAGGATCGCCTGGGCTCCAATGGGCGCCAGGCAATCGGTCCTCGGCGCCATCAGCTTGGTTTCCTGGATCGCCTTGTACAGTTTCTCGATTTCGGGCCCGTTGATGTTGCCCAGCCAAGTCCGCAACGACAACCCGGCCTTGCCGCAAATCTCGTTGGCCGCTTTTAGGCTGACGCGGCTGAACTCGTTCTGAAGGAACGCGCCGAGCTGCTTGGCCGACGTGTCCTTGACCATCTTCATCAGCGTGCCGAGTTCGATGCCGTAGGGATGCGGCTTGATCGCTTTCGTTTCGGCCGGCATGATCTCGGTGCCGCGCGGGAAAACCTTCTGCTCCTCGCCCGGCGGTTCATAGACGATCGACGCATGGGGGTTGGCGATCGCCGTTTGTTCGATGTATTCGTCGACCGACTGTCGCCCCTTGATATACGATCCGACCAGTTCGATGGTCACCTCGGTGCCGTGGGGCCACTCCACATCGATCTGCTCGTCGGTGACGATTTCCGGCTTGTTGCGCTTGGTGTCGATCTGAATCTCGAAACGATGGGCCGGGTGGTTGGCGCCGGTGCGAGAGACGATGCGGATCGCCTTGCCCGTGGTCAGCAGGCCGTACATGCCCGCTGCGCTGATGCCGATGCCTTGCTGGCCGCGGCTCATCTTCAGACGATTGAATTTGGAGCCGTATAGGAGTTTTCCGAAGACGTTGGGGATCTGGGCCTTAAGGATACCCGGTCCGTTGTCGCGAACGGTGACGACGAACCGCTCTTCCTCCAACTGTCGAAGACCGACGAACAGGTCGGGCAGAATGCCCGCTTCCTCGCAGGCATCGAGGCTGTTGTCGACCGCTTCCTTGACCGTGGTCAACATCGCCTTGCGCTTGTTGTCGAAGCCGAGTAGGTGGCGGTTCTTGGCGAAGAACTCGCTGACGGAGATTTCACGCTGCTGTTTAGCCATGGCCTCGGCCGCCCGATGGCTGTCGACTCCCTTTGATCGGGTCGACTTCGCGGGCTTGGGGCTCTCCGGCGGTGCGGTGGGCCCCTCCTGAAAGGCCGTTGCCGGTCCCTGGGTCGTCCGTGCCGTCTTCGCGGGTTTGTGCTGGGCAGAGGAAAGACGACTCTTGGAATCAGCCGGACCGGCGGGAGCAAACTTGAACGTCAGTTGGTCTTTGCTCTTTCGTGTTTTTCCGCGGTGATCGGAGGCGGTTTTGGCGGCCATCCTGGCTTACCTCACAAATTCCTTTTTCAAATATGATAGCCGTTGCGCAACTATCGGCAAGAGGCGATATTCGTTCGAGCCGCTGTCGAAGAATGGCAGACGGATTCGCGTCGAGCGGGCGCGGTTCTTTCAAGAGGTCCTATCGGCGTTCCTTGCGAAGCCGTAGCATCAGCGTGCCGTGACGGGCGATGGGTGCCGTGAGTTCTCCCTGAACGGTGCCCAGATCCTCCTGTCGCCACAGATCGCGCGCCGCGTGCTTGCCCTTGAGGCCGAGTTGCGAAAACGTCGCAGCGACCGTTGTGGCCGTCTCGCCGCGGTTAAACAGACCGACGGCCTTGCCGCCGTCCTCCAAGTCCTTAACCATGGCAAACGTGTCGTCACTCAACGGGATAACTCGGGCACACTGTCCCAGCGGGTCCTGATCGACTTCGATCACCTCGGCGTTGCACAGGACGTTGATTGTGAATTCGTCCAGCCGGCTCATGTCGCCGCTGTAGAAGAGGGGGGCGGCCATCAGGCACCAGAGCGACATGAACGAGTACTGTTCGTTCGGCGTCATCGGACAGGGCGTCGGCAGCCCGCCGGTCCGCGCGTCGCCGATGTAGCCGATCTGAATGTAGTCCGGATCGTTCCAGCTCCCCGGCCTCGAGTATTTGGCGTGCTTGGCGTTCTCCAGGGCGACGTCGAAGATGCGATCCAGTTCGAAGCCCAGGTCTCCCGCGGTCCGCCAGCAGTGGCCGCCCACCTCCGCGCCCCATTCCCAGACCTTGCCCATTCCGTATTGGCAGAGATTGAACACGATATCCCGTTCTTGCTGCTTAAGGAGATCGCCCATGAGTCTGTACGGTTTCTTGTATGTCTCAATCCGGTGATCGCCCTTCACGATGTCGCCGTAGGAGCACCAATCGTACTTGAGGAAGTCGTAACCCCAGTCGGCGAACTGCCTGGCGTCCCGGGCCTCGTGTTTGTAGGCGCCGGCATATCCGGCGCAGGTCCTCGGCCCGGGCGAGGTGTACAGACCGGCCTTGAGTCCTTTCGAGTGGATGTAGTCCGCCAGCGCCTTCATGTCGGGGAAATGCTTGTTCGGCAGAAGGTTCCCCTGGGCGTCGCGAAAGGGCCCGACGCGCATCGGATCGTCGTTCTTCTCGCAATTCATCCAACAATCGTCGATGTTCACATACTGATAGCCGACGTCGGCCATACCGCTGGAGATCATCACATCCGCCGCCTCGCGCATCATCCTGTCGGTGATGCGGCCGTAGTGCGCATACCAGTGGTTCCAACCCATCGGCGGGGTAAGGGCGAGCAGCTCTCCGCAGACGATCTTGAAACCTCGCGTGGCCGACCCGTGCTCATTCCTGGCCTTGAGGATGACGCCGTATTCGCCCGCCTGTCCGATTCTGCCCGTAATGATGCCCGTCTGCGAATTCAGGGTGAGGCCGTCGGGCAGGTTCTCCGCCGCGAATTGCATCGGCCGTGTGCCGGTCGCCGGGATCCGATAGAGGAACGGCTTACCGGGCCGGCAGCCGTACACGGTCGGGCCGTTGATCCGAGGGGCCGGAGCGGGCTTGGGTGTCAGGAGAAACCGCTCTTCTTGGGGGCCAACGATGGTCCTCGGCTTGGCGCCCGTGACAATGAATCGCGCCTCGGCCCAATTGCCGTGGTCGCACGTGATGCCGTTGCCCGCATCGGTAACGACCAGGAGCAGGTTCTTGACGCCCTTGACGTCGAGGTCGACCGACTTGGCCGCCTCGTTCGACTTCATCGTGCCCGAGTCAAAGAGCTTGCGACCGTCGCCGTAGATTTTGAAGACCACCGACGCCGGTTCTCCGGCCGCGTCGTCGACGCCGACCGACGCAAGAAATCGCTCGGAGCCACCGGCCAGATCGATCCAGAGTGAACTGTGGGCATGCGTCCCCACGCCCTTGTCGAAGACCGTGCCGCCGACCGTCAGCGGCTTCTCGCGGATCGAGCGGTTGATCTGGGGTTTGCCCCAACCCTGCCGCATCTTGGTCAGATCGAGCGTGTGGAGCCAAACGGTCTCTTCGGCGCTGAGGGGTGAGGCCGCAAGCCCGCACAGAACCAGCCCGGCCATGGTTGCGACGCGTGCATTCAATGCTGCCGGATGATTCATCATGACGCTCCTCTGGGCTGCCCAGGCTTGCGCCTCGCCTCGTATATGAAGACGCACCTCGGCAGGATAGTCAGAGATGGATCTTACTGAACGGTACAGATACACCCAACGCGGCCGAATTCTCCATTCGCCAAGTCTTGAAGAGACGGGAGTGAATGTCTCGTGCGTCTCGATTCAGGCGTTTGAAGCGGTCGCCTCCAGTCTGCGCAGCTCATCCTGAAGCCGGCACAGCGCGTCGGCTTCGTGCTTCTTGTACGTTGTGAGGCGATCGCTCAGTTCGGCAAAGTCAACCTGGTGACCGTCGAACTCCGGACCGTCGACGCAGGCGAACTTGGTCTTGCCGCCGACCGTTACGCGGCACCCGCCGCACATACCGGTGCCGTCGACCATGATCGGGTTCAGCGAGACGATCGTCTTGATGCCATAGGGTTGAGTGACCTTGCAGACGTTTTTCATCATCGGCACCGGGCCGGCCGCCAGGACCGCACCCACCTTCGGATTGGCCGCCTTGATCAACTCCTCGAGCTTGCCGGTGACGAATCCGTGATAGCCGTAACTGCCGTCGTCGGTACACGGATAGACGTGGTCGCAGACGCCCTTGAGTTCATCTTCGAGGATGACATATTCCTTGCTGCGGCCGCCGATGATGGCGCTGACCACGCAGCCCGCCTCGCGGAGGGCCGACGCCTGCGGATAGATGACGGCCGTGCCGACGCCGCCGCCAACCAGCACGGCGTGCCCGAAGTTCTCGATCTCCGTCGGTAGACCTAGTGGTCCGGCACAATTCGCAATCGTATCGCCCGTGTTGAGCCGGCACATCTGTTCGGTCGTCGCGCCGATGGCCTGAACGAAGAGGTCGATCGTACCGGCCGTGCGGTCCACATCGGCGATTGTCAGCGGTATCCGCTCGCCCCGCTCATCCAGCCGGATGATGGCGAATTGCCCCGGCTTGCGGTTCTTGGCCACCCGGGGGGCCTGAATGCGGAACCACTTCACCTTCGGTGCGACCTGCCGACAATCGACGATCTTGAACATTCCGCCACTCCTCCCATGCCAACAAGACCCATCAGATGAACACGACATTATCCCGACAGGCCGGCAGATCCGCAAGCGGCCTCGCGCCAAGGGCGCGTGATTCCGCGGTTCCATTCCGCGGCTCCATGCGATGGTTTGACCTCGATGTCGGTGGGTTACCCCACGGAGACTCGGGACGCCGCAGGCAAACGGTCGGACGGAATTGATGAAAGAGATGTCAAAAGGCCAGGCGTTGGACGTTCCAAGGCGTCGCTGGAGAAGAGTCCTGTTGAGGCCACGGAATCGATTGCACCACGCCCTTTTTTCGATACCCATTGTCACAGAATCGTCCCCCCAACGGCTTTTCTTCATTGCGTTTTGCGTAGCATCATGTTACGTTAATGGAAGATGGGATTTCAGCGGCCGTGCTTTCCAGTGGTAGTTCACACAGCGGACGGAATAAGCTTTGGGCTTTCTAAGTTGCGTGTGTGATGGCCAGTAACTCTCGGGCAAGCAAACCGGCACCCTTAGCACCCCCTATCGCCAAGCATCGTGCCTGCTTGGTCTGCGGCAAGGAATTCGCTTCGTGTGGTCCAGGCAACCGGGTCTGTCCGCGATGTGCTCACGGTGACCGGCGTAGCAAACGGACCTATGTTGTGAGAGGGTAGAGAACACACACCGCTCGGCCGGTAGCTCTTTCCACGACCTGTAGCCGATTGGCACAGGCGAGGAAATGGTTACCGGTGGGGAACCATGCGGTACGCAGAGAGCAGCGGCACGGAGTTCTTGGTCCGACCGAACATGCTCTCTGTTTTATTTTTCCTCTCGAAAGGCAGCGAGGCCGGCTTCCTGCTGGGCCCGTGGTCGCCCTCGCAAAACGCTATTGGACTGGAAAACCTGTTTCGATAGAATGGGCTTACGGGGTGACGAAGCCTTTCGTGCGGCCGCCGGGCACGCAGAGGGCAGGCAACCGATCCGTGGCCGTGTTGCCCTGCCGAAGAGTCGAGGCAAGGCACCGGCCGGGCACAGCAAACTACGCCTATGACGCCAAGGAAGGGTGGGACGGACCTGGAGGTCCTGTTCTGGGTTCGGACCGTGTCATGAAGGTGGAGGATGTGAGAACCCTTGACGCCTTGGGGCATGCGTCAGGCGTGAACCCGGATCGGGCGGTCGACGGGATCGACGGTTCGCCGGTGGTCGGAGGTCGTCAACGATGAAGAGCGGCAAAGGCAGACTGGACTCAAACGGTCCGGAGGGGCATTCCGGCATCGAGACGCTTCAGGAACAGATCGAGCATGAAAGGACGCTGCTGGCCGCCGACCGGCAGCGATTCGAAGCGGAGCGAGCAGCCTGGCAGCAGGCGGTTGGCGCCCTGAATGGTGGCGCCGCTGATTGGGAGGCTCGGTTGGCCCAGCAGCAGGTGCGCCTTGACGCCCAGCGGCGTGAGTTGGAGGAGACCCTGGCGTCACTCGCCTCGCGAGAGGCGCAGCTCGATTCGCAACAGCTCGAAATCGATCGACGTGAAACCGAGCTTGAGGCCCAGCGTCGGGAAATCGCGCAGGCCAACCAGCAATTGCTCGAGGCTCGCGCCGAGATTCAACGCCTCAGTGAAGCCGTCGAAGGCCGACACAGCGGTCAACAGGTCGACCGTTTGGCCGAGTTCTACCTTCAACAACAGGCCGAACTGGAGGCCGAACGTCGGCAGATCCAGGCCCTTCACGAACAGGTCCAACACAATCGCGAAACGCTGGCCGAAGACCTTGCGCGGGTCGAGGCGGAGAAGAACGGCCTCCGAAAACAGTCCGACGACCTTCAGGCCAAACGAGATGAACTTGCCGCCCAACGACGCGAATTGGAGGGCGAGCGGGAACGTCTGCATGCCGCTCAGGCACAGCTTCAGCAAGATCATGCCGCGATGGAAGCGGCCAGAGTGGAGCTTCGTCAACGAATCGAACAGCTCGAGCAGGAACAGGTTCAGCTTCGCGCGCAACGCGATCGGCTCGCCGCCCAGTCGCAGCAACTTGAGGACCAACGGGCGAGCCTGACCGCCGAGCAGACCGCGATCGCGAGTCGAGCCGAGGGGATCGAGAAGCAGCGAGCCGCTCTCGCCGCCCAGCGGGAGCAACTCGTCGAGCGACAGACCCAGTTGGACACGGAATTGGACCAGCTTCGTGAAGCCCGCGAAAAGGCCCAGAAGGAGGCGGAGCAGCAACGACTGGATCTTCGAAGGAAGTTGGATCAGCTCGACGCGCAACTGGCCCAGGTGACCGAGCGCGGACATTTGTTGGCCGCACGTCAAAAGGAACTCGACGATCGGCAGGCGAAGTCGGACGAGTGGTGGCGGCATCTTGAGGCCGAGGAGCATCGCTTGGCCGAGGTGCGGTCCGAATGCGACCGGCGTGCGGCGGAGCTTGACAGGCAGATTGCCGAATTCGCCGCCGATCGCGAGCGCATCCTGAGAACGCAGGCCGAGTTTGACGCTCGATCGGCCGAGCTCGACAGGCGCGACGGCGAGCTGAGGCAATTGGGCGACGACCTCGAGCGACTCCGTCGGCAACTCGCCGATCAAGCCGCCGATATCCAGGCAAAGACAGCCGAACTCGAAGTCCAACGAAGCGCGCTGGCACCGAAGCTTGAGGATCTGGAAAGCAAGATGCTCCGGATGGAACGGGAACGGTTGGCGATGGAGGAACAGGCCCAGAAACTCGCGCAAACCCGCCAGCAGGTCGAGCAGCACTGCCAAGCTGCCGAGGCCAAGGTCAAGCGGCAGGTCGACCAGTTAACGGCCGCGAAGGCCGAATTCGAGCGCCAGACCCAGGCCGTCTCCGGGACGAAGCAGAACCTTGTCGAGGAACAAAAGCGTCTGGCGGAGCAACTCGCTCACGTCGAGGCCGAACGAAAGGCGTTGGAGCGCGAGCGGCTGGAGGCGTCCAAAGAGGTCGCTGAAGAGCGGTCCGCCTTGGACAAACGACGTGAGGAACTGACCCGACAAGCGGCCGATCTGGCCGAGCGAGAGCGCCGGCTGGCGGAAGAGGTCGCCACACTTCAGAAGGCTATCGAAAGTCAATCCGAATCGGACGGTCGCCCCGTCATCGTCGAGGTGGGAGGCTTCAGCCTTCGTCGCGCCCTCGTTGCTTCGGCGCTGTTCGCGGTGGCGGCGGCGGTGGCGGTGGTTGTGGGTATCGGCCCGCGTCGCGAGGTTCAGGGCATTATCAGCCTTACCACCGAATCGCCGATGGCTGACGCGCTGGGCCAGTATGCCGACGCGCTACGTTCGCACGCGGTTCTCAGTGCGGCTGCGCAGTCGCTCGACGCCGACATCCGTCCGGACGACATTCGAGCCATGATGGGTCCCGGCGGGGTGATCGAGATTCGGACCTTCCCCGACGAGAGTCAGATTCGGCTTCGTGCCGTGACCACGGATCCCAAGCGGGCTCGAGCGATCATCGGTGGGTTGGGTGAAGCGCTAAAAGCAAGGATCAACAATCCTCCCGTCATGCACGATTCGGCCTCGGGATCCGCCCCCGAGGAATTGAAGGCATTGCAGGCACGAGGGGCACGCCTCCGGCAGGAACGGGATCGGGCGATGGGTGAGCTGAGTCGGATTCGGAGTGAGGGGGACGTTCGGCGTCCTGATCCTTCGGCCGAAGTACTGCAAAAACAGTGGGCGGCGGTCATGGAAAAGCTCGAGCCGGCCAGACAAGCCGCCCAAGCCGCCGAACAACGCCTGGCGGCCTTCTCGACCAGTCAAACCGCAACCGAGGTGGATGCGACCGCCCTTCAGAATGCGTTTGCCGAGGATCCGCAATTGCGGCAGGATATGGTGCAGTTGCGGTTGCGCGAGCAACAGCTTCGCGGCTATCTCTTGGACGGACTCGATGCTGCTCGACAGCCCCTGACCTCGCTGGTCGAGAAGATCGGAGCCTTCGATCGCGAGGTGGCCTCCAAGTTGGAGGGACGTAACGCCGAAGACGTTGAGGCCGCCTTGAAGCGGATCCGGGCCGAACTTGCCACGTGCCGCCAGGTGACCGCCGATGTCCGGAAAGATTGGGAAGGACAACTCCAGAAACTGCGTCGATCGGACAATCCTTCGGAGAAGTCGGACATGACGACCGAGCAACAGCAGGCGGAGCGTGTCCTGTCCGAGTTTCTCGATCGTCTCAGTCAGCCGATCATGGCCATCAATGCCCAGGTTCAGGCCATTGCCCAGACGGGCGGAGAGGACATGACCCGTCGCATCGTGATCCAGGACGCATTGCGGAAGCAAGCGGAGGAGTTGACGTCCGCACGTCGGACATTCGCCAACGTCGGCGCGGAGATCATTCCGATGAGCAATCCGCGGCTCGAGGCCTGCTTGAAACAGGTGGCCCAATTGCAGCGCCGTGTGGTGGACCGTCAGAAGCAGATTGCCGCCGGAATGGAACGACGGGTCAGCGATCAGGCGAACGAACAAAGGGAACAGCGTCGGCTCGAGCTCCGAACACAGGCGGCCCAACTTGCCGCGAGCCGCGACAGACTGGTCGACGAGGTGTTGCGTCTGACGGTGCAACTGGGCCAAGCCTATGATGCACAGATGCTGTTCGAACGCCGGCAGGCGGCGGTGCAGGCAGCCGAGGAGAAGGTCAAGCTCGCCGAAGCGCGGCTTGCCGAGGCGGATGCCGACATGGAAGCCTTGCGGCGCAGGACAGGCAATGCCTCATTGGCGCGTCCGACGGACAGAGCCGATTTCTCAGGGGCCGTCGTAGCGGGGGGGATCGCCAATCAGCGGCAACTGGCCGTATGGGCGGCCGGGGCGGCTGTCTTGGCATTTGCGGTAACGTGGGCCCTGACGTGGGTCGTGGCGAATGGTCACCAGCCGCCGCCCCGTGTGGTTTCCAAGCCTCGAAAGCCGCTCCCGGTGCGTCGACCGGGGCGGTGACGGTCTGTCCGGTCGGTCCTCGTCTTAACTTCTTTCCCGTGAGCCGGTTGTGAGACGAAAAAAGGCAAGAAAGGCATTGCCGCGTCCGTGCCACCGGCTATAATACCTCCCGTTAGGCTGCAAGCGTTGGCGCGGTCGGAGGTTGGACTTCGGGCCAACCCACCGGTAAATGCCGCAGCGATGGACTACTCAAGGTCAGTCCGTAGTTACGCAGATGTATTGTGACCCCATGGTGGGGTCGTGCGCTGTTGGTGTGCCCAACCACTCGATGAAGGAGGAGTAACCCATGCCGGACGACCAGCAGGAACTGCGACGGATCAACTGGGGCGAGGCGTTTCCGTTTACCCATCTGTTTCGCTCCTTTCGGCTGGCGGTCCACCCGAGCAAGCTCTTGTTGGTGCTCGTAGCGGTGTTGCTGACATACTGCCTCGGCAACGTGATGGACGCTATCTGGCCCAAGGCGATAGTCCTGACGGTGAGTGAACGCCCGATGAGCACCCTGGTTCCCGGGCTGATGCCGTCCAGGATGGAGACGACCGAAGTCCAGGCTTTCATCGATTGCCGCGGCGGCAAGAAGTTCTGTCAGTGGCGCTCCGATACCCGCAAGCTCGCGGAGGCCTGCAGCAAGACCAAGCCAAGCAAGGAAGGTCCTCAAGCGACCGAGAGGGGTATTTTCAGAACATTGTTTGCCCATGAGCGTTCGGCGTTTCATAGTGCAGTCAGGGCGCTGCTGACGCTGAACTTTGGAATGAACACCGTGCCACCCTCCGGATTGAAGAACGCGTTGGTGAATGCGATGGGCGGAATCGTATGGTTCTATTGCGCCCATTGGTTTTACGCGGTGGTGTTTACCGTCATCGCCCTGTTGATTTGGTCTCTTTTCGGCGGCGCGGTCTGCCGGATTGCCGCGCTCCACGCGGCGCGCGATGAGAAGATAGCCATTAAGCAGGCCTTGCGGTTTAGCGGGCGAAAGTTGTTCAGCTTCTTTTCCGCCCCGTTGATACCGATCGCCCTCGTGTGCGTGATCGGTGCCGTGGTGTTCTTAGGCGGCCTGTTTTGTGCCATTCCGTACCTGGGCGAAATCGTGGCGGGCCTGCTCTGGCCGCTCGCCCTCTTCGGCGGCTTCATCATGGTGCTGGTGATGGTCGGCGCCGTCGGCGGTTTCATGCTGATGTTCCCCACCGTGGCCGTTGAGGGTTCCGACAGCTTCGACGCCCTGAGCCGATCCTTCAGTTACGTCTACAGCAAACCTTGGCGGACGAGTTTCTACGTGCTGGTCAGCGGGATCTACGGATCGATCTGCTATCTGTTCGTGCGGCTCTTCGCCCACCTCGTGCTCAATGCGACGCACATGGCCGCCGGACTGGGCATGAATGTGGACGGAAGCGGCAAGAACGCAGCCGTGGGCAAGCTGGACGCGATCTGGCAGCGGACGGCGATACTGGAACCCGGCCGGTTCTTCGGCGAGTTCGGTCTTGGAACGGGCACCTTGAACGGTTCCGAGACCTTTGCCGCTTTCTTCATTGCGGTGTGGACCTTCATCGTCGTGGGGCTGGTAGCCTCGTTTGTCATCAGTTTCTTCTTCTCGTCCAGCACGCTGATCTATTACCTGCTCCGCCGCGAAGTCGACGCCACGGACATCGAGGATGTCTATCTCGAGGAGTACGAGGAAGAGACGCTGGCACCGGCCGCCGCCCCGACACCGGCCGCGGAGAAACCCGCGGAGCCGCCAAAGACGGAAGCTCCCGCCCCAACGGAAGGCCAAACGCCGCCCGCACCCGCCGGCGGGGAGGGAACATAAGGCCGTGAACGATCGTTTGGCCTGATCGGTGACTTTTCCTGCGGCCCGGAAAGACGGTTAGAACCGTCGTCCGGGCCGCGATATTTCGAAGGTCCGACCCGAGCACCCCCCGCCCGCCTGCGAATGACCACTCCTTAACGAGGTATGTCTTCCAGCCGGACTCCGGGTTGCCGGCATTCTCAAATCGGACGATCTGTCCCGTCCTCCCATGGGGTGGCGCGACCCCATCGAGACCTATGTTGCCGTGGGCATCTTGGAGGTGGACCATGCTTCCGGCGGAAAAACGCCTTTGCACCCCTTGGCCACGGCCGACTATCCCTCTCGTCTGGGCTTCCGCAGAGCCTGTCGTGTCCAGGTCAGGCACTCCTCCGGCATGATGCCGTAGTGGTAGAGGTGAACCGACGGGACCCCGAGTTCGGCAACCCGATGGACGTGCCTGGCCAACATGGGAGCGTCGGCCGATGCCGGAGGATAGGTCATCAGCCCGACACTCAGCCGCTCCTTGCCGCCTATCGCGCCGGCCAATCGCCGAACGGTTTGGTCGATTACCTCGGTCTGAGAGGTGTAGCAGGTTCCAACGACCTGATGAATGTCTTTGGCTACGTCCGCCAGGTTCATCGCCGAGCCGTACACGTCCGGCTCGGCGTACAGGACCAAATCGGACCGGCACGTGGAGCGGATCCGGCGAATGAGCGCGGCCGCCTGCTCCGCTCGCCATTGGATGAAGGCCCGGAGAGGTGGGTTGCGATGGATAAGGTCTTCCACGGATTCGCCGGACGGCTTGGCACGGGTGAACCACTTCTCCAACTCCGCCTTGACCGAACGAGCGACCATTTCGACGTCGACGTCGCCGGCGACGGCGGCCTGCCGACACGATTCGCACAGGCAGAGATTGAGCAGGAAGTGTTCGACCGGACCCGGAGTCAAGCCCATCTTGACATGTGTGTGGTAATGTCGGGCGCTGTTGAAGGCGGGCGATTCAAGCTCAATCGCCTCGAAGGGATAGTTGTTCGACAAGTCCTCGACGACGGCACGAAGGTACTCGCCGACGTCGGGATTGATCGGGCACATCCACGTCGGGTTGATGTCGCCGAAGGCGTTCTTGATGGCGACCTCCGGTCGTTTCCGGACCAAGGTCGAATTGTGGCAACACACTGTCCAGCTTCGTAGACTCAGCTCTCGGCTGCTGCATGCCTCGCCGAACTCCTCCAGCGGGTTTCGCGACTTGAGCCATTCGGCCACGACCGGGCGCAGCCTCGTGTTGGCGTAGCGACCGGGTTCGGGGCGGAAGTAAGCCGCCGCCGCGTGAATGTACGCCCGCGGTTTGTCGGCGTACGCCGTATGCATCCGCAGGTGTTCGATGCTGTGGTAGAGCGTGGCCACACAGATGCCACTGACGCCGACCTCCTGCATCCGGTCCAAAGCCCGATCGATCCCCTCGTCGAGGAGGTCCCACGGATAACACCACATGTAGGCTGAGAACATGCCTCGCCTCCGCCTGGGCGGATTGATGGTAATCATTCCGAAGCGGTGCGTCATCGTAACCGCGCGAGGGCGGGCAATCCAGGCGACGTGTGGCGGTCAACGTCGTCCGTGAATCCTCCGGCGGCGGTTGATGCGGGTGGACATTCGAGGTTAGAGTGGTGCCCATGAAACACACCCTATCGTGTCTCGTTCGGAATCAGCCGGGCGTGCTGGCGAAAGTCAGTGAGGCCTTCTCGAGCAAGGGCATCAACATCGAGAGTCTGGCGGTCGGCGAGACGGAGGATATCCATGTCAGCCGCGCCACCATCGTGGTGGTGGGCGACGATCAGACCGTGCTCGAGGCCGAGCGTCAATGCCGCTCGCTCGACGTGGTGATTCGGCTGGAGGACCTTGCGAGCGAGGAGTTCTTCGCCCGCGAGTTGCTGCTGGTGAAGGTCCGCATTCGCCCGGAGACCATTCCGCGGGTCATGCAGGTGGCCGAGTTGTTTCAGGCCCGCGTGCTCGGTCTGGCCGACAAAACGATTACGCTGGAGCTGCCCGCCGATCACAAGACCATCGACGGCCTGCTCAAGATGGTCCGGCCGTTGGGCATCGTCTCGCTGGCTCGCAGCGGTCAGATCGCCATCCCGGCCGGTGACGAAGACCTGAAGGAAATGGCCATTGAACCCGAATCCCATCCGCACGTTTGGCGAACTGGTGGTTCGAGCGCGTCGTGACCCGCCGCCTCGCATGGTTGTGGCCTCAGCCGCCGAAGGGGCCGCGATCACGGCCGCCGTCGAGGCCGCCCGGCAGGGGCTCGTTCGCCCCATTCTCATCGGTCCTCTTGAAGACATGCGGCACATCGCCGACGAGGAAGGCGTCGACGTTGGCGGCATGGAGCTGGTCGAGGCCGGCGATCCGGTGTCGGCCGCGGTAACGGCGGTCCGGTTCATTCACGAAGGGCGGGCGGAACTGCTCATGAAAGGGTTGGTTCGCACCAAGGACTTCCTTCGCGCGATTCTGAGCCACGAGTTTGGGCTGCGGGGTTCGGGCGCCATGAGCCACGTGGCCGTCTTCGAGTCGCCGGATCGGTCGCGCCTCATGCTGTTGACCGATTCGGGCATCAACATCCGCCCGCGGTTCAATCGGAAGGTGGCTATTGTTCGAAACGCGATCGCGATGGCCCACGTGCTGGGGATTGTCGAGCCGAAGGTGGCCGTCATCGCCGCCGTCGAAACCGTCGAGCTGCCAACCATGCCGGCGACCTTGGACGCCGAACTCCTGCGGCGAATGGCGGAGGCGGGACGGTTCGGGCGGTGTGTGTTGGACGGTCCTTTGTCGATGGACAACGCCCTCGACAGCCATACGGCCGAGGTCAAGGGGCGGGCGAGTCCGGTGGCCGGTCGGGCGGACATCGTTGTCGTTCCCGATATCGAGACCGGTAACGCCGTCTACAAGACGATTCGTTATATCGCCGGCAGGGATCTGGCGGGCGCGGTGGTGGGGGCGGCCGCTCCGGCGATCACGACCAGCCGATCGGATTCGCCCAGCACCAAGCTCTACAGCATTGCGCTGGGCGTGTTGATGAGCCATTCGGCAAAGTGACGCAATTACGTTGCTCCGGATTGGTCCATGGAGCGATGGGAGATAACGGTGTCTCATTGGGGGAACAAGGTATGAGAGCAGCTCCTGCAGGCCGGGTCGTCGTGTTTGGATGTGTCGGCATGGTATTCATAGCGGGACTTCGTGCCGTGTTCGCCGGCGACGGGGCTTCCGACCGGGCAATCGAGCTTGCCAAGCCAAGCCCGGAACAGATCGCCTGGCACGACATGGAAGTCGGCATGTTCATTCATTTCGCGCCGAACACGTGGCAGGATGAGGAGGGCGACAAGCGGACCACGCCGCTCGATAAGCTCAACCCCGACAAGCTGGATACGGACCAGTGGGTTCGCGTCGCCCAGGCAATGGGCGCCGGGTACATCATCTTCGTCGCAAAGCACATCGGCGGGTTCTGCATGTGGCAGACGGATACCAGCCCCTACGGCGTGAAGAACACACCGTGGCGCGGCGGCAAAGGCGACGTCATGAAGGACCTGAGCGAGTCATGCCGAAAGGCGGGGATCAAGCTGGGTGTCTACCTTAGCCCCCGCGACGACACGCTAGGCGCAGACACCGGCGGAAGGTGCCCGAACGTCCGGGCTCAAGAGGCCTACAACAGAGTGTACCGTCAACAGCTTGCCGAAGTGCTCAGTCGCTATGGTGAGTTGTTTGAGGTCTGGTTTGACGGCGGGCAGGTCATCGAGGTCGGCGACATCCTCCGACGGTACGCCCCGAAGGCCATGGTCTTTCAGGGCAAGTACGCCACGATTCGGTGGGTGGGCAACGAAGACGGCATTGCGCCGTATCCGGCCTGGAACGCGGTCTCTCACCCGGCGGCCATCGCCGGCGGCGGAACGGCTCAACACGGCGATCCCAACGGGACCAAGTGGCTGCCGCTCGAATGCGACGCAAGGATCCGTGACACGTGGTTCTGGAACACCAAGAACGCCGACAAGCTCAAGACCGTCGACCAACTCATGGACATGTATTATCGCTCGGTGGGCCACGGCGCGGTCTTGTTGTTGAACCACACGCCAGACCCCACCGGCCTGATCCCTGAGGCCGACGCCAGACGGGCGGCCGAATTCGGTGCGGAGATCAAACGGCGCTTCGGCAAGAGCCTGGCCGAGACGAGGGGGCAAGGCGACGTCCTCGAACTGCCGTTGCCGGCGTCAACGAGAATCGATCACGTTGTCTCCATGGAGGACATCGCCCACGGCGAGCGGATCCGCGAGTACGTCATCGAGGGCAAGGTAGAGAAGGCTTGGAAGGAGATCTGCAAGGGCACGGCGATCGGTCACAAGAAGATCGATCGGATCGAGCCGATCGAGGTGTCGGCCGTTCGGCTGCGGTGTACGAGGTCGGCCGCCATGCCGATGATCCGCAGACTGGCCGTGTATCACGTGGGCGGCATGCGCTAGAAGGTTCCCGCACCGTCGTTGCCCAACACGTCTCCCTGGCGCACGCGGGATGTGGCGCACTCCACGCGTGGAGCAGGTTCAATCCTGTGGATGAAGTCTCATATGCGAGGACGCCTGGGCCGTGAGAGACGCCGCGAAATTGGCGAAGGAGATCTCCGGAAGCGGCTCCGTGAAGTAGCCCTTCTTTCCGCGCTCCCGATTGCTCATCAGCAAGCAGGTCGCGTCATAGAGACGCTCCCGAACCAACTTGAGGCATAGAAGCTGATACCTCTTCGCGTAGGACGCGCCTACACATTCAGGGAAGACCGGGAAATGCGGCTCGTCCACTGCCACCGGAGTTGTGGAACCTTCTGTTTCTTCCAGGAGCATGAAGTAGCCCAACCGGGGTCGAACCGAACCCTTCAGGGCGTTTTCACGGTAGGCCGTCCAAAGGTCGATGGCGCTTCCCAGCGCCTCCTCGGTCCGGTTGTTGTAATTGTTGCCGAACGAAGGGCCCACTTGGGACTTGAACTCGATTGCGGCGAGAACGTTACCTTTCACGACCACCGGTAAGTCCCATTGCTTCGTGGGACGGAAGAACCCCGGCAGAATCACCGCGCCTCTCGATCGCGTCAGAATGGTGGGTTGAGGCAAGCCCGATTCGACCAGCAAGTCGTTGATGAGCCCTACGAATCCGTCCAGTTGCTTTCCCCCTGTTACCGCGCCGCGAGCGCCGTAATCCCTTCTACCGGTCTTTGCCCCTTGATTCGTCTGCTGGGCTTGTCGCGTCCTCCAAAAGTGCTTGACGGCCTTCGACACTCTTGCCTTGAGTTCATCAGTCATGGCGACTGCCCACCTCGTCTCTGTGTGATTCCACGTGTGCGCATCCGAAGAGGCCACCGGTTTCTTCTCGAATTCGCTTCAAGGCGTAGTCGAAGTACTTCGGGTTGACTTCCAGGCCAATACTGCTTCGCCCGGTTTGTGCGGCCGCGATGTTGGTTGTGGCCGTTCCCATGAACGGATCCAGCACCATATCACCCACAAAGCTGAACATCCGGATCAGACGCGTGGCCAGCGTGAGCGGAAACGGCGCTGGATGATGTCGGGTCGATGCTCCGGTGATGCCGGTCCACACCTGTTGAAACCATTCTCGCTGGTCCGCCTCGGAAATGATGCTCCACCATACACTGCGCTTATACACTCAAGCCACACATGCTGCAACGGTCTCGTCTGGGAGGTTTCGCGCGGAGAGCAACGGGCCCCTCCTGGCGGTCACGCCGATTCGACGAATCGCTGCCATTCGTTACGGTTGGGGTAGATTGCGGTGAGTCGTTGTAACATCTCGCTCCAGCGAGGCCATTCCTTTAATGGGATCGGCTTGTCCTGCGGTCGCGTGCCCTTCTGGTTGATCTCGCCGAGGATACTCCAGTTGCGCTGTCCTTCGCCCTTGGGTTCCGCGTAGTCCTTCGTATAGTCGGTGAAGTCCATCACCTGCGGCTTGCCGTCCTGGTGCAGGAGGCCCAGCCGGAAGTGCTTGTTCATGAACCAGGTGACCGCGAGGCCCGCCACCGACCCGCCGATGCCGCTGCCTTCCTGGTGGAGAATATACTTCAGCGAATCGTTGTTCGGACCGACTTCTCGGACGCGGTCGCCGAGTTCGGCGATCGTCGGGCACTGTGCGTCGGGCCAAGTTCGTTTGATCCAGCCAACCCACTCGCCAAACCCGTCGAGCGTGCCCTTGGATCGGGTTCGCTGCATCTCGCTGATCTCGTAGTTATTCGTAATCCAGCCGAAGGGATTGCGTCGGATGTTCTCATCGCAGAAGTGGGCGGCGGTTGTGGCCTGCATCTGCTTAAGCCCCGTTTCGATTCCAAAGGTCTGCAGCGTCTCGATCGGCCCGACACCGAGGCGAGAATTCAACTGGACGCAGCCCTTGTTTGTTACGCCGACCAAACGGGCGGCGACAAGGTCCACCGTCCAGCCGTCCAGATTCGGGCAGTCAATAAGATCGGCGTCGCCCTGCGCCGGTTTGCAGAAGTGCCGGGTCGACGGGTAGTACGGATAGGCGATTGATCCGTCGCCGTCCTGGAAATCGACGCTGAACTGGCTCCAGATGTTCCCCTGTATGGCCTGGATGCCCAACTTCTGTCGCGCATACCGGATGTTCTCGGCGGCCATGAAGCCCGCAATGATGCTGCGCGGGCGGTAGCCGCCCATGAACCGCTCGATAATCGCCGCCGCCTCCTCGTTGTCGCGGTTGACCTGCTCGCGGCTGTTGTAAGCGTTCGCGAAATAGGTCCCCGGCGCGAAGGCGACGTCGTCGCCGAACTGCTGATGGAGTTCCTTGACCGTCTTGCGAATCGCCTCGTAACGCGGGCTCGGGTCCGTGATCGCACACCACGACATCGCCCAAGTGATCTTCGCGTCGCGGAAACCCCTCCGAACGGCGTTCGAGAGGGCAACCACGCCTTCGGCGCTGTGCAGCTCGGTTTCATCGGCCAGCATGTGCTTGGTTCGACTGGCCTCGACCTGGTACTTTCGGATCATCGAGTTGATCGAGAGGTATCGTGTTCCGGCAGGCGGCCTTGGCTGTTCTTCACCTTGTATGAGATCGGACAGCAGCGCCGTTGCCCCGGCGCTCAGGCCCGCATTCAGGAACGCCCTTCGGTTCATCGCAATCGTCCTCCTCGGCGGCAAGACCTCGGTCCACCGACGTTCAGTTCCCCGGGCGGGCGCTACTATTCAACCTTTCCGCCGACGGCCTACAATACGTCCTTGCGGCGTGCTTCGCCAGACATCTCAAGGAACATAAACATAAGAGGATGCTCATGCGAGTAGCATGCCGGTAGAGTGGACTCCGCACGGGAGGTGCGACATGGGCAATCGTCGACTGGTTTGCGGCTTTGTGTGGCTTGTGGGGATAGGTGCCATGAACAGTGACGCGCGCGGCGAGGAGGGCGCGGCCCGGCGCAAGTACGAGAATCGCCTGACGCCGATTGCGAATCCGAAGCCGATCCTGGCGGATCATCCGGAGTGGATCGAGCCGGTGCGTGAGACCAGGCGATTCGAGGCGCCGATCCTCGTCAACGATCCGGACGCCGATCTGGAAGTCCGCGCGTGGCGGTTCTCCTACAATGCCCGCGGGATCATCGAAATGCCAAACCGTCTTAGGGGGGCCCGGACGGCGCTCATCGTCGTCCATCCGTGGGGCATCGATGACGGCCAGGGCTGGCGGACGCCCGAACCGGCCGGCGTGGCCGACTTTTGCACGCCGGAGAAGAACGCCCTTACCCATGGCCACATCGAGGGCGTACTGAATCCCTTCATCAAGTCGCTCCGGGGCAAAGTGGCGTTCACGATGTATAGCCAGCCCGGCGCCGAGGATCCGATCCGCAAGAAGCTCTACCGTTCATTTCGCGGAAAGCCGACACAGGAGGAGCGGAGCCAAGGCGCGGCCGAGTTGCACGCCAAGCTCACCAATTTCGAATACAAGGGTGCTCCGCTGATCGGCGAGCTGGCGCTTTCAGACGACACGCCGGTGGTCGACTACTTCAAGCAGTTCCCAGGCCTGTCGGCATATGAGCCCTACAATCCCAAAGGCTTCTGGGACATGCCGATCCCGGTGGTCAAAGGCATCGAAACCCACCCCGACGACGTGATGATCTACGACGCCGAGGGCTACGCGCCGCTCCGCGACTTTCTCAAGAAGAACGGGGTCCGGCATGTCCTGCTCACGGGCTACTGCACCGATCTGTGCTTCAAGGCGACCACGGCCGGCTACGACAACCTGTCCAAAGACTTCAACGTGTTCCTGGTGGGCGACGCGACGTTGGCGACCTTCCCGTCGAACGCGACGCCGCGATTCGCGACCAACGCCTCGATCTCAGTCGCGGCGCTGGATCACCTGGTAACGCAGATATCGTGGGTCAAGTACGTCGGTAGTGAGAAGTCGAAAAACCCGTAGGCATGTGTCTGGGAGGGCACAGAGAGAATCCAGAACTCAGAATCCAGGAGCCGAAACTCGCGAGCGGGTCGGTGGTGGTTCGTCATATGAATGCTGGACCTCGAGGTCTGGATGTCATGGTGGCAAGATGATGATCTCCCGACGTGGGTTTCTTGCGGGCGGAGCGGCCCTGGCGACGGGGCGAAAGCTGTATAGTTCCGAGTCAACGACAAAACTCCTTGCTCCGCGCGACAAAGCCCTTATTGCCATCACGCTGGACTTGGAGATGGCACGGAACTTTCCGACGTGGGAACAGACCCACTGGGACTATCACAAGGGCGATCTCGACGCACATGCCAAGCAGTACACCGTGCAGGCCGCGCGCCGCGTCAAGACCAGGGGCTGGCGAATCCACACCTTTCTCGTCGGAGCGGCGCTCGAGCAGGAAAACATCGACTGGCTCAAGGAACTGATCGGCGAAGGCCACTTTGTCGGAAACCACACCTACGATCACGTCTATCTGCTCGCTCAGAAGCCCCCCGAAATCCAATTCCGATTTGAGCGGGCGCCGTGGCTGATCCACGGCAAGTCGGTTTCGCAGGTGATCCGGGAGAACATCGAGATGTGTAGCCGGGCGATGAAGATGCGGCTGGGCATCGAACCGGCGGGGTTCCGGACGCCCGGCGGTTTCGCGGAAGGTCTGCGGGGCCGGCCTGACGTCCAGCGGATGCTGCTCGATCTGGGCTTCCCGTGGGTGAGCTGCACGTATCCCGGTCAGGTATTGAGCCAGACCGGCCGGGAACCCACGCCGGAGGTGCTGGAAGCCATCCGGGCGATCCAGCCGCAGGCCCAGCCATTCAAGTACCCAAGCGGACTCATCGATGTCCCCATGAGCCCCGTCAGCGACATCAACGCATTTCGCAACTACAAGTGGAAGCTGGATGGGTTTCTCAAGGCGACTCGGGTGGCCGTCGAATGGGCGATCGAACACCGGGCCGTGTTCGACTTCTTGGCACATCCGTCCGCACTCGGCGTGGTCGATCCGGAGTTCCGTACGATCGATCTGATCTGCGACCTGGTCGAGCGTGCGGGCGACAAGGCGGCCATTGTCGACCTGGGCACGATTGCCGCAAGGACGACCTAACGCCGTTTTCGGTGGTATAGAGTAAGTGCTCGACGATTCTGCGATCCCACGGCAGAACGAGTTCCTCGTACAACTTTGGCGAGACCAGTGTGGAAACGTCGTTCTGGGTGGTCAGGATTGGTCCGGGCGCCCACGCACCCATTCTGGCCACGTAGCCGCCATGGAAAGGGGGAATGATTTCCAGCACGGCCTGGCCGACGGCGATCCACAGTTCGGCCAACTCGCCGAGAATCGTGAAGACCGCCTCGTGTTGTTCGAGCAGATCGATGCACATCTGTTCGGGGTTCGCATGGCCGCGAGTGCATCCAGCGGCCCGCGCATCTGCGGAACGGCCATGGGGAATCGGCCGGCCGAGAAGTCCACGAGAACGCGAGTGAATTCCAGCAGCTTACGTAACCAGGGATTGTCGCTATCAAGTCGAATCGACGGTCGGTCGGACGGACTTCCCAGCGAGGGCACCGCCCAAGGCGAGCCGGGGTTAACCATCCTGGTGCAGCTGGCGACGGCTTCCATCCATGGGATGCCGAATGCCGGCGTGAAACGCTGGATCAGTTCGCCAGTAAGCGTGTCGGTGAGGTGGCTGCACTTGTCTATTTAGGGAAGGACCCCACCGGCTGGATGCAATCGGGGCAAAGCTCGCCGCCGGCTCCGATCTGTCCCACGAACACCGGTAGCGGTGGGATGTCCGGCTCCCACAGCAGGCCAAGCATGGGCCGGTTGACGTGCTGTCGTTTCAACCAGGCCTTGCACCGCGCGACTCGTTCATCAAGCGAATGAGGCACCCTCGGGCTCCTGACCGCTTCTGAGCCCGCGTAGGATGATCCCGTAATGGTAACCTCTGAGCAACGCGTCTTTGTGGCGGAGGAATGGACAGCATCGATACGCTCCTTCGCGGTCCCGTCGCAAGGATCCAAGATTAGGCCCGAGAGCCCATCGACCTCGGCCGCGACGGCGGCATGATCATCGGCACGCACTCGCTCAGCCCCCGACGTTTTTCTCGAGCACTTCGTGGCCTGTCGCGAATTTCGTCTGAGTTACGGGGATTTCATCACTCGGTAGTGCATGGGATTGTTGGAAGGTCATCACGAGTTGGGACGGCGTATCGGCCGCAATGTCTCTCCATGGTGGTTTGATGTTCATTCGCGGGGGACTATCATGGTGCCGTGGATCCGGACCGCCTTTTGGGGGCGGCGTGGTCAGGTCTTGTCGGGAGCCTCTTGGAATCATCAGGCAATGGACCCTTTCGTATTCAATGCGATGAAGCTGGATGAGTCGTTGGTGCGAGATCTGCGCCGGATGAATCCTTGGTGGGAAGACAAGCCGATGCCAGTGCTTCCGGAGACGCGTCGGCACCTCGTATCTCAAATACACCGGCGACTCGATGCGCGACTGGCTCCAATCATTGTCGTTCGCGGGCCTCGGCAGATCGGCAAGACAATCAGTCAATTGCAGGTGGTTCGAGACTTGCTTGATCGAGGAATCCCGGGGCGGCGCATACTACGCCTTCAGTGCGATGAACTGCCGGGAATCACGGCGCTTGAGGAACCGATCCTTCGAATCGTGGATTGGTTCGAAGGCGCCATACTAGGCAAGACCTTGAATGAGGCCGCTCATCGCAATGAGTCCACATTCCTCTTCTTCGACGAAGTGCAGAACTTGGATAGCTGGGCTGAACAACTCAAGTCCCTTGTAGACCACTCCACGACCCAGGTTGTCGTCACAGGGAGTTCTGCCTTGCGTATCGAACTCGGACGGGACAGTCTCGCCGGACGGATTAATACAGTCGAAGCGGGCGTTCTGTCGCTCACGGAGGTAGCCTCATTTCGCGGTTTGGACTTGGGCCCTCCCTTTCTTCAGGACAATGGCCTGGAGGTCCTGGCCCGAAGGGAGTTCTGGTGCGACTTGCGGGCAAGGGGAGTGCAGAGAAGCAACGAACGCAACCGCGCTTTCGCGTGGTTTTCCGAGAGGGGGGGCTATCCACTCGTACACCAGCGGGCGGAGATCCCTTGGAATCAGATTGCCGACCAACTTAACGAGACGGTCATCCGTCGCGTGATCCAACATGACTTGCGGGTTGGGGAACGCGGACGGAAGCGTGATGCGCCTCTGCTTGAGGAGGTATTCCGTTTAGCTTGCCGCTATGTGGGTCAGAGTCCGGGATATCAACTCTTGGCGCGTGAGGCCCAGCGTGCTCTGAATGCCAACGTCGGGCCGCAAAGGATCAATCACTATCTGCGGTTCCTGGGCGACACGCTCTTGCTCCGTTTGATCGAGCCCCTCGAGATCCGGCTCAAGCGTCGACGCGGGAATGTGAAAATCTGCCTTGCAGACCATGGTCTGCGCGCGAGCTGGCTGCAGGAGGTCGTTCCATTGGACCCTGTTGCGCTCAGCCGAGAACCTCATCTCTCCACGCTGGCCGGTCGCATCGCAGAAGGCATAGTGGGTGCGACCTTCTCTACGATATCGCAGCTTGATCTCGCGCACTTGCCCGCGAGCCCCGATGAGCCGGAGGTGGATTACGTTCTGACGATCGGCACGAAGCGAATTCCCGTGGAGGTGAAGTACCAGACGCGGATCGATAGTCTTGGCGATACGGAGGGACTCAGAACCTTTGTGGAGAAGACTGTGAACAACTCTCTGTTCGGCCTTCTTATCACGCAAACAGATACCGAGGATGTCGTAGACCCGCGCATTATCTGTCTACCGCTTTCCACCCTCATGCTTCTGCGATAGTCGCGGCGGTTCTACGGCGGAACGGAGGATGCCTATTCAACGGCCAGTGCTGCAGCCAGCTTGTCCGCGCGACTGGCGGCGAGCGCGACATAGATCGGGCGTCTTCCGACGGAGAGCGAACCGTTCGTAAACGTCAACGGGTTATCCATCATGTCGAATGCGCAAAGGCCGGGCGTCGGTTCCGTGGCTGAATCAGGCCGGTGGAGCCCTGTCTCACCCTCACACGGTTTTTCCCGAAACTCAGAGGGGGCCGGTGAGACGTCGGACGGATGACGTGCATCTGTGGCCGCCCACAGAGGGTCTATCCGGGCTCTATCGAGATGCCGGTGCGGCCGCACAGGACAATCGGAGAGTCACTAACGGGAAGGCCGACGAAGGCGATCGTGTCGCCGGTTTTCTCGAAGGGCGGCAACTCGTAGACGCGGCCGTCGAGCAGGTCGACGAGGACCGGTTGGCGGATGGCTCCGGCGGCGACGACCAGCTTCGCCTTGCCGGCCTTGGCGTCGGTTTGCATGGGGACGCCCAGCCAGTAGACGACCGCCGGGGCGTGCGTGTATCTGTCGGTGAGGGTCAGTGTCCGGAGGGCTTCGGGCCGGATCTCGCCGAACGAGCCCGGTTCGGCGATCGATAGCTCGGCGCGAAGCGGTTTCGGTTGGAAGCGATCGTCGAGGAGCCCGGCCAGGTTCGAGAAGGCGTAGGCGGCGGGTTTGCGCTCCCAGGAACCGCCGTGGAAAAGGCCTTTGCGATTGATGCCCATCTTGCCCTTATCGGGACCGCCTTCAAGGATCGCCGGATAGTCGTTCAGCACGAAGTAGATCGAGATCTTCGTTCCGACCGCCATGTCGGCAAGCAATCGACGCAAGACCCATTTGGCGTGTTTGACCTCGTCCCACGGGCCGCCATAGCCCCAACCGCCCGTGTCGGCGTGTGATGGGAAGCCGCACTCGGTCTGCCACAGGACATCGCACTTGTCGCTTGCAGCGAGGAGTTGCTGAGCCCGGCGCATGTCGGCATCCATTTCCTCCGGAACACCTCCGTAGGGATGTACCGACCAGAAGTCGAAGCTGTCGGCGCCCTCGCTCTTGAGGAAGTCGTGGAGGAAATCGAGTGGAACCGCGGCGGTGGAACCGGCGAGGATCATGGCTGACGGGTCGACGCCGCGGATGACCTCGGTCACCTCCTTGACCATTCGGCCATAGAGCCTGGCGTCCGGCTTGGGTTTCCAGAACCACTCCGAGTTCGGTTCATTCCAGATTTCCCAAAGCTTGACGTGCTTGTTGTAGCGTTGTGCCATGGCGCGGAGCCATGCGTGCCACGCCCGCTTTGCCTCAGGGTCTGTCATCAGTTTCGGGATCTCGACCCCCGGTGGGACATGGACGGGCGAAAGCGGCGTGTAGAGGTGATTGCCGCCGTAGACCTGGATAATCGGGGATATCTTGCGTTTCACCAAACCATTGACGACGTCGTCCAGCCGATGGGCCGGGCTGTTCCAGTCGTATTTGCCTTTCTCCGTCTCGATGAGGTCCCAGTTGGGCACGAGGAAGGCCCATTTCGCCCCCAGGCCGGCAAGTTGGTCCAGTTGCTGCTCGACGGTCAGTTCGTGCTTGTCGGCGATCCAATGGCAGGACACGCCCCAGCGTGAGCTCTCGATCTCCTGCGAGCGTCGAGGGCGGAGGCGTCCGATCTGCTTGAGGCCGGCGGAGGCGACGGGGCCCTTGGCGGGTCCGGTGTCGCGCTTAACTTGAGCCCCCTCGGCCTGTACGGGCCGCAGGTGAGTGACTCCGCCCCCCAACACGGGGCATACCAACAGGAAGAATAAGACTCGAACACCCGACGTTCGATCGTGCCGGTCTTTCGTGTGCACGTTTGCACCTCAGTTGATGGGCACGAACCTCACTCCGTGATTCGCTCACGGCCCGGTCCGACCGCCGGTGGCTGCCGATCGTTCACGGAGGGGGTCGTCGTTCACACGCAGGCACGGTGGCCGCAAGGCTTCCGGCTCAGGACCCCAACAGCTTCTGAAGCGCCGTCATCAGACGTTCCATGCGGAACGGCTTGGTTATGTATTCGTCTACTCCCAGGCTGCGGGCGTAGACCTCATGGCGCTTGCCCGCGTTGCCCGTAACGACCACCACGAACGGCTTGGAGCCCACCTTTCGATCGGGCTTGATATGGTTGAGCACCAGGAATCCGCTTCGCTTGGGGAGGCCCATGTCTAGGACCACGAGGTCGGGGTTCTTGCTTGTGAATGCGCTTATGGCCTCATTGCCGTCTACGGCCATGGTGAGTTCAGCGCCGGTATCGGCCAATGCGGTTTGGATCGCCGTCCGAACGTCTGCATCGTCATCCACTACCAAGATGCGCTTGCCATCCAATGATGCTGCCACTTCCGTATCTCCTATGCACAACGAGTATGAACGAGCAAGTTTAGCGAGCGCCTACTCGGAAGGCAAGAATCAACACAATGACTACTCAAGCTCGTGTATGGTGCCATGTATCAGTTCGGTCCTGACCCCGGAGACACAGGCCCAGTCGATCCTGTCAGGACCGACTGGGGCACCGTTTCGACGATTTGCGTGAAGGCGGGTGGAGCGATGCGATCGGGTTCTGTCATATTGGCACGGCGACCGAGTGTGCCACTCACACGCGCTGCCGATGTGGCAGGGGATTCGAGTTGGGTACATTGCCGGGTTTTATTACTTAACCCAATGCGGCCCTTTGTATTGTGTTCTTGTGCCTGATCCTGACTTACCTGGCACGTCGGTTGCACGAGAGGTCGTTGTTTGTTGGAGAATCCCCGCCGAGGCGCACGGATCGGGGAATAAACGCTACTTCAGTCCCAATCCGGGTCTGGCGACAACGATGAGCTGAGGAGGACTTTTCGATGGCAGTGAAGCAGTTGGCCTATCAAGAGGAGGCCCGCAAGCACCTGCTCGCTGGTGTGGAAAAACTGGCGCGCGCGGTCAAGAGCACGTTGGGACCGCGTGGCCGCAACGCCGTTCTCGACAAGGGGTGGGGCTCTCCCAACATCACGAAGGACGGGGTGACCGTCGCGGAGGAGATCACGCTCTCGAACAAGTACGAGAACATGGGCGCGTTGCTTGTGAAGGAGGCCGCGAGCAAGACGAGCGACGTCGCGGGTGACGGGACGACCACGGCGACCCTGCTGGCGGAGGCGATTTTCAAGGAGGGGCTTCGCAACGTGGCGTCGGGTGCCGATCCGATGGCGCTCTGTCGAGGCATCGACAAGGCGGTCAAGGCGGTGACGGCGAACCTGGCGAAGCTGTCGAAGGCGGTCAAGATCGACAAGAACGACATTGTCGCGGTGGCCAGCATATCCGCCAACAACAACCGCGAAATCGGCGAGATGATGTTCAAGGCGTTCGAGCGCGTCGGCAAGGACGGTGTGATCACCATTGAAGAGGGCAAGAGTTTCGAGACCGAGGTCGAGTTCGTCGAGGGCATGCAGTTCGACCGCGGCTATCTCTCTCCGCACTTCATCACCGATCAGGACGCGATGGAAGTCGTGATGGACAAGCCGTTCATCCTCATCCATGAAGAGAAGATCAGCAGTGTGACGAAACTGGTGCCCTTGCTGGAGAAGGTGGCGAAGGCCAAGAGGCCGCTGTTGATCATCGCCGAGGACATCGAAGGCGAGGCGCTGGCGACGCTGGTTGTGAACAAGCTGAAGGGCATCATTCAGTGCGCGGCCGTCAAGGCGCCGGGATACGGCGATCGTCGGAAGGCGATGATGGAGGATATCGCAATCCTGACGGGCGGCAAGGCGATATTCAAGGATCTCGGCATTGAGTTGGATGGGGTGAGCATATCGGATCTGGGGCAGGCCAAGAGGGTCCGGATCGACAACGACAACACGACGATCATTGAGGGCGCGGGCGAGACGGCCGCGATCCAGGGTCGCTGCGAGCAGATCCGTCGCGAGATTGAGGTCACGACATCCGACTACGATCGCGAGAAGCTCCAGGAGCGTCTCGCGAAGCTCTCGGGCGGCGTGGCGCAGATCAAGGTGGGCGCGGCGACCGAGACGGAGTTGAAGGAGCGGAAGGCGTTGATCGAGGACGCGCTGCACACGACTCGCGCGGCGATCGAAGAGGGGATTGTGCCCGGTGGCGGTGTGGCGCTGCTTCGCTGTCGCGCGGCACTGGACGGGCTGAAGCTGGAGGGCGACGAGGCCACGGGCGCCGAGATCGTTCGCAAGGCGCTGGCGGAACCCCTCCGGCACATCGCCGAAAATGCCGGCATGGAAGGGCGGGTCGTGGTGGCCGAGGTTCTCGAGAGCAAGAATGTGAACTACGGCTACAACGCCGAGACAAACGAGTACGGCGATTTGGTGGCACAGGGCGTGATCGACGCCACGAAGGTCGTCAGAACCGCGCTCGACAACGGGAGCAGTGTCGCCCGACTGCTTCTGAGCACCGACTGCATCGTGACGGAGAAGCCTGAAGACAAGAAGAAGCAGGGGCGTGGTCACGGTCACGGAGGGCCCGGCGGCATGGGCGACATGGACGGCATGGGTGATATGGACTACTAGTCCTGCGTTGCGAAAGATCACATACCATAAACGACGCCCGGTGACGCGGGCGAGGATTTCGGGAGACGACAGAGATGGCCAGTGACAAGAAGAAAGTTTCGATAAAGCCACTTGACGACCGCGTTCTGATTGAGCAGAGCGAAGCGGAGGAGAAGACGGCGGGCGGCATCGTGTTGCCCGACACGGCGAAGGAGAAGCCGCAGCGGGGCATCGTTCGGGCGACCGGTCCGGGCAAGTTGTTGGACAGCGGCGAACGGGCTTCGATGACGGTAAAGGTCGGCGACGAGGTGTTCTACGGCAAGTACGCCGGTACCGAGGTGGAGGTGGGTGGCCAGAAGATGCAGATCATGCGTGAAAACGACATCCTGGCGATCATCGACAAGTAACACGGCAGCCGCGCGACGGGGCCCGGTCGGATGTCCGCGACGCCGCCGGGCCTTGGCGACCTGCTGCCTCTGTCACAAACGGAGTGACTCATGGCTGCGAAGCAAATGCTATTCGAGCAGGAGGCCCGGCAGGGCATCCTCAGTGGTCTGGAGAAGCTGGCGGCGGCCGTCAAGGTCACCATGGGCCCGACCGGGCGGAACGTGCTGTTGCAGAAGTCGTTCGGCTCGCCCCGTGTGACCAAGGACGGCGTCACCGTCAGCAAGGAAGTCGAGTTGCCGAACCCCTTCGAGAACATGGGCGCCAAGCTCGTGAACGAGGTGGCGAACAAGACGTCGGACGTGGCGGGCGACGGGACGACGACGGCGGTGGTGCTTGCCGAGTCGATTTACCGGGAAGGCTTGAAGGCGTTGGCCGCCGGGGCGAACCCGATGGGGCTTAAGCGCGGGATCGATCAGGCGGTCGAAGCGGCGGTGGCGAGCATCGCCAAGCAGGCCACTCCGATCAAGGGCAAGGATGATATCGCCAAAGTGGCGACCATCAGCGCCAACGGCGACGAATCCATCGGCAAGATCCTGTCCGATGCGTTTGAGAAGGTCGGCAAGGACGGCGTGATCGAGATCGAGGAGGGCAAGGCCCTCGAGACCTCGTGGGAGCACGTGGAGGGGATGCAGTTCGACAAGGGCTACATCTCGCCTTACTTCTTCACGAATCGCTCGACGTTGGAATCGGAACTGGAAGACCCGTACATTTTGCTCCACGAGAAGAAGATCAGCAACGCACGATCGTTGATTCCGCTGCTTGAGAAGATCGTCAGCGTCGGGAAGCCGCTCTTGATCATCGCCGAGGACGTTGAGGGCGAGGCGTTGGCGCTGCTGGTGATCAACCATCTGCAGGGTCAGTTTAAGGTCTGTGCGGTGAAGGCGCCCGGCTTCGGCGATCGGCGGAAAGCCATTCTGGGCGACATCGGGGTGCTGACCGGCGCGACGGTTCTCAGCGAGGATCTGGGCGTGAAACTGGAGAATGTCGAGCTGTCTCACCTCGGGCGCGCCAAGAGGGTGGTTGTCGACAAGGAGTACACGACGCTGGTGGAAGGGGCGGGCAAGAAGTCGGAGTTGACTCAGCGGATTCAGCAGATTCGCAGTCAGATCGAGAAGACGACGAGCGACTACGATCGCGAGAAGCTTCAAGAGCGGCTGGCGAAGCTGTCGGGCGGCGTGGCGGTGATCAACGTGGGCGGCGCGACGGAGACCGAGGTCAAGGAGCGCAAGGATCTGGTGGACGACGCGTTCCACACGACGCGGGCGGCCGTGGAGGAAGGGGTGGTGCCGGGCGGCGGCGTCGCCATGTTGAACGCCGTGCCGGCGGTCGAGGCCGTCCGCAACAAAGCGAAGGGCGACGAGAAGATCGGCATCGACATTGTTCTACGAGCGCTTGAAGCGCCGGCTCGTCAGATTGCCGAGAATGCGGGCGAAGACGGCGGCGTGGTCTTGGCCCGGATTCGAAAGAAAGGCGGAACGTATGGGTACGACGCGCGCACGGGCGAGATCGTCGACATGGTGAAGGCCGGGATCATCGACGCGGCGAAAGTGACTCGCTCCGCCCTTCAGAACGCCGCGAGCATTGCCGGATTGATGCTGACGACCGAGGTATTGGTGACCGAGTTGAAGGAGGAGAAGGAAGAGGTCGCCGGCAGTATCCGGTAGCTGATGGGCGCCTGCATTGGGCAGGAGAACAGCATCGTGGGTATTCTGCAAAGGGGCGGACGTATGAGTCCGCCCCTTTATCGTCCGGCCGAGGGCAAGACTTAGCGGGACATCACGGCCGGGGTCGAACGTAGGGGCGAGCTCGCGACCCATCGTGAGGTTCGGCAACAGAGCGATGCCGGTGGCAACAAAACGAGACTATTACGAGGTGTTGGGGGTCTCTCGAGAGGCATCGGCCGAGGAGATCAAGAAGGCGTATCGGCAAGCCGCGTTGAAGTATCATCCCGACCGAAACAAGGAAGATCCGGAGGCGGAGAGGAAGTTCAAGGAGGCGGCCGAGGCCTACGAGGTCCTGAGTGACTCGGACAGACGGCTCCGGTATGACCGGTTCGGTCACGAGGGTCTCTCCGGGGCCACGATGCACGACTTCTCCCACATGGACGTGGGCGACATTTTCGGGATGTTCGAGGAGATCCTCGGGGGCGGTTTTTTCGGGGGATTCGGTGGCGGGGGGCGTCGTCGCCGCCGCGGATACGATCTTGAGGCCGCGGTGGAGATCACGCTGTCGGACGCCGCGTCGGGTACGGAACGAACGCTCGAGTTCAGTCGGAACGACGCGTGTGAACGCTGCGGCGGTAGCGGCGCCGAACCGGGGACAAAGCGGGCGGCTTGCCCTGCTTGCGGCGGCTACGGACAAGTTGAGCGAACGGGCGGCTTGGGCGGTTTTTTCGGGCGGGTGGTGACCACGTGTCCGCAATGTCGCGGCCAAGGTTCGATCGCCAAGACCTCGTGCAAGGAATGCCGCGGACAGGGTCGTCGTGCCGTCAAGCGGACGGTCGCGTTCAAGGTGCCGGCAGGCATCGAGGACGGGCAGGCGGTCCGGATTCGCGGGGAAGGCGAACCGGGCGAAGAGGGCGGGCCGCGAGGCGATTTGCACGTGTATGTGCGGATCAAGCCCCATCCGTTCTTCGAGCGGCACGGACGGGATTTGCTGTGTCGATTGCCGATCAGCTTCACGCAAGCGGCGTTGGGCGCCTCGGTCGAGGTGCCGACGCTGACCGGCAAAGCCGACGTGAAGATCCCGCCGGGGACCCAATATGGGCAGGTGTTCCGGCTGGCCGGGCAGGGGATGCCCGATTTACGGACCGGCCAGCGTGGCGACGAGCTCGTTCAGGTGGTGGTCGAGATCCCACGGCAGCTCAGCAAGACGCAGTCGGACCTGCTGAGGGAATTCGCTCTCACGGAAGACAAGACCGTTCTGCCGGAGTCGAAAGGCTGGATCGAGAAACTGGTCGAGTTCTTTGCCGGGCAGGAGGATGAGTTGAAGAAGCCGTCAGGAAGGCGAACACGAGAGTGAAGGCGGCGGCTTGCCCGAGTTCCGGAGTCGGGGGCTTTGGCATTCGGGCGGTTTCGCCGCGGTGCAGCGAGAGGTCATGATGTCGGAACCGGAAGAACCCAGAATCGAATCCGCCACACCTGAGGACGTGGCGAAGTACGCTCCATCTTCGCAGGCGGAGTCCGCGTCCGGCGACGAGCCGGGCGAGACCGAATTGAAGAAGGCGCAAGCCGAACGAGACGAGTTCAAAGACAAGTGGCTTCGCGCCAAGGCCGAGGCTTCGAATCAGCTTCGTCGACTTCGCGCGGAGCGGGAAGAGGCGGTTCGGCTGGCGGTCGCGGATCTCGCAAGGGGTGTGCTGACGATCGTCGACAATATGGAACGGACACTCGAGGCGCTGGAAGAGAACCACGACGCATCCAAGTTGGCCGAGGGCGTTCGAATCACGCACGATCAACTGCTGAAGTTGTTGAGCGATCACGAGATCAAACGGATTGAAGCACTGGGCCAGCCCTTCGATCCGACGCGGCACGAAGCCGTGGCTCAGCAACCTTCGGGGGACCTTCCTGAGGGTACGGTGGTGCAGGAAGTCCACGGCGGATACCTGTATCGCGATCGGGTGCTGCGGCCCGCACGGGTGATTGTCTCGTGTCTACCGGCCGGGTCTAAGAAGGATGGGGCAGAAACGTCCGACGACGAGTCGGACAATAAGGAGTGAGTCCATGCCGACGTATGAGTACGAGTGTCAAGATTGCGGTCATCATATGGAGGCGTTTCAGTCGATTACGGCCAAGCCGATCCGCAAGTGTCCGGCGTGCGGCAAGAACGGTCTTCAGCGCCTGATCGGGACCGGCGGAGGGCTCATCTTCAAAGGATCGGGCTTCTACATCACCGACTACCGCAGTGAATCGTACAAGGCGGCCGCCAAGGCCGAGTCGGGCACGTCGACCGAGGGGACGAAGAAATCCGAGGAGAAACCCTCTGCTGCCGCAAAGGCCGAAGGCACGGCGGCGAAGGGAACGGAGAAGAAGCCGGCCAAGGCCAAGCCGCATTGCGCGGCCTGAGTCATGGAATCAACACCTGTCGCTCGCCGCGGGGCGCGGTCGGACGTCGATGACCGGATGCCGACGCGGGGGTCGATTACCAGGGTCTTTGACGATGATAGACGGCGAAGCGGCGGTCGACGGGATAGGCCCGCGGGATTCGCCGATTGAGGAATCCGGCCCCTCGTAGGCCGTAAACGAGGGCGGCGCCGACCACAAACCCTCCGATGTGTGCCCACCACGCCACGCCACCTGCGCCGGGGGTTGCCGAGGCGAGCCATCCCTGAAAGATCTGGATCGTAAACCAGATGCCGAGCAGGACGTAAGCCGGCAGGACGATGAATTCGAGGAAGAAGAAGACGGGAACGAGGGTCAGCACGCGTGCGTGGGGGTAGAGCAAGAAGTAGGCCCCCATGACGCCGGCGATTGCGCCGCTCGCACCGATGGTGGGGATGGTTGACGAGGGATCGCTCAACAGGTGCGCCAGTCCCGACAGGATCCCCGCAAACAGGTAGAAGGCGGCGTAGCCCAGGTGTCCCAGCCGGTCTTCGACGTTATCGCCGAAGATATAGAGGAAGAGCATGTTACCGAGGAAGTGCATCCATCCGCCGTGCAGGAACATGCAGGTGATCAACGTCAAGTAAGGACTGAACGGCGGGGCTTCCAGCGGGCGCTCGGTTTCAGCGGGAATCAGAAACGGTCCCTGACGCACCATGACGGGTTGACGGATCAGGATGGGCTTGGCGGGATCGATCAACCGCGAAGGCACCATTCCATAGCGTTCGACCATTCGCTGTCCGCCGGCACCCGTGGTCCATTGGCTCAGGAAGGTCAGGCCGCAGATCGCGAGCACGGTGTAGTTCACGAAGGGCGTCGTCACGGAGGGGATGTTGTCTCTCAGCGGTATCACGGATTGACTCCTTGGTTGTTCTTGTACTGGCCGATCCGGATCGATGCAAGCCGCCAGCGGGCTTGCACCAAATTGACGAACATGTCGAGCAGGGTTACGATTCCGCCATGATTCCTCGCGTCGGTCTCTACGGTGGCACCTTCGATCCGATCCACGCGGGTCATCTGATCGTGGCTCGCGCGGTGCGGGAGCGATTGTCGTTGGGTCGGCTCATTCTGATCCCCTCGGCGCAGCCTCCTCATAAGAGCCTCCACCGCGTGACCGACGCCTCCCATCGGCTGGCCATGACGAGGCTGGCCGTCGAGGGCCAACCCGGGTTAGAGGTTTCCGACTGCGAGATCCGCAGGACGGGTCCCAGTTATACGATTGATACGGTGGGCAGGTTCCGGCAGGAGTTGGGTCCTGAGGCCGAGATGGTGTGGCTGATTGGGGCGGATTCACTTCGCGAACTGGCCGGTTGGCATCGAGTGGACGAACTCGTCGGCGCGTGTCGGATTGTGGTGGCGGCGCGTCCGGGCTGGGAATCGCCCGACCTGTCTCCGCTTCGTGCACGGCTGCGACCGGAGCAGATCGAACAACTGATTGCCGGCCGGCTGGAGACGCCCCGGATTGACATCAGCTCGACGGACATACGAAGCCGCGTGGCGTGCGGCCTGAGCATTCGTTGGCTCGTGCCGGAGGCGGTCGAAAGGTACATCTTCGAACATCGGCTTTACGGGGCGGCCGGTCATTGAAGCAGGACGGCCGGGCGCCGAGGACTTCCGTGAGGAACGGCAATGGACCCTGAGACGCGGATGTACATCGACGGTAAGTGGTGCGACGCCCATTCGGGCGGCCGGCTGGCAGTGATCAATCCGGCCACGGAAGAGTCGTGCGCCGAAGTGGCCTACGGCGACGCGGAGGACGCCCGTCGGGCGGTCGATGCGGCGGCAAGGGCTCAGTTGAGCTGGTCGGCGAAGACGGCCTATGAGCGGGCGGATATCCTGAAACGCACGGCAGACCTGATGCGGCAGCGTGCCGACCACATTGCTCGACTGATGACGATCGAGCAGGGCAAGCCTGTTGCCGAGAGCAAGGGCGAAGCACTGGCGACCGCGGCGTTCTTCGAGTGGTATGGAGAGGAGGCCAAGCGGCTGTACGGGCGGATCGTACCCCCGCACGTGGCCACGAAGCGGCATTTCATCATTCATCATCCGGTGGGTGTCTGCGCGGCGATCGCACCGTGGAATTTCCCGATCCTGCTTCCGGTTCGGAAGATGGCGCCGGCGCTGGCGGTGGGTTGTGCCAACATCACGCGTCCGGCCTCGCAGACGCCGCTGTGCCTGATGGAGGTATTTCGTTGCCTTCACGACGCCGGGCTGCCGGCGGGGGTGGCCAATCTGATCACGGGCCCCGCGAACAAGACCGTCGAGGTCTTGCTGAACGATTCGCGCGTTCGCAAGATCGGCTTTACCGGCAGCACCGACGTCGGCAAGGAGATCCTGAGGCGGTCGGCGGATCAGTTGAAGAGGGTATCGCTCGAACTTGGGGGGCATGCTCCGTTCATCGTGTTTCCTGATGTGGATCCCGACGCGGCGGCCCGTACGGCGGTGTCCGCCAAGTTCCGCAACAACGGCCAGGTCTGTATTTCGGCCTCGCGCTTCTATGTGCATCCGGATCGTCGGAAGCAGTTCACGGAGGCGGTCGTCGCGTACACCCGTGCGCTCAAGCAGGGCAACGGACTGGATGCGGGGGTGGAGGTCGGGCCGATGTTCGAGCAGGCCGCACTCGACAAGGCCGCCGCCTTGGTGGCGGATGCCCGCTCGAAAGGCGCGGCGGTGCTGTGCGGCGGCGGGCGCAACCGGGCCTTTGCCCGCGGATATTTCTTCGAACCGACGGTGCTTTCAGATGTGACGCGTGGGATGCGGATCATGCAGGAAGAGCCGTTCAGTCCCATCTTGCCGATCCTCGAATTCAGGGATTTGGAAGACGCGATTCGTCAGGCCAACGACACTCCGTACGGGTTGGCGGCCTACGCCTTAACCGAGGATATTGCGACTGCCGTTCGACTGGCCGAAGGGTTGGAGTTCGGGATTATCGGGATCAATGACTTCACACCCGCGATGGCCCAATGCCCGTTCGGGGGGATGAAGGCCAGCGGCTTCGGACGCGAGGGCGGCGTCGAAGGCGTGGACGACTACGTAGAGGTCAAACACATCTGCCTGGGTATTGGGGCCTGAGCGAGTCCTTCCTCGCGGGACGGTAAGGAGACATCCGCCTATCCGGCACCTTCGATCATTCCCGCCCCTTGACGCTTATGGCTGCGATTCCATTGACTCCGCTCCCTCACGGTCGCGGCTCTGGTTGACGTTTTTGCGGTCGGGGCTCCGTTTCATTCCTTTGCGGGGACTGCGGCGAGCGTCTGCGGCGGTTGGCTGGCCAGGACAATCAGGGCCTCGCGCACTCGCGCAATCTGCTCACCGTCGACCTTGAGGTAGCGGTGTCTTCCAGCGGGCGAAGCTTCAAACACCGTGATACCGTCCGGCTGCACGCGGATGGTGCCGGGTTCGGACAGGCCGAAGTAGCCGCGGTCGGGACGGACCGCATACAGCGCGGCCGTGAGGTCCCACGTCTGACGGTCGTAGGGCATCTTTTGGTAAAGCTCATAGGCCTCTTTGAGCGGGTGGTGTCTGACGTACCGGTAGTCTTGCTGAATGCTGACGGCGGGGTACTTGATGGCCTCTCCGATCTCGTAGCCGCTCATTACGATCGGCGTGGGCCATTGCGAGATGGCCTTCTGCGCGGCGGGCAGGTCCTTGACGATGTTGTATTCCTTGTGGGGTTTAGGCATGGCAAACGCGCCGGCCATGATGGACAGAAAGCTGCATTTCGCGGCGACCAGTTGGCTGCCGGGCAGGGGCGAATGGTCGTCGGGCTTGGAATCCAACAATCGGGCGATGTTGGTCGAGAATCCCGTAACGACGAATGCGACGCTGTGATCCGGTTGTGCCGCGAGGACCTTTCGGAGGAGATCCACGGCCTCGGGGGCGTCCTTTCCGCTTCGGATCTTGTGGGGGTAGCGCGGCCGGCCGGCGTCCGTTGCCTTCGAAGGCACCTCGATATATCGACTCGGTTCGGGTGTTACCCCGTTGCGGACGGCGCCGACGGGTATGTCGCCGCGTCCGTAGAACGTGTTGACCAGGTCGATGAAGGGGACGCTGAACTCGTTGTCCTTCGTGCTCGTGACCGCCAGCAGCCGGCATTCACCGCGGGACTGGAGGGCGTGGATGACGCCCAGGGCGAGGGCGTCATCAATGTCGTTTCCCATGTCCGTGTCAAAGATGAGCGAGACGGGGCGACGGGGTTCTTCCGACATGGCAGTTCTCTCCGGCCACGAGCCAAGGGCAACAGCCAAGACAGTGAGACACATCCAACTTATTGATTTCATGGCATGTTCCTCCCATGCATCCAAGGGTTGGGCGTGATCTTAAGGCCTGCCTCACCGAGCGGCTTCCCGTTGCCGGTTCGCGATGAGGACCGGGTCCTTCGAAGGATCCGCCGCCAGGAGACACAAGCTTGCACACGATACGGTCAGGGCGCACATGGCTGATTCCATTGGGCGATGATGAACCGTGCATATGAGGTTGCGAATCCGTCGGATCACGTCTTATCCAACTCGCTGACGCATTCCCAGTCGATCTTGACCTTCTTGAGCGCATAGCCCACCTCGCGGAGGTAGTCCTCGTAGCAGATCACCGTATGAAAGCCCTCGAGGTCGTGGAGCAGTCTTCGCCAGTCGCCGTCTATCCGGACGTCCATCTGCGACCGGCACATCTGCATCGCGGGGCTGTCGATGATCTTGCCGCGGAAGCCGTACCACTTCGTGCAGTGCAAGTTGGGAATCAGATTGGTTGTGACCTGGCCCTTGGTGTACTCCACCTTGGTCGCGGCGCCGTAGTCGGATTCGTAGTGTGTCATGATTGTCGTCGGCTCGTAGTCCTTGCCGTTCATCTTTCGAGGAGCGGCACAGTGCGCCATCGTGATGATGCCATGGTGCGGATAGTGCGAGTTGGCGACGAACGACGGTTTGCCCGAGATATGTCGGAGCAGCACGCCGGGCGGCGTGTGCGTCATGTCGACGTGGCAGAAGGCCGTGTAGCCTTCGTCGTTCAAAAGGCTCAGCACCAGGCAGGGAGGCGTGTCGAGGAGCCGTATCAGGCTGCCCATGCAGTCGGCCACGCCGATGCAGGTGGCTCCTGTCTCGGCCATGAGGCTTTTGAATGTGTTCAGGGCCAGGAAGGTGTTGACGACGAATTTCCGATCGACCGTGAGCGTGACCCCGGGCTGAGCGAGCAGTTCGCCGGTTTGCTGCTCAGCTCGGCGCAGGCCATTCGGATCAGCCTTGGCCTTGGCCAATCGTTCCGCCACCTGCTCGGCGGTGCATGTGATGATGTCGAACTTCCAGGTGTTCCTGGCGTAGGTGGGGCCGCGTTCGGTACCGGGTTTGCTGTAGGACTGCAGGCCGCCGATTCCGAGCACCTTGGTGCCGAAGGTGTTTTTCAGGCCGTAGAGCGATCGCAGGCGCCAGAGGACGTCGTCGTATTCGTCGACCACGACGTCGTCCGTGTCCATGTGGGGTTCCTTCATCGCGTCTTCGCTCTTTCGGAGGAATCGGTAGTGGGCGATCTCGTACCAGAGGTAGACCGGTCCCGAGCGATGCCGCACGAACATGACGTTCGGCTTCTTCGATGCGGCCAGCGCTTCCAACCATTGCTGCGCGCCGCTGGCGGCATAGACGAGGAACGCATCAGAATTCTCCTTGATCACCGCCGCGGTGTCGGCATCGTTGTTGATCAAAGACAGCGGAAGGAACCGGAGGCCAAACTCGGCTTTGGCAGTAAGCGCCCTCAATTCCTGCTCAATTCGCTTGGTCTCTTCCTGTACGTCCTGTTGGGTTCTCAGTCCGCCATAGGCGCGCCAACTGGTGAGTTCCCTCCTTACGTCAAGGTTGTAGACGAGGACGGGTTTGACGGTCAGCGGCGAACCGACGGGCGAAGGTAGGGCTCGATCGGGCTTGGCCGTATCCGCTGCGGCCAACGCCATGCCGCCCAACACCGCGGCGCCGCCAAGGCCGTTCAAGAAATCACGGCGACTGATTCCTTCTCCCACGGCCTGCGCCTGATGATGACAAGGACAGAACTGAGACCCCTCCTGAAGACGACTGCCCTGTTCGTGGGTGTTCATGAAGGCCTCCTCAGGGAAATGATACGTTTCGGTCCGGTACGACGGCGACGGCCGCGCGACAATCACCGTGTCGGCCAAGGGTTCCCTGAAGGTAAGGGAACCACGGGCAGCCTGCAACCCGGATTGACATCGGCGCGGGCGTGGCGATATGGTCGCCGTCATCATGGACCCGTCGCCCGCGAACGAACGACGCATCAAGGCCGGCATCCTCGGCATCTCCGGGAGTGGGGCCCAACTGCTGGAGGCCTTGCGAGCCAGCGAGAGGATCGATCTGATCGCTCTGGCCGACCGCGACGGAGACCTGGCAAAGGAAATCGCGACGGAGCTGCATATCGAGGGGTACGACGACTACCGCTCGCTGATCGTGGAACAGCCCATGGAAGCGCTGTACGTGGCCGCGGCGCCGTTCGCGTGTTTCGATCAGCTCAAGCTTGCGGCTTCGCGCGGGATTCACGTCTGGCGAGAGACGCCGCTCGCCCGGACCGTCCAGGAGGCCACACAGCTTCTGGAGGTTTTCGACGCGCGGAAAGTCAGACTGGCGGTGGCTCGGCCTTGGCGGTTCATCGGTGTAGGCGGTGGTGTGGCCGATCCTTCCGAGTTCATCGGGCACCCGTATGTGGCGCGGGGGACGGTTCTGGATTACCGGCATGACCCTCTGAACTGGCGCGGCGATCACGAACGGGCCGGTGGCGGCGCGCTGATCGATCAGGCATACGAGATCGTGGATGCCATCGTTCAGTGGATGGGGTTGCCCGATCAGGTGGTTTCGACCACCGCGCGGCGGCCGGGGGTTCAGCCTTACGATACGGAAGACGTGGCCTCGGTCATGCTTCGGTATCGAGACGGCGCGATGGCGACACTGGTTGCGCACCGGAGGACATTTCCCCAGGCGTGGTCTCTTGCTTTTGATGGTCCCAAGGGCAGTCTACTGATGGAACCCGGCGTGACGGTCATTCAGACGGCGGACGGCAAGGAGATCCGTCAGCCCAGACCTGATCGCAAGTCGATTTACATTGCGCAGGTTGAGAGTTTTGCCCGATCGATCCTTTCGGACGCCAAGAGCTATTCCAGCGCGGCACGGGAGCATTTGGCAACCGTGGCGGTGATCGAAACGGCATACCTGTCCGCGCGCACGGGCGAACCGGAGTCGCCGGCCAAGCTTTACGACCTGCACGATCTTCCTCTTCCGGGCCATTGGGAGGGCGAGGTCGAATCCGAAGCCGAGGAAGGGCGGGAGCAGGCCGAACGGTGACGGAGAGGACTAAGGTTCGCTGGGAGGCTCGTCCTTCGACCGGACCGGCGGGCGAAGGGTCGAGCGATGGATCAGCCAGTAGCACAGGGCGATGATTGGGCCTCCCAAGAGGGTGGCCAACGTCCACAAGAACGTGCCGACGAACCACGTCTTCTGATTGTCCTTCTTCAGCCTGTCCGCATCCGCCCAGACTCCCGCTGAAAACCCGAGGTGGATGACGGCGACGGCGATAAGGATAAGCCCCCCGACAGTCTGCGCACCCGTACCTTCCATGTTCCCGTCCTCGCGGCCTGCGGCGGCCGATTCGTATTCAAAGAGAGCGCCCCGCACCGGCCGTCGATTCTTCCACACGACAGTATACCACCTGAGGCCCATCGTGTCAGTTCACTCGACCGGCGGCCGGTCTGATGCTCCAAAGGCATTCATCGGGCTTCCGTGGACGTTGTGGCGTAACGCCCATCGCCGCGGTATCATCCGGCCGCTCGGAGCGAGGATTTTCATGTCGAACGATCGGACGGGACTGCAGTCCAATGCCCTGGGTCTGCTCAGCACCGCCGCGTTAACGGCGGCCTACATGGCTCCGGCCATTTCGATTTACACGCTGCTGGGTTCGATGGTTTCGCAGGTGGGAGTGGCCGTCGGATTCGTCATGCTGGTGGGCTTGGCGATGACCTTGCCGTCGGCGGTGAGCTTCGGCGTGTTGACCAGCCAGATGCCGTCGGCGGGTGGCGTTTACGCTTGGGCGCGATGCGCGCTGGGCGAGTCGCTGGGGTTGTGGGCGGGCCTGATGACCGCCATGTACTATGTGTTGACGGTCGTGTTTCCGCCGATTGTCTTCAGTCTGTTTCTGAACGAGTTGCTTAAGTCCTTCGGCGTTCAGGCCGGCACGTGGACGTGGTTGCTCGGCATCGGTTTGTCGTTGACGATCACCGGCTATGTCACGTACCGAGGGATCGTCATCTCTTCCGAAACGGCCTTTGTGATGCTGATGACGGAGTTGGCGGTTGTGGTTGCGCTCGCGGTGACGTTTCTTGGCGCGGCGGTTTATCACGGGACGTTTTCGTGGGCGCCCGTCATGCCCTCGGCCGCGAAAGGAGGGTGGTCGGGCATCTTTCTGGCGTTGCCTCTGGCGTTGCTGGCCATGGTATGTGACGCGGTGACTCCCGCGTCCGAAGAGACCAGCAACCCCGAACGCACGATTCCGCTGGCCATGGTGCTGACGTGCGTGCTGATCGGAACGTGGTATGTGATCGGTTTCTCCGCCTTCACGATGGCCACCGCTCCCGAGGAACTCATGCGGATGGCCGCGCAGGAGTTTGCCACGCCGATTATTCCCCTTGCGGAGCGCTACTGGGGCCCGTTCAAGTTGCTCGTTACCGTCACGGGCATGACGGCAAGCATCGGGGCGCTGGTTCCGTGTTCCACCGCCGCCTCGCGCGTGCTGTACGCGATGGGGCGGGACGGCACGCTTCCCGCATGGCTCAGTTACGTGCATCCGAAGACCAAGGCCCCGTGGCATGCCTTGCACGTGGTCTTCGCGACGACGGTGGTGGCCGTTGTTCCCGTCTCGCTCAGACTCGGCGCGACGCAGACCGTTACCTGGTGGGGAAACGTTTTCGCCTGGTTCATTGCCGTCGTGTATCTTCTCGCAAACGTGTCGAACTTCGTCTACTTCCGGCGTTTCCGGCGGGATCGTTTTCACCTGCTTTGGAACCTGATTGTGCCCCTGGTCGGCGTCGGCGCTCAATGCCTGGTTCTGTGGCGTGTCGTCATTGTCGAATTGTGGAATCAGGGACGGTTCGGGCGCAGTTCGCAGGCCTTCATCGTCGCCGCGGCCGTCGTCAGCGCGGCGTATGTTCACCGCGTTCGTATGAGACGTCGAACGGAATCGCCGTCGGAACAGGAGGGATGACAGGACACCGCCTGATCCGATCCCCCTGCCGTAGGACAGCCTGTTGAACGAGTCTGAGGCCCTGTCCGTCGGCGCACACTACGCAATGCGTTTGAGGCGCCGCCCGAACAGACCCAGCCCAACCGTGACCAACAATCCAACCGTGGGTTCGGGCACGGGAACCGACGTCTCGATCGTCAGCGTGACCCCGTCGTTGTTATAGTGGCAGTCCGGATCGAATCCGAATCCAAAGACGCCATTCATCGCGTAGGTTTCCAGCATCCGGATCTGGCCCATAGTGAACGTGTAGGTCCAATCTTCCGCCGGATTGGGCCAACCATCGTCGTCGGTGTAGGTGGTCAGCAGCATCCCCTGACCCTGGAAGTAGTCCGAGGGATTCTGCGAATCCGTGAACGCCTTCCCACCGAGGGCCGGATTATCCAGCAAGTGTACGTAAAGGATGTCATTGGGTTCCACCGTCCAGTCGTTTATGTTGTCGATGAACAGCGTCACGCGCCTGATCTCCTGTCCGGTGGGGACCGACCAGTTGATGCCCCAGGTATACGCCTGATTGTGATCGAGGTCCCAAAGATCCGCTCGAGGCGTCGGTTGGAACGTGAAGACATCCGCACCCGCGCTCGAAGGTCCAACCATCATCCCGGCACACACCGTTGCCACACATGCCAATCGCTTCATTTGCTCTTCCCCTCAGGATTGTTCAGGCACTGACAAACAAGACGGCAATGATCTTCACCGACCCTCGACAGGGCCACGAGAAGAACCAAATCGTCCTCAACGTCACGGCCGACCCCGCAGAGGGCGTCGGCACTCGTTATCGGGCCATTCGTTTGGGACCTTTTCCGGCTACGACTTATCGGTACGGCACACGGAGCGCAACGTAAGCGACTGTCCCCCGAAATCCCAACGGGGAACTCTATGAAGTCACCCCGATCAAAGTCAACTGCGGGTTCACAAATTCATGTGATTGCCTGAAACCGTGCCGGCCGGGTGGAAAGTGGTTGTCGCGGCGCCCCCCTGACAATGGCAAGAATCATCCTTGCTTGTCCGTAGGGGCGTAGCGGGGCGTGGTTACTTGACTAGCTCCCACGTGATTCGACTTCCCGGTTTTCCCGGCGCCTCAAAGCGGGCGAGCCCTGTGTCGTCGAGCACGACGGGCGTGATGCGACCGTTGACGACCCATCTCGAGCCTCGGGCGTCGGTGCGTGAAGGCGGTCGGATTGCGAATCGGAATGTTCCGGGAACCACGGGGTTGTAGTATCCGCGATGGCCGTCAGGTCGGTACGCGATACCCAGCAGCGGCAGCCGGAGGACAAACATATCCGACGGCAGACGGGGATCGACGACGATCCGGCCGTCTCTGGGTTCGATACCGGCGAGCTTGATTGCGTCGAACAGGGGACCCGCATGGCGGTTCATATTCATTACGGGGAAATCCGTCATGGGGGTGAACTTGAAGTTGAACGTGCCTTCCGGGCGGGCGTGATAGTGGGCGTTGTAGGAGTCCGGTCCGGACCATATGCCGTACCAACACGTCGGGTAGGCCTGACTGCGAGCGGCGAGCGTCGTTGTGAGATAGAAGTCCCACGCGCGCTTTGCATCGGTCTTCGACCATGCCCATGTGATCCATGCGTCGATGGCCGCCCAGGTTCCTCCGTTCGTGTCGGAGCCGGGGTCCACGGACGGGCCCTTGACGGGCGGCCAGAGGGACATGGCGCCGACCCGCTGCGGCTTGACGCAGAGCGAATCGATTCGCTCAAAGATTCTTTTGAGTTGCGGCGCATCCCAGACGCCTCCGATGGCGCCGAAGGCCTGCGTGTCGAGAAAGATACGGTCCTGACCCAATAGGGCGTCCGCTTGGCCAAGATACCCGCGTGCCACCCAGTCGCCGGTCCCAAGCGGCTTGAGCGCGCGCGCTTGTCCCGCGGCAAACTTCCGCAGCCGCAGGGCAAAAGCGGCATCGACCTCCTCCACGGCACCGGCCAGCGCGGGTAATGCCACGGTCGCTAATCCCGCGTTCAGCGACGACTCGCCTTTCTGACGCGTCACGTCGGGCTTGGGCGACAGGGCGATGAGTTCGTCGTTCCAGTCGTTGGAGCCGCAACGGATGAGGCCGTGGGGGCCAAGGCCGACGACGTCCGTCAGGTGTCGAAAAGCGGTGCGGGCGTGATCGAGGACCGTGCCGACTCTGTTGGCCGACGGGGGATAAAAAGGGACGCTCTCGCTGAGAAAGGGCAGGTCTCGCGTGGCCGCCAAGTATTCCGACAATGCCCATGAGAAGAACAAGTCCAGGTCGCTCGGCGTGCCGTAAATCACCGCGCCCGACACCGCGCCGTATCCCGTATGAGCATAGGGCAGTGCGCCTGTCCGGTGGTCCTGCGATCGCATGGTGAACCGAAGCATTTCCTTCGCGAGGTCGGGGCGGAGGTAGATCATGGGCAATGTGAACAGCGCGAAGTCGCGATGGGCGCCGGTCAAGCCCTGCAGGTAGCCGTAGGCGGATCCCTGGTCGACGAAGTGGGTCTTGAAGAAGTCGCTGTAAAGCGATCCGGCCTGGAGATAGTAGGAGTGCCAGAGGAGTTCGCGTCCCAGCCAGGAGAGTCCCGGGACGGCCAGTTCCGGAGCGGGTCGTCGCAGGGGCTTGGTCCGTTGTTTGTGACGGGCGACGAGTTGGGGAATCTCGGTCGTGCCGGTGTAGCCGAAGAGATACCGCCATTGCACGTTCTGTTGAGGTTCGATGCGGCGGGCTCGTCGTATGGCGAGGACTGCCTGGCCACCGAACGCAGAGCGCTTTGAGAAGAGGCGACCATCTGCCGCTCCGGTGATTCCGGGCGGGCAGGGATTGTTGATGCCGGGGCCGTCGAAGAACAATTCCTGATCGACGGCGTACGCCGTGAATGGATCGGGCAAAGGGTCCAGGACGGCCAGGAAGACCGTCTGAGGATGATAGTCCACCTGGGCGATTTCATGAGGTTTCGGAACGGCTTGCGGGTCCGTTGGGAAGATACGTACACTGAGGACGCCGCTTTCTTGCCGCCAGTCCGCATCCATGACGAACTTGCGGTTCAGCTCCGTCCGCTGACGGTGAACGACGTTGCCTTGCCGTCCCGTCATGATGAGACCGGGCGTGAGTTGGTGGAGGTTCAGATCCCAGAACTCGACGATCGTCACGTTCAAAGGCTTGTCTGAGTGATTGCGGGCGACGGTCACTGACAACAGTACCGGATCGTCGTTCGGCGGAGCCTCAATTCGTTCGGTGACGATTAACCCCCGGAAATGGGTCGTCTTCTCGAAGTATCCGGTTCCGAACACCCGGCGCTGTCTTGCCTCACCGGGCAAGGATTCCCAGAGGGTCGCGAACGCCCGATCATCAACCTGGATGAACTTGAATCCTCCGGAGTAGTTCTTCTCTTGGGGGCACCAACGGTTGATGACCTTTCCTCCGCGGGTCCAGTCGTAGAATTGAACGTAGCCGCCGTTGTGCGCGGTGGCCACCATGCGGTCGTTTCCGATCAGGTGCCAATGGTCGCGTGAGTTGCCTCCGCTCGTGAAGTACTCCGCGCGGGGGTCGGTCCGTTGGTCCATCCGGTACTCATAAGCCGGTAGGCCGCTGTCGTCCGTTATCCACTGCCCGAAACACCCGTTTCCATGGGGCGTTTCAGTGAAGGAGGATGGTTGGTTATCGAAGAAGGAATCAAAGGCATCCGGTGTCCCTATCGCAAGTGAACTGCTTGATCGAGCGGAGCTTTCCGCTGGGAGAGCACGGGCGGAGAGGCAGGTGGCCAGCACGATGATGACGACCGGCGATGGTCGTGTTCTGGCCATGAGTGTCCGGGCGCCTCACGTGAGCCGGCGGCTACTTCTTTCCAAGCAGTCCGCGTGCCCGCATCCAATCGATACACCGATCACCCCAAGTCGCCACGGGGCCGGGTTCCTTGTTGAGGCCGAACCCGTGCCGGCCTTTCTCGTAGATGTGCAGTTCGGCGGGCACCTTGGCCTTGCGAAGGGCGAGGTAGAACCGGACCGAGTTCTCCGGCACGACACCCGTATCGTTGTTGCCGTGCACGAGAAAGGTCGGCGGTGTTTCGGAAGTGACCTGAAGCTCACTGGACATATACTCGACGAGCTTGGGATCGGGGTCCTTTCCCAGCAGGTTCTGTCCGGAGCCCTTGTGAGTGATCGCCGGATCGGTCAGCGAGATCACGGGGTAGACCAAGACCAGGAAATCCGGGCGGCAACCGACTCGGTCGATCGGGTCCGCGGCGTCGGGGCAACCTTTATCGAAGTGCGTGCCGGCACTTGAGGTAAGGTGGCCACCGGCTGAGAATCCCAGGATACCGATGCGATTCGGATCAACGCTCCACTCTTTGGCGCGGGCCCGGACGGTTCGAATTGCCCGCTGAGCGTCGTGCAGCGGCGTCGGATGACCGTAGCCCACGCCTCGATGTCGGTACTTGAGAACGAATCCCGCCACGCCGTGCGAATTGAGCCATTGGGCCACGTCGTAACCCTCGTAGTCGATAGCCAGGCCGCCGTATCCGCCGCCGGGGCACACCACGACGGCGCAGCCGTTGGCCCGGTCGGCCGGAGGCAAAAAGACGGTCAACGTCGGCTTGTCCGCCTCCTTGTCACCCTGGGCATCGGGCGCGCCGGCAGGCCAAAGCAACTCGACCTTCGGTTCCGGTGTCTCAGCCGCCCGGCAGGTGTCCGAGATACCCCCCGACGCGAGGATCAGGCCCAGCGGTAAGAGGGGCAGCAACACGGTGACGGGCAGCCTTGCGTTCTTCACCATCCGACAGTCTGTCCGGCAACGTCGGGAATCAGTTGGGGTTTGCATCGTGTTTGTCCTCGACTGGGTTCGTACGGAGCACCCGTACATTGCCTCAAAGCTCGTCCCAAGGCCTCATCATTCTTGCAGGATTCCGGGTGTTTACAACCCCCTTCGCTCGCCGCCTGGTTCCTCCCATCCACGCGGTGGCCGATCGATCTTGACAGCCTGAAACATGGCCATTATGGTGTGGTCAGCATGCCAGTTGCGGCCACCAACGGGGCGTGGGTTGGCGCCCTGTTCTAGCTGTGGGTCATCGGCTTAACCCGTCAGAGGGCGACCAGACTATGGACATCCGGGGCATGGGAAACGTGTGCGTGGTCGGCCTGCAATGGGGCGACGAAGGCAAGGGACAGATCGTCGACTACTTGTCGGGCAGCTTTGACGTCCTGGTCCGTTATTCGGGTGGCGCGAATGCCGGGCATACGGTGACCGTCGGTTCGACGCGTTTGGGGCTTCATCTGATACCGTCGGGGATACTGCACGAAGAGGTTTTGTGCGTCATCGGCAACGGCGTGGCCTTGGACCCGGAGGTCTTGTTGGAGGAAATCGATGCCTTGCGAGGGCGCGGCGTTAAGGTGGGCGACAATCTTCGCATCAGCGATCGAGCCCATGTGGTGTTGCCTTACCACAAGCTGGAGGACAAGCTGAGTGAGGCCGCGCTCAGCGGCTCGGCCAAGATCGGGACAACGGCCCGCGGGATTGGTCCCTGCTACTCGGACAAGGCAAGCCGCTCGAATGCGATCCGGGTGCATCATCTGATGAATCGCGAGGTGTTTCGCGCTCGGCTCCGGGATATTGTCGGCCGGAAGAATCGCATCTTTGCCGCCCTTTATCAGGCGGACCCTTTGGATGCCGAGATGGTCTTCGAGACCTACAGTGCCTATGCCGAGCGCCTGGTCCCGTTCGTCTGCGACACGGCCGATCTGCTGCACCGGTCCCTGGCCGCGGGCAAGCGAATGCTCTTCGAAGGCGCGCAGGGCAGTCTGCTGGACGTCGATCACGGCACGTTTCCCTATGTCACGAGCAGCAATTCCGGGGCGTGCGGCGTTTCGGCCGGATCGGGTGTGCCTGCGCACGCCATCAAGACGTTTCTCGGCGTGGCCAAGGCATACACGACGCGCGTAGGGGCAGGGGCGCTGCCGACCGAACTGACCGACTCGATCGGTCGGACGATTCGGGAGCGGGGTCGCGAGTACGGGACCACCACCGGTCGTCCCCGTCGATGCGGCTGGTTCGACGGTGTGGCGACGTCTTATTCCGTTCGGTTGGGCGGGTTCAATGCCGTGAGTATCGTGGGGCTGAATGTTCTCAGTGAATTCGACACGGTGCATCTGTGCACGGGCTACGAAGTGAACGGTCGGCCGCTCGATCACTTCCCTTCGGATCCCGACGTGTTGGCCCAGGCTCGGCCGGTTCTTCAGTCGATGAAAGGATGGAAACAAGACCTGTCGGGTTGTAGGAATTGGGGCGAGTTGCCTGCGGCGGCAAGGGACTACGTGTCTCGGATCGAATCGGTGCTGGCGGTTCCCATCGTGGCGGTGGCGGTGGGTCCCGAGCGTTCGCAATTGCTCTTTCGTCCGTCCTGATCGAATCCGATGATTTGACGGTCCAAAAGGGGGGACAGTCGCCTCGTGGGGGTCCGTTTTCGCCGTCGCGGTCGACGGCAGGCTCGGAGCCGGTTGCCGTTCTGGAACGATGCCGATTTGACAACGCCCTTTCGGCGGGAGTGACTGACATGCGTCCGGATCCGCTTGATCCGCGCGACGTCCTGGGTTTGGAGCCCTACCAATTACCTCGTCACATTGCCATCATCATGGATGGCAACGGCCGATGGGCCCAGGCTCGAGGCCTACCGAGGGTTCGCGGGCACGAGGCCGGCGCCAAGGTCGTTCATGATATTGTGGAGACCTGCGCCCGCCTCTCGATCGGCTACCTGACGTTGTACAGCTTCAGCCTGGAGAACTGGAAACGCCCCATTGATGAGGTCGCGGCGTTGATGCACCTTTACGTCGAATACCTGATCAAGGAGCGGGACGAGCTCCGCGAGGGCAATATCCGCCTCGTTCAGGTCGGTCGTCGCGAGAACCTGCCGGACGAGGTGCTTGCGGAACTCGACACCACCGTCGAACTGTGCAAGAACAACACGGGGCTGACGCTCTGCTTGGCGCTGAACTACGGCTCCCGTTTTGAGATCGTCGAGGCGGCACGCCGGATCGCTTCCCGTGTGGCTGCGGGCGAGCTTCGGGCGGATCAGATTGATGAGAAGGTCTTCGCCGACTCGCTCTATACCGCCGGGATGCCCGATCCCGATCTGTTGATTCGAACAGCGAACGAGTACCGCATCAGCAACTTTCTTCTCTGGCAGATCAGCTATTCGGAGTTCCATGTGACCGACGTCTTATGGCCGGACTTCGGACCGGAGGATCTCTATAAGGCCATTCGCGATTTCGCCGGGCGCGAGCGGCGATTCGGCGAGGTGCCGGCGACGTCGTGCCAACGCCGATCCTTGGCCGCCGGCGATCGGCCGGAGCGCCGCGCCCCGGACGCAGTGTGACGTGCCGGTCCGGAGGCGCCGGTCGGTCGGACGTGTGCGTCGCGCGGTCATGGAATGGGGGCATCCGGAGTCATTCGGCGACCCACTCCCACGCCATCGTCTCTCCGAAACAACCCCACGCTCGGTCGCTGTCGGTGGTTCTTGCCGGGGCAGATGAGATCGCTGCTCCATCGGGTTTTGTGAGCCACGAGGGCGCGGCGGCCTCACTTCTGCCCGGTGCTTTGTTATACTGTGACCTCCACCGGCAGCCGTCCTCAAGAGCCCGGAGGTCTGGGAGAATCGCCGCATGCCTGCCACCATCTCGATCAGGAATCTGAACAAGAACTACGGCGACAAGCCGGTGCTCAGAGGGATCGACCTGGACTGCCAATCCGGTCAGGTTCTGGGTTACATCGGCCCCAACGGCGCCGGCAAGACCACCACGGTCAAGATCCTCACGGGAATGCTGGATGAGTTTGACGGCGAGGTCTTTGTTTGTGGACACAACGTTAAGACGCATCCGCTGGACGTGAAACGGCGGATCGGCTATGTGCCCGAGACGGCTGCGTTGTATGAGGCACTCACGCCCATGGAATTCCTGCGCTTCGTCGGAGGTCTGCATGGCCTGGCCGTCGATGAGATCGAGCGGCGCGCCCGCCGCATGCTTGATCTGTTCGGCCTGTCCGCGGAAGTCGACAGCCGCATGTCGACGTTCTCGAAGGGCATGCGGCAGAAAGTGCTGATCTTGTCGGCGATGATTCACAACCCGGACGTACTCTTTCTGGACGAGCCGTTATCCGGACTGGATGCCAACGCCGTGCTCACCGTCAAGGAGATCATCGCCCGGCTGGCGCGGGGCGGCAAGACGATCTTCTATTGTTCTCACGTCATGGACGTCGTCGAACGAGTATGCGACCGAATTGTCATCCTCTCGAACGGCACAATCATCGCGGACGGATCGTTCGAGGAACTCCAGTCGATGAGTAAAGCCGATTCGCTCGAGGGGATCTTCACTCAGCTCACCGGCAAGGGTGAGCAGACCGGGATTGCCGAACAGCTCATTCAAGCCTTTCGGGAGCCTTCGGAGGCGCATGGCCAAGATCATTCTCCAATTGGTTGATGCATTCAGTTGGCTGGCCGGACCGGTCGGCGTCGACTATGCCCAGTTTCGTTCGATCCTGGCGGTCAAACTGACGCTGGATGGACGACGGCAGTGGGCCGGCGTTGCCGGTGGGACCGGCAAGAAGGAGAAGGACACATACGTTCTCCGGCTCATCATGTATGCCTTTGTGGGGATCATGGTGGGCCAGGCGATGCTGGTGACATCGTCCGTGCTGGTGAGCATGACGATTGTGCACGCCTTTCTCATGGTGATGGTGGCCATGTCCTTGATCGCCGACTATTCGAGCATCTTGTTGGAGACGACGGATGCGGCGATCCTTCTGCCCAGGCCCGTGACGCCTCGGACGGTTCTTGTGGCCCGGCTTGTCCACGTCTGCGTCTATCTCGGTACGATGACCTTGTCGTTGGCCCTGTGTCCGATGATCATCGGGACGATCAAGCTCAATGCACTCTTTCTGCCGGTCTTCGTCGTCACCCTGATCGGCTCGGTGGTTATCGTGGTGACGGTCGTCAGCCTGTTCTACCTGATGGCCGCCCGATTCACCGACGTGGAGCGATTCCGCGACCTCATCCTCTACGCACAGATCGGAATGACGGTGCTCTTCATCGGTGGCTACCAGGTGCTGCCCCGGCTGATCAACATGCGGTCGTTGAGGAACGTGAACATTGAGGGTCGCCTGTGGACGTATTTCTTTCCCCCGGCGTGGCTGGCCGGACCGCTCGATCTGGCTGCTGGGAATTGGCGAACGCCTCAACTCATTCTCACGGGATTGGCGTGTTTGGTTCCGGCGGTGAGCTTCGGATTGGTCGTGCGGGTGTTGGCGCCCGGTTTTCATCGCCTCCTGGCCAGGCCGGAACAGGCTCGGCCGGCGGCGAGCCCCATCGGCGGGGGATCGTCGGTCCGTTCGGCGATCGTCCGGGTACTGGGCCGGGCCGTTGCCCGCGATCGCATCGAGCGGGCCGCATTCGAGCTCATCTGGCAAGTGTCCTCGCGAGACCGCCAGTTCAAACTGCGAACGTATCCGGGGGTGGCCTTTGCGTTGATCTTCGGGTTGGCATATGCGTTCAGCAACGTGAAGGGGGGATTTGTCGAGGGGTTGGCCTCGTTGGCCCAGACACAAAAGCATCTTCTCCTGCTCTACATGGCGTGCGTCATGGCCCCGTCGGCGATGATTCATCTTCGGTTCAGCGATCAGTACCAGGCGGCGTGGATCTTCCGATCGCTGCCGGTGGCAAGACCGGGTCAGATCATGTCGGCCGGGTTGAAGGTGGTGTTCATCCGGTTTGTCTTGCCGGCGTTCTGCGTCGTCGCGATCGTCACGTTGGGCATTTGGGGTACTCGCATCGCAACCGATGTGATCGTGGCGGCGTGTGCGGTGACGTTCGTGGTCTTGTTGGCGGGGAGGCTGTTTGCCAGGGCCATTCCTTTCGCGGAGAAGTTCGGCGCTCGTGAAGGCTCCGGGCAATTCTTCAAGTCGATACTGATGCTGGGACTGCCGGCCGGTTTGGGGGGGCTTCACTACCTGTGCGTTTCGCAGCGTATCTTGCTTCTGCCGGCGATTCCGGTCCTGTTGGCGGCCGCCGGACTCCTGGCCAGGTCTTATGCTCGAACGGATTGGGACTCGGTTCGATAGGGGCGGCGTCGTGGTGGAACACGATTCATCTCCCGGCGAGCGGCGCGACACCGCCGACGATACCGTGAATGTGCCCTCAACGTGTGCGCATTCCCACGGTGGCGTGAGCACCGCCGGCGCAATGCCGCCGCCGGCCTTGCGTCGACGCACGGTTCCACATCGCGTTGCCTCGGCGGTTCTGCACGGTGCGCTCGTCCTGGTCCTCACGATCTCCACGTTCCTGGTCTTTATCCCCGTCCTGAGATGCGGGTTTGTCTACGATGACGTAGTGACGATCGTGGGGAACCGACTCATCGACACGCTCACGCCGGCCGCCGTGGCGAGGCTTTTCGCGGGGTTTCATCAGAACGATTACTACCCTGTTCTCTACCTATCGCTGGCGATCGATCGAGCTGTGTGGGATTTCAACCCCATCGGTTTTCATCTAACCAATCTCGTCCTTCACATTCTGAACGTGCTCATGGTCTACGCACTGGTGCATCGCGTCGTCTTCAGGCGGATGGTGGGTGCCGGTGAAACCGTCGGGGCAAGTCGATGGGTCATCGCAACGGTGGCGGCCGTGCTGTTTGCGGTCCACCCCAACCACGTCGAGCCCGTCGCCTGGCTGAGCGGACGCAAAGTGCTGCTGGCGGGTTTCTGGGGACTGCTGGCCGTTCATAGCTACCTTACGGCGCCGGCCAGGCCGGTGCGCCGCAGGTCGTTTGTCCTGGCGAGTTGTGCTTGCACAGCCTTGGCCTGCATGTCCAATGTCTATGCCCTCGTGGTCCCGGCGTTTGTCGTCTTGTCCGATCGCTATGTGGCGGGCCAGGCGTGGTGGACAGCGGTCCGGCGCAACTGGCCATTCGGGTCGATCGCTGTGGTGGCGATCATCTTCAAGATCGCCTCGCGGATCGGAGGGGTCGAGAAGCCCGGTCCGTTCGGATCCCGGCTCGAGTGGCTGACCGCCACCGTCTGCACCTACGGGTTGAACGTCCGCAGCCTCTTCACGAGGGGGGGGCGGAATGTCCTCTATCCGTACCATCCGGTCGAGACGTTCGCGGATCCCAGGTTCGTGTTTGGGGTGACGGCTATCCTCACAACGTTCATTCTCATTTGGGCCCTTCGGCGTCGTTCCCTATGGATGTACGGACTGTGCTGGTTCCTGTTCGCGCTGGCGCCCACCTCGCAGCTTGCCCGACATCATATCCTCCGCGCCGATCGATACCTGTATCTGCCCGACGTCGGGAGTTGTTTACTCGGTGGGCTGCTGTTTGCGCTGGTGATTGGATGGTCCAAGCGAGTGGTCTGGCGGGTTCCGGTGTCCGTGGCGTGCCTTATCCTTCTGGCACGTCTGGCGATCGCCTCCAACCATCGTGCCGGGGATTGGAGGGACGACGCGACGCTTTGGGCGGCGTCGCTGGCGCAGGACGAACGGAATGCCGACGCCCACCAAAGTCTGGGCTGCGCGCGAATGCGGCAGGGCAGGGTGGAGGAAGCGGAGCGCCACCTGCGTCGCGCGATCGAACTGAATCCTCGCCATCCCGACGCCTACAACACGCTGTGCGTGCTCCTGACGGATCGGGGCGAGATAGACGGTGCCGTCGCCGCCGGGACGCTGGCGGTTCAGATCAGGCCCGACTACGCCGAAGCGAAATTCAACCTTGGCCGCGCGTTGAGCCGGCAGCGACGATATGGGGCGGCCGTGGAACAGTTCCGCAGCGGTCTGGCGTTGAAGCCCGGCGACATCGGCGCGTATTACTACATGGGACAAGCCTTGAGCCAGGCCGGCCGATGGGACGAGGCGATCGCTGCCTACGAGAAGGCGTTGTCCGTCAACGCCAATTACATTGAAGCACGATACGCGCTGGCGCTGGCCCTTGCTCGGTCCGATCAGGCGGATCGGGCGCGAAGCGAATTGACTCGTGTGGTGGAGTTGCAGCCCGGGTTCGCGGAAGCCCATTGCCGCCTGGGGGAGTTGGCGCTTCGATGTCGTGAATACGGCGAGTCGATCAGGAGGTTTCGGGCGGCCGTTGCCGCCCGCCCCGATCTGAACGAACCCAAGAACAACCTAGCCTGGGTGCTGGCCACGTGTCCGGATGAGGCGTTGCGGAACGGCGCCGAATCAATGGCGATCGTGAAGCCGCTGGTCGAGGGGGCGGGGCGCGACGACCCGCGGGTGTGGGACACGTTCGCCGCCGCCCATGCCGAACAGGGACGATTCGTCGAGGCGATTGAGGCGGCCCGCCGGGCGATCGAACTGGCCGATAGGGCGGGACAAGTCGACGGGGTGGATGCCATGCGCAAGCGCGTCGAGCAGTACGCGGCGGGCCGGCCGTGGCGGGAACCGTGAGTCGTTGTTGCACGGGGGCGCGCCGCATTCGGTTCGCCGAGCAACTCAGACTCGTGGATCCTCCCGGATCGCACGGACTACATCGCCGTGTTCTGCCGTCCTTCCGCCGGAGGCAGGGGCATTCGTTTCTTACGCAATTGGTCACGGAGCTTCGCGGCCTGCTCGAAGTCTTCCTTCTCGATGGCCGCGTCGAGCTTTTCCCGAAGCGTATTGTCTATGTGGTGTTGCTTACGGACCTGATCCTCGAGGGCCTTGAGATGGATCAGCGAGGGGTCTTCCCGTCCGGCCTCCACGGTATCCTCCTCGCGGTGATGCAACAGGATGGCCGCCTGACCGGCCTTCAGTCGTTCGATGGCTTGTTCGGGGTCCTTGTGGATCAGATCCGTCTGAGCCTCCGCCAACGTCCGGTGCATGATGACCCAGGGGCGATACCGCTCGTGCCCGGCGACGTAGTCTTCATCGTCGCTGAAGGCCTTGATGAAGTCCATGATCTGAAGGTTGTGATTGGCGTCGCGGACCGCGCGGTGGTAGTAGGACACCGCCTCGCTGTCGCGACCTTCGCTCTGCGAGCGGGCCCCCAAGATCAACATCGCGCGGCGACGGTGATAGAATTGCATGATCTCGCGATCCAGCTCGCCCCACGTCTCGGCGTCGATTTTCGCTTGGGCGTTGGCCTCGGTCACGCGCAAGAGGTGATCGAGCAGACTGGATTGGCCGAACGGTTTGGCGCCGTCCGGTCGGCCGTCGAGGAACATTTGCAGGATGCCCAGGTCCAACCGGAGTTGGACCAATTCCATACCGTCCGTGCCGACGATCTTTCGAGCGGACAGCTCGCTGTCGGATGCCGACCAGCTCTTCAGGATATGACTGATGTCCTTGTGCATGGTTCCTCAACAATTATCTCTCTTGCCGAAGGGCTTGTCGAGCGACGGGGGACATACCGGCGAATGGGGCCGGCGAGTCCGTGAAACTGCCCGGCGTGCGTGAAAGGGCGTTGCCTTGCGATGCCCGCCCCTTCTACGGCGCGCGCACCTGGTGTTTCACCGGCCACGAAGCGCGACGGTCGTCCTTGTAGAGACCGATCTTTTCGATCGGGATCCGCTTGAAACCGAGTTTCCAGGCCGGCGAGTCCTCGCGGAGCTGGAAGTTCACGTTCTTCGCGTCGACGAACAAAGGATCCGTGCCCACCAGATTGTCCTCGAACTTCAGCAACGGCCTGGCCTTGTCTTCGACGTCGTCCCAACGGCCGCCCACGCAGATGTTTCGGGCGATGACGTTGCCCACGGGCGCCTTCGGGTTGTCGTCGAGGATCTTGACCAGTTCAGGATATCGTTCACTGTAGGGCGGTTTGTTGTAGGCGATGCCTGAGAGGGTTCCCTTTTCCTTTCCCTCCTTGATCCATTCATCGGCGTGACCGTGTGCCCAACCGAGCGCGCGGGCGTCGACGTGCAAGGCGGGTTTGCAGTCGACGAAGATATTGTTCTCGACACGGTTATCTCGCCCACCGCCGATGAAGGCGGCTGCCGTTACCTTGTAGAAGACGTTCCCGGTGATGGCCGCACAGGCGAACATGTCGTCCAGGTAGACGCCGACGCAGCCGCGACCCTGAAAGCCGTTGACATGGTGCATGTAGTTGTGCCGAATCAGATGTCCGCGCATCGTCCAATCGCGTCCGGCGTACATCGCTCCCGCGTCGTTCGATTCGTAACATACGCTGTGGATCTCATTGAACTCGATGACATGGTCGTTCCCGCCGAACAGGATGGCCATGTGCGGGGCATTGTGGATCAGGTTGTGCCTGGCGATGTTGCCGACGCCGCCCAGATAGATGCCGGATTGATACATCCGCTCCCATCGGCCGTAGTCATGAATGTTGTTGTTCTCGGCGCGGTGTCCCGCGGGCGTAAGCGTCTTTCGGTCGCCGGCATTGAGGGATATGCCGCCGTGGCCTGTGTCGTGGATGTCGCAGCCGATCACGGAGTTCTTCGCCCCATCCCCAATCGACACCGCCGACCCGCCGAGGTTACGAATCGTGCAGCCGACGACATCAACGCGCGTACAGGCCGATATACTCACCGCCGTTCCACGAGCGGCTTCCAGCGTGAAGCCGCGCAGGGTGACATGCGATGCGTTCTTTACGGTCACGAGCGTCGGCAAGACGGAAACGACCGCCTTACCCTTGTCGACAGGCTCGGGCGGCCAGAAGTAGAGCACCCCCGCCTGTCGGTCGAGGTACCACTCACCGGGTGAGTCGAGTTCGCACAGCATGTTGAAGGCGTAGTACCACTGGCCCTTGCGGTAGCCGTAACCGTGGTACGGAGGGACGACCGCGATGATTCGCTTCTCGGTATCGATGGATTCGATCTTCTGCCGTTGGGCCGACCAGTCCCAGAACCAGTAGCCGTGGAGCCACGGGTCCTTTTCGCCGCTCCATCGTTTCGGCCGGTCGCCGTCGTAGACGAACTTCCCGACCCGGCTCCCGGGGATGCCGTGGATCTTGTGCCCGTCTTGTACGACGATATCGACGATCTTGACAAACCCCTCGTTCGGCCAGCGGGCCACGGTCATCGGCCTGTCCTGGAAGAACAGCTCGACGCCGCCGCCCTTCGCCTCGCCGAAATCGGTGATGCCGAGCGCCTTCAGGTCGGCCTGGAGGACCTTACCCTTCGCGGCGTCGTCCAGGCGGCCGAGTACGGCCGGGTCCGTGACGGGCGCAAATCCCTGGACGACCTTGCCGCCGACCAGCCGAACCGCTTGGCCCACCTTCGCGCGATAGACGACCGGGGCCTTTTCGGTTCCCGAGTCCTCAGCGGTCAGCTCGAAGGCCCTCGGCAGTTCGTATGTGCCGGCGCCGACTTCGACCGTCACGCCACCCTCGGGGAGCGCACCGGTCTTCTTCAGCTTGCGGATTTCGTCGCGGGCACGTTCCAGCGAGGCGAAGGGTCCGTCCGTGTTTGCCGCATTGGGAGCTTCGAGCTTGCCGGACCACGCGTCCTTGCCGTTGCCGGCCACGTGGAGCGCGACTCCGGCGGCCGGGCAACTCAAACACGTCGGTCCGATCAATACCAGGGAAACGCACAAGAGAATCCGTGTGCTTCGGGCCATCGTCGATGTCTCCTTTGCCGGTTCTGCCATGAAGCGCCAGTCTATCTTCTGTTTCCAGGTCCCACAGGGACTCTGCGAGAACAGCCCCGCGTTCAACGCAGGGCGCTCGGAGATCAACCGAAATCACGTGCCGTAGGCACGATCGAACACCGCTCGTTCTTGGACCTCCCCATCATTTGCGTCGATTCTTTGCATAGATCTCCCGACATCGTTCGAGGTAGTAGCGGAAGTTTTCGTACGGCACGTCCGGCGGGACGTGGTGGTCCAATGACGGGAGGTAGCGTCCTGCTCGGAACATCGCGGGCAACTTGGCCTCCAGCTCGGCGTCGATGGCGGCCTTGCTCTTGGCCAGGGTGCGCTTGTCGAGGCCGCCGAGGATCTTGAGCGTTGGATACTGCCGGCGCACCTTGCGGACGTCCATGCCGGCCGCGACTTCAAACGGCAACAGGCCATCGACGCCCGCCTCCAGAAAGAGCGGGATGAGCAGGCTGATGTCGCCGTCGCTGTCGACGGTGATCCACTTCGCGCCCATCTGCCGGTAGAAGTCGGTCATCTCCTTGTAGTAGGGTAGCATGAACTCGCGGAAGAAGGCCGGCGAGATCAAGGGGCCGTTCTTGTACGACATGTCCTCCCACATGAATACGAAGTCGATCGGCGCCTCACGGAGCGCCTTGGCGTACAGGCCCTGCAAGTACTTCACCTGGTGGCGGCATATGGCGTGGACCAGGTCGGGCTGATCCACGTAAGCGAAGAGCAGGCCCTCGAGCCCCATCAATTCACGCAGCCAACCAAAGAAGCCGTTATCGCGCCGGCCGATGCACCAGACGTGCGGCGACGTCCTGGCCGACTTGACCCATGCATCCCAATCCGCCGGATAGCGGCCGGGTGTCGTCGGATCGAGCCGATCCTTCAAGGCCTCGAAATCGTCCCGCGTCTTGACCGGATGATCGAGGAATTGGGGCAAACACCTGCCCCGTTTGGATTCGCGGCAGACGATGCCGCTCTCATTGCGAATCACGCGGCTGTCGGCGTCTTCTTCAAGCACGACCAGGGGAAACGGCGGGTAGATGCCCCAGGCGATCTCCGGGCGGAAGTAATGGATGATGCCGCAGTCGTCCCACGGTTCGACGCCGGCGGGTAGGCCCTCCTGCCGCCAGCGATCGACGGTCTCCGGCCAGTAGCCGGGCTCGAACTGGCAGAGGACATCGGGCCGTTCACCCGCCATCATGGCGTGAAAGGCCTCGCGCTGGGCTGTCCGACTCATAGTATTCTTCTCGAATCAGGCATCGGGGTCCGCAATCGATCCCACGACGGAACGAGATGATACGCGAAGCCGCGGGCATTGGCCATCGACCGTCGCAAGGAAGGCGTAAGGTGTCTTGAGGCGTGCGTTGTACGCCGCGGACGCTCCGCGCTTCTCTCGCTTCGGCCGGTTGTGGCGTGTATGATGCGGTATATCATGTTGCATGAACAGGAGAAGCAAGGTATGGCCGGTGAGATCAGTCGTCGGGAATTCGTACGAGATTCGTTCCTAGCATCCGCCGGAGCCGGCCTGGCGCTCGGCGCCGCGGGCGCACCAACCGTCCGAGCGGCCGAGGCGCCGGCCGCCGGCACGCCGGCCCCGCCCAAGAGCTTGATTCCCACCGGCAAGATCGGCAAACTGGAGGTCAGCCGTCTTATCCTCGGCGGCAACCTCCTGAACCGTTACAACCACGTCCGCGACCTGCGGTATGTGACCTCGCTGGTCCATCGCTACAACACCGACGAGAAGATCCTCGAGACGATGGCGCTGGCCGAGTCGATGGGCATCAACACCGTCAGTGTGTTCCCCAATCCGCCCACGCGCAAGCTGCTGAAGGAGTATCGTGAAAAGCGGGGCGGCAAGATGAAGTGGATCACGTACTGGGTGGAATGGATCAAAGACCTCGCCTACTACGGCCGCAAGGTTCAGGAGATGGTCGACGACGGCGCGGATGCAATCTACGTCTGGGGCGAGGACAGCGACAAGCTGGTCGAGGACGGCAAGATTGACACGCTTGCCAAGGCCGTCGAGATGATGAAGGCCCACGGTCTTCCGGTCGGCGTGGGGGCGCATGCGCTTCGGACCATCCAGGCCGTGGAGAAGGCCAGGATCCCCTGCGACTTTTACGTCAAGACACTGCACCATCTGGACTACCCCAGCGCGAAGATGGATTTCGACTCGGTCTTCTGCCGGCACCCGAAGGAGACGATCGAGTTCATGAAGACCGTGGACAAGCCCTGGATCGCCTTCAAGGTGATGGCCGGCGGAGCAATCCCGCCGAACGTCGGCTTCCAATACGCCGTTGAGGGCGGGGCCGACTTCATCTTCGCCGGCATGTTCGACTTTGAGATCGCCCAGGACATCAAGATCATGAACGAGGTTTTGGCGGCCAACCCCAAACGCGAGCGACCCTGGAGGTCGTGACGGCCCTTGTACCGCCGCGGTACGCGAGGTTCGACGCCCCAGGGCATGGCCTCGCATGCCGGCATGGATTATCATGCCGGCACGGGACAAGCGCAATCCCCGAATCGTGGCAGCGCGGAAGTTAAGGACGGGATCCCCTGTTTCCGACCGGGCTCGGGGTCTGATTCGACACCTGATTCACGGAGGCGATGGGACGAGGATCGGGGGGATGTGCACCAATCCAGGAGGAACGTCGGCATGACATCGGATCCACGCAGTCGTCGGGCATTTCTGCGGGACACCGCATTGGCCTCGGCGGGGGCGGCCTGGGCGATCGCCGCCACGGGAAGCGGTCGGCCCGCACAGGGCGCCGAGGCGTCCGCAGCCGGTGGTCAACCGCCCGCGAAGGGAACGTTGCCCAAGGGCAAGATCGGCAAGCTGGAAATCAGCCGCCTGATTCTCGGCGGCAACCTGATCGGCCGGTACAACCACGTTCGCGATCTGAAATACGTGATGCAGCTCGTCAATCGGTACAACACGGACGCCAAGATACTCGAGACGCTTGCCCTGTGCGAGTCGATGGGGATCAACACCATCACGGCGAACCTGACCAGCGACCTGATCCGAAGGCTGCTCAAGGAGCACCGCGAGAAGCGCGGCGGCAAGATTCAATGGATCGCCCACTCCGTCGTGCCTTTCGAGGACATGGCCAGATTCAGCCAGGACACACAGCGGATGGTCGACGACGGCGCCGACGCCCTTTACCTGTGGGGCGAACCGTGCGACAAGCTCGTCGAAAACGGGCAGATCAACATCCTCGGCAAACTGGTCGAGATCATGAAATCGCACGGTCTGCCGTGCGCGGTCGGGGCCCACGAGCTTCACACCATTCAGGCCTGCGAGAAGCACAAGATTCCCTGTGACTTTTACATCAAGACGTTGCATCACATGGATTATCCCAGCGCGAAGATGGACTTCGACTCGATCTTCTGTCGGCATCCGAAGGAAACGATCGAATTCATGAAGACGGTCGAGAAGCCCTGGGTGGCGTTCAAGGTGATGGCGGGCGGGGCGATACCGCCCGAGAACGGATTCCGGTTTGCGATCGAGAACGGCGCGGACTTCATCCTAGCCGGCATGTTCGACTTCGAAGTCGCCCAGGACGTGAAGATCACCCATGAAATCTTGGCGGCATCGCCAAAGCGGGTGCGACCATGGAGAAGCTGAAGATGATGAAACGACGAGAGTTCCTCGGAACGGGAATCGCCGCCGGCACGGGCTTCATGATGATGACGCGCGCCGTTCAGGCCGCACAGGAAGCATCGAAACCCGCCTCGGATGCCGTTCACGTGGGCCTCATCGGCGCCGGCGACCAGGGGAACGCGTTGATCCAGGCGGGTCTGGCGATGCCGGACATCCGCTTCCGCGCCATCTGCGACATCTGGGAGTATCGCCGCCAGACAGCCAAGAAGTACCTGGCCACGTACAAGCATGACGTCAACGACTACGCCGACTATCGCCAGATGCTCGACAAAGAGAAGGATCTGCACGCCGTGATCGTGGCCACTCCCGACTTCGTTCACGCGGAGCAGGTGATCGCCTGCCTCAAAGCCGGGCTGAACGTTTATTGTGAGGCAGCGATGGCCAACACGATTGACGCCGGGCGGTCGATGGTGAAGGCGATGCGCGAGACCGGCAAGCTGCTGCAGATCGGCTACCAGCGCCGCAGCAATCCGCGATACAAGCATGTTCTGTATACCTTGCTCGGCGAAGCCCAGCTGGTGGGGCAGTTGACAAATGTCAGTTCGCAATGGGCGCATCGGGTGAGAGAGGACCTCGGCTGGCCCAGAAAATTCGCCATGCCGGACGATCAACTAAAGGCAAGCGGCTTCGACTCGATGCGGGAGCTTCGCAATTGGCGGGCGTTCAAGAAGTACGGCCTGGGGGAGCTGACCGACTCCGTCTCGCACCAGATCGACGTCTCGAACTGGCTCATCGGCGTTCGGCCGAAGTCGGTCACGGCGACCGGAGGCGTCGACTATTACAAGGATCATCAGACCCACGACAATGTCACCGCCGTTCTGGAGTATCCGACCTCCAAAGGCGCGGTCCGCTCGGTCTTCCAGTTGTTGACCACGACCAGTGCGGGCGGCGGTAGCTTCGAACACTTCATGGGGACGGAATCCTCGATCCGAATCTCGGAAAACCCGCGGTGGACCAAGATCTTCCGGGAACCCTACGCCCCCGACTGGGAGCGATGGACCGAACAGAACTTCATCGTGAAGGAAGTGCCGCCGGCGGTGAAAGCGGCGGAGGCGAGTTCGAAGCCGATGGATCCGCACGAGATCCGTTCGCAGGAGACCGGCCAGGTGACGGCCTGGGAGCTACCGGTCGTGCTGGACAAGTCGCCCTGGCAGCCGCACCTCGAGAACTTCGTCGCTGCCGTGCGAGGAAAGGCCAAGCTCAACTGCCCGGCCGACGTCGCGTTTCCTACCGAGGTGCTGGTGTTTAAGGTGAACGAGGCGATCGAGGCCCGCAAGACGATTGATCTGAAACCGGAGGACTTCGCGGTCTGACTTGCGGCTTGTGACGCGTGATCAGCCCGTCAGACGATCGGCGAACGTGACCGGTTCCCTCCGGCCGGGCCGCAAGCCCCAGGCGGATACGCGCGCGTCGCGCGAGCAGAATCCCCGAATCGCGTCCTCACGCATCACCATGAAGGCCGTTGACAGCGCGTCGGCAACGGCGCCCGAGGGGGCGGCCACCCAGATACGCTGCCACCCTCGTGCCCGCCGACCGGTGTGCGGATCGACAATGTGATCCCCCTTGACGGCCCGGCCGGAGGCGCTGAAAGCACCACGAACCAAGGCGATCCGTTGAAGCGCCTCGTCCGGACCAAAGGACACCGGCCAACCGCGCTTGCCCGGAGGTGCCTCCGTGGCTACTATCGTGCTCGCGCCGGACGAGAGCATGGCCGACTTGACGTCCCAGTCGGCCAGAAGCGCCGCCATGCGATCCAGTGCGAATCCCTTGCCGATGCCGCCCAGATCGATCCGAACGCCATCCGTCAATACGCGAACGCGGTGTTCGGTTTCGTCGAGTTCAAACTGCGGCGAGCCGCAGGCGGCGCGCGCCGAGGCGTAGGCTACGTCGAAAGCCCCGGCCGTTGCCCGGTGAATCTCAACAGACATGTGCAGGCATTCAAACGTGTCCAGGTGCACCACCGTCGACCGGCCTGCCCGAAGCCGGTTGATGCGGAAGACATCGCTGCCTTCCCGGTAGCGGCTGAGACGTTCTTCGAGCCGGTCCAGTTCGTCGAACGCCGCGGCCGCCGCCTGTCGAGCGTATGCGGTATCGGGGCAGGCCACGACAATGCCAAACGTCGTTGTCATCGCTTCGTGAGTGAACGTGCAATGTCCCTCGCTGGGTGATCCCATTGGAAGCCACCAGGTTCGGCCGGCCCGCGTCCATCCACCGCTCACAACGCGTGAGCAGGACACGTATAGTGATACACCGGTGGCAGATGTACAACACCCGTCGATTCATGAAGTTGGCAAAGCCCTTGCCGTTCGGCCGCACGGTTTGGGGCGGTTTCCTGCAGCCGTTTCGCCTGGAACCGACCGGAGCAGGACCTGACCGACCGATTCGTCGAACACGGGGATCTTCTTCTTCCCGAGAGATCTGCTACCATACCGGCCACCTTGTGATGGTCACTCTTCGTCGGTTCGGAACAGGAAGGCCGGAATGAGCGACGACACGACGCAGGGAAGAAACGGCCTCGAGACCACGTGCCGTGATTCCGAGGAACTTCAGAAGCTCGGCTATGCGCAACAGCTTAGACGTTCGATGGGGGCGTTCTCGAGCTTTGCGATCTCTTTCTCGCTCATCTCCATAACGACCGGGATCTTCGCGGGTTTTCAGCTCGGCATCCGACAAGTCGGCCCGGCGGTCATCTGGTCGTGGTTGCTCGTCCTGTTCGGTCAGTTCCTCGTTTCGCTCGTTATTGCGGAGCTGTCAACGCACTATCCGCTCTCGGGCTACGGCTATCAATGGACCTCGCGTCTGGTGGGGCCAAGGTTCGGATACTTCGTCGGGTGGCTGCTGCTGCTCCAGTTTCTCACCGGATTCCCCGGCGTGTGCAGCGCCCTGGCGGAATACCTGCACGGGTTTCTCAAGCTCGATTCGATCGGGTGGCTCACCGTGCCGCGTCTGACCGTCGTCGTCATCTCGGCCATCGCCGTGCTCCACATTGTCGGGATCAAGCTGGCTTCACGCGTGAACGACGCGGGCGTCATCGCCGAGATCGGCGGCGCCGCCCTCATTACGATCGTCCTGTTGGCGATGTTCGGTTTTCGATCCGGCCGTGGATGGGTCACGCTGTTCGACAGTACGAACTTCTACACGCGTCAGCCTGCAACGTTCGGCGCGTTCGCCCTGTCGATCCTCATGGGTGCATGGTGTCTGACGGGTTTTGAAGCCGCCGCGGACTTGGCGGAGGAGACGCACCGACCGCGTCGGACCGTCCCTCGCGCCGTTATCACCTCTCTCCTGGCCTCCGGGATCGGCGGGTTCTTTATGGTGTTGGCGTTCATCCTCGCCATCGACAACCTCGCGGAGGTCCAACAAAGCGATACGCCGCTGTTGACCATCTTGCGCCGGCGTTTTGGCGACCGCTTGACGGGGGTATCGATGCTCATCGTTTTCGTGTCGATTTTCGCCTGCGGCGTCGCCAGCATGGCCTCCACGACGCGGCTGATCTTCTCGATGGCCCGCGACAACATGCTGCCGCTGTCCGGGGTCTTGAAGCGGGTCCATCCGACCAGGAAATCGCCTGTGGCGGCTATTGTCATCGTGTGGCTGATTACGTCCGCGGTCGTCCTGGGGTTCAAAAAACTGGCTCTGATCACATCGATTTCGGCCACGGCCGGTTATCTGGGCTACGGCGGCATCATTCTGGCGTCGTTTCGCGCCCCCGCGGGCTGCGGCCGGGCCGAAGGCTTCGGCCTCGGGCGGCTTCGCATTCCCGTGGCCGCCACGGCGCTGCTTTGGACGACCCTGGTCGCCGCGGCCTTGACCGTCCCAAGCCTCGACGGCGCCCACGTGGCGGCTTGGAGCACGCTCGTGGGAATTGCCGTCGGCATTGTCGTGTATTTCGGTTTGATCCGCAGACGCATCGCACGTGGCCGGGCCGGCCCACCGGCGGGGCGTTTCGAAGAAAAAGGCACGTAACCGCTGCGCGTCAGTCGGGTACTGAAAACGTGTGCGCATTCATGGGGGGCAAAGAGGTCCGGCGGGACCGGTGGGCAGGCCGACACCGAGTGTGTTCCCTCGCCGTTTCATGGTTGCCGGTCTATGTCTCCTCCGTTTGACTATCGGATGTCAAGCTGACGCGGCTCTCGGTCCAGGATTCCGCGGACGCGGCGGAGGAGTCCGTCGTGAGTGAAGGGTTTTTCCAGGAGTTCCAGGCCCTCTTCCAGCACACCACGCCGGGCGATGACGTCGGACGCATACCCTGAGATAAAGAGTGTCTTCAGATTCGGCATGATGGCGGTCAGCGTATCCGCCAACTTCTTGCCGTCCATTCCGGGCATGACAACGTCGGTGAGGAGCAGATGAATCGGACGATCATGCTGCTTGGCCAATCGGAGGGCCTGTTCGCCGTTCCCCGCGGCCAACACCGTGTATCCGCCACTCCTCAAGATCTCAACCGCCAGGTTGAGCACTGGTTCGGAGTCCTCACAGATCAGAATCGTTTCGGTGCCCGACGGCGAGCGGTGCCGGCCTCCCGGCGCCTCCATTTCCGAGGGCGTCGCATCCACGACAGGAAAGTGAATCCTGAACCAGGTCCCCACTCCCGGCTCGCTCTGGACCGTGATGTGCCCTCCCGCCTGCTTGACGATTCCATACACCATGGCCAGCCCCAGCCCCGTTCCCTCGCCAAGAGGTTTCGTCGTGTAGAAGGGCTCGAAGATCCGTTCCATCGTTTCCCGGGTCATGCCAATTCCCGTGTCGCTCACGGTGAGGACGACGTGGGCTCCCGGCCGTGCATCGTCACGGGCCGCGACGTCGCTGGGACTCAACACTATCTTGGAGGTCTCCACCACCAGTTGGCCGCCGCTCGGCATGGCATCGCGGGCGTTGACGACCAGGTTCACGACCACCTGTTCGATCTGGCCGGGGTCCGCCCAAATGCACATCGATTCGGGCGACACGTTCAAGCTCAGGTGAATGTCTTCCTTCAACAGACTGCGAAGCATCTTGTCCAACTCAAGCAATACGCGGTTCAGGTCTATGACCGCCGGCTTCGAGAGCTGCTGGCGACTGAAGGCCAAGAGTTGACGTGTGAGGCCGGCGCCTCGCAGCGCGCTCCGCTCAACGACGCGCAACTCCTCGATCAGCAGATGATTCGGGGGCAATTGGAGCTCCAGGTCTCTCATGATCAATTCCGCATTCCCAAGGATTGCGGTCAGAATGTTGTTGAAGTCGTGTGCCACGCCGCCGGCAAGCTGCCCCACCGCCTCCATCTTCTGTGCATGTCGAAGCTGAGTCTCGAGCTTGCTCCTTTCTTCCTCCGCCCGTTTACGCTCGGTGATGTCCTCCACACTACCCTCATACCACAGCACCCGTCCTTCTTTGTCCCTCACGATTCGGCCCGCGTTAAGCACGTCGATGACGGTTCCGTCGAATCGCCGCATCTTGACCTCGAAATTCCGAACGGTCCCCTCACGCTCCAACTGAGTCACCCACCGGGCACGGTCATCGGGGTCCACGTACAGGTCGAGTGTCTTGACGGCCAGCAGACTCTCACGGCTCGGGTAGCCGAACATCTCCACCAGTGCGGGGTTGCCGTCTACGATCCGGCCGGCCGGCGTCGACCGATAAAGCCCCACGGGCACACCGCTGAACAGGCTGCGATACTGCTCCTCGCTTTCTCGCAGTGCTTGCTCGGCTCGTTTGCTTTCCGAGATATCTTCAAGCGTTTCGACGGCGCCGACAATGCGACCTTCGGGGTCCCTGATGGCCGCCGCGGTGAATCGCAGCCACCTACCGGCCTCGCCCAGCTCCGGGAAGAAGTCCGTGGCCTCGTAGGCATCGGGACTCAGGTCGGACCTCTTGCACTTGCCGGGATACCAGGAGGGAATTGCCTCCGACCTCTCGTCCACCAGGAGATCAGCCATGCACGGCCTCTCCCTGGTGTAGAACGCCCTCCAGTGTTCCCGTGTCCCCATGACCTCTTCGGACGTGATCCCGCTGAGTTCCTGCAATGCTCGATTCCAATGCATGACCCGATGATTCTTGTCGATCACGAACGCGGGGATCGGCGAACCCTGGAGTATGGCATGGAGTCTCTGTTCACTCTTGCGTAGCCCCTCCAGCGTCTGCGTCAGTTTGTCCGCCATGAAGTTGAAGGTTTCGGTCAGGATGCCGATTTCGTCGCGAGAACGAATATCCACCGCCTGATTCAAGTTGCCTTGGATGATGGTCTTCACGGCCTCCGTCATCTGTCGAACGGGGCGGGCAATGGTCCGGGCGATGAGAACACCAACCACGACGATGACAAGCGTGATCGCCAGCCCCGCCAGCGCCATGATGCTCGTCATCCACTTCCGTCCGCCGCTCAGGACAGCCTGGTAGCCCTGAAGCTCGTCCTCATAAGCGCTGGTCCCGATTACCCAATCCCACGGCGCGTAGTAAGCGAAACGGGCGATCTTCCAGCGGGGCGAAGACTCACCCATGTTCTGCCACGGATAGCGCTCGGTGGCCATTTCGCCCGGCTTCAGGGCCAGGGCCCTCTGGATAATCGCTTGGATGAAGTACCGCCCCTCGGCGTCCTTGGATTCCCAGATGTTCTCCCCGTCCCGCAGGCCGTCTTTGGAAATGACGTAATGCCCGCGGTCCTTACCCGTACCGCTCAAGACGAACACGTAGCCTGTCTTGCCGACGGTGGTCTGAAGGATCGCCTGACGCACGCGTGATTCGACCGCTTGCTGTTTGACGCCGACATAGAGCATTCCCACGAGGTCGCCCGCGCTGTCCGTGATAGGTTCATAGGCGGTGAGGTACCAGGCATTCACGACAAACGCGCGCCCGTGATACGTCTCGAGTTGACGAACGGTGGCGATCACGGGATTGGGCGTACCCCCGGGATCGATGGCCGGTATGTACGTGCCGATGGCGCGTCTGCCCTCCAAAGTCTTGACGGTGGTGGCCACACGCAGCATATCGCCCCGCTCGTTCATGCGCTGGAAGATGGTGGCCGTATCGCCGACGAGCTTTTGCACGTCATCCACGATCGCGGTCTCGACCGTGGGGTCGGCATTCTGGCCCAGCCACCGATGGCCCACCAACAGCTTGGGCAGATGTACCTCGGTGGGCTCATGGGTGAATTGGTTGATCGCCGTCCAAGGAACGGTGTCTTTCGAAAGGCTTACTCGGCCTGCACTGGCCAGGACATGCCGGGCGACCTTGAGGTTGTAGTCAACCTGCTGCTGGACCGCCTCATTCTCCGTTTGGACGAGGTTGTAGACACCTTGCATGATGTGATCCAGGTCCGCGTTGATCAAGGTGTCAACTTCGTGTTGGGCCAATGTGTTGTACTGACCGCTCTGCCAGACGGCCAGCGCTACCAGCGCAACGGCCGTGATCAGCACGCTGCCGGCCCCCAACAGGGATATCTTGGCACTGAGCCTCAGGTTTTTGAGGGCACTGAGCAAGAGCCCCCTCCCGCCATGCGGTCACAATGCAGGTCGGTTGGATCGGACTGTCGGCATGATCGTGGTCGACAGAACACCGTCATGCGCAACCCCTCGCCGGCTCCGGCAATGCTCTTCAAGACGCGCACATGCAGTACGCGATTTCCGGACGGGTCTGAACCCTATATGGCGAACGACAAAAACCTTGCTCTAGGTGACATGGGTGGCAAACCAACTGGCTCGCGCGAAGTCTGCCGAATCGCGCTCTATTATAGCCGCTCGATCGGACTTTCCACAGACAAATGTGTCCGTCGCGTCCACGAAAGACCGTCTGTCTGCATTCAATTTCGGGTGCTGTCCGATGCCCCGGGCACGGCCCAATCGGCTGCATAATCGCCATGCCACATCGGGCCTATCGCCCTGGGGAACGGTTGCGCTAGTCCTTCAGCTCTCTAACCCAGATGTTACGGAACAAGACGGGGTTACCGTGGTCCTGAAGCTCGATCGGGCCTTTGTCGCCGTGAGGCACGTAAGGCGTCACGGCATGCGGCCCCTTCCACTGCGTCCCACCGGTGAGTTCGTAGTGGTCGTGGATGAGCACGCCGTTGTGGAACACGGTGAACGTCGCACGCTTGACCACCTTGTTTCCTTCGAAGACGGGACGGTGAAAGATGATGTCGTAGCTCTGCCATTCGCCGGGTTTGCGGCACGCATTGACGAGTGGGACCTTGCGGCCGTAGATCGCGCCGGCCTGGCCGTCGGGATAGGTCTTGTTGTTGTACGAATCGAGTACCTGCACCTCGTACTGACCCATAAGGAACACGCCGCTGTTACCGCGGCCTTGCCCCTCGCCCTCGATCTTGGCGGGGGTGGCCCATTCGACGTGCAACTGGCACGAACCGAACTGTTGCTTGCTCCGGATCATACCGGAACCCGGGGTGGGCATCATGGCTCCGTCCTTGACCACCCACTTGGTCGGCTTGCCCTGGGACGTCGAGGTCCAGTTTTCCAGATCCTTGCCGTCGAAGAGCACGACGGCGTCGGAAGGCGCCGTGCCGGGTTGATCCTGGGTGCTGCAGGTCCCCGGTGTGACGACGGGGGGAGGAGGCTGCTTGGCGGGGTCTTCTTCGTGGCACATGACGCCGTCGATAGTCAGGTAGTAGACCTTGGTGTCCCTGCCTTGCTCGTTCTTCTCCGTCTGCGACCATTCCTTGATGACCGGTTTGTCGAAGTCGGCGAGGGCGCCCGGGGTTGCCGAGAACGCGAAGATGACAAGCAGGGCTCCTGATACGATGGGTTTCGGCGTCATGACCGTTTCTCCTTTGACGGTTCGGCTGGTGATGGTCCGATACACGGGCAGTATACCGCCGCCTCGCACCCCTTCAACACCTTGCCCGAACGGCAACACCCGAGCCTCGGATCCGTAAGGCGTTCGTCAATGGAAATCAACATGAAGGAGTGCGGCCGCATGCGCGATCCCCCCACGGGTGATCACGTGCTGGGTCTTTGCAACGCGGGTGGCGTCGAGGATAATCGACTCCGACGTCCGCAGTGTCCGTGAGCGGACCAGGGGGTTGAGTGTCATCGAGCATAGAAGGCTTAGGTCTGCCTCGTTTGAGCCGTCGGCGCCCATTGGGCAGGAGGCTGACGGAGCTCGGCAAGTTATCGCTGCGCCGGTTCTCGCGCATGGCGCGGCATGCCCCTACGACGGGCTTCGACATTACGTCGTCCCGAGACGGTACCTCAGCCGTCGCGGAACTGTTGGATCGGTGTTCAACGCTCTCCTGCCAGGTGCATGCCCTTTCAGACGATCCCTGGCAGTTTTTGTGGGGGTCCGGTCGACGAGCCTTTCTGCCCTTCCAAGAGTGGTCGTCAACATTGATCGGCTGGCGCGACCCGGTCGGGCCGCCGGAAGATGCGATGGAAATCATCCGCGACTTTCGAAGGTATGCGGCCGCGCACGGCAAGCATGCCCTGCTGCTGGGCATGAGCCGGGCGATCGTCGAGATGCTGCCCAAAGACAGCTTCCAGTCTTTCTGGTTGGGTACCGAGCCGTTCTACGATTTGAAAACGTGGCACATCCGCGGAAAGGCCGGCGAAGAAATCCGGCAAGCCTGCAATCATGCTCGCAAACATGGGGGGATCGCCAGGGAAGTCTATCCGCTCCGGGATGCCGACATCCGAAAAAGCATTGAAGACGTGACCGAGGCATGGATGAGGGCACGCCCCGAGCGCCGGAGCCGATCCTTTCTGCGGACGGCCCCACTCGAGAGTCCGCAATATCGGCGGTACTTCATCGTCGAGGGAGACGAACGTGTCGAGAGCCTCCTGGTCTGCTCGCCCGTCAGTCTTAGGGGGCAGTACCTGCAAGATCTTGTCCGCAGGCCCGATGCCCTGCGGGGCAGCAACGAACTGAACATCGTAACGGCCATGGCGGTCTTTCAGAGAGAGGGACTGGATTTCGTCACGGGCGGAATCGTTCCCTTCTACGACCCCAACCTGCCCCGATGCGAGCAGCGACCGCAGGACAGAGGCATCCGGGGGCGTGTGATAGGGCATTTTGATCGCCTGTTCAGGTTCTCCGGGTTACAGCAGTTTCGCGCCAAGTTCGTTCCGAGTCGCGTGGTCGATGTCTACGCCTTGCTTTGGCCCGGCATCCTGACGCCCGGCTTGGTGCGAGACCTCTGTGCGGTTCTTTGGCGGTCATAGAATCGGTTCACCGATACAGCCGATACCTTGGCGGCGCCGTACGGTTGCCGCTTGGGCTTTTCGCGGCAATTGGACCTCTGTTCCGGGCCAGGAGGCGCAGACCGTGCTTTCCGACCGATGCTTTGCGTCGGCTTCCACGCACCGGTGTTCGCGTTTTGCCCTGCCGGTCGCACTCTGCCTGCTGGGGGGCTGTTCCGCCGCCCAGTCGCCTTCTGCCGGGATTCGCCGTTACGAGGCCGTCAATGCCTTTCCGCACGACACGAATGCATTCACACAAGGCCTCGCTTACGGTGACGGGGAACTCTACGAAGGCACGGGGCTCAACGGGCGCTCGTCCGTCCGCCGCGTGGAATTGGCCACCGGCAAGGTCCTGCGGCAACACCGCCTGCCCTGGAAATACTTCGGCGAGGGCATCACGCTCCGGGGGGACAGGCTCATCCAGCTCACCTGGAGATCGAAGACCGGCTTCGTCTACGACCGCCCATCATTCCGCCTGCTGTCGACGTTTTCCTATCCCACGGCGGGATGGGGTCTGACGCATGACGGAACCCACCTCATCATGAGCGACGGCTCGGCCACGCTCTATTTCCGTGAACCGGACACGCTTGCCGAAATCAGGCGCGTTCGAGTCACCGACGGCGGTGTGCCGGTCCCCAACTTGAACGAACTGGAGTTTGTCCGTGGCGAAATCTGGGCGAACGTATGGCGGCAGTATCGCATCGCCCGCATTTCGCCCGCCACGGGCCAGGTTGTTTCCTGGATCGACATCTCCGGCCTGTTGTCGCCGCTCGAGCGATTGCTGGTAGGCTCGCCCAACGGCATCGCCTACGACGCCAAGAATGACCGCATCTTCGTCACCGGCAAGCGATGGCCCAAGGTGTTCGAGATACGAGAGGTCGCGATGCCGGCGACCTCTGCGGCATGTGGTCAACGAGGAGGGAGTCCTCGATAGGAACGTCCGGCCCCGTGCAACAGTTCTGCTCGCCGAGGTTTGTGCGGGAACTGCCCGAAAGGCCAGTTCCACCGCGACACAGCCCAACGAGGCACGTTGTACGCGGTCCCCGCGCTCGGTTAGCATGACGTCCCCCTCATCGACGAAGAGGCTGTCTACGGATGAAAGGAAAAACGATGGGCAAGGTTAGACATTCCGGACAACTGGGAGTCGTAACGATCATGGGACTGGCCCTTCTATCAGGCCGGTTCGTAATCGCGGACGATCGGTGGATCGTGCTGGACGGCGAAGACGGGCCGGGCAAGGGCAAGCACATCGTCTTCGTGACCGGCGACGACGAATATCGCTCAGAGGAGCTGATGCCGCAGTTGGCCAAGATCGCGGCGAAGCACCACGGTTTCAAGTGTACGGTGCTGTTCCCGATCAACAAGAAAACGGGCGAGATCGATCCGCACACGCTCGACAACATCCCCGGGCTCGAGGCCCTGAAGGACGCGGATCTGATGGTGATCTTCACGCGATTCCGAGAGCTGCCGGACGAGCAGATGAAGCACATCATCGACTACACCAACTCCGGCCGGCCGATCGTGGGGCTGAGAACGGCCACGCATGCGTTCAACTACGTGAAGCGTCCGGACAGCCCCTATGCCATATACAGTTTCCGTTCGGGGAAATCCGGAGGAGGCTGGGGGCGCGAGGTGTTGGGCGAGACGTGGATCAGCCACTATGGTGATCACCAGAAGGAGAGCACGCGCGGGCTGATCGCCGAAGGCATGAAGGATCATCCGATCGTACGAGGGGTCGAGGACATTTGGGGCCCGTCTGACGTCTACGGCCTGGAGAAGCTTCACGGCGACTGCAAGCCGCTGGTCATGGGGCAAGTGCTGCTCGGGATGAAACCGGACGACAAGCCGAACCCTAAGAAGGAGCTGGTGCCGATCGCGTGGACCAAGACATACACCGGCGATCAGGGCAAGGCGGCTCGGGTCTTCACCACGACAATGGGGCACGCGGCCGATCTGAAAAGCGAAGGATTCCGGCGGCTGCTGGTCAATGCGTGCTATTGGTGCGTGGGCATGGAGGACAAGATCCCGGCGAAGAGCCATGTGGATCTCGTCGGCAAGTACGACCCGAACCCGATCGGCAATGGCAAGCACAAGAAGGGGCTAAGACCGGCAGATCATGGATTCTAGCGCAAGTCCTCAGACAGGATGGGGTCAGGTCTTCATTTTTCGTTTTTGGTCTGCGGCAACCCGGCGGGCAGCAGGGGCAGCACAAATGAAAAGTGAAGACCTGCCCCCCCTTCTCGGTGGACCGGCACGCCGGCACTCAAAGCACCTTCGTACGCCCCGGCATCGCAATCGGATACTGACCGTTCGCGTCGGGCACCACCGGCGGGTTGGTGTCCATCGTGAAATTCTCCAACCCCGGAGCCTGCACCAGATCCGATGCCAGCGCCTCCTTCCAGGTAATCTCCTGGCCCGACTCGGCCGCCATCCGCCCGAGAATCCCCGCCAGCGCCGCATAGGCGCACCGCTCCGTCTCGTTGTAGGGCTTGTTCTGCCGAATCGCCTCCACCAGCAGATCGAGCTCCAACTGGTACGGATCGACCTTCTCGCCGTTGTACCGCCAGACGATGTTTTCCTTCGTTCGGTTGTGTCCCTTGTAGATAAGCGGGTCACGTATCCCTTCGCCCAGCACCGCCGAGCCGTTCGCCCCGTGAATCACGACACCCCAGAAGCCCCAGCACTTATCCATATGCCGACCCTGGCCGAACATCCGCGTCCCGTCGGCAAACGAATACTCCACCGCATAGTGGTCGAACAACTGGTCGGCCGTCGTGCGAACTTGGCGGCCGCCTTGCCCCTGTGCCGACTCCGGCCACGCATCCTTGACCCAGCAGCACACGTCGAGGTTGTGAATCATCCAGTCCAGCATGAAGCTGCCGTTCAGCCAGGTGAAGTTGCTGTAGTTGCGAATCTGGTGGGCCATTTCAGTCATGCCCGCCGACTTCGGCCACATTCCCACCGGACCATGTTCGCGGTATGCCCAACAGGTGATGACGTTGCCGATCTTGCCGCCGTGGATCTGCTCGACGGCTTGTACCAGCGGCGTGTAATGTCGGCTCATCAGCCCGCCGGCGATCTTCAGGTTCTTCTTCGAAGCCTCCTGGCCGGCTTTCAGAACCCGACGAATCCCCGGACCGTCGACCGCAAACGATTTTTCCATGAAGACGTTTCGGCCTTTGGCCACCGCATACTCGAGGTGAAGCGGCCGAAAGGCCGGCGGCGTCGCCAACAGTACCAGACCGGTCTCATCCAGACAGTCAATGGCCTTCTTGTACGCATCGAACCCGATGAACTGGCGATCCTTGGGCACGTCCATCTGCTTGCCGACCAGCTCCGTCAGGTTCTTATGGCTGGATTGAAGCCGATCCTCGAACACGTCGGCCATCGCCACCAGCTTGATCGGCCCGCTCTTGGTCGACAACGCGTTGACCGCAGCCCCACTCCCTCGTCCCCCGCAGCCGACCAATGCAACCTTGATCGTGTTGTCCTCCGCCGCATGGACCGCGGGGACGGCCGTCACCCCCAATACAGAAGCGGCAGCAATCCGCCCCGATCGGTTGAGGAACTCGCGACGCGACGCCCGGTTCTCTTGGATTTCACTCATGGTTGTACTCGCTGCTAGCCATCGTCAGCCTTTATGCCAGTTCCCACGCCTGCCCCCGATACGCTTCGGGTAGCTAAGGAGACTATCCTCGATTGCCCCCACATCCGACAACAACACTTCTGACTGGGCGGTGGCGGACTCGAACCGCCGACCTCCTGCTTGTAAGGCAGGCGCTCTGACCAATTGAGCTAACCGCCCGACGTGCGCCTGATGATACCCGTTCGCGTGATGATACCCATTCGCCCAGATTGGTGCAAATCACTTGAAAAGGGCGGATGTCCTTCCAGACCGGCCGGCTCGCGGGTCGAGAAAGCTCTGTATGACGGGTCAACAGCGCCCTCGCCCGCCCCTTCCAAAGAAGCGCTTCAGACGCCGTCGTCCCCCGGTTAACATACACGGCATTCGGAGGATCGAGACTCACACCGATGCCTCTGACTTCTCTGGAGCAATGGTTATGCGAGGTATGAGCCCGCTCGTTGCGCTGATAGTGCTCGGCGTCGTCGTGACGTTCGTCTGCCTGGCCGGATGCGACACGTTGCCCAAAATAGGAGGCGACGCGCGAGTGTCTCATGACGTGGAACCCGAGACCGGCGCCAAGTATTACCTCGCCGTTCCCTCCAAGCACACCCCCCAGAAACAGTGGGCACTCATCATTACCTGCCACGGCACGCCCCCCTGGGACACCGCCATCCAACAGATCGGAAAATGGTCCGAGGTCGTCGAGAGCAAGGGCGTCATCGTCGCCGCGCCCGTCCTGAAGGGGACGGCGAGCGATCGGCTCTTCCCCATCGTCAAGGATCAGATCAAGAAGCAGACACACGACGAGAAGGTCATCCTCTCAATCGTCGAGCGGCTGCAACCGGCTTACAACATCGACCCATCACGAATCTTCATCACCGGCTGGTCGGGGGGCGGTTACGCGGTGCTCTATACCGGCCTGCGACATCCGGAAGTCTTTCGCGCGCTGGCCGTCCATCAGGGCAACTTCGACCGCCGATTCGTCGAGGCCACCAAACCGTACCTCGACACCTATCAGCCGGTGCAAATATCCTACGGTATCACGGACCTGCTCAAGTCGCAGGCCGAGGACGCGATTTCCTGGTTACGTGAGCAGCGGATGAGCTACGCGATTCCACAGGAACTTAGCGGAACGCACCGGCTGCTGCCCGAAGTCGCTTATCAGTTCTTCCAGCGATGCGTCCGCGAGTACCCCTGGATCATCGTAACCGCCACCGCCGCACGGAGCGATCAACTGATGTCCGTCAAGTTCCAGGTCCGATCGGCTCCGGAGGCCGCCGCCTACCTCTGGAACTTCGGCGACGGTTCGATTTCAAAGGAGCCATCGCCGGGACACCTCTACAGCAATCCGGGGACGTACAAGGTCCAACTTACCCTCAAAACCAAAGCGGGAACACAACATGTTCGGACCGTCCAGGTTACCGTACCCGTCGCCCGGATCGGCGTCGCCGGTGGGGCGCAATAGGAAGGCTCCTGGACCGAGGCATAGGGAGCAACACGGAAACCCGGACCTCAATCACTCGTTGGGAGTTGTCGGCAGCCCGGCCTCCGTCGGCGAATCGACGACCGCAGCCATCCAGCCCTCAATTCGCCGATGGCGGATCCCGTACGGAGTCGAGAAGCCCAGGCCCCCGGGATGTGAGAACCCCCTCGGTCTCTATTCCGCCCCTTTTGCCTTGGCTTGGATGCGGTTAAGCGTTACGTCGTTGATGTCCATCAGCTTCTCGAATTCTCCCTCGGCCAGCTTGCTCGCCAGTTCCTCGCCGGTGGACTTGGCCACAATGCGGTAGGTGGCCGTGTTCTTGCTGAAATCCATGTGGACTTTCTGCACGATGGGGGCCAGTTCGGTGAGTGCCTTCTTGATCTTGTTCGCCTGGGCGAACTTGGCGCCGGAAACCTCGAGGACGATGTCGCCGCCCGCGCTCGTCAGGGTGCACCAGTGCTTCATGACGGCGGCGTACATCTTCTCGACGATGGCCTCGCCGGCGGCGGCGAGGGCGGCCTTGGCCGCCTGCGGGCTTTGGCTGGCCTTGCCCCGGGCGCCGCGACGGGTGACCGGAAGCGACTCACTGGCCAAGAGACGACCGCTGTCCGTGTAGTAGCACTTGATCATCGCGTCGCAGTTGTACATGGCCGCCGACACGCCGTAGAGGTCGGCGATCTCGGCGAAGTTGGCGTTGGCGAAGCCCATGATGTAAATCTGGGCGTGGAAGTTCTTGGCGATGGCCTGCACCTTCTTGGTATTGTCTTCGGCGGCGGCGTCGGCCTTCTCCTTCTTGGCGATCTCCTCGACGGCCGCCTGGGCGACAACGTCAAAGCCCGACTTGACCAACCGCTCCTCGATCTTGCTCTCGAGGATGCTGCTCGTGTCGAGCCGGCCGTCGATCTTCTCCTGGACGAAAACCATGATCTTCGGACGGCCGATCTGGTCGAGGACGTTCTGCACCTCGCCCCAACTCGTGGCGATTGCCTTCTTGTCGACCTTAGCCTGGATCTTGCAGAAGTAGGTGCCGCCGACGGCGGGACCCTCTTTGATGATCTTGTAGTCGACGACGATGCCTTCGCTGCGGCTGTAGATGGTGTCGCGGATGAGCGTAAAGTTCTCGGCCTGGCTGAACGAGGCGATCTCCTGCTTGCCGGCCCTCTCGACGGCCTTGCGAAGGGCATCCGCCTTGGCGGATTCCGGGTCCGTCCCCTCGCCGTCGACTTCGACGGTCACGATGTTGCTCTCAGGGCGCGGTACGTCTTCGGCCACGGCACACGCGCTCGGAACGAGTACCAGAAGTCCCGCGATTATCGATCGCATTCGACGCGCCATAGCAAAGGCCTCCATGTAGACGTTTCCGCGGCTCCGGGAATCTCACCGATATTGTCCCGGGAATTGCCGCAAGGTCAAGCAGGTGAACGAAAGACCGGACCCGCCCGTCGTCATGGCACATTCCGATCGGGTGTGCCATACGGCTCGGGCCTGAAGAGACAGGCACGGCTGAATCGCATCGATGGTCGGGACGATAGGGCCAGCCCCGCCTCCGTGGCCAGGCGAACCGATTCCTGGAACTGCGCGGGCGAAACGTGTATCTTCGGTTCGACGAACAGAAACGACCCGTCCGGCTTCAGCATCGATCGGATCTCGGCAAAGAACCTCGCCCGGTCCGGCACCTCGTGGACCACGTAGAACGCCAGGACAAGATCCACCGGCTCCGACAGGCCGATCCGATCCCGCTCGCAGCGGAGAAACGTGATTCGGTCCTCGATACCCGCGCGGCGGGCGTGACGACGGGTCATCTCGAACATCTCCGGCTGCACGTCGGCGGCGATCACGCGGCCCGTCGGGCCGACCAGCCTGGCCATCGCGATCGTGAAGAACCCTGGCCCGCAACCGACATCGGCGACGACCTGACCCGCACGCACGTACGACGCCAGAAGGCGATCTGGATTCTGGATCAGCCGCCGCAACCAGTTATTGAGGACCCACGCGTGCCGCGAGGGGCAGATTTCCGGTGACACGTTGCGATCTCCACAGGGAAGGCCTGGCGGTGCGGTATGGTACCTTGTCCGAGAACAACCTGGGAATTCAGAACTCAGAATTCTCTCTTCCGCTATTGCTCCGTCTGGCTGACCAGGCCGGGCGAGAGTCTCAGTTCCTGTACCTGGCCAACGTTGTCGGTGAATTGGACGCTGAATTGCACAGGGAATGAAGAGCCGAGGTTCGCCACGCCACCTCCGGTCGCCTTGGCCACCGTGTAGGTATACGTGCCCTGGACGATCCGGTAGCCATTCAGGTTGTACACCTCCGCTTGCGTGCCCGGCGCGGAGCCGACGGCCACGACGTTGTGAATCTTCAGCCTCTCACCGTTTATCAACCTAAGAAAGTACGCGTGCGCCGCCGTGTCGTTGGTCACGCACTTGCTACCATCCCAGAATAGTGCCCCATATGTGTTGACCTTCCCCATAGTGCTGTCGAGGAACACGTCTCCGCCGGGTTCAACGTCAATCCATAGCGGCTCGGAGCCCATTTGCCGCGGCAACTTGGAGTGATGATTGGCCTGGATGGCCTTCTGGGCGGACGACGCGAGCGTACCGGTGCCGAACTGAAACGTCACGCCGCCCATGTCGGAACCGCCATTGAAGTCCAGGTAGTAGTTCGCATCCGTAGTGGGCAGACTGCCGACCCGGCCGTCGGTGTCACTGGTCTGCTGGAGGGCGTCTCGAAGGCTCAGGGCGTACTCGAACCAGACCGGATCGCCGAGGAACGCCGTCGTTGATGGGGTGCTGGTGGGATTTGAGATGTAGATGTCGAAGTAGGATTCGCCCGTGCCGTGCCCTGTCCCTCGTGAACGCAGCACCACCCCGAAGCCGTTCGGCGTGTCGATCGTGCATTCCACAGCTTCATATACGTAGGATGTCTTCGCCGGCGGACGCGGCGGCGTACAGCGGACCAGGATCATCGCGGTAATCACAGCCAACACAGAGTCTAGAGCGAATCTGCCCGCCCTCATGGTGTTTTTCCTTTCCTGGTAAGCAAGAATCTGACCTTGGGGAGATAAGGTTAGTGCAGCCTTTCGCAGTACTGACTGCAATAGTACGGCTGCCAATGGTCGTGGAGCGGCTCGGCGGTGGCCATGTGTGCCGTACATTGCGGGCGAACCCCAGACACTGCCCCCAAGACGCCGCCACTTCATTGTCGCTTGACTTTCTCGCATTGCGCTCAACCGACAGAGCCGAGAAGCTTGTGGTGGACCATACTGCCCGACGGTGTCACTGGCGGACGAGCCGCCGGCAGGCCAGCTCCGCAGTGTCAACCGGACCGGGACGGTTCGGGTCCGGATTACGGTCGCGACGCGGTCGGCGTGGAGGCGGGTCGGCTTGCGGACGTTCCTTCGAGAACCGCCTGCCAGAACGTCATGGAGTCCCAAAGGCGAACGCGACGACCGTTCAAATACATGACGGGCGTCTGCGACACCTGGAGTGGCTCGGAACCCTCAATCTGCGCCCGGATCCGCTGCAACGAACGGTCGCTGTTCATCTCATCCATGAACCGTTGTCGATCCAGACCGATCTGTTCGGCGATTTGGGCGTAGGGTCGCATGTCGAGGTCGGCCTGGCGGGCGAAGATGGCGTCGTGCATTTTCCAGAAGGCCTGGTTTCCGCCGACGAGCCGGGCGGCCTCGACCGCGCGGGCGGCCTGACAACTGAAGGCATGCATATAAGTCGTGGTCATCGCGTTGCACGAGTGATCTAGCGGAAAGTGGCGGAAGACCACACGCAGCTTGCCGGGATACTTCGCTTGCACCTCATCCAGTCGCTGGGCCAGTTGCCGGCAGTTGGGGCACTGGAAGTCGCCGTATGCGATCGCGATGAAGGGTGCCGATTCGGGGCCTCGCACGCTATCGTCCGGCTGAGGCTTGATTGCAGCCACCGGCTGGCGATCAAAGTCCCAGCGGACATAGTCGGGATTGTTAATGATCTCCGTTAGGGCCTTGTCCAGCCGTTCGCTTCTTCTCTGTAAGTCTATATTGGTGCTCGCAAAAGCGCCCAACGAGGAGACAACGGCGGCCAGAACGAGCGCCGTCACCACGCGATGCCAGGAAGCAGCATAGAGGGCGACGGGGGAGGAGGCCACTGTTGCCGTCTGTGCGTTGGGCAACTCCCCTGTCGCGACGGCGGCATCGGTGACCTTCCCCCCCCGTGGCCAAGCCAGCGCAGTGACCAAGAAGAGCAGAACCGTCACGATGTGGCTACCCATGCAGAGAGGGCACGGTCCGGCTAACCGCGCGTACATCACATAGATCAGGAAGGCCGCCGCCGGCATCGCGACGGCTGTGACGCACAGGGGAAAGGCATGATGCCATCGGTCGGTCGGGGCAGGTCGTCCGATGACGAGGAACCACATCAGCAATGCGGTGTAGAAGACCATGCCAACCACGAGGAGGGAGATGCGTGGGGATTGGGGTCGCGTTCCCAGCGGAATGCCGCCCCAACGGCTCTGAAAGGCCTGCTGACAGAGATTGGATTCACCGTCGGGCCGGCAGGCGCGGTCCAGGAACCCTCCCGCTTGGGCGCCGCCGGCCATCAGAGAGGTCATGACGCCGGTGAGATTCAGGCCGACGAGCGTCAGGATGACCAGCACGACCGTCGGCCACTGATAGCGGAGCATTCTCGCCGTATACGTCGCCACCACGAGGAGGACCACGAGGAACACCGACGCCAGGATCCTCGGAACGAACAGTTGCGGAGCACCGATGGCGGCGGTTAGGGAGACGTAGGCCCCCAGGATGAGCATGAGGGCATAGGCAACAATCTGCCAAAGGTGACGGAGCACTCAGAGTACTTTCATTTGGACCAGCGGTTCCACCGCCAATGTGACCTGTCGGAAGGCCAGCCACAGCCGAACCCCCGACACGAGCGAGACGAGCATCGCGAGCACCGGGCAACCGATGAAGCGCCCATAGTGACGCACCATTGACAGCATATCCGGAAGAGGTTCCAGCAAGCCTTGCTTGAGCTGGTCGAGGGTGAAGAACGCATCGGGCAGGTCGATCGTCGCACCGGGCACAATGTGTCGCCAGGGAAAGAGCAGCACGATCAGGGCTATGGACCAGAAGAACGCGGAGGTTGCGTGGCAGATGCCGCCCATCCGACCGGCCAGGCAGATGTTGACGCCGATGAGGTAGGTCAACACGAGCAGGCCGGCCGCCGCAAGCCCGGCGAATCGCGCCAGGGGCAGTACGATACCGATCTGCTGTTCCAGGTAGATCTGGCCGTCGCGGGTAATCTTTCGCGACGGGACTTTGACGCCCACGACCTTCTGGGTCGTCGCCGGCTTGGTCGCGGCGGATTTCGTCGCGGAAGGTGTTGTGCTCGTCGCGTCGGCCTGGGGCGCCGGGATTCGCGGGATCAGAAGGTTCTCGTCGATCGGGGTCTTGGGTTTTGCCCGCGATGCCTCTCCGACTTCGCGGACCTTCTCCTCCAGCGCATCGCCCCACCGGCCGAGCGAGTACGCCCCGATATGGCTCAGCAGGCTAAGCACGACAACGATGAGGAAAATCAAACGGGCCTTCAACACGGCCGAAAAGGCGCCGAGGTAATCCCGAAGGACCGTCAGTTCCGACGTGGGTCGTTGTTCCATGATCTCACAATGACGCAAAGGCCTCCGAGGCGGCTTCAACCGTCCGTTCGATCCATTCGTCCGTATGCGCCGTTGAAACAAAGGCACATTCAAACTGGGACGGCGCGAGATAGACGCCGCGGTCAAGCATCGCGTGGAAGAACCGCCCGTAGGCCGCCGTATCGGACAGCTTGGCGGAGGCGTAATCGATCACAGGTCCTTGAGTGAAGAACGTACACATCATGCTACCCACGCGTGTCTGATAGGTGGGCACGCTCGCATTGCGAGCCGCATCCGCCAGGCCGGCCGCCAACGTGCCGGACGAAGCCTCCAGGGTTTCGTACACGCCCGGTTGCTTGAGCGCCTCGAGAGTGGCGATGCCGGCCGCCATCGCCAAGGGATTCCCACTCAGCGTACCTGCCTGGTAAACGGGTCCCAGCGGCGAGATCAATCTCATGATGTCCCGCCGCCCGCCGTAGGCGCCGACCGGCAGACCGCCTCCGATGATCTTACCCAGACAGGTCAGATCCGGTTGCACGCCATAGAGTTTTTGCGCGCCGCCGTAGGACACGCGGAACCCCGTCATCACCTCGTCGAAGATGAGGAGGGCGCCGCTCTTGTCACACAGTCTGCGAAGCCCCTGCAGATACCCTTCGGCCGGCGGAACGCAGCCCATGTTGCCGGCGATCGGCTCCACGATGAGGCAAGCGATGTGATCGCCATGAGCATCGAAGACGGTCTGTGTGGCCGCCAGATCGTTGAACGGAACCACCAACGTGGTGCCCGCCGTGGATGCAGGAACCCCCGGCGAACTGGGCGTGCCGAACGTCGTGGCGCCCGAACCCGCGGAGACCAGCAACGAATCGACGTGGCCATGGTAGCAGCCCTCGATCTTGACCACCGCGTCCCGCCCGGTGACCCCGCGAGCCAGGCGGATCGCGCTCATCGTCGCCTCGGTGCCGCTGTTGACGAAACGAACCAGCTCGATGCTGGGAAGGGCCTCTATAACCATTTCGGCCAGGCAGGTCTCCAGCGTTGTGGGCGCGCCGAAACTGGACCCCTTGTCCAGGGCCTTGCTGATGGCGGCCTCTACTCGATCGTCGCAATGGCCCAAGATCATGGGGCCCCAGGAGCCGACGTAGTCGATGTAGGTGTTGCCGTCGATGTCGGTGAGGATGGCCCCCTTGGCCCGATCGATGAATCGAGGCGTGCCCCCGACGGCCCCGAACGCCCGGACCGGCGAATCGACCCCGCCGGGTAATACGCGGCAGGCGGCCTCATAGGCCCGTTGTGACTTGGCGGTGCTCCGATGACCGAATCCACTCATGGGCGACATGATAGGATCGTTGATTTGGGGCTGTCAAAGGCAAATTGCCCGGCCCGATGGACATATGACCGGATGACATGACGATCGGTGGATTCCGATCGTGTCGCGCCATACCATGGCCGCCTCAGGTGAATGACCGGAATCGCGTATCGAGGTGCACCCCGTGAGCCGGCCCATGCTCAACGAGGAGTTTCGAAAGCCGACGTTGGACGACCGGCTGAAGTGGTTCTGTGCGCCGGCGAAGTGGTCCGTCGATGTTTCGCGCGGCGTACTGGTTGTCGAACCCGACGCGCAGACCGACTTCTGGCAAAAGACGCATTATGGCTTCCAGGCCGACAATGGGCATCTTCTCTACGCCGAGGTGGCCGGTGACATGATCCTGATGACCCGCGTTCGGTTTCACCCGGCTAACCAATACGACCAGGCGGGGCTGATGGTGCGGATGTCGACGGACTGCTGGCTGAAGACGTCGGTGGAGTACATCCCCGGCGGGCCCAACATGCTGGGGGCCGTGGTGACCAACCACGGATACTCCGACTGGTCTACGCAGGGCTTCGCGGCCGATCGGAACGAGATCTGGTTGCGCGTTCGTCGCGAGGCGAACGATTGCTTCGTCGAATGCTCAGACAACGGGACGGACAAGAGTTGGTCGCCGCTCCGCGCGGCGCATCTCCACGACCTCCGCTCCGACGCCCCTGCCCAGTGCGGGCTATACGCATGCAGCCCCAAGGGCGGCGGATTCAAGGCCGAGTTTCATTTCCTGACGATTGAATTGGGCAGGATCGGACAGTGAATCGCACTGGCGGGTAAACCCCGCCCTACGAGACTTGCACCGGGTTGACACAGCCCGGCTCCGTAGGGATGCGACGAGTAGAACGCGTCGGCTTGGCTCCCTTACGGTCGCGGCTCTAATTGGGGTAGGCAGAACACAGCCCACAAGTTGTCCGGTCGCTTGCGCGACGCGGCTCTGATTGCAGCAGGCACATCCCCTACTCGGCTTCGACCATGCGGGTGTTGTAGAGGCGGACGTCGCTGAAAATGTCGGTCCAGCGGATACTGTCCTTATACGTTTCCGGAAGCAACTGGTTGAGCAGGCCGAATTCACCTACCGCGCTGAGCAGGTTGTGCAGGTCCGATTTGCCGGCAAGGAATCGGGGCCACCGCTTGATCAGACCGGCGCCGTGCTTCCTCGCTGCCTCCAGAATGTTGGCTCGGCGGTAGTGGGGCGCGAGCGAACCCATGTAAGTCAGTCCGTAGAGCGCGTCGAGATCCATGTAGTTCCCGAAACCCAGCCAAGAGCCGTCGGGTTTCTGCAACGCAAGGATGCTGTCGATCACGCGCTCGGGATAAGGGAACCGTCGCTTGTGATGCTGATAGATCGGCCAGATGTGCGCAGCGCCGCCGAGCGGCTCGTAGGGCGTGAACGCGGCCACACCCTTGCGCCACCAGCCGGTCTGCGGGTCGAGGTTGGCGTCGAGCCACGCGAAGGCCGCGTCGAGCCAGGCCGGCGTGCAGCGGCGACTCATGCTGAAGCAGTGCATCCCGCCCCAAAACAGGTGCGAGCCGCCCCACTGATGACACCAGTCGATCTTCTCCAGCCAGGGGCCGATCTTCTCCGGCGTGTCGAAATCGGCGTAGAAGTGGACCGGGTACCTCTGTCGACCGCCGAGCGCGCCCAACGCACCGATGACCATCCCGTTGGCGTGCTGGTGGGAATGCTTCTCGCGCGGCGGGCCGTAGGTACCATCCGGTTTGGCGAAGGAATTGATGTGGGCGATCCACTCGTTGCGCTGGGTCGGCGTCAGCGTCTCAGTCAGATCCTCACCCATGATGGTGCGCATGTGGGCCACGTCGCACGAGGCGTACAGCGACGGCTCGTTCTGACGCGGGTCCTGATAGCAGCCGTAGGGCCTGCCCGGAACCTGCAGGGCGTCGGCGTAGGCACGCGCCTCGCGGCGGATTTGCGACAGGTCGAAAACGTCGGCGGGTGTGCCGGGGCCGGCAGTCGGCCGGTTTGACTGCCCGGATTCCGCGGCGACAGGTGAAGTACCGAACAGACAAGCCATCAGGAATGTGGTAAGGGAAAAACCCTTGGGGACCTTCATAGTCATGACGCGCTCGCTTCATCAGTGGCTGCCGTGAAGACGGGCCAGGTTCTTTGTCAGGGCGTCTCCGACTGACGGCGATACTCCTCGTCCAACCGTTTCCAGGTGGCCTCCATCTCCCTCACGTGGTCCGGGTGCTTCGCCGCCAGGTCTGTCGTCTCGCCCCGGTCGTTTGCAAGGTCATACAGCTCCCATACATCATGGTCTTCTTGGGCGGAGACCAGCTTCCAGGTCCCCATTCGGATCGAACGATTTCCCTCGTGCTTGAAGAACAGGAATGGCCGCCGGACCACGCCGTCACGAGTGAAGGCGGGGACGAGGCTCCGGCCCGGAAGGGGCGGGACGGAGACGCCGTTCCAGGTATCCGTCGGGCGTCCCCCGGCCAGGTCGAGCAGCGTCGGAACGAAGTCGATGACGTGCCCCATATCGTGGCGAAACTCGCCGCGGGCCGGAATGCCCTTAGGCCAATGGACGATCAGCGGCGTCGAGATGCCGCCTTCGCTGACCCAAATCTTGTGCCGACGGTACGGCGTGTTGCTGACCGTTGCCCAACCGGGGCCAAGACACAGGAACGTCTCGGCCGACCCCGGTGCGGCCGTCTGACTGTGGCCGTCGCCGCGGACCAGGAGTGTGGCGTCCGCGCCATTGTCTGAGAGGAAGAAGACGACGGTGTTCTCCCACGCTTTCATCGCGCGGAGCTGATCGAGGAGGCGACCGATCTCGCGGTCCATGCGATCGACCATCGCGGCATGAATGGCCATCTTGGTGGCCTGGAGCCGTTTCTGCTCCTGGGTCAGGCCGTCCCACGGAACGGCGTGAAGGACCTCGCCCGGTCCGATCTTGTCGGGCAAATCGGGTTTCATGTACCGAGGCGTGAGCTTCGCGTCGGGCAGCGCCCGCGTGCCATGGGCGATCCCCGACTCCTGCAGCCGCTTCCATCGCCGATCGCGGATGACGTCCCACCCTTCCAGGTATCGCTCGCGATAGGTGTCGATATCCTCCTGAAGTGCATGGAGCGGGAAATGCGGAGATGTGAAGGCGACATAGCTGAAGAAGGGCTTGTCCGAGTGCTTCTCATGGTGTTCCTTCAGGCAACGGATGGCATGACCGGCGATGTAGGTCGTGGCATAGAAGCCGGTGTTCGGCTTGACGGGCGGAAGGGGTCGATCGTCTTCAAGATGATTCCGCGGATGGAAGTAGCGGTCGTGATCGTCGAGCTTGTACGAGTGATCGAAGCCGCCGTCGGCCACCGCCTTCGGAGCACCATTGAAGTGCCACTTACCCGAGTGATAGCAGCGGTAGCCCAGCGGTTTGAGGTAGTGAGGAAGCACGCGCGTCCACTGCGGGAGCCTGCCGTGCGGCGGGTCCATGCGGATCTGCTGGGGATAGTAGCCGGTCAGGAGGGCCGAACGCGTCGGCCAGCATCGCGCGGTGTTGTAAAACTGAGTGAACCGAAGGCCATTGGCGGCGAGCGTATCGAGGTTGGGCGTCCGGATTTCGCCGCCGTAGCATCCGATGTCGGAAAAGCCGAGGTCGTCCGCGACAATGATGACGATGTTCGGCGGCGTGCCGGCGCGACAGGTCGACGAGGGCGATTCGGCGGAAACCGCCGCACCGCAGAAGGCCAGAACCACTTGAACCGACAGACGTGCGAATGATCTCATCGAATACCTCCGTCCGGGTCGGCCGGTCCGATCGTCTCCTATTCGGGCCGTTGTGGGATCGCCGGCGGCTGGTTCAGCGTCTCTAGGGCCGCCTCAAAGCCGATGGCCACCAGCTCGAGCGGGACCTTCCTCAGTTCGTCCAGCGTGACGGCTCCGTCGATGTGGTACGGACCGACCGCGACCCGATCCAGCTTTGTCAGACAACCGCCCGCCCCGAGCCGCAGCCCCAGATCGCGGACCAACGAACGCACATAGGTCCCGCGGCCGCAGCACATCTCGAACTCCACCTCCGGCCACTCGTATCGGCGAAGATGAAGCCAGTAAACACGAACCCTTCGTGCCTTGAGTTCAACTGCCTTGTTGTTGCGGGCCAGCGTGTAGGCACAGCGCCCGTCGATCTTCAGCGCGCTGAAGATGGGCGGGACCTGCTCGATGTCGCCCTCGAACTCCTTCAGCGCGGCGAGTACCTCGTCACGGGACGGCGGCGAGACGACGGCGACAGGCTCGAACGCGGTCTCGGCGTCGTGGGAAGCACTCGTGACGTCGAGCCGGGCAACGGCCGTGTACCGTTTCGGCTGATCCATCAGCTTCTCGACGAGCTTCGTTCCGCGTCCCATGCAAATCACGAGAACGCCGGATGCGAGCGGATCGAGCGTGCCGCTGTGTCCGGACTTTCGCACGCCCGTGATGCCTCGCACGCGGTCCAACGCCTTGCCCGAACTGATGCCCGGGGGCTTGTTCAGATTCAGCAGTCCGTCAAAAGTGTTTCGCGACTTCGCCACGCCACGATTGTAATACCTTTGGTGTCCCGTACCATAGTGCTGCATGAATGGTGATTCGAAGTTCAAGCGGAGGTGACCGGTGACTCCACGCGAGCGAGTGGTGGCGGCCTTGCACGGTCAGCCCGTCGATCAGGTGCCGTTCACAATCTATCAACAGATGCTGTTGCGCGGCGCCAGGGAGCGGCGGCTGCGCGAGATCGGGTTGGGACTGTGCGTTCGCATCGGAGTCCATTCGGAACATGCTCCCAACGTTCAGATCGAGACGCGGACGGTCGAAGAGGACGGACGCGCGGTCGCGTACGAACGTGTTCGCACGCCCCTCGGCGAGGTCACGGCCAAGCGCACCGGCGGCGGTGGCTACGGAACGCAGATCACGTTGGAACACTACATCAAACGACGCGAAGACTATCAGGTCATCGACTTCTGGCTCCGAGATACCCGCTATGAGCCGGCGTACGACGACTTCCGCCGAATTACCGCGGAGATCGGCGACGACGGTTACGTCATGACTCAGATCGGCTACTCACCGCTGATGGAGATGCTCGTCCGGTACCTGGGCATCGAGCAGTTCAGCATCGACATGGCCGAGTGTCCCGACGAATTCTTTGGCCTCTATGAATTTCTCCGGCAGAGGCGGCGCGAGATCTACGACATCACCGCCGACTCACCGAGCGAGGTGGTGTTGTATTGCGGGAACGTTCACCCGGAGATCCTGGGACGCGAGAGATTTGAGAAGTACGTCCTGCCCTGCTACGACGAGGCGGCGGACGTGCTTCACGCCAAGGGCAAGATCATCGGTTGCCATCTCGACGCGGACAACCGGGTGTTCGCCCCAAGTGTCGCCCACAGCAAGATCGACTTGGTTGAGGCCTTCACGCCGCCGCCCGATTGCGACCTGTCGGTGGCCGATGCCCGTAGAATCTGGCCCGACAAGACGCTGTGGATCAATTTCCCGTCCTCGGTGCACCTGTCGCCGCCCGAGAAGATCCGTCACGTAACGAACGACATCCTCGATCAGGCGGCCGGAATGAGCCGATTCCTCATCGGCATAACGGAAGACATCCCTCCGGAGGTTGTGTTGGACAGCCTTACAGTAATCGCCGAGACGATTCGCCAACGGCGGTAAAGCTCCCCCTCGATCCCCCCTTGGCAAGGTGGATTGCGTTGGAAGGCAGCTCCTCTGGCGTGATGGCCGAGGAACATGCCCATCCGCCCGGCATCCGGTCAAACGAGGCTACCTCGCGTTGCCCAGGTTGACAATGCCCCTTTGCTCAAGCAATTCGAGGACCAAGGCCGCCGCATCGCCAACAGACAACTTGCCCGCATCGATCACCAGCTCGGGATTGAGCGGCGGCTCATACGGATCGTCGACGCCCGTGAACTGCCGGATCTGGCCGGCGCGGGCCTTCTTGTAGAGTCCTTTGGGGTCACGCTGTTCGCACACCTCGACGGCCGTGCTGACGTGAATCTCGATGAACGGAAGACCGGCCTGTTTGTGGAGTTCCCGGGCGTTGTCCCGGTCCTTTCGGTAGGGACTGATGAAACTCGTCATGGCGATCGCGCCGGCATCGGCGAAGAGCTTGGCCACCTCGGCGATCCGTCGGATGTTCTCTTCGCGGTCCTCGGCGCTGAATCCCAGGTTCTTGTTCAGGCCATGGCGGATGTTGTCGCCGTCGAGCACGTAGGCCAAGTGTCCTTGCTCCATCAGCGTATGTTCCACGGTGAACGCCAGCGTGCTCTTGCCGCTTGAGGGCAAGCCGGTGAACCATACGGTCGCACCCTTGTGGCCGAGCAGTCTTTCGCGGTCGGCCCGCTGAACGTGTCCTTCATGCCATTTGATATTGGTTGCTTTGATCTTCACGACGAGGCTCCTCTCACGCGATGATTCCGCTGAACCTCCGAAATCACGGGGTTCTTAGGCGTACAGTATTGTCAGTCCGGGGTCTTGGGTCTAGGGTCTTGCCCCGCAACTTCCGCGCATCTTGGCATCCTGCACAGACGTTCTTGACGGTCAAGCGGCAGGAGTCGTAAGTGCCTCCGGATACGCTTGAAGACGTAGCTTCAGGATGGCGAACATGAGGGCTTTGGAGTGTTTTTCGACGAAGAGATCCACGTCCTTGACACGAAGGCCCCGGCGAGCGGTGAGGGATACCGTGGCGACCGGCCGACCGACCTGGAAGTGGCCCTTAAAGAGGAATCGACCAGCGCGTTCGATAGTCCCGGTGATGCGGTCGCGATCGGCTTGGAGGGAGTGTTTCGCGGCGTCCTCCTTTGGCTGCTTTGGGTAAGATCGTGGTCGAGGGAGAACGCCATTGCCGTCACGTCGGGTTCGGGATGAACGAGCCGCCGCGGCAGCGCTTCAAGTAGTTCAGGCCCGCCACCTGGCCGGTCATCTCCAGATCGTCGCGGTAGACCGGGTCGTGCCAGCCTTCGATGTCGATGCTGCCGACGAAGCCGCCGCGGCGCAGCTCGGAGATAATGTCCGTCCAGTTGCTGTCGCCGAAGCCCGGCGTGCGGTGCCAGACGAATGGGCGGCAGCCGCCGATGCCGTACTCGCGGACGACGTCCCACAGGACAGTGGCGTCCTTGCCGTGCAGGTGGAAGATCTTCTTGACCCACTTGCGGAGCTGCGGCAGCGGGTCGGTCAGGGCGCAAAGCTGGTGGGCCGGCTCCCACTCCAGGCCGAGGTTGTCCATCGGAATCGTGTTGAACATCATCTCCCAGGCGACCGGGTTGTGGGCGATGTTCCAGTCGCCGCGGTGCCAGTCGCCACCCATCTCGCAGTTTTCGAAGGCGAGCCTCACGCCTTTGTCCGCCGCCTGTTTGGCCAGCGGTGTGAAGACCTCCTTGAACTTCGGCATACTCTCGGGAACGGGCTTGTCGACCACGCGACCCGCGAAGCCGCAGACCAGATTACAGCCGAAGAGGTTCGCCGCGTCGATGAGCTTAGACCAGGCGTCGATGGTCTGGTTAGCCTTCTCGTCGCCTTTGAGTGGATTACCGTAGACACAGAGGCTCGACACGATCGCTCCGCTGTCACCCAGGGCCTCTTTGACCTCGGCGGCGATCTTGGGCAGGTCGGCCCCGCCCAGCGCCTCCCAGAACGTGATGGAGAACGATTCGAATCCGTGCGGGAGGATCTGCTTGATGTAGTTTGCCGCGCCGCCCTTGGCGCCCGCGTTGACCAGCGTACCGATGCGGATCTTCTCCTTGGCGAGTTGGGCCTTACGGTCTTCCTTGGTCGGCTCGGCCACGGCCGCATTTCCGGCCTGGGCGGCCACCCCGGCCGCCACGGCCCCCGTCAGTCCCGCCGCCTTAACAAACCCTCGTCGTGTGATCGAATCGCTCATGGAACGTCCTCTCCGCTAATGAACCCTGGGCTTCGGCCCGCCGACGGCGGCAAACGCTGCCGTATAGAGTTTTGTTGGCAGCCATTCTGCGCGACATATCCTACGTGTCAACGGTTCCTAGGTAGAGGAGGCAATTCATCTGCCTGGGCAAGTCGGAGGAGTAGGGCGCGTCGCGACGCACCGATTGTCGTTGTACAGATCGCGCGCTGCGTCTGCGGCGGTTGATAGACGCCTGGACACGCCTTACCGCGATCGTGCTGCCACACGAGCTCCGAGAACCAAGGCCACTAACCGCCCGGCGGGAAGCGCTGTCCAATAATCTGGAGCTGCGAACCTGGAATGTCGGCTAAAATCATGTTTAGAGGTAGCCTGGAGGAACATACCCATGCGATCGATCCTCGCAAGCGTGCTGATGTTGCTCGTTGCAGGCTGCTGGCCACCTATCCCACCCGACTATCTGGTGATTGTTTACGATGACTTCTACAACAGCATCACGCCGCTCGTTCAGGCCAGGCAGGCGAACGGCCTGGTCGTCAAGGTGATCAAAACCTCGCAGATCGGCGCGAGTCCGACGGCCGAGCAGGTCGCAACGGTCATCCGCAACGAGTATCAGGCGAGTCTTGGGTCACCCCCGCCCCTCCAGTACGTCCTGCTGGTCGGTGACACGCCGTTCGTGCCCATCCACTACCGAGACTATCCGCTCGAGGCCGGTGACGAAGCGCATGTCGCGACCGACCTATACTATGCCACGATGGATGACGCCGACTATCTGCCGGACATCGCCGTCGGCCGCCTGCCGGTGAACACCGTCGGCGAGGCCCAGGCGGTGGTGGCCAAGATCGTCGGCTACTCACCGGTGAGTAAGAACGTCCTGATCTTCGGGAACAATCCGGAGGTGACGGCCTACGAGGCCCGGCAGCTTCCGTTTCTGACGGGCGCGGGGTGCACGATCGACAAGGCTTACGACGCCGTTGCCACCGCCGAAACGGTGAACCGCATCAACGCCGGGCGTGTCCTGGCGGCCTACTACGGGCACGGCTCGGCCACGGGCATGACGGGCGGCTCGCTTTCCAGCGCCAACGTCCATCTGCTGACGAACACGGAACTGCCGGTGATCCTCAGCGGAGGCTGCTACAACAACCAGTTCGATGACCCGGCCGTCAAGTGCCTGGGCGAGCTGCTCGTCCTCAAGGCGAGCGGCGGGGCGGTGGCGTTCGTCGGCTCGACTCGCACCGGCGGATATGGCTATGCGTACTACTTCGCCGACGGCTTCTACGACGAGTTCAGCAAGTCCGGCCGCCTCGGTTGGATGCTGAACGCTGGCCGCATGTCGGCATACCAGGCAGCACTCGCCGCCGGTCAGGACGTGAGCATGGGCTCGTGGACGAATCGTCACATCGAGAAGATCAATCTCCTTGGCGATCCGTACCTCAGGGTGAACATGAGCTTGGATTCACCCTGATGCGGATGACGCCGTCCAAAACGAGCCGAACGAGGACCTGATTCTGCATTTGAGTTCCGGGGGCTCCGCTTCGCTGCACCCCCGGCTACTCTTGTTCAGGCCCTTGGGGCCTGGACGGCGCGACGACCGCGTCGGTCGATCGAACCGGTGCGCTCACTTGCCCGTAGCCGGTTTGGCCTCGCCGAGCAGCTTCTCCAGGTGCGTCAGGGCGCCGGTGGCATAGGTGCTGTTGAAGGCGTTCAGCTCAAACGGCTCGTCGTGGTTGAACGCCAGGGCGGGCGACCACGTGTCCTGTCGGAGTAGTTCGGCCACCTTCTTGGCCTCCGCCCAATGGCTTCGAGCCTCGTCGAGCTTGCCGGCGCGGCCCAGCTCGAAGGCCTGGCAGCAGGCGTCGAAGTAGGCCAGCGTCCGCTCGCCGTAGGTGAACATCCGCTCGTCCTCGGCGATGCGGGCCTTGATCCTCTCGGGCACCGGAATGGCCATCGCCTTGCTGATGAGCGCACGGCAAGCCTTGCCCGCCTCGATCATCTCGACCAGCGTCGGGGCATCACACTCAACGCCCGGCTCCCGACGGTAGCGGAGGTGCGATTCGTTGAACAGGTCCTTCGCGCCGGCATTGAGCCGTGAGGCCAGATTGTTGCTCCAGCCTTTCAGCGGCTCCACGTTCGAGAGCATCTTCTCCAGCGACTCATAGAATTGACGCATGGGTTCGGCGGCCGGGCCGTAGCGCCGGGCGAAGAAGTCCCGCCACAGCGCCTCGCAGTCAGTGTCCTTGTCCCAGGTCTGGCGGGCCATCTGGTAGTTGGTCAGCGACTTGTTACCCCAGTGAGCCGTCGTTACGTGCATGTATTGGAAGCACCTCGCTCCAACCTTGTGGTAGTAGGGGATGTCGTTAGCCATCGTGTGCATGAAGCAGATCGGCAACGACTTGAAACGCGATACGTTGTAGTACTCGCCGATCACGAGCTGGCCACGGTAGTGCCGGTTGGGGTCGATGGCCCAGCCGTGAAGGTGCTTCTGGTAAGCGACGTTCCGCGGGCAGGTGGGGTGGTCGAAGGTGTGCACGAAGCAGCGCGAGATGGGGTAGAACGTGGCCGTACAGGTCTGGTAGTCGAAGTCGGTCGGCAGCGGGCGCGTCGGCGGGGCGAGCACATCGGCGTAGACCAGGAAGCGGATGGAGATCGGCCGGTGGAGGCGGCCTTCGCGCTGGGCCTTCTTGACCTCCTGGTCGAGGCGGCGAACCAGGAGCAGGTTGCGGTCGGTAGGCGGTCCGAGCTCCTTGCACTTGGGGCATTCGCACCACTGTCCGCCGTCGAGGACCCAAAAGTTCACGGTGTCGGCACCGCGATAGATGCCGTCAATCAGGGCCCGGACGTAGTTCTTCATGAACTCGGCGTTGGCTTCGGCATTCGAGGAACAGAAGTTGGTGCCGTCGCCCGTCTTTCGAATACCCGGAATCCGCTTGCCGCCGGACAGGGGGTACCACTCCGGGTGAGCCTCGAATCGCGAGAGTCTGCCATCCTTGTCGGCGTCGCCCTGGTACTGAACGCTAACGGGATAGGGATCCGGCGGTTTGTCATTGTCACCGTCGAAACGCGGGTGGTTGTAGGGATAGGGATCGGCCGGGCTGAAAAAGCGCCACTGGGCATCGTGCGAGCCGCAACAGAACTGAAAACCCAGCTTGCGGAGCAAGGCCGGGTTCTTGACCTGGATGCACCAGTCGTTCAGGCGGTTGCGGGCCATCCACTGCCAGAACTCGGGCGTGCCGCGCTCCTCGTAGATGTAGAAACCGCGGGTGGTGAAGGACGGGCGCTCGGTGACGTCGAAGGCCGGGTTCCAGGCAGCGGAGGGGATTTCTTCCTGGAAGGCGTCGGGACCGAACCAGCGGCAACCCATGCGGTGCAGCAAGTCATAGACGCCATACAGCGTACCGACGCGCGAGCCACCGGCCACCATCGTGACCCGCCGCCCGTCGGCCTGGGCGGTCTTGATGCGGTAGCCCTGCGGGCCCAGGTGGGTCAGTTGTTCGTCGTCGATCCCCATCGCAGCGGACAGTCGGCGGCTGGTCGCATTCGAGACGGGCCCACCGATCAGGATCAGTTCGCCCTCGGCCTTCGCGTCATCATCGGCGATGGCGAAATCGTTCGCCCGGCCGGTCATCTGTCGCAAATATCGCTGCAGCTCGACGGCGGCGAAGGACTCGGTGCAGATGGTGTCATCACCCCTGTCTGCGTCGAGCCAGTTCACGTCGGCCTCGGATTGACTGGCCGCTGCGGCCGACGGGTGCGATCCAATGTTGACGACGATGGTCGTCTCGGATCGGGCGATCCGGACGGCATGCGTCGTGGCAACCAGGGTTACCACAGCGATGAACGTCCACATTCTCATTGTCTGACTCCTGCTGGGTCTACCGTCAGTGCCGATCGCTCCGGTTCGACCTGTAGTAATCCAGCGGAGTATACCCAGTTGGTGTATACTATGCATATGGACCATGCACTGGTCGCCATTAAGCGGCTTTGCCAGGCAGGACAAGTGGTCTTCACCGCCAAGGCAGAAGCGGAAATGATTCGGGACGGGCTTGAACGACAAGATGTGATCGAGGCCATACTCAATGCCAGCTCGATCACCAAGCGCCTTCGATCGCACAATCCCATGACGGGTGTTCGCGAAACGCTCTATGTGATCGACTCAGCAACGTGGGACGGCCGCCCTGTGTATACCAAGGGGAAGTTGGCCGCCCGTGACATACCGGCTCGATTCTACGTTCTGATTTCTTCAAAACGCTCGGTATTGCCATGAAACCAACCTGCAAGCCTCACGTACTGGTGTCGGAATGCCCCACCTGTAGCTCGAAGAAGATCCGTTGGGTTCTTGAGCGATGCACGTTCGAAATCGATAAATCACGGATTGTCAGCCCACCTGTGCCCCATTGGCACTGCACTAACTGCGGAGAGAGGCTATTCGATGCGGTCTCCGAGGAGGTGCTTCGACCGTGGCGGCGGACTGCGCAACGAAGATTGGTCCGAGACGAAGGGCGCCGCAGGCCTTCACGAATGGTCCGTAAACCAGCACCAATGGATCAAGCGAAGATGATTTGAGCTGAGTGAGACGGGCACTCCTACCCTTGATACAAACCACAACCGGTGGGTGAAGACTTAGTGCCGATCGCATGCCGTGCTGCCTTGTTTGGATGGAGCGGTCATTTCGTCCCGTAGGTCCTCGACCGTCTGGAAGATGGCCGCGACCTGGGCGTCGGAGGCGTTCTTGTCCATGTTGATGCAGCAGACGCCCGTGAGCGCCGGATTGCCGGAGTCGGCCACCAGGCGGCGGATGGTCTGACGGATCTGCTCGGGGGTCTGCTTCACGATTTCAACGGGGCTCAAGCGGATGTTCAGGAACGTGTGGGGCAGGTGTCGGCGCAGCACGCGGACGTCGCCTCCCCAGCCGACGTCGAGAAAGTCGAGATGCGGGATCTTGGCAAATGAGGTGGCGAAGCGATGGGGGTCCGGCCCGCAATAGTGGATCCCGAACGGGCGTTTGCGGCGGCTCCAGGCGACGTCGATGTCGAGGAGGAAATCCTCATACGTTTCGCTGGAAATCATGGTGTGCGAGCACTCGGAGTGCAGGAAGACCGGCCGGGGCAGGTGGCGGACATTGCGGTTGACCGAGATGCTGCTGGTTCCGGTTCGCCCTTCCACGGTGTCCACGAATCGCGCGATAATGCGGCTGATACTGCCGATGAACTCACGGACTCGATCGGGCTGATCGGCAAAGTCGAGGAACAGGTCCTGCCCGCGGAGGTCCAGCGCGACGTTCAACACGCCGCCCCAGTTCACGTCGCCCGCCAGCCGACCGTATTTCGCGCGTAGCATTTCGTTCAACCGTTCGAATTGCCGGAAAACGTCCGTGGTGAAAGGGGCCTCCTCATCCAGCGACAGCGTCGTCATCTCGGCCGGATGCACTTGCGGCGGGGCGTCCTCACGGTAATCCACCTGGCAGCCGAGCATCTCAGAGATCATGAAGCCGGCGGCCAGATGGGTGGCGCCGACAAGCGGCAGGTCGCGGTTGCGGTCCTCGCCCAGGCCGAACCGCCCCCACCGTTCATAGAGGACTTGCTCCATCTTCCGCTCCGCCTCGACGCGCCGAAGCGGGTGGAAGAAGAAGTCGCGGTCGAACGTGATGCCGGCATGGGTATGCCACCAGTCCGGCGCCAGGACGATCTCCACCGGCAGCAGGGGGCTGTTGGCTGCAGCGGATATGTGGGTAGGGCTCATTGCGTATGACTCTTCAATGCTTCTGGGTCGCGACGTAGGCTGCGCCTCTGCCTGTCAGTGTGACATGTTGTGCGCCAAGGTTCAAATGCGACGGTCGAGGTTGACGGCCAAGCCTACTCTTTGAGTGTGGCCACAGCGACGATTCGGTCGGTCGATTCGACGGCCACCCGATCATCGTAGTCGCCGTAGTATCGGATGGATCGAAATCCTGCGCTCGAGAGGTGTGAATCGAGTTCCTCTTGCGTCCAACACTTCATGACACAATCGAATTGGGCATCCGTCGTGTTCGCCCCGTTCGCAAGCGTATGCCTTTCTGATACGAAGAGGGACCTTGAGTTCGGCTCTAGCCTTGTGACGCTTCGGAATGTGAGAACCCCTCTGTCGGTCATGACGGTCTTCTCATAGACGGGGTCTTTCTGCTTGCGTGGCTCGGTCGTTGCCCAGTTGCGCACATCGAAGATCAGAACGCCGCTCGGACGAAGGGCGTTGGCAAAGGAAGAGAACACGCGTTGCCGGGCCGGTTCATCCACGAGGTCGTTCAATACACCTCGGCAGAGAACGGCATCGAACAGAACGCCCGCCCGAATGTCGAGGATATCACCTTGGAGAAACGTGATCTGGCCAGGAAAGCCCAGCGACTTGGTTCTGGCCTCCGCAAGAAGCTCAGCAGATACGTCTAGGCCCCAGACGTTGAATCCGCGGCCAGCGAGCGCTATTGAGTAGCTCCCTGTCCCACAGCCCGCATCGAGCAGGGTCGCGGGCGACGCGACCCCCTTCTGGCGGAGTTGGGCTTCAATGAATGCAGTTCTGCTCACCACCGGCGCGTGCAGCAGCAGGTCATATGCCCAGGCGAATCTCGTGTAGAAGGGACGATTCATATTGCTCCGAGGCTTAACTACTGCAGCAACGGGTCTTTCCTGACAGCCGGATCCTACCTGGGTCGGCGACCCGATCAATCGGTGTCAGCCAACGAGTCCGTCTGGTCCGGAACAGAACCGGGACAGGCACCCTAGCGTTCTCCACAACCCGGCAGCGTGTCGCGAAACGACGGGAGCCAATTCTCAATCTGTTCGAGGCAGGGAGATGACAGCCTAGTCATCTCTGAACAGCTTTCGCACGGCCATTTCGTTCAGGCTCACTCCCGCCTGCTCCGCCTCTAGCGCGAGATGACGATGCTGTTCAGGAGTCAGTCGAAGGTTGAATCGGCCGCTAAAGGCTCGGTCCGGGCGTTTGCCAATAGACTTGCAGTGGTTGAGGTAATCGTCGACGGCCTTGCGGAAGGCCTTCTCCAATTCCTTGACGTTTGACGCGTGGAAGCCGATCACGTCGCGAATGCCGAGTATCCTACCGACGAAGATCTTGTCCTCTTCGTCGAATTCAATTCTCGCTCGATACCCCTTGTACTCCATGTCTAGGCTCCTTCTTCCAATGCGCCTGCGGCCCTGAGGAAATCGATTGCGTCTCGGACCTGGTATCGCTTGGCCTCCTTCTGAGGGTGTGGTCGGTGGGCGCTGAACGTGACGCCGTTCAGATCGAACCTCACCCGCGAACCCGACCCACGAGTGATGGTAGCTCCGAGGGAAACCGGCAGCGCCTCGAGATCGGCCCACGCGATGTTCGCGGGGGTCGGCCTCCGAAGCATGGCCGCCAGTGTCCTTTGGTGTCTACCCATCAGTTGGTAATGGTACCATAATTCGGTACCTATGTCCATAGAGCTGAGATTCCCCAGTAGCAGACAAGTGGCCTAGCCCGGCAGCAACGCTGCGATGCGAACCGGTGAGCCGGTGCCGCCTTTGATCTTCATGGGCAAGGCAAAGAGCAGGGCGCCGGTCGGCGGCAGTCTGTCGAGATGGGCGACGTTTTCCAGGGCGACGATGTCGGCCGCACAGAGGATCTGATGGACCTCGAACAGTTTCGTCTGGCCATAGTCGATGCTGGCCGTATCGAGTCCGAAGGCCTTGATCCTGCGTTCGTTGGCCAGCCACCGGGCGGCATCGGGGTGGAGGCCGGGGAAGTGGAGCTTGGCAGTTGCCTCCGGCCCCTTCGCGGCGGTGCCGAGATACTTGACGGCGTCCGGCCAGTACTGTGCGTAGCCTGTCCGCACAAAGACGATGGCGTCGGCCGGCATGCGGCCATGGACGGATTCCCATTGGGTGAAGTCCGCGACAGTCACCTGGTGGTCGCGGTCCTTAAGGGCCTTGTCGGATACGTCGACGACCACCGCCGGCCCGATCCACTTCTCAATGGGGACCTGCTCCATTGTTCGCCCGCCCTTGTGGAAGTGGGCGGGTGCGTCGGCGTACGTTCCACCGTGCTCGTAGGCGGAGTAGCGGTTGGCCTGATAGTAGAAACCGGCCGGGCTCACGCCGTTGAATTCGGTCTCGAGCTTGAAACCGTTGACCGTCGGCTAGTAAACCGTCTGCTCGGAGTATTCATCGGTCAAGTCGATCCACTTGCCTTTGGGTAGCCCGCTCGTCTTGGCGCAGCCGGTGGTCAAACCGAGGCCCACCAAGGCTGTCATCGAAACGATCAAGCGAAACGCGTTCATGGCGGTCTCCTTCGTTTGTTCAAGGGGGCGTGAGGACAGGATCCTCCCAAGTGTTACCTTGCCGGTTATACCCAACCGACATCTGCCGTCAAAGCGCGATATTGGGATCGGCGGTTCCTTGCCTGCCTGAGGGGGGTGTGGTAATGGAGCGTCATGTCGTATCGCCACGCACTATGTCTGTATCCCTATCCGGTGGATCAGAGTCCGGGTATCGGCCTGTTCCCGCCGACGGGGCTGGAATACGTCGCCACCGCACTGAAGGGCCACGTCGAGCGGATCAGCCTGATCGATCTTCGTCACGAGCGGTCGCTTCAGTCGCCCCTGAAGATGTCGGAGTTCATCCGCCGCGATGTCGATTTGGTCTGCGTCAGCATCAGTTGGCGGGCGCGGTATCGGGAGGTGTGCGACTATATCAGCCGGTTGCCCGCCGACCGAACGATCGTCGTTGGTGGCCGCGAGGCCTCGGACAACGTGGAGGACGTCTTTAAGCGGTGCCCCAATGTGGGCGCGGTTGTCCGTGGGGAGGGGGAACAGATCATCCAGGAACTCGCTGACGGGCGGCCATGGGATCAGATCCTCGGTCTGTCCCACCGGCGAAACGGGCAGTTCGTCCACAACCCCAACCGTCCCCTGCAGCCAATCGAAGAGATTGTGCCGCCCGACAGGAGGCTTCGACGAAGCCGGTACTTCCCGATCTTCCGGGGAATCCCGTTGCTGCCGGTGGAATTCGACACGGTTCTCGGCTCGCGCGGCTGCCCGTACAAGTGCAAGTTCTGCACGTTCAGCCTGAACCCGTTGGGCCAGAAACGCGAGTACGTGGCGCGGTCGCCGGAATCAATCGTCGACGAGATCCAGGCCAGTCCCGCCCGGATGATCATGTTCGCGGACGACAATCTCTTCCTGAATCCCGGTCGCATCGAGCGGCTGTGCGACCTCCTGATCGAGCGCGGCATCGACAAGCGGTACCTCGCCAACGCCCGGATCGAGGTGTCGCGCCATCCGCAGGTGCTCGAGAAGGCCTATCGCGCGGGCTTCCGCGTGCTCCTGCTGGGAATCGAGTCGCCCACCGACCGGATTCTCGAACAGCTCGGAAAGGGCTTCACCACGGCGCAGATTCGCGACGCGTTCAAGGTGCTCCGGCGGTTTCCATTCTTCTACCACGCGTACTTCATCTACGGCAATCTCGGCGAGACCGAGCCGGAGATGTTGGCCATCACCGACTTCGCGAGGGAACTCGGCGTTCACTCCCTGGGGCTAAGCAAGCTTCGCGTGGACAAGTTCACGCCATTGCGAGCGCAGATCGAGCAGACGCCGGGCTACAAGATCAGCTCCCATGGCTTCGTGTATTCGAGGGAGTTCGACAAGAAACGGTTACGGCGGATCCGGAACCGCATCCGCAATCGATTCATGTTTCGAGAGGGGCAATTGGCCAAGTCGTACTCGGCGTTGAGCGGGCTGGACATCTTCACAACACGGAACCTCGTACGATTGGGCTTCGTCGTCCCGTTGCTGTTTGGAGGCTATGCCGTTCAACGAGGGGCGAAGGCCTTTCGACACCTGCGCCAAAAGCTCGAATCCATGCTGAAGCATGAATCTCCCGTCGGCCATAAGGACCGGACATCGAGTGCGCCGGACACACCGACGCAAGAGGCCGTCTGAATGGGCCTGCTTGGAAGACCTGTGTCCGACCTTCATCAATCCTTTGTGCGCCCACTCCGTGCCGTATTGGACAGGATCAGAGGTTCGTCCCATCGTAGCAGGTGATCACGGCAAGAAGCCACGCCCGCATTTGACATGGACCGCGTATGCATCGGCTCCTCATGCGCCGACCGGGGGCTCACAAACCGGACCCTCGCCCGCAACCGATTTCTGTTCGCCGTAGGCCCCGGCGGCTACAAGGTGGCCGGGACCCGTGCGGCGGATGACGGGCGGCCACGGCGTATCGGGGGCATACCATTCGGCCAGAAGGGCCTGCCAATCACTGTAGGTCTTGGCCCGAACGAAGGCGTCGCGCACTCGAATCCGGCATGGATGGAGTTCACTGTACTTGATGCCGAATTTGCGCATGATTCGGCAGGCACGTCGCTCGCCGTAGAGTTCGATGGACCAGACGAGGTGTTGCTGAAGCGTCTCGCCCTGCTCGGGCACGCTGGGTGGCGGCGGAAGCGGTTGCCCCGTCAGTGCCGCACGACAGTCGCGGAAGATCCACGGGTTGCCGATGCACCCTCGCGCCAGCGTCACGCCGTCAACGCCGGTCTGATCCAGCATTCGCACGACGTCCTCGGCGCAGAACAGATCGCCGCTGCCGATGACGGTCCGATCGCCGACATGGGCTTTCACCCGTTTCAAGAACGACCAGTCGCTCGGCCCGACGTATCGCTGCCTGACGGTCCGCGGATGCACGGTCACCGCATCCACGCCGATCGCGAAGACACCGTCGAGGATGGCAAAGAAGTCTCGTTCGCTCGCGCCGGAATCGTCCAGTCCCCGGCGCAGCTTGACGGTGATCGGTCGCCGACCGGCGACGGAGGCACGGACTTCGCGAACGATCTCCAAGGCGATGTCGGGCCGCGAAAGCAGGAAGCCGCCGCGATGGCGACCGAGCACCTTGCGAACGGGACAGGCCAGGTTGATGTCGATGCAGTCGTATCCCGCCTGGGTCATCGCGTAAGCCGCACGAGCCATCGAGGCCGGCTCGCCGCCGATGATTTGACCGCCGATGGGATGATCGTCCAATTCGATCCTCGTGGCCCGTCGCTGCCGCTTGCCGGGCGAAAGGACAATCTGATCGAGGACGACCTCGCCAAGCGTGTACAAGGCCCCGTGACGCCGGGCGACACGTCGCATGGCCAGATCGCTGTAGCCGGCCAGGGCGGCCTGGATGACGGGAAAGTCCAGCGACAGTGCGCCGATCTTGAGCATGGAACAACAAGGTATAGGGTTCAGGGCATAGGGTGTAGCGGCCAATGTGCTTTGCCGGAGCCGTGAACCCTTCACGCGCCTAACCCGCTCGATTGATTGTCCTGGATACCCGAATCGGGTCAGTCGCCCGGATCCAAGACGGCCATGAACGCCTCTTGCGGGATCTCCACCTGGCCGATCTGCTTCATCCGGCGCTTGCCCAGCTTCTGCTTCTTGAGCAGCTTCATCTTTCGGGTTACGTCGCCGCCGTAGAGTTTGGCGGTCACGTCCTTTCGATAGGGTTTGACCGTCTCGCGGGCGATGATCTTCCCGCCGATGGCGGCCTGAATCGCAATCTCAAACTGGTGCCGCGCGATCTCCTTTCGCAACCGAACCACCAGCCGGCGACCGCGAAACTCCGCCTTGTCGCGATGGACGATCACCGACAGGGCATCGACGGGTTTCCCGTTGACCAGAATATCGAGCTTGATGAGGTCCTCCGCCCTGAATCCCTCAAATTCGTAGTCCATCGTGCCGTAGCCCTGCGTCGAACCCTTCAGCTTGTCGTAGAAGTCATAGATGATTTCGGCCAGCGGAAACTCATAGTCCAGCATCACGCGGGTTTGCGAAAGATACGTGGTCTTCTTGTGAACGCCTCGGCGATCCGCGCTGAGCTGCATGATCGTGCCGACCGACTCGGCCGGGATGATGATGCTGGTCTTGACGATGGGCTCGCGAACCTCGGCTATTTTCGTCTTGTCCGGCATCTCGCTGGCGGCCTGAATCCGTTTGACCGTCCCATCGGTCAAGGCAATCTCGTAGGTGACCGTCGGCGCCGTCTGCACCACATTGACTTCGCTCTCGCGCTCAAGCCGTTCCTGGATGATCTTCATGTGCAGCAGGCCGAGAAACCCGCAGCGAAACCCGATGCCCAGCGCGTCACTGGTAACGGCCTCGAACGTAAACGAACTGTCGTTCAGCCAGAGCTTCTCCATGGCGAGCCGCAAGTCCACCGTGGACGTCCCCGGACCGGGGTAGAAATCGCAGAAGACCATCTGCTGCGGCGGCACGTAGCCGGGCAGCGGCGCCGCCGTCCGGCTGTTCGACAGCGTGATCGTGTCGCCGATGTGCACGTCATTCAGCGATCGGATGCTGGCAAAGAGATAACCGACCTCGCCGGCCTTAAGCTCGTCGGTCGGTGTCTGCTTGGGGAGAAACTTGCCGACCTCGGTCACCTGGAAGCCGGCTCCGGTGGCCATAAAGTCGATCTTGTCGCCCTTGCCGACGCGGCCGTCGACCACACGCATGTGGCAGATAACGCCGCGATGAACGTCGGTCTTGGCGTCATAAACCAGCGCGCGGAGCGGGGCGTCGAGCCGACCCTGCGGCGGTGGGATTCGACGAACGATCGCCTCCATGACCTCCTCGATCCCCTGACCGGTCTTCGCCGAGGTAAAGATGGCTTGCTCGGCCGGGATGCCGAGGACGTGCTCGATCTCCAACGCCACGTCCTCCGGAAAGGCGCTGGCCAGGTCGATCTTGTTGACCACCGGGATAATGGTCAGCCTCGCCTCGGCCGCTTTCAGGGCGTTGGCAACCGTCTGGGCCTGTACACCCTGGGTGGCATCGACCAGCAGCAACACGCCCTCGCACGCCGCCAACGCCCGTGAGACCTCGTAGTGAAAATCCACGTGCCCCGGCGTGTCGATGAGATTCAGCATGTACTCGACGCCGTCGATCGTATGGAAGACCGTTGCACGGTTGGCCTTGATCGTGATTCCCATCTCGCGTTCGAGATCCATGTCGTCGAGAAACTGGTCTCGCATCTCGCGGGGGTCGACGGCCCTTGTGCAAATAAGGATGCGGTCGGCAAGCGTGCTCTTGCCGTGGTCAATGTGGGCAATGATGCTGAAATTGCGTATGCGGTTCAGGTCGTACATCGAGGTTACTGAGGAATCCAGTCACCTAACCCCATCCAGAGCATGGATTTCGGCAATCGCTCTGGCGGACCGGTGCAGATCCAAAGCGGATAGACCCATGCCGCCCGGCCGACACGCCGGGCATGACGTCTCTGATTCTAGCGAGATTGGTTGTCGCCTCCAAGCACAACCGGGCATCTTGTCGCCTCTCAGAAGATGAGTGTGGCGCCGGCGGACCTTGCGAGCCGCGCGAGGAGAGGGAACAATGCCCGCCATGCCCAACGAGGCCGATAATCCATGGCGGTATGGCCCGGTGTACGCCGTGGCGGCATACGTGTGCACCCGCGTCCTCATCTTCGTGGTCGCCTATGCCGCTCCCCAACACCGCGACCGCCCCGGCGCTCCGCCGGTCTGGCCCGACACGCCTCTGATCCGCTGGGACGCAGGTCACTATCTCTACATCATGCAACATGGATATCCCCCGGATAACCCGAAATCGGACGCGATTGCCTTCTTTCCGGCGTATCCGTTGTTGGCGCGGCCGCTCGCTCGGTGGTTGAGCGACGAGGTGGCGCTCGTCGTGACCAACAACGTGGCCTCGTTCGTCGGCATTCTCTTCTTCCATGCTTGGTGCCGGAAACGAACCGACGGCAGAACCGCGTTTTGGTGCATCCTTCTGTTTTCCGTCTACCCCCTTTCCATGTTCCTTTCGGCGGGCTATGCGGACGGCCTGCTGTTCCTATGTGTGGCTGTCATTTTCTGCCTGTTGGAACGGCAACGGGTGTACGCCGCCGCCTGTTTCTCCGCATTGGCGACCGCGACTCGACCGACCGGCTTGCCGGTAGCCGCCGTCGTACTGATGTGGACCTTCGTTCATGGTCCGCGCGGGTCGTGGATGCGCCGACTGATTCGCCTGGTGCCTATCGGAATCATCTCGGTAAGTGGCCTGATGGCCTTCCAGGTCTACCTCTGGCACCGCTACCATCGACCGGACGCGTTCTTCGCGGTTCAATCCAACTGGGGCCGTCCGAGGGAATCCGGGCACCCCGCGCTCCGGATGCTGGCCCTCAAACCGGTCACCGAACCGGTGTTGCGCGTATTCAAGTACCTCGTTCGTGGCGATTTCAAGCGCCTGTTCGATCCGATGAGGGTATGGAACCATCTGTTTAACCTGGCGATTGTTGTGCTGGCAGCGCACGGCCTGGCACGTTCCACGACCATCCCTCGATTGCTGTTCCTGCTGCCGATTCTGGTCTTCCTGATGGCCTATCTCATGGATCCGGTTGACGGCAGAAGGCTTCAAGGTATCGCCCGCTATCAACTCATTGCCCTGCCCAGCTTTCTCTGGCTGGCGCAGATGGCCCTGACTCGGTGGAATCGATTTGCGAAGCACGCCCTGCTGATGGGGCTCGTGTCCTTGCAGTGCATGTACGTCTGGAAATTCGTCGACTTGATTCTGGTCGGATAACCACGCTCCGACCCATCCGCCGACGGCACGAGTGCTGGAATATCTCAGGATGAAACACCCGGGTGGCCGGCGTCTAATATCACGGATGGGGACGGACATTCTCACGCGCCCCGCTGAGAAGTCCCGGCGAGTGGGCTGTGCCGGGATATCCTTTCAGAGAGGTTGGCGTCGTGTCGACGTGACCATCCGCTGGGGAACAGAAGTCCGGTTGGACACCCCGAGTCTCCGTGTCCCCAGAGGGTCGGATTCGCCAGGCAAACACGACTCGTGAACGTACGGAGAGTCACAGCATGTCTGAAAAGCCTACCCCACCATTGTCAATGACTAGATGGCCAATCATGAATCGTATCCGGACGTTCCTGCGCATCACAAACGTCCGGTTGCGGTTCATCTTCCTGATGGTTCTGGTGGGACTAATTGCCGGGCACTGGGAAAGCATAATGAACTACTATGACCGTTGGCGGCGACCGGTGCGGGTGTCCGCCATGGTTGAGCCTCAGGATGTCGAGTACTTCTGCCCGATGCATCCGAATATCGTCCGAGCGGGCCAGGGCACTTGCCCGATCTGCGGCATGCCCTTGTCCAAACGGGCTAAAACGGCGGCCCAATCGCTGCCAAAGGGCGTCCTGTCGCGGGTTCAACTCACGCCCCAGAAGGTCCAAATGGGACGCATTGCCACCAGCCCGGTCGGCTATCGATTACTTAGTCGCGAGATTCGAACCGTTGGAGTCGTAGACTACGACGAAACCAAGCTGGCTTACATCTCCGCTCGAATCAAAGGGCGCATCGACAAGCTGATGGTCAACTACGTCGGTCAGCAGATCACGAAGGGCGACCCCTTGGCTTGGATCTATAGCCCGGATCTGCTGGTAACCCAAAAGGATCTGCTGGCCGGCAGGCAGTGGGCCGACGAAGACAAGAAGGATCAACAGAGCACCACGTCAGTGGGTCGGTCGTTTGCCGACGCCGCGAGGCAACGGTTACTGCTGTGGGGCGTCGCCGAACAGCAGATCAATGACCTGATCCTTCGGGGCACGCCGGAGACTCACCTGACCATCCTCTCACCGATCGGCGGGATCGTGACCGAGAAGAACGTGCTCGAGGGGGACTACGTTAACGAGGGAACGCGGATCTATACGATCGCCGACCTGAGCACGGTGTGGATGCAGGCCAAGGTCTTCGAGGACCAGATCGCGGGCGTTTCCGTCGGGACGGCCGTCGAGGTCACCAGCAGCGCCTATCCGAACGAAATCTTCGCCGGGCGGATCACGTTCATCGCCTACACTGTCGATCCGGCCACGCGAACGATCGCCTCCCGAGTCGAGATCGCCAATCCGAACTACAAGCTCAGGCCGGGGATGTACGCCCACGCCGTGATCCGGCTGCCGGTCGGTAAGGTCACGGAGTTGTCGATGACCTCCCAACCCGCCGGCGAGGCCTCGCAGCCAGGCAACAGCGCCGGCGGCGTCAACTTCGCCAAGGCCTACCTGACGGTCGCATCCGCGCTGGCCCATGACAAGACCGATTCTGCCGGTCTTGCCGAATTGGACCGGCGAGCCAGGGAGTACTTAGCGCGCTGCGAAGGCGAAGCTCGCGCCAAGGTTCGCTCGATCCTGGACCGCGTTTCGCAGATGCGGGACAAGGATATCAAGGTCCAACGCGACATCTTCAAGTCGCTCAGCGCTAAGATGATCGAGTTGATGCGGCTTCGCCCTCCGCTGGGGATGACGCTGTACGCCGTGACCTGCCCGATGGCCAAGGCGGATTGGCTCTCCGACGCCGATAAGGTGGAGAATCCCTACTACGGCTCGGAGATGTTCGAGTGCGGCCACGTCACGGGCGAAATCAAGCCCGGCGCCGTGACCGTGGACGAACGGTTCGTGACAGGACACTACTGTCCGATTTACCCCGACCGGCTGTACGAGAAGGCCGAGCTCTGTCCGATCGACAAGTTCCCTATGAAATACGCGAGGATTGAGAAGGTCCTCGCCGTTCCGGAGTCGGCGGTGATCAACACGGGTACGCGAAGGGTCGTCTATCGTGAAAGCGGACCCGGCACATACGACATGATCGAGGTAAAGGTCGGCCACCGCGCCGGAGAGTACTACCCTGTCCTCGCCGGCTTGAGCGCAGGCGATCGGGTGGCCACGGCGGGGGCGTTCCTGGTGGACGCAGAGAATCGGCTCAACCCGGCGGCCAGCGCGACGTACTTCGGGGCGAGTGAGGGACCCTCGGGAGGAGGACACGAACACTGATGGAAGCTGTCAGCTAGAGATAGACAATGATCCCGCAGTTGATCGAGTATTCCGTCCGCAACCGCCTCATCGTGATCCTCGTGATCGCCCTTGTGGCGGTCTGGGGCGTGTATTGCGTGATGAAGACGCCGATCGACGCGATCCCGGACTTGTCGGAGAACCAGGTCATCGTCTTCACCGACTGGATGGGGCGCTCGCCGCAGGAGATTGACGATCAAATCACGTATCCACTCTCGGTGAACCTGCAGGGACTGGCGGGAATAAAGGCGATCCGGTCGTCGAGCGAGTTCAACTTCTCGATGATCGACATCATCTTCGACGATAAGACCGATTTCTATTTCGCGCGGACCCGGGTGCTGGAACGGCTGAACATCGCCAGCACGTTCCTGCCTTCGGGCGTCGTGCCGTATCTCGCTCCCGATTCGACCGCGCTGGGGCAGATCTTCTGGTACACCGTCGAGGGCGACGGCTACAGCCTGGACGAATTGAGGGCGATTCAGGACTGGTACATCCGCTATCAACTCTATGTTCCCGGTGTGGCTCAAGTCGCCAGTGTCGGGGGATTCGTCCGCGAATATCAGATCGATGTGGATCCTGACAAGCTCCGAGCCTACGAGATCCCGCTGGGCGCGGTCTTCGACGCTGTGGCCCGTGGGAACATCGCGGTAGGCGGAAAGGTCTACGTTGAGGCCAAGGCGGAATATGTGATCCGCGGCGTCGGTTGGATCCGCGGGATTCGTGATCTGGAAAACGTGGTCGTGGCCGAGCGAAAAGGCGTACCGATCTACGTCCGCAACCTGGCCGACGTCCAGCTCGGGCCCGAGTATCGCCGCAGCATGCTCGAGAAAGCCGGTGGCGAGGCCGTCGGCGGCGTCGTGATGATGCGCTGCGGTGAGAATCCGCTGTCAGTGACGCGGGAGATCAAGAATCGCATCGATCAGCTCCAGGCAGGGCTTCCGCCAGGCGTTCGCATCGTGCCGTTCTATGACCGGACCAGCCTGATCGAGGGGGCGATTCACACGCTTACTGGGACTCTCCGGGAAGAGTTGATCATCGCCAGCATCGCGATCCTGCTCATTCTGACACACGTTCGCAGCGCCGTCGTGGTATGCTCGACGCTCCCACTGGCCGTGCTGGTGGCATTCATCCTGATGTACTACCTGGGTATCCCCAGCAACATCATGTCGCTTTCAGGCATCGCGATTTCCATCGGCATTCTGGTCGACGCGGCCGTCGTGATGGTCGAGAACGCCACGCACGAACTCACGCGTCAGTTCGGCCACGAGAAGGTCCGCGGCGACACGACGGAGATCGTCGTTCGTTCGTGCCGGCTGGTCGGCAAGCCCATCTTCTTCGCCGTGATGATCATGCTGATCTCCTTCCTGCCCGTGTTTGCGCTGACGGGGATGGAAGGGAAGATGTTTCACCCGCTGGCGTTCACCAAGAGCTTCGCGATGGTGGGCGTGGCGCTACTGGCGGTCACGTTTGTGCCGGCGATGATCCCGATCTTCATCAAGGGGCGCCTTCGCAGTGAAGAGGACAACTGGATCGTCAGCAGCTTCATCAACATCTACAAGCCGGTCTTGACATGGCTGATGAAGGTACCTGCGGCCGGCCTCTGGTTCATGGCCTTCCTGTTCATCATCGGTGCGGGGCTGATCGGCAGCCAAGGTTTCTACCTGGGTGTTCTGGCGGTGACGACGTTCTTCGGCAGTGTCTTCTTCCGCAAATTGTGGAGTCAGGGACTCGCGCTGGCCTTGTTGGTCATCACGGCCGCATGGGCCTGGCACTTGCCGAAGCTCGGCCGCGAATTCATGCCGCCCCTGGATGAAGGAAGCATCCTCGACATGCCCGTAACAGTGCCTCGCGTGTCGATTGCCCAGGCCGCGGACGATATCCGGGTCCGCGATCGCATCATGGCAGACTTCCCCGAAGTCGACCAGGTTGTCGGCAAAGTCGGCCGGGCCGACACGCCGACAGATCCGTCGGGTATCGACATGGTCGAGACGGTCGTGACGCTCCGACCGAAGGAATGGTGGCCCAAGCGAAAGGTCCGGTTCGAGGACGTTTTTGAGGAAGCGAAAGGCCTGATCCGTGTCCTCGAGCAGAACCACTACTTCGAGGCCGGCCTGACCCACGACAAGACGGAGGACCTGGCCAACAGTGTGACGATGGATGCGATTGTTCGCTTTGATTCGGCACTGCGCGATCAAGCCAAGCGACGCCAGGTCGAGTTCGAGCCGGTCCTGGCCCGCAAGCTTGTGTCGTCGACGATCGGCGATCTGCTCGACCTCTTCCGACGCAAGGGCGATCTGAAGGTGGAGCCCACGGCGGCACAGATCGTTCAGATGGTCGACCCGCTGGCCAAGGACCACGGTCTGCTCCTCGTGCAGGTCCCGCGGCGGGAGGAGATGAACAAGCTGATCGCGGCCATCACGGCAAAGCTGGCATTGCTGGGCGTCGTCGAGCAGAAGCCCACCCTGCTGCTGCCCGCTCCCTCAATCGTGACATCGGTCAAGGATTCGGTCATGACGGCCGTGGGCGGCGAGAAGACGACCGTCGCGGGCGAGTTGTTCGATCGCTTCGAACACCGTCTGAACGACGAGTGGGTTCGTGGCGTCAGGATGCTGAACTGGGAGCTGGAAGACCTGGCCGGCGACACCATGGTCTGGGCGCTGGTGGAAGCAATCCAGAAGAACATTGGGGCCAGTGGCCGCCTGGACAAGATATCAGACGACGCTGAATTCAAGGAGGTGTGTCGACAACGAGCCAAGGATTTCAGCCGCCGCGTCTTCCTCTGGCGCAAGTCCAAGGCCGATCTGGTCAAGGAAATGGACAGTGAGCTCCACATGCCCGGATGGGGCAACATCTGGACGCAGCCCATTATCAACCGCGTCGACATGCTCGCCACCGGCGTAAGGACGATGGTTGGCGTGAAGGTCTATGGTCCGAGACTCGCGGATGAGACCGTTGAGGTTGTGAAGGATGGGGCAAAGGAATCGGTCGTAAAGCCGGGCATTCAGACGGTATCGAACGAGATTGCCGGCGTGCTCCGTGGCATACGAGGTGCGGTCGATGTCTTCCCCGACCAGATCGTCGGCCGCAGCTACCTTCAGATCGAGATCGATCGTGAGAAGGCGGCTCGCTACGGCGTGAACGTGGCCGACATCCAGGATGCGATCGAGATCGCCATGGGCGGCAAGACGATCACGACAACCGTCGAGGGCAGGCAGCGGTTCCCCGTTCGCGTCCGCTACGCTCGCGACTTCTGGCACACCGAGGAGGCGTTACGTCGCACGCTGGTCACCGGACGTCGAGGGACGTCGCCGGCCGGCGGCACCGCATCCGCGGGCGCCATGGCCGGTGCCCAGACGGCGACCGGCTCGATGTCGGCGGGCGAGTTCTTCCAAATCCCCATCAGCGAGGTGGCGGAGATCAAGGTCGTCGAGGGACCCAGCGTCATCAAGAGCGAAAACGGGATGCTCCGATCGTACGTTCAACTGAACGTTCGCGATCGCGATATCGTGGGATTCGTCGAGGAGGCCCAGCGGGCGGTCGCCCAGAAGGTCACGCTGCCACCCGGGTTCTTCATCGAGTGGAGCGGCCAGTTCGAACATCAGGTCCGCGCTCGCAAGACGCTGCAGGTCATCTTCCCGATGGTCGTGCTGCTGATCTTCGTCATTCTCTATATGACGTTCAATAACATCCGCGATGCCCTGTTGATCATCCTGGCTGTGCCCGGCGCGCTGGTTGGCGGTGTGATCTTCCAGAGCGTGTTCGGCTTCAACTTCTCAGTGGCCGTTTGGGTGGGCTACATCGCCTGCTTCGGGATGGCCACGCAAACCGGAATCGTCATGCTGGTATATCTGCACGAGGCGATCAATGCCCGTGGCGGCCTTGCACAGATCGACTCGCCGGCCGAGCTGACCGAGGCGGTCATCACCGGCGCGGTCCACCGCCTGCGACCCAAGCTGATGACCGAAGGCGTGGCGATCGTCGGCCTGATGCCGATGCTCTGGGCGACCGGCGTCGGCGCCGAGGTGATGCGCCCGATGGCCGCCCCGGTCCTCGGCGGACTCCTGGTGGCCGACGAGGTCATCGACCTGCTCATCCCGGTAATCTTCAACGGGTATCAGCAACGACGATGGCGGCGGATGCGGAGTGGCGTTTAGGATTCGAAGAACGCAGCCGCCCCTCTCTCTTGGTTGCCCGAATCCGGCCGTCCGCTATGATCATGGCACCGTAGGACGGTCCGCACATGACACGGCGCACGCAGATAAATCGCATCACGATCTGGCCGCTCAAGATTCCCATGAAGGTGAAGTTCTCCCACGCCGCCCACGAACGTAGCGTGGCCGATCCGGTCGTCGTCTCGGTCGAATTGGCCGACGGGACCATCGGGTGGGGTGAGACCCTGCCGCGGCCCTATGTCACCGGTGAGACCGTCGAATCCATCCGTCCCGCCGTCGAACAGGCGCTGGCACCGCTGCTGGTACCGCTTCACCCCACCTGCCTGCCCGAGGCGCTGGAGGTCATCGATGCGCTGCCGACGATCGATCCGAACGGCAGGCCGATATCAGCGGCTCGCGCCGGCGTCGAATTGGCCTTGCTCGACGCCTACTGCCGATGCTGGCCGCGGCCGGTCACGGAGGTGGTGGGGTGGATGGGAATGGCCGGGATGGGTTTGAACGGCAGCCTGGATCGCGTCCGCTACAGCGGCGTGCTCGGCGCTGAGGAACCCCGACGCGCCCTGCGATCCCTGTGGAAAATGCGGCTCTTCGGACTCCACGACTTCAAGCTCAAGGTTGGATTCGATGGCGATCACGAGTTAGTGAAGGCGATCATCGGCAAGCTGGAGCCGGCGATCCGCCGGGGTCGCGTCACCCTTCGCGTGGACGCCAACGGCGGCTGGACGTTGGACCAGGCCATCGAGCGTCTGTCGGCCTGGCAACAGTGGCCCATCGCCTGCGTCGAACAGCCGTTGCCTCAAGGTCACGAACAGGATTTGGTCGACTTGAAGCGGCACGTGCCCACACCCATCATGCACGACGAATCCCTCGTCACGCTGGCCGACGCCGAGCGACTGATCGAACTCAAAGTGGCGGATTTTTTCAACATTCGCCTCAGCAAAAACGGCGGATGGCTCGCTTGCATCCGCCTGGCCGGCTTGGCTCGCCGTCACGGCGTGGGTTATCAACTGGGTTGCATGGTGGGCGAGACCAGCATCCTGTCGGCGGCGGGCAGGGCCTTCTTGGCGGTGGTGCCCGGCGTGGATTTCGCAGAGGGCAGCTACGGCCGATTTCTCCTGCGGGACGATGTCGTTGAGCGACCCGTCCGATTCGGATATGGTGGCCGCGGGCGAGCGATACCGGGACCCGGCTGGGGCATTCAAGTGGACGAACAGCGTCTTCGCGGCTTGTTGGTGCACCGGCCGGCCGAAATCCGCCTCTAGCGGCCGGGAACCGGAGAAAGGAACAACGATGGATCGGACAATCCGGCGCCAAGGATCACCTCGTTGCATGATCGGGGCGTTGCTTGCGTGGACCCTCGCAGTCGGATCCGGGTCGGGGCCGGCGACGGCCGCCCAAGACTCGGGCACGCCCGACGAAGCCTCGCTCGTCAAGCAGATCAAGGAGCTCATGAAGGACCCTAAGAGCAGCGGCGATCAGCGCGCGGATATGGAGGTCATGGCGACGCGGCGGGAGAAGGTCGTCAGGCTGGTGGACGAGTTGCTCCGGGCCCATCCGCAGACCAAAGACCGCGACGAGGTCACGATGGCCAAGCTGGAGAGCCTTTTCCTAATCGGCGTCCTTCGCGGCAAACCGTTGGATGGACTGGAGGCCGAGGCGGACCGCGTGCTGGCCGGCAAGCCGTCGGAGGAGTTGGCGGCCTACGCCGCCTACGCCAAGCTTCAAGCCCGTCTGGCGGCGTTTCGAAATCGCACGCGCAAACAGACGCTCGCCACGCGACCGCTGACCACGACGCAGCGCGCGGCGGCCGAATCGGAATTGGCCGCACGGCGAAAACGATTCGTGGTCGAACAGTATCTGGCCTATGTCTCGCAATATCCCAAGAGCCAGTTCGCTCCCCCGATGCTCGCCGCCATCATCGAGGACGCATGGGACCGCGATGATCCGACCACCGCCGCCAAGTACGCGGAGGCACTGCGGAATGGGTTTCCGCACCACGTGGAGACGGAACGAATCGCCTCCGCCCTCAAGCGACGCGACGCGGTCGGCAAGCCCTTCGAACTGAGCTTCACCAGCACGGCGGGCGAGCAGATCGACCTCCAGAAAATGAAGGGCCACGTGGTGGTCGTGGACTTCTGGGCGACGTGGTGCGCGCCGTGTCGCAGGTCGATCCCCAAAATCAAGGCCCTGCTCGAACGGCTTGGCCCCCGCGGGTTGAAGGTCGTCGGAATCAGCCTCGACAGCTCGCGGCCCGATCTCGACGGCTTCGTTCAGAAGGAAGGAATGTCCTGGCCGCAGTACTTCGACGGCAAGCAGTGGGAGAACGAGATCGCCCGACGGTTCGGCGTCGAGGCCATTCCGGCCGTCTATGTGGTGGATAAGAAGGGCATCCTCAGGTCGGTTTCGCCGGCCAATCTGGACGCGGTTGTTGAACGGCTGCTCGATGAGCCGGTGAAATGAGCCAGAACGTCCGTCCTCACCGGTTCATACGGGATTGCGCGAGAAAGCGAACGAGGTCCTGGGCGTCCAGGGCCCCCGCGTGTCGACCGACGACGCGCCCCACAGGGCTGAACACGACGAAGGACGGCGTCCCGCTGAATCCGTATTCCCGCGCGAGGTCGGCGTGCGTGATCAGATCGACCCGGATCCGAGTGTACAGTTCGAGTTCCTCACGAACGCGCGGATCGGTGAACACCTCCTTGTCCATCTTCAGGCAGCGGGGACACAAAGCCGCCGAGAACATGAGGATCGCCGGTTGATGGTCGACGCGGGCCTCGGCGAGCGCCCGTTGCCAATCCGAACGCCACGACAACCGTTGCGAGCAGCCGGATAGGGAAAGTACACCCAGCCCCGCACCGAGGATGAATCCGAATCGGCGCGTCATCGCAATCACTCCTTTCGCATCGATACCGAGGATTCTAGACGCTTACCGCTTGACAATCCATGAGGTGTGCGCGATACGACGGGGGTTGTATGCGGTTTGGATCGTGTGATTCGGAGACGTCTCGATGACCTCGCGGCGACTGTGGCAATGTGCGGCACGATGGTTCGGCGTCGCCTGGGCGCTGGGCGTCCTTTTCCCGCCCAGTGGGTCGATCGCTGTTCCGGCGGTCCGGGCATCGCCACGGATCGGCGCCGCCCCCAGATCCGCAACCGGCCCATCGTCGGGCAAAACGGGTCGAGCCGCCTCGCCGTGCCGGGGAAAGGTAGCCGTCTTCAAGGAGGATCTGCCGGTCGGAGGTGACGGATCGGCCGAGGGAATCGCTTCGTCGCCCGATGGGCTTGCCGACGTGCTGCTCCGGGCGGGCTTCGCCGTGATAAAGCCGGACGCCGCGCAGCTTTCGGAAGGACGCCTCCTGAATCGTTCCGAAGTCGACGTGTTGATCCTTCCCTATGGTCCCAGTTTCCCCGTCGCGGCGGCCGAACCGCTGCGACGATTCCTCCGCGAGGGCGGCAAACTGGTCGCGATCGGCGGCTATGCCTTCGACCATCTGCTAACGCGGTCCGCGGACAAATGGCAACCCTACTCGCCGGCACCGCCGCAAGGGCCACCCGACGCACGCTGGCGGTTCGAGATCCCGGCCGAGGACATTCGGGGCAAGGGGCACCTCACGTTGAGCGGCTGGGCACAGTCCAAGGACATCGTCGGGCGGGAGTTCGCCTTTCTGAGCGTCTACCAATACGACGCAACCGGCGAGCTCGTCGAGTTTCGCGACATTGCCAAACTCCGCGGCACCACACCCTGGCGACACTACGCTCACACATTCCAGCTCAGCCCCCGTACGGCTCGCCTGTGGCTGTATGCGGGAATGTGGGACTGCGCCGGCGTGAGCTGGTTCGACGACATTCGCCTGCTCGACGCAACCGGGAAGACCCTCGTCGATGCCGCCGCGAAGCCCGACGCAAACGTGGACGCAACCACACCGCGAGCATGGAATCGCACGGAAAGGACGCTTTGTGCGATCGATCCGTCGGTTCGTCACGCCGGTCGGGCAAGCTTGAAAGTCACCCTGGCGCACGCCGTCATCGAAGAACGACTGAACACCCGCAAAGGCCGCCCGGCCGACGGACTCGAGGTCGATCCCAAGCAACTCGGCGTGTTCGACGCGGACTATCGCATCCGCAGGGCATGCAGCGTTCGGCCGTCGTCCGATCAGTCCGTATTCGGCACGGATTGGTCGATCGGCCCGCCCCTCAATCAAGTGCCCATCACGGGGTACGCCGCTTGCGGCGTGCTGGGCCACAACACCGCTCGCTGGCGGCCCTTGCTTGATGCCACGGACGTTTACGGGCGCCTCCGAGGAACGGCCGGGGCAATCATCCACCACTACGGCGGCACCTGGAAAGGGTCCTCCTGGGCCATTTTCGGCCTGACGAGCCATGACGTCTTCGGAGTCGGTCGGCACGGAAGCAATGAGGCCCTGGTACGGTTGGTCGAACACCTCGTCCGGGATGCCTACCTCGTATCCATACTGACGGACAAGGCCTGTTGTTCCTCCGGCGAAACGATACGCGTGTCCGTCCATGTGTTCAACGCCGGCCGAGAACCGCTGGATCTGTCCGTAAAGACACTGATCCTGAGCGAGGATTCGTCCCATCGTGTTCACGAACGAACGGACCGCCTTTCGCCGGCGCCGGGGTCACCGGGACGTGTCGAATTCCAATGGCCGGTTGCACAGTCCGGACAGTCGTTCTATCGCCTGCGGGCTGAATTGAGCCTCGCCACGACGCCCGATCGCCCGATCGACGTGATCGAAGGTGGATGTGTCGTCCGTCAGGACCGGGTCATCGCATCCGGCCCCCAATTGACTTACCGGGACAACTATCTGCATGTCGGCGATCAGCCTCTGTTTCTGTTCGGAACGGACGACTGGTCGTACGTGTTCGGCATGGATCGCGAAACCCCGCTGCAATGGCGACGGGACATGGCGCTGCGCCGCGATTTCGGCGTAACCCTTTACGAAAACCTGCAGATCGGCCTTCCCGATTCGCCGGCGGCGCTGGCCGGGTTCCTAAACCAAGTCGAGGGCCTTGCCCAACTCGCGCAACAGTATGCGCAGGTCTACTTTCCGTGCCTGTTGTGCGGACACGATGTGGCCGTCGATGACGCGACGCTGAAAAAACACGCCGCGTTTGCCGGCACGTACGCTCAGCGCGTCGCCCGCTTTCCCGGCCTGATTTACTACCTCAACGGTGATCTCCGCTGCCGGATCACTCCGGCGGTTCAGAACGTGCTGAACGAGTTCCTCAAAGACCGTTACGGCCAGGATGCACGCCTGCAAGACGCCTGGAATGATCGGAATGTTCGCCTCGGTCAGGTTGTCGCCGAAGAGTACCCCGAGAACGGCATGGCGTGGTCCGACGTCCGCGCCTACGATTTCAATCTCTTCCGAGCCGCGTTAATCCGGCGATGGCACGACGGGCTCATCGAGGCGATCCGGCGCCATGATACCGTGCATCCCACCTCGTCGGAGTTCTATCAGTTGCCTTGGACAGGAGTAGATGTGCCCGCCGGCATCGGCCGGTTGGACCTGAGCAACATCGGGTTCTTCGAGGAGCCCCTGCGAGACATCCGGCGCCTGCCGTTGCTGCTGAAGTACAACGACCTGCGCAGCCGTGGCAAATCGTTCGGGCCCGGCGAATATGGCGTCAAGACACACCCGGCGTGGCGGGCCCCGGAGGCGTACGGCTATCACAAGGCGCGGACGCCCGAACAGGCCGTCGATCTGTTCCTGTCCGTCGGCCACTATACGCTCGGCCTCGGCGGGTCTCGAATCCACAACTGGTGCTGGAAGGACAGCAGCCATGGGGTCTTTCCGTGGGGCATGATCTATCCGTGCGACGAGGTCGAAAAAGACACCGCGTACGTCCACCGCAACCAGAGCCTCTTGTTCCGACACCTCCGACCGGTCTATGAACCCCCTGCCGTCTATGTCATGACGCCGGATACGCACCGGCTGGGCGGACAAAAGACGCGGGTTATCGAGGCGGTCCTCAACAGCATTCAACTCGTGATGGGCGCGCACGTCGACGGCATCGGCATGCTCAACGAACACGAGCTTGTGATACCATCTGCGGCGAAAGTCGTCTTCCTGCCCGTGCCGTTTTGCCTGGAAGACGCGGCCTACCGATCGCTTGTCGCCTTCGTGCGGGCGGGCGGCATGCTCTACGTATCGGGCGATGTGTCCTACGACCCGCTGCGCCGCCGCACGCAAACGCAGCGACTCACCGAACTCTGCGGCGTGCGATTCGTCAAGGAACAGTACGCCGGAATCGATCTGGAAAAGGGACCGGCGGAGGATCTGCTTCCCACCGACGCCAATCGGCCCGTCATTCACGGCGCCAAGCCATGTATGGACATGGAGTTGGCCGGGGCAACGCCGCTCTGGACAACCCGCGACGGTCGACCGGTTGTCACGCGGTACCCCGTGGGAAAGGGCGGCGTCATCTTCTCTACGGACCCTGTTGAACTGCGTGCGGATCGGGCTCGCTTGGCCGACGATATCCCGCTCTATCGCCTGGTCCTCGATGCCGCGGGCGTTCCGGTCCCCCGACTCGATCCGGACAACCCCTATGTGCACGTCATGCGCGTTCCGATGCGGGACGGTGGTCGGGTATTCGTGTTCTACAATGCGGATGACTCCACGCCGCAACAGACGCTTCGTTGGGACGGACCTTTCGGAGCCGTGACGCTGGGGATCCGCCGTCACCGGCCGGCGCTGTTGTGGTTCGACGGGAAGGGAAGACTCCGCGCGGCCGAGGTGCAGGGGGAGTTGCGTATCGGCCGTCAACCCGTCCTGGACGATGGGACGGACGGTATCGTGATGTCGCTGGATGGTCTCGACGTAAGGGAATCCGCCGCCCTGCTCATGATGCCGATCCAAGCGGGTCCGGTAAGGCTGACGAGACGCGCCTGCCGGACAAGTACCTTGCTCGAGGTGGGCGATATTCGAGGCGGACGCTGGCGAAGCCTCGAACTCTCAAAACCGTGGGTGAAGGACAACACGGTTCATGTTGAAGTGGACGCGCGACAGGTATTCAGCCTGATTCTCCTGTGTGAGAAAACCAAGCTCGCCGCGTGGCGCGAAACCGTGGAACAGTCGGTGCGGAATCCGGTCGCCGCCCGGTAGCCCCGCCCCTCCGCCCCGGGACCTTCTCCGCGGACCGCCTACACGCCGACCACACACCTGCGGACCTCCTGGATCGTGCGAGCGCCCGCGGCGCAAAGGGCGTTGATTCGCCGGACCGCGATCTCCTTTTCCGCATCGGTCACCATCGTGGAGGCTTCGACGTTCTCGATCTCCCCACGCCGGTCCGGTCCGAAGATCATTCGCGGCGATCCGTTGGCCGCCGGTTCGTACACGGCGGCCACTCGGCGCTGATAGCCTCGCCGACCCGGCCCCACGTGCAGGAACAACATCAGGCCGAAATGATCGAACCGTTCGAGGGGAACGCCGTTATCGCCGCAGATCTGCTCGCGAGCCTGATCGATCGTGTCGGCGTGAAGGTTGGTCGCCACCATGTGCCCGGCGGCAGGCAGGCTGAAGAGGTCGTGCAGGTCCTTGCCCCAGAGATACGCGTAATAGGGCCCGGAGCCGATCTCATGACAGATGTAGCATCGCTTCGTATTTCGATCCTTCAGCCCCTCCCTTATTGTTCGGCCACTGTCGGCCGGCACCAAGTGAACGTCCGCCGGAACGAGGTTGAGTAACGCGCCCATGACGGTGGTCTTGCCCGCTCCCCCGGGCAGCGCGCCCACCATGAAGGAGCACCCCTTGCCGATCGCCGCCATCAGGTAACCGGCCATGGCCGGAGTCACCGTGCCGGCCTCCAACAGATCCACGATGGAGAGCATGCGGCCGCCGCGTTGGTTGCAGCGGTCGATCTCGCGACAGTGCGCCGGCACATCCTGTGGTGACAGGGCTTGCACTTCGGCCTCCGGCTAAAGCAGCGCGATCGGATCCACATCGACCGTCAGTTGCTTGACCCTCGCGCCGGGCAACACCTCGCCCCGGATGGCGTCGAGGACTTTCTGCAGGGCATCCGCGTTCTGCGCCCGCAACAGAATGTCGTAGCGATAAAGCGCCCGCTCCCGCTGGATCGTACAGGGCGCGGGACCATCACACTGAAGCCTCCCACCGACCTTCAGGGCGGCCTCCCGAATCGATTCCGCCAGCCGCTCAGCCTCGCCGCGAACCTGGGAATCGCGGGCGTCCGCAAGCACGATACGGGCCATCCGCCATACGGGCGGCAGTTTCATCTGACGGCGAAGCGTCAGCTCCTCGGCGGCAAACGAGGCGTAGTCGTGATTCGCGGCGAGCCGAATCACCGAGGGGTCCGGCGCGTCGGTCTGCACGACAACAACGCCGTGACCGCCCGCGCGTCCCGCCCGCCCCGCAACTTGGGCGACGAGCTGAAACGTTCGCTCGGCCGCTCGAAAATCGGGTAGATTCAGTGCCGTGTCGGCGTTGATCACGCCCACAAACGAGACCAACGGAAAGTCCAACCCCTTGGCGATCATCTGTGTGCCGATCAGGACATCCACCTGGCCGGTCTCGAACTGATGAATGAGACGCTCGTACTGGTCCCGGTGCGTCATCGTATCGCTGTCCGCCCGCGCTACCCTGGCTTGGGGAAAGCGGCGACGTACCTCCTCCTCAACACGCTCCGTGCCCATGCCGAATCGCAGCGGGGTCCCGCCGCATGCGGCATTGGGACACGCCTGAGGGGCGGCTTGACGCGTGGAGCACCGGTGGCATCGCACCGTTCCCGATGTCTTGTGGTAGACCAAACGAGTGTCACATCGCGGGCATACCGCCGTCCAACCACACTTCGGGCAGAAGAAGTAGCTGGCGTAACCCCGACGATTCTGCAACAGCACCGCCTGCTCGTGGCGACTCAGCGCCTCATGAAGCTGTTCCTCCATGAGCCGGCTGAGAACAGGAAACGCCCTCCCCTGCCGTTCGGCCTGCATCGGAACGATGCGAACGAGCGGCATCGGAAGACCGGCCACCCGATTCGGCAAGCGAAGAATCTCGTAGTGAGGCAGACGTTCGGCGTTGTACCAGGTCTCCAGCGAAGGTGTCGCCGAACCCAGCAACACCGGGATCGACGCCTGCTGCGCCCTGACGATGGCCACGTCGCGGCTGTTGAATCGGGGGGCCTGAAGATTCTTGTAACTCCCGTCCTGTTCCTCGTCGACAACAATCAGGCCCAGGTCGGGCGCGGGCGCAAAAACCGCGCTGCGGGTCCCGATGATCACCCGTTTACGCCCGGCGTTAATGTCGGTCCAGATCAGCGAGCGCTGCGCGCCGGTGAGTCCGCTATGAATGACGGCCACATCGCGAAAACGACGAGCCAGTCGGGAGACCAGTTGCGTCGTGAGCGCAATCTCCGGGATCAGCATGATCGCCTGTCGTCCGCGCGCCGTAACATGCTGAATCGCGCGAACATAGACCTCGGTCTTCCCGCTACCCGCCACGCCGAACAACAACTGAACTCGAAAGCCGCCGGAGTCGATCGCCGTGCATACCGCGTTGAGCGCGGCCTGCTGATCCGCATTGAGCGAGAAGCCCGGTTCCCCCATCGGCCCGTCGAAATCGGGCGACGGAACGGGCTCCTTGGTCGTCTCGACGACCACCCAGCCCCGGTTCGCCGCCGTCGTGATCGGTCCGAGTCCGCAGGCCAGAGAAACCTTCAACTCCTCCAGTTCCACGGGCGCCGCCGCGAACGCGAGGGTCTCGATCAACCGACGCTGTTTCGCGGTCAGGCGACGGGCTTCGGACAGAATCTCCCCCGCCGGCCTCGCCAAGCGGACCCTGCGAACGCGTCGGAATCCGCTCTGTCGACGGACGGGCTCGGGAACCATGGCCGCGAGCGTCCGACCGGCCGGGCAACAGTAGTACCGGCTTATCCACAGCCCCAACTCAAGGAGCTGGGAATCCAGCAGCGGATGCTCGTCCACAATCCGGATCAACGGCTTGAGCGTGCTGGTCCATGGTTCGTCGCTGAACCCCAGACAGAAGCCCATCGTGCTCCGATTTCGCTTGCCGAACGGCACCTCGACGCGCTGGCCCGCACGCAGGCGTGGGAGCAATCCGGGCGGTACCGAATAGCTGTAAACCTTGTCGACGTGCGCGAGCGGCGCCACGCGGACCACCTGTTGGTGCTTGACCGTCGGCGTGTTCGGATCGAGCGACGGCAAGAACGGTTGGAAGTTCGATCGGGCCACGCAAAGCCCTTTCACTTCAGGACTCCCCCGGGTCGATTCTGACGGAGGATCCGTTGAGGGTCAACCGACTCCACGAAGGCCCAATACGGTCCGCAAACACAACCTCGTCGTTCCCCGCAACCGTGCGCGATCGCCATCCAATGAAAAACGGAGACCGCCTCTGGGGGGCAGTCTCCGTCGTGTTTGGACAAGGGATTCCGTCAGCCGATCGACCCACTACGGGCCGGGGAACGGATCATCCGGAATCGCAAAGTTGATCTGACGGGAGGCAACGACCTGAATACCGTACTGGAGCAAGTCCAGCGTCACCTTGTTAATGCCGTCCAACAGGGCATCCAGCGCCGGAATACCTAGATTGCTCTTCGGTATGACAGCGTCAATATTCGCGCGGGCGATGGTCAGTCCCGTATTGAGGAAATTGTTCGCGATCGTCGTTTGCTCGGCCCCGCTCAGACAGGCGATGCCGATCACGGGAAACATGGCGTTGCCGACCACGATTAGCGAAAGGATGATTCGCTTCGTCTTCATGAGTTCGTTCCTTCCTTGAGTGTGTTCCTGACTCCTGATCCGACAAACAGGCTCCATCAGGCCGACCCGCACACGGCTATCTGGGCCGACCGACGTCAACCCAACCTTGCGGCGTGTACACGGCAATATTGGACTTGATCAGCGTATACAGCGAATTCCACATCGTGTTGACCAGTCTCTGCTCGTTCGGGCCGGTATTCAGAAAGCTGTTAAAAAACGCGGCAAAGATGCCCGTGGGCGCGTTCGGTGAATTCGCGGCAGCGTACCATGGATCGGCCATGGACATGTTAAGGAATCCGACCTTCTCGCCATACAGATCGAAGCACCCCATGTAACTTACGGGGAGCACGCCCACCGTGACCAACATTGCCAGTTTCCAAAACCGCCTCATTTTTTTTCTCCTTAGGACCTGTACCCCTGGTTTGGACCTGGTTCTGATACACCTCCCTGTTGGGGCAGAAGTCTATCACGCAATCAAAACCAGAACAAGCAGTTTCTTCTATTTTTGGCGTCTTTACCCAAGTTTTTACCGGACCCACTTCTCCGTCCCCGACGAGAAACGGGAAGAAGATCGAATCGGAAAGGCACAACTCACGCTATTCAGCAACGAACCGACTGGCCGCCCAACATGTGTCCTACCGCGCCCTCAATGCAGTTCACTCACGGCCAGACAAGACCCTCACCCCTCCACCCATATGACACACCACCGTCTGAATTCCCGCTATCGGCATCCGACCCAAGAAACTTGACAGCCCCAACCACACGAGCCAACGTCGCACTTGCTCAAGCGAACCTCGACGCCACCACACTCTGGCATCCAGGTCCCTCTTCGGTCGAATCCCGACGCCTTTGGCCGCCTGTCCAACGCCCCCCCCCGTCCATTCACACTCGCTGCTGCATTAAGTACCGCGCCTTTCAGTACCTGAGCTGCTGGGGGACTGTCCAGGACTGACTCAGCACAGGAATTCCCTTATGTTTGTGTTAGTCAAGTCCTGTGCCAGTCCACCTCCAAAACTAAACGGAAGAACAAATCGGTTCTTAAGCTGTTTGCGGCAAATGGTTATGGACGGTATGTCGTAGCGATTGACCGTAAATGATCCAGAGAGTCAGAAGGCGGCCTGGCGAAAAACCGCCACCCATCATCAATGGAATCCTGCGTAGGACATATCACCATAAAAAACAATGGGGTTATGGCTGTGTCGGTTTTCCGTCACTGGCCAATCAGTGACGGATTCCCGCCGGAGGTCTGTGGCCCAGTACCCAATCCGTACTTGGCAATCTTGTCGCGAAGCGTGGTCCGTGGGATGCCCAAGATCTGAGCCGCCCTTGCCTGGTTGTAGTCGGCCTGGATCAGGGCCGATTCGATCATCCGCTTCTCGATGCTGGCGACGGTCTCCGTCAGCCCGGCCCCTACCTCGGCATACGGTATGACATGCTCGCCTCCGTCGAGCTGGTCGGCCAGAGGGGGCACATGCTCCGGGCCAATCACGTTTCCGCTGCAGAACGCCAGCGCACGCTCGACCACATGCTCCAACTCGCGCACGTTTCCCGGCCAATCGTGCTTCATCAGAATATCCAAAGCGTGCGGCGAAATCGTCGGACACGCGCCGCCCGGCTTGATGGCGGCGTGTTTCTCAATGAAATGCCCGACCAGAACCGGTATGTCCTCTCGCCGGTCCCGAAGGGGAGGAATCGTCAAATTGATGACATTGAGCCGGTAGTAAAGGTCTTCGCGGAATCGTCGGGCTTCCACCAATTGCCGAAGGTTCTTTTTTGTTGCGCAGACCAGGCGGACGTCAACCTTGATGACGTCCTCTCCTCCCACGCGTTCGAACGTCTGCTGTTCGATCACGCGCAGCATCTTCACCTGAATCTCCAGAGGAAGGTCGTCCACCTCGTCGAGGAAGAGCGTACCGCCGTTGGCCAGTTCAAACCGACCCAACTTCCGGGAGATCGCGTGAGTAAACGCTCCCTTCTCGTGGCCGAAGAGTTCGCTTTCAAGCAGATTCGGTTGAAGCGCGGCGCCGCTGAACTTGATCAACGGCCGGTCGCGACGTCGGCTCAGCTCATGTATGGCCTCGGCGACCAATTCCTTGCCCGTGCCGCTCTCGCCGTCGATCAGAATTGTCCGTTCGCTGTCGGCCACCGTTCGAATCTGGGTGAAAAGATTCCGAGCGGCGTGACTGCGACCGATCAGGCGTCCCAACCTCTCCGGACGGACACCGTCTCCGTCGGCGACATCGGACGACGTGCGCCGGTAGGCCAGCAACCGATCAATCTTCGACAGAAGGATATCCGTGGTGAAGGGTTTCGTCAGATAATCGTAGGCGCCCCGCTTCATTGCCGCGACGGCGGTGTCGACGGTACCGAAGGCCGTCATCAGAATCACGTGAACGTCCGGTCGCCGCTGTTTCACATGCTCGAGAAACGCCAGCCCGTCCATGCCCGGCATCTTGAGGTCCGTGACGACAACATCGATCGGACGGCTGTCGAGCACGCGCAACGCGGTCTTCGCCTCCGCGGCTTCGTACACCTGGTACCCCGCCTCGGTCAGCTCGATCTGAAGCGTGATTCGCTTCAGCGGCTCATCGTCAACGACCAGTATCCAACCCTTGGCATTCTTGTTGATGGGGTCCATCACCCGGAAATCCACTCCGCCGGCCGCGTCAGGACCGGACTGACCACCTCGCCCGAACCCGCGGGCTCATCCGCCGTCGGCAGCTTGATGCTGAACGTCGTCCCTTCGCCGGGGACGCTGTGAACCTCAATCTCGCCGTTGTGCGCCTTGATGATCCGCTGCACGACGGTCAGGCCAAGACCGGTTCCCGAACCCGGCGCCTTGGTCGTGAAGAACGGTTCAAAGATCCGTTGCCTTTGCTGTTCGGGAATGCCCGAACCGGTGTCGCTCACGTCGATGCGCACCTCGCGCCGCTCCGCGTCCGGATCGTGGATCACCACCGAGAGCCGCCCCCCCTCCGGCATCGAGTCAATCGCGTTGAGCATCAGGTTGATCATCACCTGGGTTATCTGTTGCCGGTCGGCCTTGATGTGCACCGGACGCTCGCCGAGTCGACAAACGAAATCGACCTCATGACGTACGACCTTGGGCTCCAAAAACATGACGGCGTCGTTGATGCATTCGTCCAGTCGAACCACCCCGATTCGCGGGGCATCGTCGCGAGCGGTCGTCAACAACCGGCGAACGATCATCTCAATCCGATACAGCCCCGTGTCCATCAGATCCAGCATCTGCCGGACTCGTTGCGGGTTGTCGATGCTCCGTCGAGCCAGTCGGCTGCAATTCTGAAGTCCGTCCAGCGGATTGTTCACTTCATGGGCCACGGTGGCCGCCAGTTCGCCAATCACCGCCAACTTCTCGCTCCGCATGAGCTGTTCCTGGAGTCGCCGTTCCTCTCGGGCCGTGATCTCCAGACGATCGGCCATCTGGTTGAACGAACGCGCCAACTTGGCCATTTCGTCGCCGGGGTAGACCTCCACCCGATTCGACAGGTCGCCTCGCCCGATCGCGTCGGCCGCACGACGAAGCCGGCTGATCGAGTGATGCAGCCACCATCGGCTGATCGTCGCGAACACCCAGCCGACCAGCAGGCAAACGCCGCCCATGATGACCACCGGCCAGAGGGCTTCAGGCCACAGGCCCAGAACGATCAGCGCGGCCGCGACGACGACGGCCTCATAGCCGACCAGAAACTTGCGCCGAACGCCAATGTGCATGAACAGCCCCTCGACCCGACCGACGGGAATGCAGCGCCTTATCTGGCCGTAGTCGGCATAACCTGCTATTATCCCGCTACAATGGGGAATTGCAACCGGGCACAGCGTGCCGGACGCTGTGCGATCTTCTTGCGAGGGTGTCTATGACTCGCCGTCGGTTGATGGGCCGGATCGTCTGGACGTTCCACCTTCTCGGTCTGACGGGCCTGTTGACGTGCCTCGGCTGTGAGGACATCGACTGGGACTGGGAGTTGCAGGAATGGAACACGCCGCGCCGACCCATTCGTCCCAGTCGTCCGCCGGCGCCGACGACACGTCAGGCGGATCGAACCAGGATCCGAACCGAACCATCTCCGGAGGCCGTCACCCCACCGGACGAACAGAAACGATGGAGCATCCCGCGGCCGACCGACGCCGGTGAGGAACGGGCGGCCGCCCCACCGCCCCCGTCGCGGGATCAACGACAGTACTACCAGCTCTACCTCGTCAGCGGTCAGGTTTCGTTGCGGACGCCGCCCAACAGCAAGAAGATCGTGTTGGAGCAGGCCCCCTCGCGCGTGGTCGCCGATCTGCTCCAACTGATCTATCCCTCCATCGGGCCGAGTGGCGCGGAGGACCAACGCTTCCTCGTCTATCAGTACGAACCGATGTGGACGGCCGCCTCGGAATTCGTGCACCTGCTGGATTGCCCCGAAACGGCGCAGCCCCCGCCCGCCGATCCCGGCGATCCCGTAGTGGCAATCAAGACGGGGGTCGGGTTCCTCTATCATCTGAACAAACCGGGGCAACGGACCGACTTCGCGGGTTACAAGCGCGTCAGACGCCTGATGGAAGTCGCGATGAATTCCGATCAGGCGTCCGGCCAGGCGCGTTGGGGTTCCGCCATGCTGGCCGGGCGCGTCTGTGCCGAAATCCTCTCCCAATACGCCGACGCCCGGAAGTACTTCGAGCTCGCTCTGGGATATGCAATGCCGGGTTCGGTGGAGGAAATGGTCGCCGCCTATTGCGTCGCCGAAACCTATCGCCGCCAAGGTCAGCGACAGCAGGCCGCCCGCCTGGCCGAGGCCCTCGTCAAGAAGTTCGCCGCCCATCGAGATAGTCACATCTACGAACAGGCGGTCGAAATGGCGAAGACCCGGTAGTCGTTCAGCCGACACTCACCCGCAAGCCGTCGTACGCAACCGTAATCCCGTGCGGGTTCAACGCGGCTTCCAGCTCGTCGTGCAGCAAGCCGCCGTTGTGGCTGAAATGCGTCGCCACGACGGGAGCCGACGGCATGAGCTGATCTTCCTCCCGCAACCGTGTCGCCACGTCGATCACCTCGGTGACGCCCATGTGCCCCTTCCATCCTTCGATCGAGCCGTTCGTGCATTCGAGGCTGATCCCGTCCAGATGCCTGCCGCGAAACCATCGCCACGTGTCTTCCGGAAAGAAACCGGTATCGTTCGCCTGCACGAAGGTCTTGCCCCTCGACTCGACGGCGTAGAAGAGACACGGCTCGGTGGGCACGTGATCGGCCGGAAGCGGCGTGAATGTGAACGCGGAGATCCGAAACGGCTCCAAGGCCCGGGCCGGACATAGTTCAAGGCCGAACCGATCGCGGATTTCGTGAGGGTCGTCGGTTGCCAATGCCTTGCGAATCGCGTCGAGCACCCGCTCGTTTCCCCAGATCGGCAAGGGGCGCGCCGAATCCCGGAGGGCAAACGGCTCGCGCGCCAGTCGGAACTCATCCGCCGCCAGGTGATCTTCATGCGAATGGGTCACGACGATTCCCGCAAGTTCCGCGAGGCGAAACCCGTACGTCAGCGTGTGGTGATACAGATCGGGGCCCGGATCGATGAGGACCGACCGGTCGACAAGCATGGACGGCCGCGTTCGAATGTTCCTTCCGCCGGCGGCCAGGGCGCGACGACAGTGTGAACACATGCAAAACAGACCCGGCCATCCCTCCGCCGCCGACGTACCGAGGAAGAGGATCTCCATGCACAGCACCTCCAAGTTGATGTCTTTTCTCTGAGGTCTTTACACAGTAGGGGCTTGCCACGCGAAGGTCCAGACGGTATTTTCCGGCCACATGGCGTAATGAAACGATCGATGAGGGGCAAAGAGAGCACGGAGGATCCTGTAATGGCGAAGGCCATGAGCAAGTCGGCGATCGCGGCCGCCCTGGCGGAAAAGGTGGGAACCACCAAAAAGCAGGCCAACATCTTTCTGTTGACCTTGGCCGAACTGGCCTACGCACAGGCCAAGAACGGCTTCACGATCCCCGGCCTCGGGAAGCTCGTGCTGGTGAATCGGAAGGCCCGGATGGGTCGCAATCCGGCCACCGGCGAGGCGATCAAGATCCCGGCTAAGAAGGTCGTGAAGTTCCGCGTGGCGAAGGCCGCGAAAGACGCAATTCTGAAGTAAGGCGCGGTCGTCCCATTTCCCGTTTGTTCGGGTTGCGTCGGCGTCCGACCCGTGTCGGCCAAGCGTGTAATCGTGCCGCCGCGAAAGAGGACAGGGGCTGGGCGTCCGCGCCCAGCCTCCTCAACGGACCCTATGTCCGGCCGAGAACGCGGAGCGTTCGTTCCAGGATCTCGTCCACCGAGATCGCCTGCATGCACGCGTTGTCGGTGCACGGCGAATCGCGGTGATTGAACACGTTCACACACGGACTGCATGCCAATCCGGCCGTAACCGAGTCGCACCGCGGCGTGAGCGGCCCGTATAGGACCGGCGTCTCAGGCCCGAACAGACAGATCACGTGGATCGGCGTCAGAGCCGCGAAATGCGCCGGGCCACTGTCGTTGGTCACCAGCACGTCGGCCAGGGTGTAGAGTACGAGCAATTCGCGCAACGTCGTTTCCCCCGCCATGCAGATCGCCCGCAGGGGGTCTATCGCTCGCGTGATCTCGAGGGCTGCGGACCGCTCGTTCGGCGCGCCGGTGATCACGACGGTGACATCCCCACGGGCGGCGAGTATCCGGCGTCCCAACTCGATGAACCGTTCCGTCGGCCATCGTCGAAGCGGAAGCAGATCGCTGGCATTGGGATTCAGCAACACGATGGGACGCCCGATCGATCGACCCGCGATCCGGTCGAGACGCTGTCGCACCGCGTCACGCTCGTCTTCGCCGAACTGAATCGGTGGCGGGTAGTCGTCGGGAGCGGGCATCGCCTTCTTGAGCATGGGCACCTCGCCCGCCGGGCGTTGGAGCGCCTCGACCAGCGACAGGAACCCGATGCTCGTGTGGAGGTAGAAGTTGTACTGCACCTCATCCGTCATCAGCCGGCCACGGTAGGGCCCCTCGCTCGTGAAGCGGTGCAGCCCGACCCGTCGCCGGGCCCCGCAGAGATAGGCGAAGATCGCCGACGCCCTCGCAAACCCCTCCATGTCGATCGCCGTGTCGATTCCCAGTCTCCTCGTCCGACGGAAGGCCCTCAGCATGTCGATCGTCAGGAGCAACGGGTTCTTGTCGCGAACGCAGATGACGTTTTCCGGCGGGACCAGTTGCATGAGGTCGGCGATCGCCCGGTTGGCCTCAAAGACCGCCAGGTAGACGTTCTCGCGACCCACCATCCGGGCGGCGGCCGCGAACGCCCGATGCGCCAACACGGTGGAGCCCATCTCAATCAGCTTGACGAAGAGAATCTTGCGCGGCGGTTCGGCGGAACGCCGAGGCAGCACGGAGCGAACGAGACGGTTCCACGCGCTCAGCATGAAACAGATGGTCCGGCCGAGCCAACCGTCCACACGGCGAACGGTCCGAGGATGCATGCACCAGACTCCTGAGGTGACAGGCTGATCTGGGCGGAGATAATACCAATCCGCAGTGGTTTACGCGAGACATGGGCGGGCGATACAAGCTCGTCGTTGGCGCGAAGCAAGTCCTGCTCCTGTTCCACATATGTGCGCCGTTTCTGGTCGCCGGAACGCTGATGTCCGGATGTGGCTGCCTGTTACTGCCCCGCTCGCTCGCGACCGCTGGCCTCCCGGAGACTATATCGATGCTTGCCGCGGGCTCCGGAGGGCTTCTGCTGGGCGTGTGGCTATACCGGCAAGCCCGGCACCTCTTAAGGAACATGCACGCACAGTTGTGTGCGCGGACAGGTATCGAGGATAGATGAAACCCGCAGATTCTATGAGGATGGCGGCTGGGTGTGCGAGGATCACTCAGCACGAGCCGATAGATCTTCAACACACCTCGGAACGCTCGACTTGGAGGATTGAGGCTGTCAGGCATGCAACCTACATGAAGTTGCTGGGGTTCGAATGATAGATACTGTACGGCGGTCATGGATCACCTCGATCGCCACCCTCGTCGCCGGCGGAATCGACGCCTGTCCCCCTCCAAGATGGCGTGCCATGATCTCGTCCAACCCCACCTTCCGCCAAAGCTGCAAACCCAACCACACATCTCCGAACGCTCGCGCGTTCGTCCAGCCGCACTGACCCAGACGCACTCGCACTACATCCGGATCCCCCACCCTCCCTCTATCCTCCTCGTCCGCGAACGGCCGCAGTTGCCGTCCGTCTTCATGTCGCGTGTGGTAGATCGCCGTCCGTTCCCATCGGTGCTGCTCGTCCTCAGTCAACTCGCCCAACTCGGCAACGATCCGCTGCCGGGGACCCCGTTCCGTTCGCTTCGATTCGACCAGGCAGAAGTAGGTGTGCCGCTTGCCGTCCTTGGTCCGGTGGTGGGCTCGAAGAAACATCCTTGCCTCCTCACCAGGAAGTATGCCACCGATTTCAGCATGGGCAAGGAGGTAGGTCTGCACTACACACGGCTGGAGGGCCAGAACTACGCCTCACCCCCCCGTGGCGCCCCCGAAAACGCGGTTCCACCCTCGTTCTCGGCCCGAAAATCGTTCAGATTTCTCTCACACTGCGCAACCAGGGCTAACCGGGCAAACTGCCCTCCAGCAAGATCTCATGATGAATTACGACTCGTGGTTCATCATCGTCTGGGGCTACGCCGCCGGAGCGGGGAGCAACAACATCATCACCATGAATCCAATGGGGAACTGGCACCGGGTGTACGTCCTCTATAGGCCCGACACGAACGGTCAGTACCACAAGGCAGGTGTGGTCGCCGCCGCCCCCGGGGCGGGGGGGCAGGCTGGTCCCAGTGGCATAGCCCAAACACGGAATGGGTGAATCGCCGCGCACGGGGACAACCCTCCCGCCGTGTACCTGCCCGGCGATCCGATTGGCGTGGTTTTGGAGCTCTCTGCCGACTACCAGCTAACCGCGAAGACGTGCAACTGCAGCAACCAAGCCTCGCTTATGGCCGGACTACTCGGATACCACGGCATACCCGCAGGCTCGCTATTTCTGTTCGGTGGGAGCGATTCATCGACCCTGGTCTACGACCGTGCGACTCGCACCTCTCTTCGGTGCCTTGTCGGGTCAAACGACGCAGCCCCTGCACTGCCGCGCTTTGTCTACCACGCACTTTGCACTGCCGCGGGCGGGGTTTACGACCCGTCCTACGGTACCATTGGTGAGCCCTACACGGACTGCTTCTGCCCTGATTCAAACTTCGGAGCGAGGCTTCAGCGGAATACCACCGGCAGTGTCGTCATGGTCGATGGGGGAACCTGGGAATGCCTCCCACCGTAGCACCGGGAGGGGACTGCAGGAAAAAGGTCGTGGTCTGTTACTGGGAGCCAGCAATGAACTCATGCCCTTTGAACCTTCTCGTCTCGGTCGGCCTCTTGTCCTGGTGTGCCGATCCAACAAGTGGTGACACGGCCGCTGTCTATTCGCAATGGGACAGCACCGGTATCAAGGAGGTCGTCGAAGACCTATCTGAGTATGAGTATCGAGGATTGGTCATGCTGGGACCGGCCGTGAGCGACCTGACCCGCTTGCCAGGCCTCTTCCCAGGCCCGAAATGGCTCCCGGAGTCCCGGGGAGCGAAGGTGCAGCAATGGTGCCGTTCATCGGAAACCCCTTTGGCAGCCACGGAGGTGATTGCTGCGCAGCGACAGCTCAATGCCCTCCTCATCGCCACCTTTGTGCCAAAGGGGCTTCCGGAGTTTTCGAGAGGGGTTCACGATGTCCATCTCGTTGGGTCGCAACCCGGCTCGCACGGTATCCTCACGTCCGTCAGGGCTACGTTCCCCGACAGTCGCATACGCTACTGTCGTGTGTATGCGGAGTTCACGGGATCGGGACTGTCCTCCATCCATGGATTCGTTTCGGGTTGGGACCCTGCGCAGATGCGCTCCGCCGCCCAAGTCCTTGGTGCCATAGGAGAGGTCCTCATACCACAGAGAAGCGAGTACGAAATGACCCCTCCCATGGACATCGAGGGACTCTGCCATGTGGCGAAGTCTCTGGGAGTCAGCATGTCCCGAGAGCAGATCAGTGCTGACTATCCGAGAACCTATCGCTTCTCAGTAGTAGCGCGGAACTTATGGGTCCATGCCGGGAGGACCATACTGAAGTCTGAGAAGAGCGGGGAGCGAGAGGTCGGGGCGATCGCATTTCGCTGGTTCAAGACTAAGCCCATACCGGGACAGTCCCCGTAGGCAGCCTCCAAGAGAATGTACAAGGACGCAGCCTAACGCGAAGGCGCAAAAGATTGATAGAGGACCCGCAGCGCCTCACGCAGTGCTCTTTCGTTCTCGATCGGGTCGCCGCGATCGTAGATCCGGAAGTTCGTTGGCTTGTCCGTCAGCTTGAAGCTGAATAGTCCTTTGTCCGAGACCGTGACCGTACACGGGCGGAGTTCGTTGGGCAGGACCCTGTCGCTGGGCCTCACCTCGCCGGCCGGGATGATCCGACACACCCCATCGGCCCGTCGAACAAGGCGCAGATCGGCTACCTGCATCCATACGGCCGTCTCCCACACATTGTGCGGACGCTTGCCAATGTCGTTCATGATCGCCGCGGGCGGGTCCTCATCGAGGTATCGCAGGAAGTCCATCCGCATGCTTCGGCTAAAGGCAAAGGCAAGATAGGACCGCAATCTCGGATGCATTCCCGAGACAAAGCCGAGGTTCTCGAGCTTCCAGTAACAGTTGTGGCGTCCGAGGGCGAAGGGCCCGTCCTGGGTCGCGCAGGGGTAGATCGCCACGGGCAAATCGCTGCGAAGCACGCAGACCATCGCGTGAGGATCCAACTGGACGTTCCACTCGAGAAAGTCCGGAGACGAGGCGCCGGCACACAGATGAATGCAGCGAACCTTCCCGCGCAGGAGGTCGGGTTCCCGGTTGTAGGCCACCGCGATCGGCCGCGCCGATCCGAACGAGACAATGTCGATCTTCTGATCGGACCGCCGCAGCGTATCAAGAATCAATTGGACGCCCCATTGCTGAAACGCCGGCAGGTTCGGCATCCGGTCCCGCGGCGACGACATCGACGAGAACGGGCCGGCAGCACAGGGAACATGGCGGCCGAAGATGTAATTCAGTTGTGTCACCGGGATGAAGCCCGGATCTCGCGGCCCGGTCGGATCGCTAAACTCGGGTAAGTCGCTCTCGGCCACCGGCCGGCGGAATCGCTCTGTCACATCCAGGATTACCGCCCGGAGATCCACCTGCGGAAGCGCATAGGCCGCGATGATGTCGAAGTTGTCGCCGACGTCCTGATGCGGGTGATACAGGTCGGTCACGTCGATGATCGGAACGCGATGGCCCAAGGGGCGCTCCGGGGCCTTCGCGAGACAGACGGCAAGCCGGGGAACTCCGGCAAGGACCGTTAGGACAATGAACAACATACGGAAACGCCCTCCGACGCCGGCTCGGCCGCATCGATCTTCTTGACGGGTGCTGTCGCTCATCCGCATTCTCCCGTGTGCCCCACCGTTCGTTTCGCATCTCGTGATGGTCGTTGATCTCCCACATTATAACCGCCCGAGAAGGCCACTACATACTCGACGCGGACATCGAGAGAGGAGGCCAAGTCCTTTTCGAGAGACGGAGCGAGCGCTGTTTCGGTCGGTGGGTTCGTACGAAGGTCTTACACGCCACGGCTGGGCCAATCGGCGCTGCGACCGTGAGGGAGCGATGGGCGTCGTCGTCCCCCCTGTCCGCTCCCTGACAGCCGCGGCTCGGAGCGGCCGAAAGACGCAAGAGTGACGTGCCCAAAGCGGTACCGGCATTCCTTACCTACGCCGCCCCCCGGGTTAGTGTGCTCTCGAGCGCCGATCCCACGCATTCCGCCACGTTGCGTGGCATGTCAGGCCCGTGCTAGGATGTCGCCACTTCGCGATCCGATCGCGCTGCGGTCGCGCGATCGTCGCAATTCCGGTCGACCGTGGGGAGACACAATCACATGCTTCAAGGAACATGGATCATCGGCCTGCTGGTGTGCGGTATGGGAGCGGCGCTGCTGGGCAGCTTCAAGGTAGCGCTGGCGCGGCGGCTGAACATGGACGAGGCCCGAGTGGGTGGACTCGTGTCGGCCTTCGGCTTCGCCATGATCCCCGTAATGCTGATCATGGGCTTCCTCACCGACCTCCTGAACAAGCAGGTGGTGGTCATCGCCGGTTCGCTGTTGATTGTCCTGAGCCTGATCATCCTTTCACAAGCCCGCAAATACGGCGCGGCGTTGCTGGCCGTCGTTCTGCTCAGCGCGGGTTGGTCCGGGCTGGTGAACGTCCTGAACGTTCTCATGCAGGCGGCTTTCGGCGGCACCCCGACCTATGCCATGAACCTGGGCAACTTCTTTTTCGGCCTGGGGGCATTCCTGACGCCCCTGATCGTGGCCGCCATTCTGAGGTCCGCCGGATTCGTAGCCGCGGCGCTGGTGCTGGGCGGCGTCGCCCTGCTGCCGGGTCTGCTCGCGTTCGGAGTCGATTTCGTTGCGCTGGCCGGCACACCGACCACCCAAGCGGCTTCAGAGGCCGCCGGACCAGGTGTCGGCGTCCTCCTGGCTGACCCGATCATGTGGCTGACCGCCCTCGCCCTGCTGTTCTACGCCCCGATGGAGGCGACGATGGGCGCGTGGACCACGACCTACTTGGGTGACAAAGGCGTTTCTGAAACCCGTGCGTCCGCCATGCTCTCGGGCTTTTGGCTGGCGTTCATGGTATCCAGGCTGGCGACGGCGTTGATCGTCAGCCCGTACATCCAAACGGCCGGCGCTACAAATCTGCTGATCATCGGCCTCTCGATCTTCTGCATCGTGGTCTGGGCCGGAGCGGTTGCCAGCCCCACGCGCGGAATGGCCTGTGCGATGGTGATTCTCGCCGGCCTGGCGTTCGGGCCGACATTCCCCACGATCATCGGCGTGCTGACGGGCCATGTGGACCCCAAGGTTGCCGGCCGGGCGGTCGGGCTCTTCTTCATGATCGGCGGCGTCGGCTGGTCGGTGATCCCGATTCTCATCGGCACCTATGCCCGCAAGGCAGGCGTCCAGAAGGCGTTTCTGATCGCCGTGGCGTCGGCGGTGGGCCTGACGGTAACAGGCGCCATCTTGCGGCCATTCATGAACTGAGTATCCGCGGACACGTAGCCGCAAGAGATCAGAGCCCGAAGCGCAAGGGAAGGCGGTAACCGTGCCGGATCGGAACCGGCTCGCCCTTTCGACCGACGTGGCCGAACACGCACATGTCCACAAACGGCCCGATGCCCCCGCCGTTTTCCGTCATGGTCGGTCGCGACATACGATCATGGATAAACGTACTTTCGTTGCTTCGCCTCAAACCGGACCGTCGCCACATTCGCGGGGAAATACGCCTCGAGCATCTCCTTCATGGGGCCTGCGTACATCGCCACGCGGATGGTGCCCCACGTCTCCTGATCGCCCGTTGCGTAGTAGATGTACGTATTGCCTTCCCATTCGAACAGGTCCGCATCGGTGTTGTTTATCCCTTCGCCGGGCACGGGATCGAGCAGCGGCGCCCGGGTCGGACTTACTTCCCAGACAACCAGATTCCTCGACCGCGCTACGGCCGTAGCGTACTTCGTCTCCGGCAGTCGGTACTCGTAGCGTGTGCCCGGTCCCTTCCAGCGCCAGATTCCGTAGACGACGTAGTAATAGGGCGCGAAGTAGCGAAGCGTCGGGTTGGCGCACGCCGTCCGACCTTCCACGTCGGCAAACTCCAGGCCCGGCACCTTCTCCCACCGCGAGAGGTCCTTTGATCGGGCAAAGCGGAAACTCCACTGCACCGGCTTGTTCGACTCGTAGGCCATTACGTAGCCTTCGTCGTCGCGGCACACGGATGTGTTGAACAGGTGCTCGTCGCCGTCGCGGGCGATGGCCAGCTCCTTCTTCCAGGTCTTCAGGTCGGCGGACCAGAAGCGGTAGACGTCCTGGGTCCACTCCTTGTTCGTGTTCACCGTCCCGAACACGTTCATCTCGTCACCGTTGACGAAGGCGCTGACGAACGAGAATCCCGTGCCGAGTCGTGCCACCTCCTGGCCGGTGACCATGTCCTGGATGAACAGGTAGGACTTAGTCTCTTGTTCTTCGGCTTTCAGTGACCTGTAGTTCTGCACCAGCAGTGGCCGGCCCTTGTAAATGACCGGCGTGTTCTCCATGCCGGCGGGAAAGGCGAAGGGCAGCTTCACGAGCTTCGGATTCGCTGGGGCGTTGCGCCGCGGCGCCGAGACGACAGTCGACGCCGAGTCCTCGGCCCATAGCCAAGCGGATCCCGAGATGATCACACAGGCTACCGCCGCACACAAAACCGCCGACCGGACAGTCCCTGGCATCGATACTTCTCCTTGCCTGTTGGGGACAGATGCACGCCCCTTTTGGGGTCAGTTGATGTCGTGGGAACGAGCCCTTCGGCGACGGATAGCCCAGGCCGTTCTCCCCGGCGGAAAAATGGCGGAGCCGACGAATAAGCCGAATTCTGTTGCCCCTCGGGCACGCCCGAAGGGCGGCGACCATTCATCTGGGCCATCGGTTGCCCGCTGGCTCTAGCACCCGACCCACAGCTCATCCGGACCGGGCCGGTCCGCGTCCGCCTTAGGGCGGCACTGGCTGCCTATGTGGGCTTGCTGGCGGTGGGGTTTGCCGTGCCGCGTCGGTCGCCCGACGCGCGGTGCGCTCTTACCGCACCTTTTCACCCTTGCCGGCCGGGGCCTGCACCCCGGCTTAGGCGGTATCGTCTCTGCGGCACTTTCCCTCGGGTCGCCCCGGGTCGCCGTTAGCGACCACCGTGCCCTGTCCAGTTCGGACTTTCCTCCCGTCGGCGCACAGGCCGACGAGCGGTCGCCTCGTCTGCTCCGCCACGTCCATTCTATCGCCCGGGCCTTGCGGCAACCACGCGTGTCGGGCGAATAGCGCGGGGTTTGCGTCCGTCCGACACAAGGAGTCGCAAGCCGTTTTCGATCGCCCGTTGGTGAAGTTCGGGAACCGATCGAGGCCCCGATTATCACGAGACAGCACAAAGGATTGCAGCGACTTACGCTGCAATCACCCCTCCAGACTCAATCCCCGGCCCCAAACGACCGATAACCTAGCTAGGTATTGTCCTGCGACAGCCAGGATGGACCTGCGCGCCGACGCCCATGTCGGCACGGTCTATCCGTCGAGGCTTGCCCATGAATGGTCGGACATCTTGATGTCACAGAACCGCATGCTTCAGAATGCCGGGCCTTCCGTGTGTGCGTGCGTCTGCACGCACAACGGCGCGGCCACACTTCCCGAATGCCTCAATGCACTGGCCGGCCAGACCCTGGATCCCCGGCGATTCAGCGTCCTGATCGTCGACGACGGGTCCACCGACGCCACACCCGATGTCGCTCGCCGATGGCAGGCCGCCCATCCGCATCTGAACGGCCGATCGATCAGGCAGGCGCCTTCGGGGCTTTCGGCGGCTCGCAACGCCGGGATTCGAGAGGCGAATGCGCCCATCGTGGCCTATATCGACGACGACGCCTTCGCAGCCCCCGGCTGGCTGGAGGGCATCGTCGATGCCTTTGAAGCCTTCCCGGCCGCCGCCGCCATGGGGGGAGAAGTCCGCGTTCGGTGGTCGACTTCCAAACCCCGGTGGTGGCACGACGAGCTCGACGAAGTCTTCAATCGATTCAGGCCTGCCGACGAGCCAATGACATTGGACTTCCCGCGTCTTCCCTATGGCTGCAACTTCGCCGTTCGAAGAGACACCGCGATTCGATTGGGCGGCTTTCGCACGGATCTGGGTCGACAGGGCGGTGCCTTGCTCGCGGCCGAAGAGACCGACCTGCTCTTGCGCATCCTTGAGGCCGGTCACCCGATCGCGTATTGGCCGTCCGCCATGGTCGAGCACCTTGCGATGCCATCTCGCCTCTCGCGACGGTACGTCCTGCGTCGCGCGTGGAACCACGGCCGAAGCCTCGGCCGCATCGCGCCGACCCATCCCCGCCTGAACGAGGCGATGCCGCCGTTCGGAAGCTGCGTCTGGAGGATGGTCGGACGGGCCTCGGCACACGGCTTTCGTCTGGCGCATTGGAAGTACTGGCTCCTTCGACTCGGCTACCACCATGAGAGGCGCCGAGTGCATCGCCACACTCGTGGTGAGTTCAGGTGTCCGTCGGCGGGCGCGGAGGTCCCCAGTCATGGCTGAGCCCAGCCCGTTTCCGAGGACCATTCAGATCCAGACGACGACGGCGTGCGGCGCGCGCTGCGTTATGTGTCCGCACGCCGCGACCAGCCCGAGCTGGCCCAACGGACCTATGGAAGAGGGTTTGTTCCGCACCATCGTCGACCAGTGCCGCGATCAGGATGTTAAACGGATCTGCCCCTACCTCATGGCCGACCCCCTGTGTGACCGGCGCATCTTCGATCGCATCGCGCACATCCGATCCGTGTTGCCCGAGGTGGAAATCGAGATCAGCACCACCGCACAGACGCTGCTGCCCTCAAGGCATGAGAACCTCCTGAACGCCGACATCACCGAGCTTCGCATCAGCAGCCACGGCATCAGCGAGGACGACTACCGCCGGCTGATGCCCGGCGTGCAGTTCCGGACCGCCTGGCCGAATTTGCAGGCCTTCATCGAGAAATGGAAAGAGCGCCGGCCCTACAAACTGCTCATTGTCTGCCTGTACGGTCTGCTGCCGCCGGAACGGGAGCAAGCCATCGCGGAATACTGGCGGTCGCAGGGCATCGCATTGGACCGCTGGCGGGTAACCAGCCGGGGGGACGAAATCGATCTGAATCAGTTCGACACGGCTCCCGATCCGACGGACTGGCCCCAGGCGCGTCGCGAGCCGCCGTACGCCTGCCGATTCGCGCGCGACACCGAATGGATGCACATTCTTTCGGACGGGCGCGTCACGCTGTGTTGCATGGACTATCGCCAGGAGGTCATTCTGGGCGACGTCCGCAATCAGACGGTGGAGCAGGTCTGGACGGGCCCGGAATACGTTCGGGTCCGTCAGCAGATTGCCGGACGTTCGGACAGCCCGAATCGGTTCCTCTGCAAGCGCTGCGAATGGTACGTGAGCGAATCCGTCCTTCGCGCCAGGCAACCGGCGCACGTCCCGTGATTGATACGATCGCATCCGCGCGAATTAAGGTCCGAACAACTCATACAGGCGACCTTCGCCGGGCTTCAGACGAAGCTCCATGACGATTTCGGCTCCCGACAAACCCGGTAGGTATCGCTGAATCTCGTCCACATCGACGGCGCGGGCAAACGTATGGCCTTGCGTGTTCACCGGCAGGCGCACGGTGTCGTAGCCGAACGTTCGGACATCCGGGTTGTAAACCAGCAGGAATCCGCGCTTCGGGCCAAAGAGCAGGGTCGCTCGAAGCCGGTTGTTCTGCGTCGGCAGGGATTCGAGCACCGGCTTGGCCCCTTTGAGCATCTGACCCCATCGCCATGCGCGGGCGGTCATCCGCTTGAGCGTCGTCGTCCGTTCCGCCGACATCGTATGATCGGGAAACGCCAGCCCGCCGTTCTCCTGGCCGTCGTTCTGATAACGATAGAAGACCACGCCGTCCACGAAGCCGGCCGCCATCGCCGTCAGGTACAGGACATCCCACTCGGCCGGCGTCGGAAACCTCAGCTTGCCGGGCATCGCCAGCGATTGAATCATCGCCCAGTGTCGGCGTCCCGGCGTGTGCCGGCAGATTTGCGCAAGGGCTTCCGCATGGGTGGCGGGCGACTCGTAACGACGATTGAGCATCTCGCCCGGTTCGCCCCCCTCAGCCAGCGGGAAATTGTCCCACACCACCACCGGCAGATCGGCCTCTTGGGCGAGAACGGCGACCTGATGACTCAGCACCGCCAACACGGGATGATCCGGATCCGTCGCCCGGTAAAGCCGGACGACTTCCGCCAACCGGCCCACGACGTCCGGCTTGGGGGCGTCGCACACAAAATGCATGAACAACGCGGGGTGTTGGCCGATCCGTTCGAGGCTTTCATTGACCACCGAGACGGCGTCGAATTGGCCTTCGCGGATGTAGGCGGCGGTTCGCGCGTGAGGCAAGATGACCTGCAGCGCGTGCTCCTGGGCAACATCCAGCAACAACGTGCGACGCGGGTCGTCGACCTCATCGGCCAGGATGGTGTTAAACCCCAGCGAGCGGATGTGCGTGAAATCGCCCGTGAGTGTCGCTCGGGCCTGTGCCTCCGGCTCGGGAACATATCCCCGGACGTTGTACCAGACCGCCACCGGATACGATCCGACCCATTGCACCCCGCGCGACCCGGCGGCGGGTGCTTCACAACCGGTCATCAGTCCCCCCATCAGGGCGGCGGCGACGGCGGCGATTCGGCGGGGCAACGGTCGCTGAAACATGGGGCACTCCGGCGTCATGGGCGGCCGACTCCACTCGAACCGCTCGTTCGCGGTTCGGCCTCTCCCGGCGAACGCGAGTCGCGATCGGGTCGGCGCAACTCGACAATCACAACTTGCCGCGATCGGTCGGGCATCGGCGATGTGAAGTAATGATACCTCAACTCCGGCCGGTTGCCCCAGCCGATGTCGGGTACCTGCAGATAATGGAACTCCAAGCGCCCGCCCACTCGTTTGGCCCGTTCTTCCCATCGATGAACGATCGCGTCGTATCCCTCCAGCGGCTTCCATGCCGGGCGGATGACGAGCCAGTCGGCCGCGTCGGGATCGAAGAGATAGTCGGGCAGCCGTTCCCAGCCCGGACGCCGACGGGCATCCTCCTTCAGCAGGCCGGCGCATCGGCGGCCGGTCGCGAACATCAGCGAAAGCCCCTCATACGGCACATACACCCGATCGTCGGGATGGCTGTTCTTCAGCAGGAATCGAGCGATGGCCTCGTTGTGTCCCACAAACGGCGTTCGAAGCTCCTCCACGTACCCCGCCCACTCGCTCTTGAGCATGGCTTGGTGAACCGCGCCCGGACCCGTGGCAAAATCGCCGTCCAGCCATGTCGTTCCGACGCTGCTCGGCAGAACCCCGCAAAGGATCGAGGGCAGCAGATTGGTCACGCCGGCCACAATCGCCCCGATGTTGCCCGCCAGGTCGTTTCGCAAATAGAGCTCCCGCAAACCGGCCGCAACGACGATCGCCCCGAACGGAATCAGGTGAATCAGATATCGGGGACCCGCCCACAGGAGCACGGGCACCACAGTCATCACCGGCACGGTCAGGCACAGCACCAGCCCATAGGCGCCGCCCACCTGGAGTTTACGTCGCAGGGCCCAGACGATCAGAACGGCCGTGACCAGCCACGGACAGACAAACTGGTTCACCACGAAAAACTGCTTGATCAACGATGTGGCGATTGGGTCGCGATGGTAACCGAGCGCGTTGAGTGTTCCGGCGGACCGGTGCAGACCGACGGCGAAAAACCAGGGTGCCGTCGGCACGAGGGCGACCGCGGCGGCAAGACCCAGACGGATCCAGGTGGCTCGATCGCGCCGCCTCATGAGGGCATGGAGTCCCAGACCCGCGCCGACGCAGAAAAACGTGACGTAATTGGAGTGAAACAACCCTATCATCGCGGCCGCCAAGGCGATCAGGCCCCGCCGACGAGAAAGCTCCGCGTAACCCCAGACTGCAATCAGTGCTCCGACGGGGAGCATCGCGTAGTAGCGACATTGCCGCATCATCAACAGGTATTGGACGGTCGTCAGCAACAGGACGGCCGCCAGGCACGCCGCCCAACGATCTTGAACCAGCCGGCGGGCCACGACGTAGGTCAACCCGATGGACGCACATCCGAGCAGAGCCATCGGCAGACGAGCCCCCAACGGCGAATCGCCCGCCAGCGCCAAGCCCACGGCGGCCAGATAGAAGGATCCCCAGGGGTGCCATTGCCAGAGCATCGAGTCGGTCGATTCATGCCCATAGAACGTCGTCGTGAACAACCGCCCGTCCCACGTTCGCGGCAGGCCGGTACGCAGGATGGCGCGGGCCAGCAAGCCCGCCTCGGCTTCGTCCGCCCACAGGCACCGATCGGCAAGGTTGGGAAGAATCGCCGGACAGGCAACGACCGTCAGGACGATCAGCAGCAAGCGGTCGCGCCGATCCCAAGGGATCGGACTCTGGCAGTCCACACGGGCGCGTGTCGCCGCCCCAGCCGGCTTGTCAGGGGGCTTGTCCATGTCGGTCGTCGTTCGGTCCCCATGCTCTAAACGTCACCGTGGTCCGACCGCGCCGTCCGTCACGATGCCGCCTGCCCACAAGTGTAGCGGGGTCATGGGTGTTTTGCAGCCCGTGATAGGGTGCTTCGAACCGATTGCCCGGTGCGGTTGCCGGTTGGAGACGCGCGCCGCCTTGAAGAGCGGGATTGTGCCTGTCCCTTCCCTGCCTTGGAGCGCGGGCGTCTCGCCCGCTCCTTCGTTGTTCCCCAGCGCGGGCATCCTGCCCGCTTTTTCTTCGGCGTCTGACGCAACCGCCGAACCGACAACGGCCGCGGCACATCCCGCACGTCGGACGCGTGTCGTGAGCCCGTCTCCCACCGCGCCCGCGGTCATCGACTCCGGCGGGTGGGACGGCGGTGTTGGCCCTTCGGTTTCCAGGACGTCGCGGTCTTGTTCGCGGCAGGCTCGACGGAACGCGGGGCGGGCAGCGCCGATGTCGCGCCGTCGGCATCGGTCAAGCCGGCGTGTTTGCGGACCGCCTGCCCCGTGGCGCCGCCGATCAATACAGGTTGCTGTTTGAGCTGCTTGATGCGATCCCGCAGCTCGGCCGCCCGTTCAAACTCCAGGGCCTCGGCCGCGGCCAACATCTCTTCTTCGAGCATGGACAGCAATTCCTGTTGATCGAATTGTTCTTCCGAAAGGCGGGCCGCCTCGCGGGCGGTCTTACGGGCGGAGATTTCGGATTCCAGGCCAAGGCGGATGGCCTTGACGATGGTGGCCGGCGTGATCCCATGCTCTTCGTTGTACCGCTGCTGGATCGAACGACGACGATTCGTTTCGTCGATCGCCCTTCGCATCGATTCCGTCACCTCATCGGCGTAGAGCATCACCTTGGCGTTGACGTTGCGGGCGCACCGGCCGATGGTCTGTACGAGCGAGGTCTCGCTGCGTAAGAAACCTTCCTTGTCGGCGTCGAGGATCGCCACCAGCGACACCTCCGGCAGATCCCGCCCCTCGCGCAGCAGGTTGACGCCCACCAGAACGTCGAACT
>CAZQTW010000001.1:52778-211850 GCA_964596165.1 uncultured Planctomycetales bacterium | reverse complement strand
CCGGTTCGCACGGCGGCGGGGAGGGGGGATGGGGTTATGGAAATCGCAAGCAACGGTTGACGGGACTGCTTGAGTTCGGCAAGGTATATATCCCCATGAGTGTTCAGGTGTATCGAGGTCTGGAAGCCGTCGACCCGCCGATGCGCGGCGTGACATTGACTTTCGGCAACTTCGACGGCGTTCACCGCGGGCATCAGCAGATCCTTGCCCAGGCCGGTATGCTTGCCGAACGAACCGGGTCGGCCGTGGTGGTCGTGACGTTCGATCCTCATCCGCTGAGAGTCGTCGCGCCGCACCGTCCGCTGCGAATTCTGACGCCCTTGAAGGAGAAGGTCGAGAGGTTGGGGCAGGCCGGTGCCGATGCGGTTGTCGTCATCGAGCCCACGCCCGAGTTTCTCAATCAGTCACCCGAGGGTTTCGTCGCGGACGCCATCATGAATCGTTTCTCTCCGGCGCATATCGTTGAGGGACCGTCCTGGCGTTTCGGTCGCGGGCGGGAAGGCGACGTTGCCGTGCTTCAGAGGCTGGGGGACACGTTCGGCTTTGGGGTCTTTATCGTTCCGGCGTTACAATTGGAGATCGAACCGGAAGGTTCGATCCTGGTAACGAGCACATTGATTCGGGACCTTCTGGTGAGGCACCATGTGCATCGGGCGGCCCTCTGTCTCGGTCGTCCCTACGCCCTTATTGGTACCGTGGTCCGAGGCAAGGGGCGCGGGCGAGGTCTGGGCTTTCCCACGGCGAACGTCGAGGCGGGAGAGCAACTGATTCCGGGAATGGGGGTGTACGCAGGATGGGCCGTGCTGGGCGGTCGGCGATACGCCGCGGCGATCAGCGTGGGTACCAACCCCACCTTTGGGGATGAGCGACTGTCGGTCGAGGCCTATCTGTTGGACTACCAGGGCGAACCGTATGATGAGGAGATTCGCGTGGAATTCCTGCGATGGCTTCGAGAACAGCGTCGATTTGAATCGTCAACCGAGCTGAGCGAACAGATGAAGGAAGACGTGCGGCAGGTCCGAGTGGTGTGCGCGTCGGCCTCGTAGAAAGACACGTCGCGGTGACGGCGCGACAACCGGTTTGTCGGCGGCCGAGGAGGTCCACATTGTCCATCGATCCCAAGCTATTCCGGGCGGCGGCCGACCGCATCGATCGCGCGAACGAAATCGTGATTGTCTCGCACAGACGTCCCGACGGGGATGCGATTGGGTCGACGGTGGCGATCCTGGACGTGCTGAGTCAACGGGGCCGACGAGCGTGGGGATTGCTGCTTGATTCGGTTCCGTTGCGCTATCGTGGTCTGGTCGCCAACGGGAGCATTCACGTTTGGACCTCGACCTTTGATCCGCGGCAAATCGAGCGCGCGGATGCGGTGATCGTGGTTGATGCCGCCTCGTGGGAACAGATCGACGTGGTTCGCGGACCCCTCGCCGCACTGGCCGATCGGATGATCGTGGTCGATCACCATGAGACCCACGATGGTCTGGGGGCGATTCAACTCATCGATTCGACGGCGGCGGCGAGCGGTTTAATCGTGTACGAATGGTTCACGTCGCTGGGGTGGCCGTTCTCGATCGTGGGGCTGAACGCCCTGTTTGCCGCCTTGGCGACGGATACGGGATGGTTCCGATTCTCCAATACGGATGCGAGGGCACTTCGGGCGGCCGCCGAGATGGTTCAGGCCGGCGTTCGGGCCCATCAGTGCTATGAGGCGATCTACTGGTCGGAGGCACCGGCTCGGCTGGCGCTGACGGCCAAGGCGCTCGATTCGCTGTCGTTGCATAGCGATCAGCGATTGGCGATCATGCGAATCGATCAAGCCGCCTTGGCGGAATGCGGAGCCAGTCGGTCGGACACCGAGGACGTCATCAACGAACCCATGCGAATCGGATCGGTCATTGTGAGTGCCCTTCTGGTGGAAGAACCCAACGGACGGGTCCGCGTCAGCCTGCGCAGCAAAGGGCAGGTCAACGTGGCGGAGTTGGCGGCCTCCATGGGGGGCGGGGGGCACGCGCGTGCGGCGGGTCTGCACACGGAGGGTCCCATGTCCGAGGCGTACGCTCGCATGATCGCGCTGCTCTCCACGGCCGTTGAGGCGGTTCCGTGCAACTCGGTCAAGGCCAACGCGTGAGGAGAATCAGGATGAGGCGGGGCGTGCTTGCCGGTGTGTGTCTCTTGACGTGGGCCTTGCTGAACGGATGCGGCAAGGAGCCATCGCAGAATCAGAAGACTACGTCGTTGCCCTCCAAAGGTCGGGTTCTCGGCGTCAGCTTTCAAACGATGAACAACCCGTTCTTTGTCGACCTGAACGACGGCCTGAAGTCGGTCATCGAGCCCAAGGGGGATACGCTTATTACGCTGGACGCTCGATTCGATCCGCTCAAGCAGAAGAACGACTTGTCCGACCTGATCCTTAAGGGCGCGGCGGCCATCTTCATCAATCCGGTGAACTGGGAGGGCATCAAGGGCAGCTTGCTCCAGGCCAAGCAGAAGGGGATCCCGTGCATCGTGGTCGACGCCCCCGTACGGGACCAGGAACTGGTCGCATGCACGGTGGCCTCGGATAATGTCAAGGCGGGGCGATTGGCGGCTCAGGCGCTGGTCGAGGCGTGTCGGCCGGCGAAGCTGGTCATCCTGCACCATGTGATCAACAAAGCCTGTCTCGACCGTGTGGCCGGCTTCAAGGAGGAACTCAAGAAGCACCCCGACATGAAGATCCTCGACACACAGGAAGGCAAGGGGACGACCGAAGGGGGGCGGCCGGTGATGCGGGATCTGATCGGACGCTTTCCGGACATCAATGCCGTGTTTGCGATCAACGATCCCAGCGCGCTGGGTGCCATCTCGGCCCTGGAGTCGGCGGGGAAGCTGGCGGGCGTCAAGGTCGTGAGCGTTGACGGGTCGGCCGAGGCCGTCGCGGCCATCAAGGCGGGCAAACTGTTGTCCACCTCGGCGCAGTTTCCCAAGGAAATCGGCAAGGTGTCGGCCGAGAAGGCCTACGAGATTCTGGCGGGCAAGCCCGTCGAGAAGGACGTCAAGATCAAGGTCGAGCTCATCACGAAGAAGAACGCCGACGAGTTCCTGTCGAAGAAGTAGTTCGGTAAAGCGGGACAGCCGTGCGCCCGGCGACGCCGTTCGGTGGTCGACACAACACTTCACGGCCTGAACAACGGCAACAGAGGTTTCCCTTGTCAAGGGGGGAGAGAGAGGGCCACACGCGGACGGAGTGATGGATTCCGGAGGCGATTAACCCTGCGAAGTCTGTCGTGCGGCCACGTGGCCGTGATTTCGCGAGAGCGACGCACAACGGCCGGCGCATCGGCTACAATCGCATCCGCTTTCAGGGTTACGGTTGATCAGGATTCGGACGTCAATTGAAACGAGACGTGACTTCATGGATGCATCCGACGCAGGCACGGCGCCTCTGCTGACGCTCACGGGCGTCACGAAGCGATTCGGCGGCGTAACGGCCCTGGACCGCGTTGACTTTGATCTTCGACCGGGCGAGATCCATGCGCTGCTAGGCGAAAACGGGGCGGGCAAGTCGACGCTGATCAAGATCCTCGCGGGTGTGCATATTCCGGAGGCCGGAACGATTCACATCGACGGGCAACCCGTCGCGATCCGCGGCGTCGCCGATGCCGACCGGCTGGGCATCCGCGTCATTCACCAGGAGTTGTCCTTGGCCGGCAATCTGTCGGTGGCCGAGAACATCTATCTGGGTCGCGAACCCCACGCGTACGGATGGTTGAATCGGCGGCGAATGGTCGATGACGCGGCCTTGCTCGTCAAGGATCTTGGATTGGACGAACTGAGAGACGTTCGCGCGGTTGTGTCCGAGCTGAGTGTGGCGTGCAGGCAGCTTGTCGAGATTGCGCGAGCGCTGTCGCGCAAGGCCAGAATACTGATCCTGGACGAGCCGACGTCGTCGCTATCGGAGGCGGAGACGGAGGCGTTGTTCGTCACGCTGCGGCGTCTGCGGGGCCAGGGGGTTGGGATCATCTACATTTCGCATCGTCTGGAGGAGATTGCGCGGCTGGCGGACCGGATCACGGTGCTCCGTGATGGTCGGTCGATCGGTACGCAATGGGTCGCCCGGATCAATCAACGGGAGCTCGTGCGCTGGATGGTGGGTCGCGACATCGTCGATCACTTCCACCGCCCGCGGCACACGCCGGGCGCTGTGGCTCTGGAGGTCCGCGAATTGCGAAACGCGCGTGTCCGGGGCGTCAGCTTCGAGGTCCGCTACGGCGAGATTCTGGGGCTGGCGGGGCTCGTGGGTTCGGGCCGATCGGAACTGGCCCGCGCGATCTTTGGGATCGATCGGGTCGAGGCGGGCCGGGTTCTCGTGGATGGTCTGCCGAAGCGCATTGCAGGTCCGCGGGACGCCTTGGACGCCGGGATCGTTCTGGTGCCCGAGGATCGTCGGCGCGACGGGTTGATCATGATTCAATCGGTGGCGTTCAACCTGGCGCTCCCGTGGGTCGGCGACTGGAACCCGACGATCATGCCGAACCGGCGGCGCCGCGACGAGATTGTCCGGCGGGCCATCCGCGGATTCGGCATCCGCCTTGCCGATCCGGAGCAGGGGGTGGAATCGCTGTCGGGCGGGAATCAACAGAAGGTGCTCGTCGGTCGGTGGATGGAGCACCGGCCGAAGGTGATCATTCTGGATGAGCCGACGCGCGGCGTGGATGTCGGGGCCCGGGAAGAGATGTTCGGCCTGATCAGCCGCTTGGTGGAAGAGGGGATGGCCGTCTTGTTGATATCGTCGGATCTCGACGAGGTGAGGAACATCTCGCATCGCATCGCGATCTACAGGGACGGTCGGATCCTGAGCACGATGCCGGCGGAGTCGTTGACGCCGGAGGACCTCATGGGACAACTGACAGGGGCGCAGGTCGATGCGATTGGCTAAACAGATGGGTCCGTTGCTGGTGGCCATGGTTGCCCTGCTCGGGCTGTTCGGGTGGTGGGTACCCGGCTTCCTCACGGCCGAGAACATGCTGGATTTGGTTCAGCAGATTTCGGTGAACGCCATCATCGCGTTCGGCATGACGCTCACGATTCTCATCGGCGGTATCGACCTATCCGTGGGGATGGTACTTACGTTGGTCGGCTCCACGACCGTCTTCATGCTCAACTGGGGCGGCGCGGCAGAACAGAGTGTCGCCCGCCTCCTGGTGGCAATCGTGGCCGGGCTAGGAGTGGCGGGGGCCTTTGGCATGTTCAACGGGTTGGCCGCCGCCAAGACCCGGATGCCGCCGTTCATCATTACGCTCGGTACGATGATGGTGGCGCGAGGCGCGGCGTTGCACTACAACGAGGCACGTCCGATGCGAATAGCCGATTCCGAGACCCTCTTCCTCTGGCTGGGCAACGGACGCATCGGGGGCACGATTCCGCTGCCGGTCGTCATCATGCTGATCGCGTTCGTTCTGGCGGCGATTCTGTTGCACCGGACGCGATTTGGGCAGCATCTGTACGCCATCGGCGGCAATCGGGAGGCCGCTCGCTTCACGGGCATTCCCCTGGCGAGGAACGAGGTCATCGTCTACGTGATCTGCGCGGTGCTGACGGGCGTGGCCGGCATGATCCACGTCTCCCAACTCTACTCCGCCGCGCCGGATAGCGGCCTGGGATTCGAACTCAACGCCATCGCCGCGGCTGTCGTGGGCGGCACGAGCTTCACCGGCGGGATCGGAACAATGTACGGCACGCTCATCGGCGCCACGATCATCGGTATCCTGGACAAGGGGCTCAACCAGGCGGGCGTCCATTTTTCACTCCAATACATCGTCAAGGGGCTCGTCGTCCTTGCAGCAGTCTACGTGGATGTGCGGCGACGGGGTAGGTAATGCGTCCGGCCTTTACGTCCGTGTGACGCGATGGAGATCGGCGAGCCGCGTACGTCGGACACCTTGCTTGTGACCGTCACGCAGCACGCCGGCAATCAGGATAGGGCCTTGGGCAAATGGCGGGGTCGGCCAGATGGTCGGGAATCCAGAATCTTGGCAGACGGATGACGTTTAGTCTCCCACACATCAGTTATATAAGCTTTTTATCTATAGTGACTTATAGAACAAACCAGCCTTCTGTCACGCGGCAGAGGTGTATGCAACATTATGGTGTCGCGAGCACAGATGATCATGCATGCGGTCGCGGGTTCGCGAGGGTTACATAGATGACGGGCTCATGCACGCCTTCGTCGATTGAATGGAAACCGGCCGGCTCACGATTCACAAGAGCAGTGTTTGTGATATCGTTTTGCCATGACGGTCGATATACTTAAGGGCGATGTGGGGTCCTTATTGGGCCAGGTGGTGCTATATGCCCCGCTTTTCGGGCTAGGGATCGTGATATCCCGCGGCCCGCACGCAAACCCAACGAAGCAGGATGCCTCGCCTGAACTAGGCTCTACGTGAGACTATCGTTGGCTCGCCGGATTGCCAGGCCGATCCGGTGGGGTACTTGGACAGAGGTATTGCAGGGCTCATGGCCCGTGGCCGGCAAGGGAGAGTCCTTATTCCGGGTGATGGACGGGATGAGCGACCAAGGCAGGAAGGCGCATTGATATGCCCAGTCGAATGAAAAGGATTCGCAACATCGGCGTGGTTGCCCACATTGATGCGGGCAAGACCACGACGACCGAGTGCATGCTGTATTACACCGGCAAGACACACAAGATGGGTGCCGTGGATGACGGTACCGCCGTAACGGACTTCGACGTTCAAGAGCAGGAGAGGGGCATCACGATCTATTCCGCGGCCGTGACATTGCCGTGGAAAGGCTACACGATCAACCTGATCGACACGCCGGGTCACGTCGATTTCACCGCCGAAGTGGAGCGTTCGCTTCGCGTGCTCGACGGTGCGGTGGTCGTCTTCGATGCCAAGGAGGGTGTCGAGGCCCAGTCGGAGACGGTGTGGCGTCAGGCCAACAAGTATCACGTTCCTCGGATTTGCTTCATCAACAAGATGGACAAGGTGGGCGCCGACTTCTATTCGGCCGTGGAGTCCATACGGGAGCGATTGGGCGCTTCGCCGCTTCTGGTTCAGATTCCGATCGGATCGGAAGGCAGTTTTCAGGGGATGATCGATCTGATCACGATGAAGGCCTTGTACTTCACACCGGCGGAGGTGGGGGCGACGTGCGAAGAGAAGGATATTCCCACGGAGTTGGCTGATGATGCGGCCCACTGGCGACACGAGCTGGTTGCCGCGGCCGCGGAGAACAGCGAAGAACTGCTGGACAAGTACATTCACGATCAGCCGATCGAGGAGGCGGAATTGCGGACCGCCATTCGCAAGGGCACGATTTCAGGTCGCGTCCAGCCGGTGTTCTGTGGGTCGTCCTTGCGCTACATCGGCACACGAAGGATGCTCGATGGCGTGGTCGACTACCTTCCGTGTCCGCTCGACATGCCGCCGGTGAAAGGGTTTGGTGCCGGGAAGAAGGACAAGGATCATCCGATCACGCGATCGCCCGACCCCAAGGGACCGCTGACGGCGCTGGTCTTCAAGATTGTGTCCGGCAAGCCGGTGGACCTCTATTACATTCGCGTGTATTCAGGGACCCTCAAGAGCGGGACGCGGGTGTACAACGCCACGCGAGACGCGAAGGAGAACGTCAGCCGAATCTTCCGGATGTTTGCCAAGCGACGGGAGCAGATTGAGGAAGCCGTGGCGGGCGACATTGTGGCGCTGGTTGGCCTGCGAGAGGCGTTGACGGGCGATACGCTGACCGACCCGAAGTCTCCTGTCGTTCTTGAGCGAATCGAGTTTCCGGAGACCGTGATCAGCATGGCGATCGAGCCGAAGTCGTCGGCCGACCGCGACCGTCTGGGCGAGGCCTTGTCCGCCTTGGCCAAACAGGATCCGACGTTTGAATGGCGAAGCGACCCGGAAACCGGCCAGACACTCATCAGCGGCATGGGAGAGCTGCATCTGGAGGTTCTGAGTCGCCGACTGGACGAGGAGATGGGTGTGCCGGTCAACGTCGGCGCGCCAAGGGTGAGCTATCGAGAGACGATTGCCGGCTCGGCCGAGGCGGAAGGTCGTTTCATTCGTCAGACAGGCGGCAGGGGTCAGTTTGCCGTGGTGAAGCTGATCGTCGAGCCCTACCGGCCCGAACCGGGCGAACCGCACGTTGACTTTGTGAGCGAAATCAAGGGCGGCGTGATCAGCCAGGGGTACATCCCGGCCGTCGAGCGCGGCATCCGGGATGCGGTTAAGGCCGGCGTTCTGGGTGGCTACCCGTTGATCAACGCCCGATTCCGGCTCATCGACGGCAAGGAGCATGACGTGGACAGCTCCGAGCTGGCCTTTGAAACCGCCGCCGGCATGGCCGTTCGGCAATGTGTGGAACAGGCCAATCCGATCCTGTTGGAGCCCATCATGCGGTTGGAGGTTTCCGCGCCGGTCGAATGCATGGGGGCGATCACCGCGGATCTTCAGGCGAGACGGGCGCTGATTACCGACACACTGGAGCGCGGCAACTTCCGAACGGTCATCGCGCAGGTTCCACTGTCGGAGATGTTCGGGTATTCGACCGACGTGCGCTCATTGACCGGCGGCCGGGCCAGTTGGGCCATGGAGCCTTCCGAGTATCGTCCGGCCCCCAAGCAGGTCACCGAGGCCGTGCTGGCAACGGGCTACGCGTAAAGCTCTCCAACACCTTTCACTTCGTAGTTTTGAGATCCAGCCCCGGCGGTTGGTCGCGCCGGCGGCGGAGTGCCTTGGGTCTGTTATCGTGATTTCGTGCAGCCGAACGACCGGCTGGGTCTTGCATTCAAGCTTAGGAACCGAGACATTCTTATCACTTTGCGCCGGTGGGGCCGGTCCTATCGGCGGCGGGGAGTCCACGGCAGTGGGGGACTTGCCCAACCACGATCCGACGTATGTGGAGAACAGGTCATGCCGACAGAAAAAAAACTGGCGGGCAAGAGGGCTCTGGTGACCGGGTCGGGAACGGGCATCGGCCGGGAGATCGCGAGGGAGTTCGCACGGGAGGGCGCGGATGTCGTGCTTCACTACTCGCATAGCGAAGGCGGGGCGGGTAGTGCGGTTGAGGAAATCAAGGCGATGGGTCGCCGGGCCGCTGCCTTTAAGGCGAATTTCGACTCGGTCGATGAGGTCGTCGGGCTGGGCACGAAGGCGTTGAGTTTCCTCGGCGGGATCGACTGCCTGGTCAACAACGCCGGCATCACGTTCAACAAGCCGTTTCTCAAAGTGACGCGAGAGCAGTTTGACATGATGTATCACGTCAACGTCCGTGCGCAGTTTTTTCTCACGCAGCGGGTGGTCGAGGACATGATTCAGCACGGTGGCGGGGCTGTGTGTAACATCACCTCCATCCACGGCGTTCAGGGTGCCCCCGAGCATTCGGTATACGCGGGCACGAAGGGCGCGATCATTGCCTACACGCGAGCGCTGGCCGTCGAACTGGGGCATAAGGGCGTTCGCGTCAACGCGATTGCACCCGGCTGGGTCAACGTCGAAAACTACTTCAAGGTGCTGCCCGGTTTTGATTTGGCCAAAGCGAAGGAGAGCGCCAAGACCACGGTGCCCATTGCCCGCCCGGGCGACCCGTTGGACATCGCCAAGCTGGCCGTGTTCCTGTGTTCGGAAGACGCCGGCTATATCGTGGGACAGACGATCGTGGCCGACGGCGGCACGACGTCGCTGATGTCATTGATCTCCGACTTTCGTAATGAGTCGACCGCACGTTTTGGCGTCGGCTATTTGCCGGGCGTCTGATGTTTCTCGCCGGGCAAGAAGAAGGAGGGCAAATCCGCAATGGAAACACTCCTGGGTGTCTTCACGGTGGGTCTGGGCGGCTTCATCATGGGCAGCGGCGCGTGGCCCTTCAAGTTGATGAAGAAGTACCAGTTCGAGCATTGGTGGTTCATCGGCATGCTGGTCGGCCTGATCATCATGCCGTGGACGATCGCGCTGCTGGGCTGTCCCAACGCCATTCAAGGACTCAAGGCCGTCCCGGCTTCGGCGCTGATCAAGGCCAACATCTTCGCGTTCGGCTGGGGGATAGCGAATGTGCTCTGCGGCATCTGTTTCGTGCGGATCGGCGTGGCGCTGACGGGGGCGATTTTGGGCGGGCTGGGGGTCTCTGTGGGCACGATCGTGCCGTTGGTGTTCAAAGGGTCCGGCCTATTCAAGGACGCGCCCGGCCTGGGCTCGCCGGCGGGGCTGACGATTCTAGCCGGCGTGGGTGTCATGCTGATCGGCGTGGTCTTTGCCTCCATTGCGGGTTTCGGGCGCGACCGGGAGCTGAAGAAGCTGGATCAACCCTCAGGAGGCGGTTTCCTCGGTGGTCTGGTTATGACGGTCATTGCGGGGATCCTCTCGACGGGTACGGCGTTCGCCTTCGTCTATGCCCAAGATCCCATCATCGCGAGTCTCAAGGCCGTCGACCCCAGCCACCCGGAGACGGCCAGCATTCCCACGACGTTCGCCGTCTTTGCCGTCAGTCTGTTCGCCGGTGCGGTCATCAACATCGCCTACGCGATCTACCTGTTGACCAAGAACAGGTCCTGGAACGTCATTGGCCGGAGCCCCAAGGAATTCGTCCTGGCGATCATCATTGGGGTCAACTTCAGTGTGGCCGTTACGCTGATGGGCAAGGGGATGCTTCTGCTCGGGGCGTTGGGCGGGTCGGTCGGCTGGGGCATTCAGCAGGCCATGCAGATGACAGGCGGTCAGTCCGTTGGGTTCATCAGCGGTGAGTGGAAAGGTGTCGGCAAGCCGAAGAAGCAGATGTATCTGGCGATTGCGATCCTACTGGTCGCGGCGTGTATCATGGCCTACGGCAACAAGCTCGGTGCCGATCTGATGTCGAAACACTCGTTCACCGAATGATAAGGATGATCTGACCATGGATCAACTGATCAAGGTGTTAAGCGGTGTTGGGAAGCCGACCGAAGTCTACCGTGCGCCCGACGGCAGCGGCGTATTGATTCTTCCCTACGGCGGCCGGGTGCTGGGATTGTTCGCGCCGGGGAGCGAAGAGAACTTTTACTGGACGCACACGGCCCTGTCGTCGGTGGAATCCGCCCGGGCGTTCTACGCGAGCAAGGACTGGCACAATTCCGGGGGCGATCGAACCTGGCTGTCGCCGGAGGTTGATGTCTTTTTTCCGAACTATCCTAGCCTCGACAGGTATTGGCAACCCCGGCAGCTCGATCCCGGCAACTATCGCGTCGTGCGATCCCGCGATGGGATGAAGCTGGTCAATCGGCTCAGCTTGACCCTCTCGCGTTCGAGGCTGAAGGTCCGGGTCGAGATCGGCAAGTCGGTCGGTCCCGCGCCGAACCCGCTGCGATACGAACGGCTGCTCAAGGACGTGCTCGCCCGTGTTGCGTACGCGGGCTACACGCAGTACACGTCGCTGAATTTGGTCGGCAAGGCGGCCGAGCTTCCCGTAAAACTGGGTCTGTGGAACCTTGTGGCGATGCCTCATGGCGGCGAGCTGCTCGTGCCGACGTACGTGCGGGCGGAGCCTAAGATTTACTTCGGTTCCATCTCGTCGGACGACCTGATCGTGGAGGATCATCTGGTCCGATACCGGATGCGGGCTTCCGGGGAGCATAAGCTGGGAATCCGTGCCGTGCCCACCGCCGGGCGGGTGGGATATCTGTATCAGAGCGGCGACACATGGGCGCTCATCGTACGGAACTTCATTGTGAATCCGTCCGGCGAGTACATCGATGTGCCGTGGAAGGACACGGACGACTTCGGTTATTCGACGCAGGCCTGTAACGTAGACAGCGGTTTGGGCAGCTTCAGCGAACTGGAGTATCACATACCGGCGGTCGGTGAAGGAACGGGTCAGATTCGTTGCGACGATGCGGCCCAGGTGTGGGCCTTCCGCGGATCGGAGCAGGACATTCGCATGGTAGCGAGGAGCCTCCTGACGCCCTCCGTGTAGAGGAGTCTGCACGCACGCTGCGCCAATCAGAGCCGCGACCGTGAGGACGCGGTTCTTGAGAGGAGCCGGTGGCAACTCGGAGAGAGGGGGCTTTTCTTGAGGGTCCCGCTGGAATCAGTCTGGCGGCGGTGTGCGGGAAACGCGGCGAACTACTTGGGATCACGAGGTACAGATAATGAAGGTGGATTTGTCAGGCAAGGTGGCGCTGGTGACCGGCGCCGCACAGGGTATCGGCCAGGCAATTGCGGATACGTTGGCCGCCAATGGGGCCCGTGTCTGCTACACGGACATCGATGTCAAGGGCGTGAACGCGGCCGCCGCTCGAACGCCCGGCGCCAAGGCCTATGAGATGAACGTGGCCGATGAGGTCCAGGTGGACAAGGTCGTCGGCCAGATCATTCAGGAATATGGTCGTGTCGATATCCTGGTGAACAACGCCGGCGTCAACACGCAGCACCACCGAGTGACCACCGAGCAATTTCCCAAGCAGGAGTGGGACCGCATCGTCGACATTGACCTGACCGGTCTGTATCTGGTGAGCAAGGCGGTTGCCAAGGACATGAAGGCCAAGGGTGGCGGACGGATTATCAACATCGCCTCAGTCGTGGGCGTGGTCCCGTTGCGACTGCAATGTGCCTTCGCGGCCGCCAAGGCCGGCGTCATTCACTTGACCAAAGCCATGGCCATCGAACTGGGATCGGCCGGCATTCTCGTCAACGGCGTGGCGCCGGGCTCGATTCTTACCGAAGGCACCAAGAAGCTTTTCTACGCCGAGGGCGGGAGTTTTAGGGACTCTGTTCAGCAGATGTTGGCCCACATCCCGCTCGGCCGCCCCGGTACGGTCGAGGAGATCGCCCACGCCGTGCTCTTCCTGGCCGCTCCGGAGAGTAGCTACATCAATGGCCATGTCCTCGTCGTCGATGGCGGCTGGACGGCGGGCTACGCGCGGGAGTTCTAGGGGATGGTTATGACCAGCATGACCATGCAAGCGATTCAGGGACACGGGGTGCCTGCCGGTTCGATCACCGTCTGGTGGCTGGGGCAGGCCGGTTATATCATCAAGAGTCCTGCCGGAAAGATCATCGCGTTGGATCCTTACCTGACGAATTCCTGCAAGGCGATCGGCGATCAGTACGGGTTCGACATGGACCGACAGGTGCCGCCGCCAATCCAGCCGAGGGACCTGGTCGGCATCGACCTATACGTCCTCACGCATAGTCACCAAGACCACCTGGATCCGGAAACGCTTGAAGCGTATCGATCCGCGGGTGGAAACGGACCGTTTCTTGCGCCGCCGGAGACGGTTGAGAAGCTTCACGCTTTGGGCGTGCCGGCGGAACTCACGCACATGATCTGGCCCAACAAGAGCTTCGCGCTGGGGGACGTTACGCTGCGGGCGACGCTTTCCATTCCGACGGGTGGCGACGATCTCACCCACATGGGCTACCTCGTTTCCGTCGAGAACGGTCCCAAGTTCTACTTCACGGGCGATACCGCCTATCATGAGATCCTGGGGCTGAGCGTGGGCGAGCACAAGCCCGATGTGGTGGTAACCGTGATCAACGGGGGCTTCCGCAACCTGGGTCCGGCCGAGGCCGCTCAGTTGGTGAAGCAGGTTGACCCCAAGGTGGCGATTCCGTGCCATCACGACCTGTTTCCGGACAACGTGCAATCGCCACGGATGTTCAAGGCGAATTTGCGGATGCTCGGCATCGACCGGAAATACCGGCTGCTCGATCATGGAAAGGCGTGGACGTTTCCGGAGGGATAGCCCGGCAGCCGACCGGGGCTAAAGGGGCGGCGGAGAGCTGCCGGAGTAGGGTCTGCACGAGGCGCCTGTCAAAAAGGCGGGAAGGGGGTTTCTTTTCGGTGGGTATCCGCATATACTAATGACGGTTGGTTCGTCGAATTGGGCGCGTACGAGACGTTTGTTCAAGTCCGCATTGTTTTGCCTGGATCGCCTTCCTACCTTTCTGGGCCGGAACGTCGGCCCCTTTCACACGCGACCCTGAAAGAGAAACAGTGGGTCCGCCTTGCCATCGAGAGGAGACCTACGATGGGTAGAAAGTTGTATGTTGGGAATCTGGGCTATGATGTAAGCAGTTCAGATTTGGATCAGTTGTTGACCGCTCACGGGACCGTCCAGAGCGCCGAAGTCATCGCCGATCGGATGACGGGCCAGAGCAAAGGATTCGGGTTCGTTGAAATGGGCACCGACCAGGAGGCCCAGGCCGCGATCAACGCCCTGAACGGTAAAGAGTTCAAGGGGCGCGTCCTCACCGTCAATGAGGCCAAGCCGCGTCCGCCGCGCAGCGGTGGTGGCGGCGGTGGCCGAGGCGGCTACGGCGGTGGCAGGGGCGGCTATGGGGGCGGCGGTAGAGGCCGCTACTAAGACACCCGAGGTCGTGGATCACGGGGAGGGTCGCGCAAGCGGCCCTCCCCATGTTCTGTTTCAGGGGGGAATAAGAATGACCGTCGCTAGGTCTGCTGCGAGCGAACGGCTTCGTCTTTGGAGAGTCGTCGCAGCATCTTCCACATATCAAACCAGCCACCAATGGTGATGATCACCCCTAACCCAAAGTAGCTGAGGGCGGCGGTGTACATCAGGTAGATCCAGAAGTCAGGAAGGGTCATCGGGTCACTCCTTTGCCGCGGGCGGCGCCAAGTCCGAGGGGTCAATGTGCGGCGCCGTAGTTGCCTCGCCCGTTGATCCCGTCGATATCATCGCAGAAATCAATTTGCGCTTTGTGAGCGTCTTTTCGTAGAGAATGCTTCCTATGATCATCCCCGCGATTCCAAGCGGATAGCTGATCAGACCAATCACAGGATCGCTCAGGTGTTCGCTGAACCTCGAGATCCAGTGTGTCGGCACGAATTCCTTACCGGCCACACGGGGGTCGACGACCAAGGACGATATATGAGCCATGAGGTACACGATTCCCGGGAAGGCACCGGCAATCAGGCCGGCAAATGCCCCGGCGATATTCGCGCGCTTCCAGTACAGCCCAAATCCCAGGAGCGTTGCTGCCCCCGCGAAGTACATGGTTCCCGTTATGGCGAGGAAGTTGAAGATGCTGCTCTTGACCGTATACCATAGGCCGAAGATCAGCAGGTAAGCCCCCAGCATGACGATGAACACGCGTGTAATCCACAGGCGTGTGCGATCTCCGAGGCTGAACCCGAGGTATCCCGCAATCGTGGCGATTAGGTCCTCGGTCAGGACACCGCTCCAGGCGAGCAAATAGCTGGCGTGCGTGGACATCAGAGCCGCCAACATGCCGGCGAGGAGGAGGCCCGACACGCCACTGGGCAGGATTGTGGCTAAGTACTGCGGCATTGCCTGGAGGGTGTCCAACTTTTCGAGGTCGGCTCCACGACGCGCGAAGAATGCCAAGGCCCCTATGCCCCAGAGCATCGGAATGATCGCCCGCCCGAAGTAGTTGACGGATGTCAGGCACCACATGATGCGCGTTGTCTTCTGCGAATCGGCGGCGGCCGTGCGAAACGCCATGGTCTGCCAGCACGACGTGGCCGTCCAATGCATAACCTGCCAGGCGACGTAGATGCCGCCGAGCCCGAGGACAAGGTTACCCTTGCTCATGGTGGTAAACGGGTCCAGGCCATAGCCCGGCCGGTGTTGTTGAACCGCCTGGATCATGCCGGCCGTGCCGCCGGACTGATCGCTGGTCAAGACGAGGTAGGTGGTGACGCCCATGCCAAGCGTCAGGACGACGAACTGGATGTAGTCCGTGACAACAACCGAAACCATGCCACCGAGCAGGGTGTAGCCCAGCACGAGCAGAACGAGTAGTGTCATGACGAGTTCGAGCGACGGCAGGTTGTAACTCCATCCCGCCGAGGGGGAACTGATGACCATATTCGGTATGCCGCTGATGATACGTACGAAGTCCGCCTCAACGCGGATGAAGACGCCGTAGTTGAGGATGCCTGCTGTCGCCAGGATAAAACCGCCCAACAAGCGTACGCCTTTTCCGTAACGCCTTTCGTAGTACTCCGCGAAGGTCGTGACGCCCGAGGCCCGAAGTCCGGCGACCATGAACCCGGTGAGGCCGACGAACATCGTCGCACAGAAGGCGATCAGGCCGATCGTGAAGGCCGAGAATCCCACCAGGAACCCTTGTTGGGCAAAGTACATCACGGTGACTAGACCCAGTTCCGTGGCCGTCAGCGTGGCCGTCGCGAGGAAGACCGACAGAGTCCGGCCGGCGACGAGGAACTCCGACTGTCCGCGGATGTACTTGCGAAGCAGAAAGCCCGGCAGGCTTCCGATGATGATGTAGATGACGACGATGCCCCAATCCCAGCCGGTGAAGGTCGCGAGCATACGGATCCCCAATTCAAAAAAGCGCCGTGGCGGCGGTGAGCCAGATTGTGACCACATGGTCTTGCCTTGTCCAGTGGAACCGGTCAAGAACGATTGACCTGCGACGAAAGAATCACCCGGGTTTCCTGTTGCCTGGGCGGTGGGTATAATTCCCATTAGGATAGGGGACGCGTCGCAGTCTTCCGGAGGGCGTCCCATGAGAGATTATCCGGCTGTTGGTCTGCTTATCCTGTTCTGGGTGGTTGTGTTGCCGACAACCTCGGCCGTTGCCCACATGGGCGCGAAATTTGAGCCCGCCGACGGGCAGGTTATCCACGGGCTGGGGCAGTATGTGCCGTTTTTCTACACGGACGCCGAGCGTTGGCAGTATGTATCAAACTACCAAGCAACCGTGGGACACGTCCCGGTGATCTACGCGGCCTACAAGTTCCTCGATCCGACGGTGGCGCCGCTGGATACGACCAACCTCACGGATATCGTTCAGAACCACGGGCACCCGTATCACCTCAACTTGGGGCTGGCGCTCTTCGACACCAGTCAAAACATCGACGCCAACGCGATCGTCAACGGGGATTGGGACAGCCGGATCTTGGCGGTGGCCAATGAGGTGAAATCGCTCGGCGTGCCGTGTTTTGTGCGGCCGGGGTTCGAGTTCGGGGCCAGCGACGGGATCCACCATAACATCACCGGGCCGGCTTTCATTGCCGTATGGAACCATATCCGGACCGTGTTTTCGGCCGCGGGTGTGAGCAATGTCGCCTGGGTTTGGAACGCGGTGAATCCCAACACGTTCGACTACATGTCGTACTATCCCGGTGACGGTGCGGTGGATTGGTGGGGGATCAACTACTTCACCGTTTCGCAGATGAACAACTCCGAGGGCTTCGTCCAAGCTGCCGCGGCTCACAACAAACCGGTCATGATCTGTGAGTCGTGTCCCATCGAGAACGGCGGCACGAGCAACGCCGGCAACTGGCAGAACTGGTTCGTGCCCTATTTCAACAAGATCGCCGGCCATCCCCACATCAAGGCCTTCACGTACATCAGCGATCCGTGGGACCGCCCGGGGTATTTCGACTGGTGGCCGACGAGCCTGATCGATGGGAACACCCCGGCGGCCATTCGAAACGGCTATGCCGTCGAAATGGACAACGTTCGGTACATCCACCACGGGCCGTTGCGGGGGTTGGCCCTGTCCGTTGTAAATGATTCGTGGGGTTCTGTGGGTATCGTGCCGGACCCGGTCGACGCCAACGACCCGAACCAGGTGTTGTATCTGCCGGGGATGTGGGTCACGTTGACGGGCACGCCGATCGAGGGTAAGGCGTTCCGGCATTGGGAGATCTATGATCCCAACTACCCGGACGATGCGAACTATGCGGTCATCGACGCCAACCAGACGCTGACGCTCGTTCTGGACAGCAACAAGCACGTGGTGGCCTACTTCAAGTGTGGCAGCGGTGCGGTCTTGCCGCTGACGATTCTTGGGACGATGCTGATCCTGTTCTTGATGAGACGAATCAGGTGACCCGCGGCGGTTGTCATGAATCGTTCGTATGCGAACGAACGTTCTGGAGGGTGTGATATGGCTCGTCTGATACCGCTCGTATTGGGTATGGTTTCAGCGACCACGGTCGCGTCGCTTGGAAGGGTTGTCGATCACGCGGACGTTGACGGCGTTACCTCGCTTCCGCAGTCGACCATGGACGCCATCGGCCGGCAGAAGTGGCTGTTTACGCACGCCTCGGTCGGCGGCAACATGATCAATGGAATGAGCGATCTCCGCACCGCCGACCCGAATCGATACCAGTTGGTTCCGACCTCAGTGGGGTACAACAGCTCGGAGTTACGGGCGAGCGATCCCCCCATTCCCACCGCGCCCGGACGTATTTACGACTGCAGCCGCGGCAATCCCGGATGGGCGACGAAATTTACGATCTTCGACAATTCCGTACGGGTCTCCGGTTGGCATGATACGGCCGTGGAGGTCGTCATGGACAAACTCTGCTACATCGACCAGGCCGCCGACGCCAACCAGTACATCACGATGATGGCCGCCCTGGAGGTTTCGTATCCCGAGACCGTCTTCGTCTACACCACGATGCCGTTGACGACTAGCGAGGACTCCAGCAACGTCCTTCGAAACGTCTATAACGCCGCGGTTCGAGCCTACTGTTTGACGCACAACAGGCTGCTGTATGACATCGCCGACATGGAGGCATACGATCCCAACGGAACACAGTACACGTTCGTATACGGGGGGCAGACGTATCAGAAACTTTACAGCGGATATACGTCGGACGGCGGGCATTTGAACACCGACGGCCGACAACGCATCGCCCGGGGTTGGTATGCCGTGGCTGCCGTGATCGTCGAGCAGAGTACCCTCTATTCGCTGACGCTTGACGTGATTAACGGCCTGTGGGGTACGGTCACTCTTGATCCTGAACCCAACGATGCGAACGCGCCAAGCTACCCAGCCGGCAGCGTGGTTACGCTGACAGCGACGCCGACCGCAGGCAGGGCGTTTCGGCAATGGGAGATCTATGATCCGAACCATCCCGGTGACGCGAATTTTGTCGTCATCGACGCGAACAATCCGCTGACGATTGTGATGGAGGCCGACCGCGAAGTGACGGCCTGCTTCAAGTGCGGCAGCGGCGCCGAATGGCTCCCCATCGCCATGGCCGCGTTTTTCATGGGTCTGGTTCTGGTGCGCCGAGGGGGGATTTGACTTACGGATTCCGGCCTCGCGTGTGCGGCTACTCCGCGAACCGTAGCCCCACCATCTGAAGCCCGTCGAGGAAGCGTGGTTCGCGCTGAACCCGTACGACACGGGCGGTCCGCGTTTCGACCCCGCGCTTCGGCGACGGTCCGCTCGAACCGGGCGTCCGCGGTTGCAGGGTCATTTGCACGGTCTGTCCTGGTCGTAAGGGGACGGAGAGAGGAAGCACCACCAGCGCCCCGCTGCGACTTAGATTCTGTCCTCGACCGCTGAACTCCCTTCCCTGCGAGTCGCCGCACACCAAGACCGGCCAATCGATGTGATAGCGAGGGTCGCTCCGGCGCTCCTGTTGCAGCGATACCGTAGACATCGTTGCCCCCTGTTCAGGATTGCGTGCTTGCGCATCGTAGAACTTGAGTGGGAGACGGCTCGGCGCGTTCCGGTATCCCATCTGGGTGTATCGGCAGATGATTGCAGCGCATGCAGTTCGAGAACGAGACATCCTAAGGGGACTCGGCATGATGTTGATGGCTGCGGACTTATAGGACCAACAGGATATGGAATGGACCTACGTTTGGCCTTCGCTAAACACTTCGGCTGTAAAAAGGTAAATCTCGGTTTTATTCGGATCGCGCCATGCGTCGGGGGAGAGGGGCGGGTGACACTTGTGGGCGCAAAGGGATGAAAGGAACTCCTCCGCATTCCATCGCTGTTCAACGGCCACTTGCGGCAGATAGCAGGCGGTCGTCCGATAACCGTCCACCGTTGCCTTGAGATAGATGCCATGCTTGCCGACCTCAAGTGAGGCCGGGTCAAAGGTTCGCTCCAGGGGCGACAGGACGCTGATCTCAATCGTCAGGTCTTGCACCTCGCCGGGGCGGACAGGTGAGAAGCGGGAATCGTGAATGGCCGAGTGTTGCGCATATTCGACGACGACCTCGGGCAGCGTTCCGTTCGGCTGGAAGGTGCCGATGCATCCGCGGAGTTGCCGGCCCTTGTGGAGCGTGACGAACACACCGAAGAACTTCTCGTCGGCGCCGGCCACTCCGGCGACGGAAGGGGGCGGTTCGCCCCGTGCCGCGGCGAGTACCGCACGACGTGCGAGGTCGAGCAACTGGCGCCGTGTTTCGCTGTCCATGGCATCAGCCCTTCCTGGGGATGGGAATCGTGGCCTGCTTGACGGTCATGATATACAGACTTCCGCCCTTGGATACAATACGCATGTGTCAACGTCGTCGAAGGGGTCGTGAATGATCGGCGTGTGCCCGGCGTGTCAGGCCAGTGCTTGCTCACATCGAATGGTCAAGGACGGGTGGGTGATCCGGTCTTGCCGGGCTTGCGGCACGTGGTTTGTCGCCAACCCGCCGTCCGCCGAACAGCTTCGCGACCTCTACGGAGCGGCGTATTTCACCGAACGCCTCGCCCAACACTCGGAGGACGATCTGCGGGCGATTGCCTGGCGGTCGGCCGTGGGGAACGCGCGCGAGCGTTTGGCTCTCATCCGTCGGTACGCGCCCCGGGCACGCCGGCTATTGGACGTCGGCTGCGGCACCGGAGCCTTCCTTCATGTTGCCCGCGAGGCGGCGTACGACTGTTGCGGCGTGGACGTTTCGTCGGAGGCCGTCGCCGTTGTCCGAGGGCGACTGGGCATCGAGGCCCACGCAGGCGATCTGGCGTCGCTGAGTCTGCCAAGTGCTTCCTTCGACGTCATCACGTTGTTCGACGTTGTCGAGCATGTTCCGAACCCGTTTCAAATTGCCGCGGAGGTTTGTCGTCTGCTGGTTCCCGGCGGTGCCGCATTGCTGACCACGGGCGACACCGACAGCCTGATCTGCCGGCTGAGCGGACGCTGGTGGCATCTGATGACACCGCCCGAACACTTGACGTACTTCAGCAGGAGGGGGCTGGCGCGAATGATGGAAGCCGCCGGTCTGAGCATGCGGCACTCGTGGCACAAGCCGGTCACGGCCAACATCGGCTACATGGCCGGCAAGCTCGCGGTTGTCGCCGGCGCGCCGCTGAGTTGGTTGCCTCGCTTCGTCGCATCGTGCGGCTTGGCGGAGCGGGACGTTGCCGTCAATCTACTGGATGTCGTCACGATGCTGGCGAGGAAGGCGTAGGGCCCGGGCATCCTTCGGAGCGAAGGCATGCGCCCGCGGGCTGTGTCGGCCGGTGGCGGTTGACACCATCGTCGACGGCAGGTATCGAACTCAGTGTCGATACGTTAGGGGCCGAGCGGTAGCGGAACAGCGGTTATGACCTATCCCATCCAGATGGTTCTTCGTGGCCGCAAGTGCGTCGTCGTCGGCGGGGGTAGGGTAGCCGTCAGGAAGGTTGAGGCCCTTTGCCGTGCCGGTGCCGATGTCCACGTGATCAGCCCCGAATTCGACCGGGCCCTGTTGGCTCGGCGGGACATTACCCGCCATGTCGGGCCCTACGAGCCCGGCGTGCTTTCGGATGCCGCACTGGTGATGGTCTGTACGAACGATCGCGCCGTGAATGCGGCCGTTGCCGCCGACGCTCGGGCGGCGGGCATCCTGGTGAACGTGGCCGACGATCCTGACCACTGCGACTTCTATGTTCCCGCCGTGGTCCGTCGGGGTCCGATCCAGGTTGCAATCGGCACCGGAGGCGCCAGTCCCGAATTCGCGGCTACCCTTCGCCGGTTAATCGAAGAGGCGGTGCCTGCGGCCTACGGCGAGTTCGCGGCGGAGCTCGCCCGCGTGCGGCCGATAGTCAAGCAGCGTATTACCCGCCAGGCGGATCGGAGCCGCTTCTTCGCGACGCTTTGCGGCGACGAATCCCTTCGGCGCTTTCTCCAAGAGGGCGCCGCCGTGTGGCGGACTTGGTTTCAGCAAATTCTTGATAGGGCGGGCGGAAGGTGAGTCCATCCGATGCCGATCCCTGTTGACTACCTGTCGCTGGATGATGACCGATTGCTGGCGGAGTGCGACGTCCATACCTATCGTGCGGGCGGGCCGGGCGGTCAGAAACGGAACAAGACTTCCTCGGCCGTCAGACTTCGCCACCGGCCGACACGACTGACCGTGGTGGCCGCCGAAAGCCGCTCTCAGCATGAGAACCGTGCCCGTGCCCTGAGGAGGCTGCGCGAGGCGATCGCCATTCGCGTGCGCCGGCCCGTCGATCCCAATCCCGACGGATTCGTCGTACCCCAGGCGATAAGCGATTGCATTGGACGCGATGGTCGATTGCGTGTGGGCCGCCGCGACGCCCGATATCTGCCCGCCGTTCGGGCGGTCTTGGATCTGGTTGAGGCGGTCGGCGGACAGATCAGCCTGGCCGCCGGGCTCTTGGGGATTACCACGGCGAATCTCTCGTCCTTTCTGACGTCCGACAGCAAGCTGTTGGCCGAAGTCAACCACATGCGCCGAGCCAAGGGCCGGCGACCGCTTCAGGGTCGCTAGGTGGATCCTGGCAGCGGCGGGGCGCCTTGCCGACCGGTGTCGCGCCGCGGAGCCGCCGTTTCAAGCCGACAAGCAGGTCCTGTGTGAATCAGGTAAGCGACCGGTCCGAATTCGGCCTGGCCCATCTCCGGTTTGCGAGGATGGTCCGACAGACACCGGCGGATAAGGTACGCGCCCCCCCCGAGCGCCTCGGACGGCTCGATTCCGATCCATCGCGCCGCGCCACTTGCCAAGAATTGTCGTTTCGACGATCCTAAACGATCTTATGGCATGGCTGAGAACGGCAAAGCATAGGCCTCAACATCCCGACGACGTGCGGATGAGCTTCGGCGAGCACCTCGAGGAGCTTCGCACTCGTATCATCCGGCTGCTTGTCGGCGCCGTTATCGGCATGATCGTTTGTTTCGTGTTCAGCGACCGCCTGATGACGTGGATGCTGAAGCCACTCGATCTCGCGTTGGCCTATAACCGCTTGCCCCGACAGATCGTGGTGATCGATCCGATCGAGAACTTCATGGTGGTGATGAAGGTGTCGATCTACTGCGGGCTGATCATCACGGCCCCGTGGTGCCTCTATCAGTTGTGGGCCTTTGTGGCTGCCGGACTCTACGAACATGAAAAGTATTGGGTGAAGAAGTTTTTTCCCATATCGGTTGCCCTGTTCTTCACCGGCGTCCTGTTCTGTTTCACGGTCATCCTCCCGATTGCCTTCGCCTTCCTGTTGAGCATTCGGTCGTGGATTCCGGCTCCAAATGCGGAAGACAACTTCATCACCCGGCTGGTTCTGGGCAAGATCAACACCCCTCATCCGACAACGACCCAACCGGCGGGATCAGTCCCGATCTCGCTTCCGATGTTGGATCGCGACCCACCCAAGCCGGCCGATGGTCAAGTCTGGGTGAACACAACGCAACGACGCCTCAAGGTCGGGCTGGATGGGCAGATCCTGGCTGCCGCTTTGGCTCCCCAAGAAGGCGAATCGTTTGTCATGCCCCAACTGACGCTGGATCAGACGGTGACGTTCATTACGCACCTGGCCATGGGCTTCGGGATGGGATTCCAAGTGCCCGTGGTTGTCGTGCTGTTGGCGATGCTCCGCATCGTTTCGCCGGATGTGATGGCCGGGGCGAGGCGGTACGTTATCCTGGGGATTGTTGTCGCCTCGGCCATCATCACCCCGACTCCCGACATCACCAGCCAACTCCTGTTGGCCGTGCCGATGTGGATGCTCTTTGAGGGCGGACTGGTCGTGGCCAGAAGGATCATCCGAAATCGCAAGGACAGCAGTTTTCTGGTAGAGGGTGACTAGTGCGTGGGGGGGCTACAAAGAAGACCCGCCCTCAGCCGGGCGCCGTGCCCGCCATCGTGGCACGGCTTGAGCGAGTCTATGGGCCTCCCCGTTGGAGATCGTGGGGCGATCCGTTGAGCGGTTTGGTGGGGACGATCCTGTCACAGCACACGAGCGACAGCCATTCGGACGCGGCCTACGCGGAGCTTCGTCGTCGGTTCAAGAGCTGGAAAGCGGTCATGGAAGCTTCGCCTGTCGGTGTGCAGCGAGCCATCCGCTGTGGGGGTCTGGCCAAGCAGAAAACGCGGTTCATCCAAGAGTCGCTGCGAAGGCTCAAGGACGATCGCGGCCGGCTTAGTCTGAGCTTCTTGAAGGAATGGCCGCCGGACGAGGCGGTCGAGTACCTTTGCCGATTCAAGGGCATCGGTCGCAAGACGGCTGCCTGTGTCCTGCTGTTCCATCTTGGCAAGCCCGTGCTCCCGGTCGACACGCACATTCACCGGGTGAGCAAACGGCTCGGGCTGATCGGGCCGGCCACCACCGCCGATCAGGCACATGACAAGCTTCAGTTGCTCTGTCCGAGCGAGATGGTCTACGCTTTTCATGTGCTCATGATCACGCACGGACGACGATGTTGTCGGGCGCGGGATCCGTTGTGTAAGCAGTGCTGTCTCAACGATCTGTGTCCGGTCGGCCGCGCCAAACGAGGTCTTGAGGCCCGGCGCGGGTGTTAAGGTATTGGCATCCCTTGTCCCTGACCCCTTGCTCCGACGTGATGGGGTGTTAGTCTATTCGCCGTGAGGTGGCGATGATCGAATTCACGGACTGTGAACTCGTTATCATGCAGGTTTTGTGGCGCGAGGGTGGGGTGACCGCTCAGCAGATCGAGAAGGCCTTGTCGCATCGGTTCGCGAACAGTACGGTGCGGACGTTCCTCCGGATTCTGGAGGGGAAGGGTCACGTTGCCCATCGCAGGAATGGACGGTCCTTTGTCTTCGAGGCGTTGACCACACACGACCAGGCCGCCCGGGAGGCATTTGAACTGCTCGTGGAAAGGTTCTTCGAAGGGTCCGCGCAGCGTTTTCAGGAGTGGGTCGGATCGCCTGTTTTGAGGACTTCGCGTGCGAAGAGAGACGACAAGGCGGGAGCAGCCGCGACCCAAGACAAGGTCGGCAAGTCCGCGGTGCCATCGGCCACCGGTCCCACGAATCAGGATGTCTGGCTTCTGTAAACCTTGCGGGGCAACCGACGCAGGAGTATGTTGCCTCACATTCAAAGAAGGGGGCAGCGGCACAGTACAAGGAGACTCAACGAGCCATGACCGAATCAGTGAATCCCAATCGTCGTGATTTTCTGAGGAAGACTGCTGCAGTGGCCGGTGTCGGCTTGGTGGCGGCGGGGTCGCCTCGAAAGGCCAGGGCGCAGGCGCCCTCGGCCAATGAGAAGATCGGCATCGGGGCAATTGGCGTGGGCGGCATGGGCAGCCACCATATGAATGTCCTGATGAACCTCAAGAAAGAAGGGCTGTGCGACGTGGTGGCCGTCTGCGACGTCTTTCAGAACCGCCTCGACGCCGCCGCGGCCAAGACGGGTGGCAAGCCCTATAAGGTGTGGACCGACGTCCTGGCCGACAAGCGTGTCGATCTTGTGTTCATCGGAACACCCGACCACTGGCACGCACCGATGGCGATTGCCGCGGCCGAGGCCGGCAAGGACATCTACTGCGAAAAACCCATGACCCATTGGGACCAGCTCGACCTGGCGAAGAAGGTCGTCGAGGCGGTCGAGAAGAACAAGCGGGTTATGCAGGTGGGCACGCAGTTCATGTCCGACGAGTGCTGGGAGTTGGCCAAGCCAAAGGTGGAGATGCTCGGCAAGGTGGTGCACGTTCAGAGTACCGACTGTCGCAACGGTCCGATCGGGTGTTATTCGCCCGCGAGCAACGACCCGGCCGCCCAGCCGGGAAAGACGTTGGACTGGGACATGTGGCTGGGCTGCGAGCAGACGCGCGTTCCCAAGCGCGAGTATCAGCCGGGACGGTTCATGGCCTTCCGGTCCTTTTGGGACTACTCAGGAGGCATCGGCACCGACTTCTTCCCGCACATTCTGACGCCATGGGTGAACCTGCTGAACCTCGGCTTCCCGAAGAAGGTCCAGACCGCGGGCGGGCGGTTCTTCTGGGACGACGGCCGGGAGGTTCCCGATATGGTCACCACCTGCATCGACTACGAAGGCGGGCCGACCGTCTTGCTTATCGCTTCGCTCGCGACCGAGCAGAATCTGCCGTGGCTGGTTCGAGGGCAGAAGGGCTACATGGAGTTCAACAATCCCGGCGGGTTCTGCCCCGTCCGGATCAAACCCGAGCCGGCCTCGGGCACCAAGTTCGATCCGATCGAGCTGAAGGGCAATCGCAAGTGGTCGGAAGAGCAGCACTGGCGCGACTTGTTCGCGTGTGTGAAGAGCCGCAAGAAGCCGCGGAGCCATGAGGTGCTCGGATATCGCGTGATGACTGCCCTGAGCATGGGCATCAAGAGCTATCGTTCCGGCAAGGCGGTCGGCTTCGACGAGAGAGAAAACAAGATCATCGAGCTGTAGAGCGCGTTGCGAACAAGAGGCTCTGAACGTCGGTGTCCGTCGCCTGAGCGGCGGGCACCGACGGATTGCCTGCGCGTGCATGTCTTCGGCGTTTCGCCTTCCGAGCGGACAAGGGCGTCTCGTTCGGCCGGCGGGCCGGTGATCGACGCGTCCGTGTTCCGCGGATGATCTCCAAAGGGGGAACCGTGCCTTGCGACGGAGCGTGTTGGCAGCTCTGGCACTGCTGGGCCTTTTCCTTCTCCTACTCGCCATTACGCTTTGGCAGTGTCTTTCGAATCCCTCCATAGCCTTCCTTTCCGCGGAAAAGCCCGCCGAGTGGATTGTCTATCCGACGGATCCGACACTTGCCATCCGAGCGAGCCGGGAACAACGTGTGCGGTTCCGAACCCGGTTCGACGTGGGATCCGTGCCGGCATCCGCATCGATCCGTCTTCGGGCTTTCCAGGACTACACACTGTGGCTGAATGGCGCGCGGGTTTGTGGAACGCCGGCAACAAAGGGGTCCTGGAAGCGAACGGTCGCGCATGAAGGGGCGGCTTTCCTGAGGGCGGGGCAGAACATCCTGGAGGCCGAAGTCAGACAAGTCGTGGGTCCCCCTGCCTTCTGGCTGGTGATGACGATTGATGGGGTGACGGTAAAGACAGACAGCGGCTGGGAAACGCGGACCGGAGATGGAGCTTGGGTGCCCGTTCGTCTGGCGGTCGAACCCATGGATCATCCGCTGACCCGAGCGTCACCGTCAGTAGCCGAAGGCTGGCGCCGGGCATGGCCGACCGTCCTCTTATGGGCAGGCATGGCGTCGGTGGTGATCGTCGGCGTGCGGTGGACGGCGCGATGGAGTGAGGGAGCCGTTCGCCAATCCGCACCGGGCGCCAGGATCGCCTCTTCCCGCCGGATGGAATGGGCTCTTCTCGGTCTGATTGCCGTATTGTGGTGTGGCCTCTGCGCCAACAATCTCTATCGCATGCCACCGGTGGTAGGCTACGACGGTCCCGGCCACGTCGAATACGTCACGTTCTTGCTTGCCCATCGTCGACTGCCGCTCGCCAATGAAGGCTGGGAGATGTTTCAGCCCCCCTTGCATTACGTGCTCAGTGCGTGCGTGGCGTCGATCGGCGAGGTTCTAGGCTGGGTTGATGCCCCTGTAATGGTACCTAAGATGGTCAGTGCGGCCGGCGGGTTAGCCCTGATCGTTCTGGTCTACTTCGCCTTGCGAATCGTTTTTCCTCATTCTCAACGGTCTCGATGTGCGGGGTTGATCGTGGGTGCGGCCCTGCCCATGAACATCTACTTGTCGCAATATCCGACCAATGAGGTTACGGCTGCCGCGTTCACCACCGCTGCTCTGGTTCTGTTCCTGCGAATCCTGCGAGATCGGACACGGAGTCTGGGACGACATGTGGTATTGGGCAGTGTGCTGGGTCTGGCGGTATTGTCCAAGCATACGGCCGTTCTTGCCGTGGGTGTGGTTCTTGTGGTGATGGCGGGTCGACTCGCGCTGGATGGACGATGGCCGCTTCGTGTCGGGTTGAGCCGTATGGTGGCGACAGCGGTCGCCGCCTTGGCGGTGGCAGGCTGGAACGGATATCGCAACTGGTCGCACTTTGGGAATCCTCTCGTCGGCAACTGGGATCGGGCCACGGGGCTTGCTTGGTGGCAGGATCCGGGGTACCGCACATCGTCCTACTACCTCTCATTCGGCAGATCGCTGACGAAGCCGTTTCACAGTTGTCTCTATTCCTTTGCCGACGGGATTTTCTCCAGCGTGTGGGGCGACGGCACGTGGGCCGGCATCTCCGGGAGTCTCCACCCGCCGTGGCATTACGATCTGATGGCGGTCGGATTCTCCCTGGCATGGATTCCCACGCTCTTTGTCGCGGTGGGGATGATCGCCGCTCTGGCCGCATGGATTCGGCATCCCGGTGCGATTTGGGCCGTGTTGATGGGGCATGCGTTGGTCGTCGGGTATGCAATTCTCTTCATGACGCTCAAGTTGCCCTACTACGGAAACGTCAAGGGTTTCTTTGGGCTATCGAGTGCGGCGTGTCTGTGCGCATTGGCGGCCTGGGGGTTTGATGCAATCAGTCGTCGCGTCGGCAGGTATGCCGGCGTCCTCTGGATCCCTTTGTTGATGTGGGCCGTCAATGCCTATGCCTCGTTCTTCGTGTGGCCGCTCGATGCCAAGGCGCACTGGCTTCTGGGCGAGGCGTTGGCGCGTCAGGGCAAATCGGTCCGAGGCATTGAGCATTTTCGCCGGGCCATTCACCTTGATCCGAACCGTATGGAGGCCTATGCAGGGCTTGGCAAGGTGCTATTCAAGCTTCGCCGATACGCGGAGGCTCGTCAGACATGGCAAGACGGCATCGTTCACGTTCCGCAGAGTCTCGATCTACTCAACGCCCTTGCCTGGCTCATGGCCACATGTCCTGATGGGCGGTATCGCGACGGTGCCAAGGCCGCTTTGTTGGCCGAACGCGCGTGCCGGCTCACAGCCCCCCCGGATGCCGGGGCGTTGGATACGCTGGCCGCCGCACAGGCCGAGCAAGGTGACTTTTCAGCGGCGATAAACACGCTGGAACAAGCGATCCGATTGGCCGAGTCCGCGAAACGGGAGGACCTGCTGGAACGAATGAGGGTGAGGCTCGACTTGTACAAGGCGGGGACGCCTTACCGGGAATCGGGTTGGTAGACTCCCCTCATCGTGTAAGATGGGCAAGTGCCCGTGATCTGCCATCTCGCAACAAGGGGTGGTGGGGACAACTTGACCGCCGATGTCGGTCGGACGGATAGAGCTCGTCGCACAAAATGAGTGCACTGCGAACACATGTTCCCGCGGTACTTCTGCTCGTGGGGATCGGTCTGCTCGCCGCGGGGACCACGGTGTGGCGATGCCTCCGCGATCCGGAGATACCGTTCCTAACCTCGGGACCGGGTGAATGGGTGCTCTACCCCTTGCCCTATATCCTCGAAGCCCGTGAGGTCAAGAAACGGACGGTCTGTTTCTCCCGGGAATTCGATCTGAGCGACTCCAAGACCCCGGCCGAGGTCGAGGTTCGGGCGTTTCGCAGTTACGAGCTGAGAATCAACGGCCGCAGCATTGCCGTGGGACCATCGTCGGGTCGCTCGTGGAAGACGGCGGATCGGTATCCCGTTACCGAGGCCTTGTTGGTCGGTACGAATCGTTTGGAGGTGGACGTTGCGAACCATAGGGGACCGCCCGCGTTGTCGCTGCGGTTGCGCGTCGGGTCACAGACAGTGCGGACCGACGCAACCTGGCAGGCGCGCACCGAAGGTGTCTCGTGGTCTCCCGTCCGGTTGGCGAAGGAGCCGATGACGCACGCGATCACGGCCACATCACCCACCGTTCGTGAGGCGTGGTCGAAGGTCTGGCCGATGGTCCTGATCGGTGTCGGTGCCGCAGTCCTGATCGTGCTGACGGCTTGGTTCGGGTTTCGGCGGTTCGCCGCATGTGGGTCGGGCGATGTTCAACGGGCGATCCGTCCGGCGGAGTGGGGTCTGTTCGCACTGGTCGTGGTTTCGTGGATCGTGCTTTGCGCCAACAACCTGACGTACCTCCAGCCGGTGCTGGGGTTCGATGCACCTGCACACTACGACTACCTTCGGTTCCTGGAAGTCAATCGCAGACTGCCGCTTGCCGGCGACGGCTGGGAGATGTACCAGCCGCCACTCTACTATGTCGCCACGGTGGTTGTGACGGCTGTTTGCCGATCGGCGGGCCTGACCGCCGCCGAGGCCCTGGTTCCCAGGCTGATGAGCATGGCGGGAGGGCTGGCCGCGGTCGTGCTCATGTGGTTTGTTCTGAGAACGCTCTTTCCCGATTCGGTGAGGGCTCGTTGCGCCGGGCTGATTCTGACCGGGAGCATGCCCATGCTGCTCTACATGTCGAATTACCCCTCCAATGAGGTCATGTGTGTAGCGTTTACGATTGCCGCGATTCTCGTGGCTCTTCGCATTCTTGGCACGGACGACCCCGCATGGCGGCTCTGGGTGATGCTGGGGTTCTTGCTGGGCTTGGCCATGGTGTCGAAGCATACGGCCTTCCTGGCCGTGGTGGTTATCCTCGCAAGCTTGGCGGTTCATCACGTGCATCGATACGGTTTGAACCTACGGCGTCTGTCGGGTACGGTGGGTGTCTCGTTCAGCGTGATGTTCCTGGTCGGGGGTTGGTTTCTCATTCGCAACTGGGTTCACTTCAAGAATCCGTTGGTCGGCAATTGGGATCCCGTCAGCGGTATCGCTTGGTGGCAGGATCCTGGCTACGGCGTGCTCGACTACTACCTTCGTTTTGGGCGATCGTTGACCGCACCATTCCACAGCAGTCTGTACTCGTACGCGGATGGCATTTACTCCACCGTCTGGGGCGACGGCATGTGCGCCGGGATTGCGAATGTCCAGTTTCGGGCGCCGTGGCACTACGACCTGATGTGCGTCGGGTACGTCATGGCGATGTTTCCCACCGTTCTCATCGGCGTCGGATTGCTCGTCACCTTGTCGGAGTGGCTGCGGCGTCCGACGACTTCATGGGCGATGGTGGTGGGGCACGGCTTGTTCGTTGTGTTCGCGGTCTTCTACATGACCCTGAGACTGCCCTACTACGCCCAGGCGAAGGGTTTCTACGGGCTCAGTTCGATGACGTGTCTGTGCGCGCTGGGCGCCGTCGGGTTTGATCGTCTGGCGCGTGCGCTCGGACGGGGGAGTCCCTTGATCTGGATTCTCCTGCTGGCCCATGCAGTCAACGCCTATGCATCCTTCTTCGTGGGGCCCATGGACGCGCGCGAGTTGGTCAGTCGGGGTGAGGTCTTCGCTTACCAAGGCATGCCCGAGCGGGCGTTGGGCTTCTTCCGGAAGGCAATTGCCAAAGATGCCGGCTTGGGAGTCGCTCATGCCAGGCTGGCGACCGTCTTGGTGGCGCTGGGACGGCACGCGGAGGCAAAGGAGACTCTTTCGCAGGGGTTGCGCCGCAGCCCGAAAAACCCGGAGTTGATGAACAACCTGGCATGGCTGATGGCGACATGTACCGATGCCGCCGTTCGGGACGGCCGCGAATCGCGGCGATTGGCCGAGGAAGCGCTGCGGACCGCACCGGCGGAGGACGTCTCGGTCCTCGACACGCTTGCGGCCGCCCAGGCGGAATGCGGAGACTTCGCGGCAGCCGTCCAAACGGCCTCTCGCGCGATAACGCTGGCGGAATCCGCCGGTCGTCAAGACCTGCTAAGTGCCCTCCGCGCTCGTATGGCGCTGTATGAGGCGCATAGGCCCTTCCGTCAATAAGTGCGGTGGGTCGTATGGTGCGTCACGCTGACTTTTCGTTGGCCGTCGGTCGGGGCTTAACGAGCACCCGTGCGAGCTGACGCATTGCCTGTTTGAGCCGAAGATCGTTTTCCACGATTGCGATCCGAACGCAACCGGCGCCGTTTTCACCGAAGGCGTCGCCGGGCGCCAAGGCCACCTCCGCCTCGTCCATCATGTCCATGCAGAACTGAAGCGTGTCGCGTCCGCCAAGGTGTTCCGGGGACACGTGCGCCCAGATGAACATTCCGGCTCGCGGCTTCTCGGCGCGCCAGCCGAGCTTTTCGATGCCGGCGAGGACGACGTCGCGGCGTTGCTGGTAGATCCGTGCCTGTCGACGGATGTCCTCCTCGCAGTGTCGCATGGCGATGATGCTGGCAATCTGGATGGGCTGGAAGATACCGTAGTCGTAGTACCCTTTGATCGTCGCGAGGGCCTCGATCATCTTCTTGTTGCCCGCGCAGAATCCGATGCGGAATCCGGCCATGTTGTAGGGTTTGCTCAGCGTGCTGAACTCGACGCCACATTCCTTGGCTCCCTTGGCGCCGAGGAAGCAGGGCGATCGATAGTTCTCGAAGCACGTCTCGCCATAGGCGAAGTCGTGAATGACCATAACCCCGGTCCGCTCGGCCATCTCGACAACACGGTCGAAGAACCTCGCCTCGACCGTCATCGCCGTCGGATTGTGCGGGTAGTTCAGGATGATGAGCTTCGGGCGCGGATAGAGGTGTTGCACGACGTACTCGATTCGCTCGAGGAAGGCATCGTCATTGCCCAGCGTCACTTTGATGACGTTGGCGCCGGCCAGCGCGACGCAGTACACGTGGATCGGGAAGTAGGGATCGCCCACGACGGCCGTGTCGCCCGGTCCCAGCATGGCCAGGCACATGTGGGCAAACCCTTCCTTGCTGCCGAGACAGGCGATGATTTCCGTTTCAGGGTCGAGGCTGACGCCCCATTTGGCCTTGTACTTCTTGGCAACCTCGCGCCGGAGGTTGAAAAGCCCTTTGCTCACGCTGTACCGGTGATTTCGCGGATCGCGGGCGGCCTCGCACAACTTATCGATGACGATCTGAGGCGCCGGGTCCGAGGGATTGCCCATTCCCAGGTCAATCAGATCAACGCCTTGCTGCCGCTTGGTGTGTTTGAGCGCGTTCAGCCGACTGAACAGGTACGGCGGCAGACGACGAATACGCTCCGCGGGCTCAATCTTGAATTCCGACATGGGTGTCCGTCGCTCAGTTTCCACCGCGAACCGCCTTCGTCCGACCGTACTTCTCGTCAAACTGCTGACGAAGCCGCGGGTCGGTGATGACAATCTGTGCCTTGTTGAACAGGTCGCGTTCGATCTTGGCCATCGCCTCGGGCAACAACCGTTCAATGAGTTTCATGCGGACGATTTCCTTGACGTGTTCAAATTGGACCTGCGAGCGATCGAACCGCTGGACCGGTTTGATGAGGTGATAATCGTTTTCGATCCGGATGGGGTTGGAGACCTGGCCGACGGACAACGAAAACGCGGCGTCCCTCAGGAGCGGCGGGACGTCGTCCTGGTTGCGGCTGAATGGCGGCAGCAACCCGCCCTCCGGCGCGGTGTTGAGGTTCTGGCTGCATGTTCGGGCCACCTCGGCAAAATCCTTCCCGGCTTCCAGCATCTTCTGCACCCTGGATACGTCACGCCAATCCGCCACCTGGATGTGCCGCACCTGAACACGAGCGTCGTACATCATTTCATACTGGGTGCGAAGCATCGGTTCGGTTATCTGTAAACGTTTCTCGGCGATCTTGCGGAGACACGCCTGCCTCTCCATCGCCATGCCGAATTCTTCTCGGGAGAGGCCGCGTCGCCTGAGAATCTCGCTCAACAGCGTTTCTCGAGCTTCCTTGGCCAGGAGGGGTTGTGTGGTTGTAGGCACGGGCGAGCTGATCTGCGCGAGGCTTCGGTCATACTCAGCCTGAATGTCGGCGGGTGTGATACTTACCCCTTCGGCTTCTGCAGCCTGCCGTGCCAGATCCCGCGCGACAAGCTCCTCCAGCACGCTCAGCCCCCGGGTTCGGATCAGTAGATCCATCATCGCAGCGCGGTTGATGGGCTTACCGTTTACGGTGGCGATCGGTGTGGGCGGTGCCTCCTTCGCCGTGCCGGCCGTACCCATTGCCGTGCGATCCGCCAAGTCGGGAGACTGCTGAGCGGGGGGAGAAGTCGGTTCTTCCCAGACATCTCCGACGGAACGACCGGAGGTCGTTCCCTCAGTCATGGTGCAGCCGGCTATGGCCCATGCCAGATACACCCCGACAAGCAAATCCACTACCGTTCGAATTCGACGCATTTCAAGAACCCGCACAACCTTTGCCTAAGAATGAGCTTACGCTAACAGTGTGCGAAAAGTAAGTCAACATGGTCGTCGCCAGGGGCGGTGGACGCGGCGGAGGCCCGGACCGGAGAAGCACTTGCTTGTCAAGGATCACGGGTTCTTCCGCGTGGACGTGGACGTTGTTGCCGGCCCATGCAGGGCCTTCGTGACCCAATCCAAGCCGTTCTTGAACTTCTGTTCCTCCGGGTACAGCCCGGCAAGGACGGCGTACTTCTCCTTGGCCGCGAGGAGTGCCTCGCGGTCGTTGTAAGCGCGTCCGTAGCGAAGCAGTGCCTGGGCTGTATAGGCGTTGACGCTCGTTGAGGTCTGCGCGCATATTCTCTCGAGAACCCGTTTGGCGTCATCGTGCCGGCCCTCTCGGATCAACACCGACAAAATGGCATCCAGGGTCTCAGGGGGGGCATCGTCCCCGCGCAGGATGACCTGTCGCCCATACCTGCACGCACGCGCGAAGTCACCGCGCCGGTAGAAGTAATCGAACATGGGGGACATCGCGTTGGGCGGAATAAGCGGGGCTCGATTGGGATCCGCCAAGGCCTGCTCAATCTCATCGGAGACTTCGACGACCAGGTCGTGACGGCCGGTGGCCATGCAGGCTCCCGCATAGTAGAAAGGGAGGTACTCGTGTCGCGCGGGCGAGTAGCCGAAGACATTGACGTTCGAGAACACGAGCAGTCCGCTGAGAGCACCGGCGGATAGGCTGATCCGCCGCCATTGAATGGGCGGCCGGAGCATCGTCACAAATTCAACGGCGCCATACGCCACCAAGGGCATCATCAGGTAGACCAACGGGATGCGATACCGTGATACCACCTGAAAGAACGTACACGGCAGCGCGTAGGTCACGATCAGTGCGAGGTGATAGGAAAACCCGGCGGGCCACGGGCGCCGCACGAGCGCGACGATCAGGCCGAGCATTCCCACCGGCATGACGATCCCGTAATGGAGCCAAGAGAGGACGGCGAGCAACCGGCTGAACTTGCGAAAATGGTAGACGTTCTTGTTGAAGGGATACTCGTAAGCGTTGAACAAGAAACAAAATCGCTTGAATACGTCCCCCATGAATTTCCGCGGATAATGCAGCACGTACTCCCGTGAAAGGCGGCGGTAGTACTGTTCGACTTCTTCGTAGGTGGGCCGGCGACCGAGGGCGTGCGCCACCACAAGGTAGCAGGCTTGACTGCCCTCATTTCGCAGCGAGGGATCTCGAAGGAGGTCCGTTTGGAGGCTCCTGACCGTGGGACGGACAACGTTCTTGCCGTCGGTCTGGGGGTTGTTCGCTAAGTAGAAGACGGCCGAGCCCCATGCCCCGACCAACAGTCGCTCCTTCGACACCAGCAGGTTGCGAAGTGTGACGGGTGCGATGGCCAATGCCGTTCCAAGCCCAAACTGGACGATTCTGGCCGCCGCAGTCTTGAGCCACGCCGGGGGTACTGTCCGGGGAGGGCCCGGAGTGGCCCTTCGCCATGCCCTGACGGCAACGACGACGGCCAAAACGGGCGCATAGGCGAGGATATTCGGGCGGGTGATTGCACCCAATCCCAGGACAATACCGCAGACCAGCCATTTCCACGGTCGGCGGTCATCCAGGCCAACGAGCAACCATGCCAACAGGAGGTAGAGCAGGCATGCCAAGGATATGTCGAGCAGCTCCGCACTGAAGAAGACAAGCGTCCAGAAGACGGACGCCAGGATTCCCGCGAGGACCCCGACAATCGCACCGAACAATCGGTGCGCGATCAGAAACACCAGCACCGGTGAGAGACTGAACAGGAATACCTGAACAAAACGCGCTCTCAGCGAATCGTGGCCGAATACCTTGTAGATGCCGCCAAGAAGGTAGAAGTATCCGGGAGCCTTGACATACGGCGTTGTCGGAAGCGTGCCCGTGGCAATTGCGACGGCGAGGTCGTGATGTTCGCTCTCATCAATGGTGGGCCATTGGTACAGGGGGCTGTGTCGTGCCTCCGCCAGAAAGGCAAGTCGGACCGTGACGGCCAAGAGGTAGACTGCCACGGCCATCAGCAGTAGTCGACAGCGCGGGCTACCTTGTTGTATTGCGCCCGGTTCCAGTGGCAGCTCCGTGGATTCGATCCATCCTTAGACGCGGTTCGGATCCGCTGATCCGCGCGGTTGTTCAACTCCAACAGTATTCTTAACACGAGCAGGGTTTCCGGGCAACCAGGCAAGACCGTGCGAAGGCTGCGGCAGTCCGACGGGCGAGCAAGGCACATCGGGTTCCTGCCTCTCCTATCGGGTGGCCGAGGAAGGAGAAGGTGCGGGTGAATCGAGCAACTGCCTAAGCTGGTTCTCAAACGTGTCGTGCAACGGGTTGCCCTTGGGAGTGACCTTGATCGCACGTCGAAGGACGTGGATTGCCTGTTCATGGCTCCCGGCCAGCAAAGCCGCCCGGACCCACAAGGCCAGAATGGGGGGAGCATTGGGCTCGAATCGATCCGCTTCCGCAAACCAGGCGATCGCCATTGAGGGAAGATTCATGTCGAGATAGGCCTGTCCGAGGAACTGCCGGGGTTTCGAGCGCAACTCCCTCGGCAGCGTGTGCAGTACCTTCTTCAGGTACGGGATGGCCTTTTCCGGTTGTCCGGAGAGGACATAGGCCTTTCCCAGGTTGAAGTTTGCCTGCGGATAATCGTCCAGGATCTCGACGGCACGGGTCAGGTGACGTACGGCGCCGGCGTAGTCTCTGTCGGCCAATGCGAGAATCCCGATCTGCGCGTGCACGCGGGCGCTTCTCTGGGTGAGCGCCAAGGCGCTCGTCAGCAGACGGCGTTCGTCACGCCAGACGTGACCTCGATGGACCGCCAAGACCATGTTGACCGCGCAGAGACAGGCAAACAGACCGCCTGCCGCGATCCAGCCGGCGCGAGTGGAATGCATATGCCGGGCGAGCCCATTCGCCGCTGCGAGTACACCCGTCGCCAACGCCCAACAGAAGGCAATCGAGGGGAAATACATCAGCCGCTCCGCGAAGATGGTGCCTATGAGGATTCCGGAGTTGCTGACCAAGAAGTAACTGACCAGGAAGAAGATGACGCACCAGAGGAGATGGCCCTTTCCGCGGTACGAAGCGGCGGCAGCAATCACCATGGCGGCCAGGCAGGCCAGCCCCCATAGCGCTCCCGGTTGAAGAACGGATTCGCAGACGGGTAATGCATCGTAGGAGTAGTCGCAACACAGCGGATGGGGCCAGATTAGGAGCCGAACATACTTGCCGAGCAGAACAAGGGGAGTCGCGATTCGTCCCTCAAGGGAGGCGTCAACGATCGGGTTGTCCAGCTTCGGAATGGCGTCGGCAGATCGGCTCACTCGTCCCAAGACCTGATAGCGAATCACCAGGACGATCAGCGCCACGACGATCAATCCCGACCATCGCCGAACGAACAGTCGCAGGAGGACCGTCCTCGTAACGACTTCGCGCGACCGCCGACGGGCCGATGGCGTGACCACGTCGCCTGAGAAAGGTCCGTAACGCCGCGACCAGAGATCGTACGCGACGATCAACCCAACGATGCATATGCCGCTCTCCTTGGAAAGCATTGCCAGGAGAGAGGAGAGCAACACGGCCCCGTAACGCCACCGTGAAAAGCCACCTCCTTCTCGGGGGATGCCGCAATACAGCCACAGTGCGATGAGCATCCAGAGTGCGGCAAGCAACTCGGCCCGACCCACAATCTGGGCGACCGGCTCAACGTGAATTGCATGAACGGCAAAAAGGATCGTGGCCATTCCGGCCAGACTGCGGTCGCCGAAGAGAGCACGGGTCAGTGCAAGCAGGCACCAGCAGCACGCGATGTGGAGACCGATGTTGACGGCCCGGTGCGCTTCCGGGTGTTCGCCGCTCATGCGGTAGAGGAGGGCATGGCTGATCGTTGTGATGGGGCGGTACAGCACATCGATCCGCTGCTCGCCCCAGTAATCGTGCCGGAACAACCGCCACAGACTCTCCTTTTGCCATTGTTGTCCGTTGACTACGACGATGATCCGATCGTCGAAGACGAAACCGTTATGAAGAGTGCCCGCATAGGTGAGAAGGACGGCAACACCGACGGCGGCCGGCCAGATGACGGAGACAAGGCGGCTCATGGTCCGTTGTGTTGTCGGCGTCGGGTCAGTGTTGCCATGAGCGTCGTTCATGCATCGTCACCGGCAGTCTAGTGAGGCCGGGAGAGAGCGTCAATCGCGACGATTCATCGACACCTGAATCAGGGGGATCCGTTAGACGTCGGGCTCACCGATCCGCGCTCCCGACAGGGAGGCGGAGCGATGGGCTTCGGTCTTGAGCACGCCATCGTCATGCGTTAGCGTAGGAAAGGCGCGTCTGCCATTCCGCGACGCGGCATCTTGGCATCGGTCAATGAGCATCCTTGAACGAAGACACGAATCGCCGCCTCGAATTCACGCCATCAGCCATGTGCGGATGGAAGCGAAGCCGGGTCAAGAGGCCGCGCTCCGAACCTTCTACGTGGATATACTGGGTTTGGAGCCAGCCGACGGTGAGGAGGGGATGATCTGCTTTCAGACCGGCAGGCTGCGACTCCGCATTCTTATCACGCCCGAGGCCATTGCTTCTCCCATGCGTCGGCGTCTGGTTCTCGAGATCCCCTCTCTGCAGAATCTTCGTGAGAAGCTGGACGAGTTGGCGATGGACTACGAGTGGTACGAAGGGTTTGCCTTTACGGAACGGCGCATCTTCGTGCTCGATCCGGCGGAGAACCGCATTGAGCTTAAGCAGGTGTGGATACTCTAGATGAAGCACGTGATGAGCCTTTCCGGCAACCGTCTCAATCTCTACGCCGCCATCGGTCTTGTTGCGACATGTGTGGCCGTGTATGCGAACAGTCTCCGCAATCCCCTGCTTCGCGACGACATGACGGCGATCGTGAATGATCGACGCGCGAACGACTCGGCTTACTGGAAAGACATCTTTACCCGGAGCTACTGGCACGGACTCAATGACGATCCGATCTACCGCCCCTTGACGACGCTCAGTTTTTTGCTCAACAGGATGGCGACCGGCCGAAGTCCTTGGGGCTTTCGGCTGTTCAACATCATGCTTCATGCCGCGGTCTGCCTGGCTGTGTGGCGGGTCGGCGTGCCGGCGCTCGGCGACCGAACGGCCGCGTGGTTGGCCGCCATGCTGTTTGCCGTTCATGCCGTGCATACCGAGGCCGTGATCTGTATCGTCGGTCGTGCCGACATGGCCGTCACGCTCTTCATACTGGTCGTGACAGGGTTGCTTCTCCGTTGCCCGGAGGACGGACGTTGTGAACCGTGGCGCGCAGGAGCCATTGCGTTGCTTTCGCTGATGGCGGTCTTCACAAAGGAAACCGCCTTCGTCATATTGCCGTTGGTGGTGTTCATCCGCGTATGGCAAGCGTGGGTCAAGAACCGGCACACCATTCGGACTCGAGAGCTTCGGAGGGTGTTCAAGAGAGACGTTGTGGTTCTGCTCGCAGTCGTCGCCGTCTTTGCCGGGGCACTCGCCGTTCGATACGGACTCTTCGGCAGGCTGACACGGCCCAACGAGTGGGTACCGGTTATGGACAACCCGCTCGGCCGGGCGCGGCCGACGGACCGGCTACTAACGGCGCCGGTGTTGCTCGGTAAATACCTGCGTCTGCTCGCGTGGCCCAACCCTCTCAGTTGCGACTACAGTTACAACGAGATTCCGGTCGTCCATGACCCGATTGCCCCCGCGGTCCTCGTGGGCTTGTCCTGGCTTGTAGGTGTTGTCGTCGTCCTCTGGCGAGCGAAACGGTCGAGCGACCGGCATGCTTGGGGGGTGGCGGTGTGGTGCACGGGCTTCTTCTTCATTACGTACAGCATGATCAGCAACGCCGTCGTGATCATCGGCACGATTTTTGGGGAGCGGCTGATCTACTTGCCCTCGGTGGCATGGTGTTGGGCGCTCGGGGCTGCCGGTGTCGCCCTCGCTCGAAGGACCGGTCATTGGGGTCGGTGGGGCGTTTATGGTGCATTGGGTGTGTTCATTCTCCTCAATGCGGGTCTGAGCGTCAGACGGAATCGAGACTGGCGTGATCCGGTGGTCCTATGGGAGCAAACCGTTCAGGTGAGCCCAGGTAGCAGCCGAGCATGGGCGTGTCTGTCCCGGTCGCTGGGCGCCGTCGGGAAGTGGGAGTTGGCGATTGAGAAGATGCGGCACGCCTTTCGCATCGCCGACGACTACTGGGAAGACCACATGGTTCTGGGCGACCATTTGGCACGGCTCGGTCGATTTGCGGAGGCCGCCCAGTCGCACCGACGCGCCTATGAGTTGGCCGATCGCCCTTTCAAGGCCAGGCCGGCATACCTGCTCGGCCAGTGTTACATGGAATTGAAGCAGGACGGACCGGCGATCCGCGCGTTCAAGGCGGCCATCGACAGCGACCCCGCCCACACGGGCGCATTGAACAACCTGGCCTACTTCCTGGCCACCACGTCCCAGGACTCTCTGCGTGATCCGGAAGCGGCGCTCGGCTACATTCAGCGGGCCCGTCAAATCGATCCGAGGGCTCTCATTCTTGCGGATACGGAGGTGGAGGTGCAGTTGGCCCGAAACCGACGGGATCTGGCCCTCGAGGTGATTCGGCAATCGCTCAAGTCGGGCAATCCTCGCGATCCGCAGTACGCCGCACTCCAGCAACGGCTCGAAGCGTTGACGCCGACAACGGCAACCGCGCCCAGGACCACCGCGTCAACCGCGGCCGCCACCCAAAACGCTCGGACAGGTAGGCCATAGTCGGTCGTGTCTTATGGGTCGGTGGCCTTCCGCGAACCGAACGGGGGTCTCTTCTCCGACATCCCCTCGTCGATGGTCGATGGTCGCCGTCGGCTCGCCCGGCCCGACGAGCATGGCGCGTCCGTCCAACAGATCGGGCGGCCGCCGTTCGTCTCGGGTACCACCCGGTCTTGGTCTGCCGGCGCGATCTTCCGCGATGCGAACCTCAGGTTCCGGCGATGATCTTGTCGACACGGCCTGCCAGATCGCGGAGGTAGTTCCTGTTGCCGCCGGCAACCTCGGTCGTCATCCAGCCGCTGTAACCCACCTCGGCCAGCGCCTTGCGGACTTCGGGCCATTCGACATCGCCCTCGCGGATCGGTACCCACTGCGAGCCCGCTCGCTTGAAGTCCTTCAAATGAATCTTGGCGATTCGAGGACCGAGCGTTCGAATCCAGTCTTGGGGGAATCCGAAGATGACCACGTTCCCCACGTCGAAGTAGAATCGAACGAATTTGCTGTTGAAGTCATCCACATAGCGGACAGCCTCGAGCGGACTAAGCAGGAACTTGTTCCACACGTTTTCGACGGCAATCGTGACGCCGCACTCCTCGGCGATCGGTACCAGTTCGCGGATGCATTTCTGCGATCGCTCCCAGGCGTCCTTGTAGCGGACCTGCGCCGAAACGACGGCCGGCACGAGTAGAACGGCGTCCGCCTTCAGATCGCGGGCATTCTTCAGGGCCGTCTTCATGCCGTCCATCCCACGCGCGACCTTCGCGGCGTCCGGGTCGGAAAGGGGGTATCCCCAATGCGTTTCGCAGACGACGCTGTGGACCGGAACGCCGGCCTTCTCGCTGGCCGCGCGCAGGTCATCGATCACTTTCTGGTTCCCGGTGGCGCCGGTCTCGACGCCGTCCCAGCCGCACTCTTGGGCGATCTTGAGCTTCTCCAGCGGTGTCTTGCCCTCCTGAACCATGCCGAGCTGGCAGGCCTTTCGAAGCTTTCCCTCACCGGACGAGGCCGTCGATTCCGCGGCCGATGCCAACCGATTTCCCACCCAGCCGACGACCGCCGTGCCTGCCAGACCTCGCGCCACGAAGCCGCGCCGCGTGATTTCCCGATCCATCTTGGTCTCTCCTGAAACGATGTACACTCGTCTTGTCCGCCTGATCTCCTCTTGCCAGTTGCGGATAGGCGCCAAACGTATTCTACTAGAGGCATGATGCATGAGCCACTGGACGGAATGATCCTTCTCCGATTTGCGTCTCTAGCCGGTCGCGCGGTGCTGATTCACGCGATCACATCGAAACCGTGGAACATGGCGTGTCATTGCGGTCCTCAGACGCATCTTGCCTGCGAACGGCGACGGCGACTCTGCGAGGCCGTGGGGCTGCCGTTTGAGCGCCTGACCTGCGCCGAACAAGTACACGGTGCAAGCGTGGCCGTCATCTCGCCGGATGGGGCGGGCGCGGGCCGTGACGGACGGGCGTCGGCCGTGGCGGGCGTCGACGGCCTCTTGACCGATTGTCCGGGCGTCGGGTTGATGCTCCTGTCGGCCGACTGTCCCCTCGTGCTTGTGTTCGACCCAAGGCGTCCCGCGATCGGCGTGGCGCACGCCAGTTGGCGGGGGACGGTCGGGCGGATCTCCGGACGGCTGGTCGAACAGATGACGCATTCGTTTGGGAGCGTTGCGGAGGAACTCTGGGCGGGCATCGGGCCGTCGGCCGGACCGGAGAGTTACGTGGTGGGTGACGACGTCTTTCGATCGGCCGCGGATTCCCTGCCGGATCACGATCGGTACTTTCGCCCGGTTCCGGGCGGGATGACGTTCGATCTCTGGGCGGCCAATCGCGACACGCTCGTGTCGGCGGGACTTCGCCGGGATCACATCGAGGTCGCTGGGGTGTGTACAATCAAGGACGACCGCTTCTTCAGCCATCGGCGTGAAGGATCCCAGACAGGTCGGTTCGCGCTTATTGCGGGCCTCCGGACCTCATAGCCCGGTGCGAGCAGGTCGTTTGCCGTTCGCGTCGTTTAAGGAGATTGCCGTGGATACCGCAGTGATTCTGGTTAGTGGCGGGCTGAATAGTTGCGTCCTGACGGCGGTGGCCGCCAAGGAGCACAAGCTGGCGCTGATGCATGTGAACTACGGACAGAGGACGGCCGACCGCGAGCTGGCGTGCTTTGACGGTATTTGCAGGAATTTCCAGGTGTCCCAAAAGATTGTGGTTGAGCTGCCGCACATTCAGACGGTTGGCGGCAATGCAAGGGTGGATCGGAAGCTGATGGTCGAGGACGTGGCCAACCTTCCCGACAGACCGGCAGGCGACTACATTCCCGGGCTGATACCGGTGATGCTCGCGCTGGCGTATCACTGGGCGGACAGCCTGGGGGCCGGCCACGTCATGATAGGCTCCTCGGAAAACAACGGTCAGCCGGGTCCGAAAACCAGGTTGGCCTACCCCGATCACAAGCGTGAAGTATATCATCTGTACGACCAGTTGATTGAGATGACCTCGAGACCGCAGTGCAGGATTCGCCTCGAGACGCCCTTGATTACCATGACGCGAGGAGAGGTCGTCCGGCTTGGACAGCACGTCGGGGCGCCGTTTGCCTCGACGTGGTCCTGCGATCGGACCGGCGACAAAGCGTGCGGCGTGTGCTACGGCTGTGCGACGCGTGCCCGTGGATTCCTCGATGCCGGCGTGCCGGATCCGATCATGATCAAGGACTGACCGGCACCGGCGACCTTGCAGTCCGGCATTTGGTGCGGGTTGTGGACAGCCGGGATTCGACACCTCGAGCGAAGAAAGGGGAGCCAGTCGGAAGTGCGCAAGATGGCCGGCCGACGACCCAGGCGATTCGTCATCTTGCACCACACCGGCGGCGGTCCGGAACACTGGGATCTCATGCTGGAAGACGGAAGGACGTTGGCAACATGGCGGCTCAGTCGGTCGCCGGACCCCAATGATGCGACACCCATCGATGCGGTTCGCATTGTCGATCACCGCAAAACCTACCTGACCTATGACGGGCCCGTGGGCGGCGAACGAGGTGACGTGGCGAGACTCGACGGCGGCGCGTTCAGGTTGCTCGGCCGAAGGACGGATGTCTGGGAATTCGAGCTCGCCGGGCAGCGCATCGCCGGTGTGTTCTTCCTGAGGAGATCGGCGCCGGATTCGCCGCGGGCGGAACGCTGGGTCTTTGGACGAGCTCGGTGAAGAAATCGGCCGGCCGAGTCATTGGAGCAGGCGTCCTGTTCTTGATCCGATGGTACGATTCTCTCGGCGCCACCGCGCGTGTCCGGTTCTCGTGTATCACGCGACCGGGGGGTTGTCTCCCGAACGGACGATCATCACCTCACGGATTCTGCCGATGGTCGAACGCCGCCTTGATCAGTCCCGTACTGCCTCGTTCGGCGATTGTCGCGAGCGCCTCGCCGTAATCTTCCAGGCGGAAACGGTGGGTGAGCAGCCCGTCGAGATTGAGTAGCCCCCGTCGGAGCAGCTCAAAGGTGATCCTGTACGTGTGCATCCGCCGGCCTTCGAACTCCTCGATACTGCGCCCGTAACAGCCGATTACCGTCAGCTCGGCGAACCACAAGGGAGTGGTGTCCACCACCGTAATCTGTGAGGTGGCACACTCAACGACGGTACCTCGTCCTCGCGTGAACTTCATGGCGTCCGTCAGGCTTTCACCCGTGCCGATGCAGTCATAGGTTACGTCGTATCCGCCCATCAGGGCTTGGTTGCCGAACAGGGCGTCGAATCTGCGACCGCGAACCCGATCGGCCACCTGCTGGTACCTTTCAGCTTTCGTCTCCTTTCGCCGAGATCGAATGACATCCGCAACCCCGAATCGCCGGGCAAGCGCTTCCTGTTGGTCGTGTCGCACGATGGCGGTGACCGGCACCTCCGGGGCGAAGATCCGCAGCGCGGCGATGACGCCCAGTCCGATGATTCCACCACCGATGACGAGCGCCCGTTGTCCCCGATTCGGGCAGTGTCTCAGTACGACATGCACGGCGCAGGCGATGGGATCGGTCAGCGCGGCGACGTCGTCGCTCACAGCATCGGGAACGGCGAAGAGCTGCGAGTGGTGGGCGACAAACGACTCGCCCCAGGTTCCGCCTGTGAAGGGGTTCCATCCGATCATGGTTCCGGGCGGCAGGGAACCCGTGGTGATGTTCTCGCACAGGCTGATTTGCCCCGCCTCGCATCGCGGACACACGGGCTGAATCCGGCGCGGCACACAGGAAAGCATCGGTTCGACGCAAACCCGTTGACCCGGTTGCCAGCCCCTCACGTCGGAACCCACTTCCTCAATGACCCCCACGCCCTCGTGACCGAGGAGAATGGGAAACTGGGTGAAGCAGCGGAGGGTCGTTGCCGGATGATTTCGTTGCATGAGGGCGGCCACATCCGTTCCGCAGATTCCGCCCAGCAAGGGACGTATTCGAACCCAATCGTCGGCCGGCAAAGCAGGCGTCGGCACATCGACCAACCGCAAACCCGAGAGCCGACTCCAGTACACCCGTGGAGTGACCCACCCAAGAATCTTGCAGATCGGCCAGCGAATGGGGTAGATACCGAACTGTATGGCCTTCACGAGGTCACTATCCTCCTTAGGACCGCCAGTTACGACCGAGGACCATGTGAGGAGTATGGCGGATGCCGGGCCCTCGTGTCCATGGGTGGGGAATCATCGCCCCGATTTCCGCTCCTTGACAATGCGATCGAGGAGGGCGATCGCTTCTCCGACGGCGCTACTTTCCGGCTGCTCGGCCGGCTTGGCTCGCTCCCGGTCGTTTGACGCAAGCGCATCACGGACTTTCGCCACGTAGTCCTCCAGATCGCGAGAATGAAACACGATGGTACCGTTGGGCCTCGGCGAGGCATCGCTGGCGACGGTGGGCACGCGGAAGTACAAGGCCTCCCTGACGCTGACGGCGTCGCCGTCGCTGCACGTCGGACGCACGAAAAGATCCACGCTTCGGAAAAGCGGATACATCTCGCCCGTGGGTTCGACAAAAAGCCAGTGGGCGTCCAGATTCCTACGTCGGATGTGATCGGTCATCCGGTTTAGGTACGAGGGATTCCAGCCGGGAAACTTGAGCACATACCAGATGACGCCGATGTGAGGCCAGACTTCGCGGAGTCTGGCCGCCATCTCGATGGTCATGTCGATGCCATAGAGGTCACGTCCGTCATCGTAGAGGATCGGTGCCCCATTGGCCAGGATGATGGGCCGATGCGATTCGCAGAACGAGCGAACCGCGGGAGCGATCTCCGTCTGGTTCGACGGATCGTCGGGCGGTTCGATGAAGGCCGGGATGACGACGGTCTTGTGACCCAGGCCGCCCGTCTGCTCGAGAAAATCTCGAATGTGCGAATTGACGGCCACCAGCGTGTGCGCGGCTCGAAAGGCGGCAAGGATTGCTCGCTTCGCCGGCCGACCGCGAACCGGCCACAGTCGACGGAGCGAATCCGTGTGCAGCGCGATGACCACGGCCTTCCCCCGGACTCGCGAAAGCCACCATGTCGCCGCCCAGATCCCCCATTGGCTGGTATGGACGTAGACGACCGGTTCCCTGCCGCATACGAGGTATTGCAGAAACCATTTCAGGCCGCGTCGGCCGACGGGCGTGATCCGTTCGCTGGCCGTGGGGTCCAGCCCCGTGTTGTAGAGGTGGTAGTGAATCCCCGCGCGGTCCAAGTGTGCCAGCAGACGCTTAATGTGGACGGACACGCCGCCGTAGGGCGGCGGCAGGCCGCCTATGATGGCCACGTCGCACACAGTGGGCTTGCCTCTCACACCGCGTCTTATATCCGCCGCCACGCAGCGTGGCAAATGCCGTCCTATTACCGTGCCGACGCATTCGCGGTCGAGGGCGTCGGCCGGGTCGTGGAGGGCCGCGTCAACGCCCGATTCAGATTCTCGCGGGCGGGCTTGAAGTGTGGATCGATCTTCAAGGCCTCGTTGAACTGGGCTAGAGCCTCCTCCGGCCGCTTGAGTTCCAAAAGCACTTGGCCGAATGCATTACGCGCACCGGCGTCCGCGGGATCGAGCCGCACGGCCTCGGCGAATTCCCTGGCCGCAGCCTGCAGTTCTCGCTGCATCGCGAGAAGCACGCCAAGGTTGTAACGGGCCTGGGCCCAGTGGGGGGCATCTTTCACCGCGCCCTCGAGGAAGGTGCGAGCCTCCTCCAGATTCCCGTCTTGAGCCAACGAGACGCCCAGATGGAGCTTGACGCCGGGGTCCTTGGGATCCAGAGCTAGAGCACGCCGAAAGCACTTCACGGAGCCGGCTACGTCCCCATGGCGACGGAAGGCAAGTCCCAGCTCCAGGTGGGCCGGGGCGTGGTCGGGATCATCCTTGACGATCCTCTGAAACTGAGCGATAGCTTCGTCCGTCCGTCCGGAGCCGATCAGCAGCCGACCGAGTTGAAGACGGGCCTCGGGAGCGGATCGGTTTCCCAGGGCCTTCTCAAGAACTCCGATGGCCTGGTCGGCCTTCTGTTCATTCTGGAGAAGACGGGCCAAGGCCATGGCGGCTGGAATGTAGTGGGGGTCGAGGGCGAGCGATTGCTCGAACGATCTCCTTGCTTCCGTCGACCGTCCGGCCCGCTCGTGGAGAACGCCGAGGTTATAGTATGCCGGCGCCGTTCGACTGCCTCGTCCGGCGGCCACGCATCGTTCGAGAAACGCGATGGCCTCGGTTTCTCGACCGCCGGCCGCCGCCAGAAGACCCATTCCGAAGAGGGCCGCCGGGTTTTCCGGATCCTCCCTGATCGATGCAGTCAACGCCGCTTCGGCTTCTTGACGCTTGCCCAGTTGAATCATTGCCAATCCCGCACCCGCCAGGGGACCGGCCTTTCGAGGTAGAAGCGACGCTTGTCGCTCAAACAACGTGACGGCCTCCTCGAAGCGACCGAGATTGAGACAGCACTCCGCCAGCGCGCCCGTGGCCCGAGCGTCCTGGGGGTAATGGTGGACCAGCGTCTCCAGCAGCGCGAATGCCTCGGCATAACGCCCCGCGCCGGCGAGTGTCTCCGCTTGCTCCATGGTGGTCCAGTGGCCCACCATGTCCTTCGGGTCGGGCAGCACTGCAGACGTTGTCGGCGCCGTGGCGGTCATCACGTAGCCGAGCCCCGCCAGCTTCTGTCGTGACTCTTCATCCAGGGGCAGATTTCCGGACACCGCCGCCATCATCTGAGGATCGCCGCCGGCAAGACGTCGCAACCCGGCGTGCAACCGGTTTGCCAGTTCGGTTCGTTGCGCGAACAGGTTGTTTGTCTCATTCGGATCATTTCGGAGATCGTATAATTCGGGTTTGGGCGCCAAGATGTATTTCACGTCGTCACGTCGTATCCCGACCAAGGGCGACCAGTTGTGCATGACTTTGGGGTGCAGCGTTTCGATGTACAGATCCCGCGGCGCACCCGCGGGTCGAAGAAGACTTACTCCGTCCAATCCCGCGGGTATCGGCCGGCCGAGAAGATCGAGAAGAGTCGGCATGACATCGATCAGTCCGACCTGCCGGTGAAGGGTCACTCCCTTGGGCAGCCGTGCCGGCGCGCTGAGCACCAGCGGTACCAGCAGCGTCGTGTCATAGATGAGAAGGCCGTGCGTGGTCTCACCGTGCTCGCCGAATGCCTCGCCGTGATCGCTGACGAGCACGATGAGCGTGCGTTGTCGGATCTCCAAACGGTCGAGCGCTTCAAGCAGTCTGGCGATCTGAGAATCGACGTAGGCGATTTCTCCGTCGTAGGGCCGTTCGGCATAGTGCTCCGCAAACGGCTCCGGAGGGGCGTACGGGAAGTGCGGATCGTAGTAGTGCACGAAGAGGAAAAACCGGTTCCTGTCGTGCTCCTCCAACCACCGGATCGCGTGTGTGTTGGTGGCCTCAGCGCGTCGTTCGCGAAATCCGAACGCCTGGGTCTTGCCGTCCGCCGTCATGTCGTCGGCATAGAACTCGAATCCCTGGTCCAGACCAAACCGCCGGTCCAGCACGAACGAACTCACGGCCGCACCGGTGCTGTAACCGTGCTCCCGCATGATCCGCGCGAGGGTGTTCATGTCCTTGGACACGCTGAACAATGCGTTGTCCCGCGCGCCGTGTCGTTGCGGGTTGACGCCGGTGAGGAGGGACGCATGAGCGGGGAGGGTCAAGGGCGAGGGGGTAACCACCCGGGCGCATCGGACACCCTCGGCGGCCAGCCGGTCGATCGTGGGGGTTCCGCCTGCCGCATAGCCGTAGCAGCCGAGCCGGTCGGCCCTGAGCGTATCGACACTGATCACCAGGAGATTGAAGTCACGCAGGGCCCCGGTAACCGACTCAATACGATCGACATCATTGGGGTCGGACCGACGCGCCAGAAGGGCGACTGCAATCGCGAGGGCGGCAAGAACAAGTATCAGCAGTGCGGAAGCCCGGATGCTTCGGGATTCTGTGGATTGAATGTTGCGCTGATCGGCCATCGGATTGCTCCGCCACCCTGTCAGTGTACCCCATCCTGCCGCGAAGGCGCAGGGCAGATCCTGAACGAGCCATATCGTCTATGGTAGTCAGGCCGGCCATCCGCGCCTGTGGCGTCCGTGAGCCGCCGGTGCGGCGGGCGGATACGGCAATGAGTGTTCGAGTGCGCTTGGTCCCGGCCGGCCGCGGAGCGAGACTGTCAATCTGATCTGCCAAGGATAAGGTAGGCATCAGCCCCTTCACGCAATCTGTTCTTGCCGAGACCATCGCCACACGTGCGGCGGATTTCGCCTTCGCGACGGCCTCACCGGACCGATCAGGTCGATCAGACGTCGTTTCGCGTCAAGCCATCGTCCGATAGGGGTGTCACACGGCTATTGCGCTTTCAGCGACGGCAAGAGCATCGACAAAAGTTGGCTGCCTTCGAGGGAGCCCTGGAACTTCAGGGCTATGTCCAAAGAGTCCGCGACCTTCGTCGCGTCGGATTCAGTCCCCTGCGTGGACACCTGCTTCGCCAATGCGCGGTACTTCTCGTACAACTCCTTGACCGCCTTGGCCGCCTTATCGGTTTGCTCGCCTTTCAGGCCGCTACCGACGATTCGCCTGTACAGGGTCAAGGCCTCGCCGGGCTTGTCCTTGGACAAGGCCTCGGCATCGGCCATCATCTTCGGCAATTCCTTCGACAACGCGGCCTGGTCGCGATCCAGCAACCATTTCAATGCGTCGCGGACGCTTTGGCGGTCGTCTTTGCCGACGAAAGCCTTTGCATCCGTGAGGCCGGCCTTCTTCCATGCGGCGACGAGGGCCTCGGCCTGCGCCGGCGTGACCGTCTTGCTCGCCGTCGTGGTGGCCGCCGCGGCGGCCAGACGCACCTTCGCATCAGCGGATTGCGCCAGGACGGCCGTCAGTTCGTCCTCGCCGCAATTGTGGCAAATGACTCCCCGGCAAAGCGGCAGGAGAGCCGCGACGATCTGTACCCCCTTGCCGTTCGCTCCGCTGTCCATGAGGTACACGCGGGTTCGGTCCAAAGCCATGACCCTGCTCAGATGACCGAAGGCATGATGGCAGACCCTTGTCCGGACCTCGGCGGACCAAGCAGGCGCGTCTTGCTGTTGCGCCAGAGCGACCACCACGACCCCCACCTCGTCCGCCAGGTTTTGGTATCGTGCGATCTCTTCTTCAGTGACCGCCCCGCCGATGAACAACACCGGCCACACCTTGTCGAGGTTGTAGGACTTGGGGGTGGCGATCGCCATGCGGTAGCGGTTCAGGGACCCCTTAGCGCCGTTCTTCTTTGCGAAGTCTTTGATGATCTTGGGCAGTCGCATGTCGGCTCTTGTGCCCTTTCCGGGTTCGAACACGATCCGATCGGGCACCAGGCGGACCTTCTTCTCTCGGGCTTTCATCAATTGGTCGATACTGGGCAGCGGTTCGCCGCGAAATCGGAGCATCGCCAACGATCCCAGAACCGCCGTGTTCTTGAGCAGTCCTTCGTCGCGCGTGAGGACGCGAATCACGAAGACCTGATCGCCGGGGCGATCCATGACCAAGATCGCACCAATTCCGGGCGGTTGGGCCTTATTGTCCATGTATCCGGCGATGTAGATCGTCTTGTCAAGGAAGTCCTGGGGCGGCTGGGGAATCGTGAAGATCTTATCCCTATCGGCCATTTCCTTCTGTTTCTCAGCGAGGTAGTCCATCGCCTCCAGATCCGAAGGCTCGGGTCCCATCGTGATGACGGTCTGATCGGCCGGGGCGCCGGGGGACGTCAAAATGATCTTGGTGCCCTCGATCTTTGCGGACCAGCCCGGCGGGACCGGCAGGCCGAAGCCCGCGGCTTGGTTGTAGACCAACTTGCCCATCTGAGTGACATCGATCTTCGTTTCCTGCTTCTCTTTCTTGGGTGGTTTGGAGGCGGCCGCTTGTCCCGGAGCGTTCTCGGCCTTCGCGGTTGTAGCCTTGTCCTTGTTTTGGAGGCTTCGGAGCTTGGTCTTCAACGCTTCCTTGTCGATCTCCTTGCCCTTGGGGGCAGCCGGCGCCTGTTCGGCCGGCGCCGTCACTGGCAGACACGACAAGACCACGATCCCTGCAAACGCGATAGATAATCTGCTGTGCTGCACGACAGTTCACCTTTCCCGTAGGACGATAACCTCACACCCGGGACCCAACCGAAGTTCGTTAAGGGGCCCGGCAACGTACTGTTCACTAACAGCTTTGTGGGCGTCTCAACTACACGTTCTGACGGTCCGCGTCAACCGCAAATTCCCAACGCCCTAGCGTCGGCGAAATTCGACCGACCAAGCTTGTTCGTTGCCGACGAATGTCATCGGCAGGGCCACCACGGACGGCGATACCGGTTCGGCGCCTCCGATTGGCGCATAACCGTCGGGAACGTAAACAAATATGCGGCCCGTGATGCCGGGGGCGCGCAAGGCCCGGCCGCTGAGAACCCCCTTGGCTTGGTCCCAGGTGACATCGGCCAGTTCCACTCCGCCCTGGGTCACGTGCATGTCGGTGCCAGCCACGATTGGTACGTCACCGACGGCCGTGAGCCGAAGCAACTTCGTCTGATGGGGTCCCAATGGAACATTGAGCGAAGCCCCCAGCCCCGCAGGGACCTGAAGGATTCCGGCGGGTTTGCCGGAGAAAAAGTCCAAGACCAGGTGCGGTCGCGTGGGGTCGAGTCCCAGACGTTCGAGTCGGAGCGATGCCGTACTCGGCGTGTTGTCGAGGTTGAACAAGCCGACGACATGCCACTGCCCCCAGGCTGTCTTGATCGGCAAGTGCCAGACGCGAGCGTAGCCCTCGTGATCGAACAGGTCTATCGGTCGAGCGACCTGCCTGTAACTGGGTAGGACCAGCGGGATCATCGCCAGTCGTTCCTCGGGTAGATCGGGCAGGCGGTCGCAAATGTAGGCCGGGCCGCCGCCGAGACCGCACATGGCGATTCGCCACTGGGTCTCGGCCAGATCGCCCTGACCCACCTGCAGGTAGTCCGGGTCGGACCAGTAGAACTTGCCACTGACGTGATACCGGCAGGCAAACTGATCCGTGAATTGTGCCAGCCAGTCCCATGCCCCGCGTGGGTTGCCCAGGTCCGCGTGGACCCAGGCCACATCGCACAAACCGGCGACGGCGTTCAAAGGGGCGTTGCAGGCGTGGTAGGCCATGTCGTCGCCTCTCCCACGTGCAAACGCCGCCATCGCCTTGCGCCAGACGGGGATGCCGCGGATGATGTCCTTGTCGTGTAGGTTCAGGCCGCCCGACAGCAGGTTGCCCTGAAAATCGTTCTTCAGGTACCAGCAGCCGTGTTGGCGGGCGAGCCGGCCGGCCTCTTCATAGAACGCCTCGCCTTTCGGATGCGTCGGGTCGACCAGGTAGCACTTGCCGTGCGGCGCCCAGAACCAGTGGGCGTCGGTGACCAGCGGGTTGCCTTGCGAGTCCTTTGCGAGGGCTTCCGGCTGCTCTCGACAAAACGGTGCGAACTCGGACATCTGACTCACCGCGGTCCACAGGCCAAACGTCATTCCCATCTTCTTCAGCTCATTCGCCAGCCATGGGAAGCCATGAGGAAAACGGTCGTTGGGTACCCAGTTCCCGCAGACGTCCTTGTACTGCCAGCCGTGGTCGATCTGGAAGTTCGTGCAGCCCAGTGGGGCGAATCGCTTGGCGATGATCCGCGCGTTCGCAAGTACCAGATCCTCGGAGATGATCAATCGATAGGCGTACCATGAGTTGTATCCGCAGGGGCAGAACTTGGGCGGTTTGAGATTGCCCACCCCCATGACCAGGTCGGCCCAGTGCTCCAGCGCGGCGTGGCCGGCCAGTCCCGGCAAATGGCCCGCGGGCGGTAGGTGAAAAGCAATGGTCTCGGAAGCGGCTGTTTCTCCCGGGGCCAGTCGCCAGCCGCCCGGATAACCACACGTCACTTCCGCTTGTCGCAACCCGCCGCCGGGCGACGTGCGGATCACAACATGCGGATGCGTCCTCTCGAACGATACGCCTGAGAATCCAAAGGCGGCATCGTTCCGCCCGTCCGCGATCACCGTCGCCCCGTTCGAGCCGTGATCGCGGTCCCGGGCGCCGCTCAACGGGTGGACGCCGGAGCCCGTCAGACCGGCGGAGTCCGTGAAGATCATGACACCGATCGCAGGCACCAGCATGCCCGCGTTCGTCTGATTGTTCGGCGGCCGCAGGGCGATCGAACTGATGCGGACGGTCTCTTTGCCGGTATTCGTTGCGTTACAGGTCAATAGGACGGCGGGATGTTCTTTGAGCGCCTGAACGGTCAGCTTCAAACAAACAGGGGCGGCCTCGCCGGATTTCGACGGATCAACGGGCGTTGCCGTACAGGCCAGGCTGTTCGCGGCACCGAGTCTGGATGGGGTCTGATCCGGCGTGACGTCTTGCCACTTCTGACAGACGTAGGTGCGACCGCCGACATCGACCGACGGTCGGAGCGGACCGAGGATGAACCGACCGCCCGCGTCGGGGTGTTCGCCAACCGTTACTGTTGCATCATCGGCGCCTATACGTGCGAGTACGGCACGTCCCGTCAGGACGGATGGCGCCGATGGGTCGGGCTTCTCATTCATCACACGTACGATGGCCTCGCCGCTCAGGCATTGCCCGAAGATGCGGAGTTCATCGATCGTGCCCTTGATCGATCGTTCAAGTCTTCCGAATCCGGCCCCGACGAGCAGGACGGGGGGTTGAGTGGGGAATGGCCCGGGTTTGTCGTCCCGCGCCTGAAGCCGGCCGTCGAGGTAGTACTCGAACAGCGGTTTGCCGGCGTCCCAGGCAACTGCCACGTGGTACCAGCGACCGGTTTCGAGCGGGGCTTTGGAGAAGTAATTGCGCGTCTTGCTTCCATCGGCCGTATCGGGTCCACCGAAGACGATTCGAAGCCGCCCGTCGGGGTCGGCTCGCTCCAGGTGCAGCGCGTTCTGGTTGCCGTCGCTAAGGCCAAGGATGTTGTCGTACTTCTTCAGGCCCCATTGATCGAGCTTGACCCACAGACAGATGGTGCACGCCTGGCCGTTCACGTTGCCGGCGGGGGAGAATTCGATGTAGCTGTTCCCGTCGAGCAACAGGCCGCGGCCGAACTTGCCGTCGCCGAGCCGAGGCGAGCCGACGGTTAGGACGGGCATCCGTGCACCCGCGGCCACATCAGCGATGGGCCAGGCGTCGAACGAGGCGTGGAACGTCGTCGAGCCCTCTGCTCCCGAGGTCTGCACGGCCGCGAAGTGGACCGGCGTGAGCAGCGATACGAGCGCCACGACTGGGACGGCAGCATTTCTCATTGTGTTTCTCCTGTTACAGTCTACGCTCGATAGAAACCGGTGCACGCTCTACTGAAGTTGGTCATAATGGGAACATCCTTCCGAAACTGCGTTTAGCGGGGCCGCGTGCGGCCCCTTTCCCGCCGCACGCGGCGGGGCTAAGCAAGACAAGATACGGACAATGCGACCAACTACCTCGGTCGAAGCAACCGGATGACGCCGGTCTGATGTCATTGCTTCGGCCCGGTCTCAGTCAGGTACTTCTCACCGTACACCTTCGAACGGTCGCCCTCGTAGAACCACTTAAGCGGGATGACCTGGAGTTGCCAGGAGTAGTGGTTCTTCTTGCTGGACGACTTGCTGTACGTAATTACCGCGCGATCACCCACGAATGTCACGTTCGCCATGGTGATCTTTCCTTCAAAGCCCTCCTTGCCGTCAAGGTGACGAACGGACGTGAAATTACGCCCGTCGTCTACCCAGTTTGCACGGGCAGCAAGCTGCCAGTTGCACCCAAGAATGGTTTTGAAACCACTTCCTAGCAACTCGTTCGTTCTCAGGGCCGTGCCTCCTTCGGCCGGGTGATGATCTCGTACAGGTCCGGACGCCGATCGCGGATGTGATTGTCGTCCTTGGCCCGCGAAAGGTCCACCTCACAGAACAGCACCCCCGGCGTTTCGGGCTGTTCCTTGGCCACGATTCGACCGTCGGGACCCGTGACGAGGGCCAGCTTCGGATGTGCGAACGCAATGAAACACTGGTTTTCATAGGCCCGCGTCCGCATCATCGCCTCGTTGAGATCGCCGGTGAAGCCGTAGGTCGGGTTCAGGATCAGCCGTGCCCCTTGCAGTCGCAGCGTCCTTGCGGTTTCGGGCCAGCGGCGGTCCGCGCAGATCATGATGCCGACCGGTCCCCACGGCGTCGACCACACGGGGATCGCCTCACCGGGCGAGACCTGGAGGTCGTGGGTTTGTAGATGGGTCTTGTGATAGATCCCGATGAGCTTTCCGCTATTGTCCCACAGTCCGGCGGCGTTGTAGATCTGGTTCTGTTCCAAAGACGTGAATCCGAAGCAGATGAACAGCCGGCGTCTTCGGGCTTCTTCGGCGACGCGCTTCAGATAGGCGCTTTCGCCGGGAACTTGTGCGATGCCTCGAAGTCGCTGGGGCGTCGATTGCTTGTCGGGCGCGGCGTAGCCGTCGAGCCAGCACTCCGGTGTGGTGAAGATGTCAACCTGTCTCGAGCCGATCTTGTCGAGGCACTGCAGAAAGACCTTGAAGTTGGCATCAAGGTCCCACTTGACCGGCACGCCGTGCATCAATGCCAGGTGAACCACCGAGCGCGACGTTGATGTAGCCGACGGGGGTATGTTTCCGCCGGGACCGTTTGATTCGCCGCGAGCCATGTCAAACATGGGCAGGGCAAATACCCCGACAAGGTATGACCTGACGGCGATGTTTCGCATAGCCCGACTCCCGCTGAATCACAAGGTCCTTGCTGACCTGCGACTATGGCGATGCCCGTCAGAAGGGGGCACGAACACTAAATACTACTCCGAGACACCTCGCTCTCATCCATGAAAAAACCAGAGGTGGTGACGGGTTTGATCCGCCAGTGCGCATCTGACCCACGCTCCGGAGTGATGGGACGTCCCATCTAGATGGCAGATGAATCCCAATACATTCCGTGATACAATATCAGTTGTTTCAAGGAAGCCTAGGCTATGGCAAGCCCCAATTTGAGCAAGATACTGGACGAGGCCAAGGCCTTGACTGTCGAAGAACAGCAGGAACTGGCCAGACTGTTAGCGCAGGGTTCCCAGAAGCCTGTAGTCAGGGAACCAGACGATCTGGAGCGATTGTTGCTCAAGAAGGGCCTCATCACGTCTATCCCGTCTCGAAACATCAGTTCAGCCGAATTCCGGTCGAGAGAGCTGCTGAAGATCCAGGGCAAGCCGGTTTCCGAAACGCTCATCGAGGAGCGGCGCTGAATGGGAATCTACTTCCTTGACAGCAGCGCCATCGTCAAACTGTATGTAGAGGAAGTCGGTAGTACTTGGATTGCGGATATCGCTGACCCTCACAATGGCCATGCACTTCACGTGCTCAACGTGTCGTTGGTCGAGGTAGTCTCTGCCATAGTTCGCAGAGGTCTAATTGGAGGTGTGCCGGTTCGCGACCTGCCCCAGACATGCCGTCTGATCCGCAAGGAGTTTTGGGCCCTCTTTACACACCTGGATGTCTCCAGCGCTCTGCTGAGTCGTGCTGCGGATCTGGCTGAAAGACACTCTCTGAGAGCCTATGACTCCCTGCAGTTGGCGGCCGCAGTTCAAGTCGACACCGAGTGCCGGTCTCTTCGCGATCGGTCGACTCTCATCTCTGCAGACAAGGCACTGAATGAAGCCGCCGCGGTGGAAGGCTTGGTAGTGGACGATCCGAATCTGCATGTGTGACGAAAGAGGTCCTCGCCTGCTCATCTAATCCCGATACGAAGAGTCTCCCACATTGAATTGCAGACCAGGAGTAGATCCTTCGGCGTAGTGCAAATGCCGCCACGCGCTGCGGGGGGTTCCTGGTCGTCAGGGCGATGGGGTTGTCGTCGACGGCGTATCGTACGTCTCCATGATATGCCGGATGCTGGCGTATTGCGCGTGCCAGGTGTTCGAGCTGTAGCCGCCGCCGAGCACCATCACGACAGGTACGCGGCGCCGCACGCACAGATCGACGACCATCGCGTCCCGCTTGACGATGCCTTCCTCTGTCATCTCGAGAGATGCCAACTGATCCTCCGCTAGTGTGTCACAGCCGGCCTGGAGGAAAACGATGTCCGGGCGGGCATGGTCGAACACCTCCGGCAGATGCTTGCCGAGGATACCCAGGTAGATCGCATCACCGGTGCCGGGCTTCAGTTCGACATCGAGGTTGCACTTGGCCTTTGGGATGGGATAGATGTTGCCCTGGTGCATGTTGAACGTGAATACCGTGGGGGCGTTCTCAAAGCAGGTGGCCGTCCCGTTGCCCTGGTGGACATCCAGATCGACGACGAGCGCCCTTCGGATCAACCCCTCGGCCTGGAGCGTTCAAATGGCAATAGGCATGTCGGCATAGATGCAGAACCCTTCGCCGGCATTGGGTTTGGCGTGATGGAATCCGCCGCCGAGGTTGATGCCGATTCCGTATTGAAGCGCCAGGCGAGCGGCGAGGAGCGTGCCTCCGGTTGCATACCGAAACGGTTCAATCATCCCGAGGTCAAGCAGCTTCGGCGCGACGATTCCCAGAGGCGGCGCCTCCAAGTAACGGGCCACCTTGCCGGGATCATTGAGGCTGTTCAGGAAGGCTTGCGTGTGAACGCGCAAGATGTCGGTCCGAGTGATTGGTGTCGGGACGAAGACGTCGGTGGGGACGAGCAGGCCATCATCGATCAACTGCATGTAGATCCGCACGTACTTGTTGATGTCGAAAGGATGCAGCCGCTCGAAGCCAAGGAGGTTGACCTGGTAATGGCGCGAATAGACGACGGCCACCCGGTCATTCAACGCTCGCCCGGTGCGAGGCGACTTGACCTCTTTGACTGCCTTCGGAGGGATCGAGCAGGAGGTCAACAGGACCAGCGGAATAGAAAGGAGTGCCCCGAGCGTTCTCCTCAACCCATGTGTCGTGCTTGTCATGAGGCTTATCATACCGGGTTGGCCGAACATCGTAATCCCGTCTAGCCGTTTCTGCCTGCCACGAGCAGCGTGCTCGAATCGACTTCCGCCAACCGGGGTTTTATACTGACCCGCAGAATTTCGCAGTCAGTCCCGTGTACATATCGAGGAACAACTGGGGGGGGCTTGCGATGTGGGAGTCCGCATATGGCGGGTTCGAAGCCGGTTGAGATCGCCTTGTTGGGGGCGGGCGCCCGGGGAGAGCTCAACCTGGGCAGTATCCTCAGGAAATACCCGGACAAGGCGCGTTTTGTGGCCGTGGCCGAGTCGGATGCGGCCAGACGCGAGGCCTTCGCGCGTGCGGTTGATATCCCACGTCAGAACGTCTTCGACGATTGGCAGGCGATGCTGAGCAGGCCCCAGATGGCGGAGGCGGTGATCTGTGCGCTGCCCTGTCGCCTGCATTACGCCAGCACGCTGGCCGCGCTGGCGGCGGGTTATCATGTGCTGCTCGAAAAGCCGATCGCGCACTCGCCGGCGGAGTGCGTCCGTCTGGTGCGAGCCGCGCGTAGGTCCGACCGGCTCCTGATGGTGTCGCTCCAGTGTAGGTACAACGACATATACCAGCGGATCGCCCGATCGCTCGCCGACGGTGCGATCGGGGAACTGATCAACATCGACTGCGCGGAGAACATCGGCTACTGGCATTTCGCGATGAGTTATGTCCGCGGCATGCACAGCAAGTCGCCGACGGCACATTCCTTCATGCTGTCGAAGGCGATTCATGACACAGACCTGATCAACTGGTTTGCGGGGTCGCGAGCGACGAGCGTGTCGTCGTTTGGCCGGCTCTCGTTCTTCAACCCGCACCATGCGCCGGCCGGTGCGCCCGAACGCTGTACGGACGGCTGCCCGGCGCAGTCGACCTGCGTGTTCGACGCCGTGAGACAGTACGTCAAGCCGGGGCGGCCCGCTATTCCGTTGTCTCTGCTGAAGGGCATGTCCGCGCAAGTCTGCTGGGACTACATCCGCGAGCCGCGATTTCGCACATTGGCGTCCACGATTTCCCATGACATCAGTGAGAAGGCGGTCATGAAGCTCCTTCGGGAGACCGATCATGGGCGGTGCGTCTTCCGAGCGGGCAACGACACGATCGACCACCAGGTTGTGAATATCGAATACGACGGCGGGGTGACGGCATCGTTTTCGCTGTCCGGTTTTAGTCTGATTTGGGAACGCACCTGCAATCTGCACGGCACCAAGGGCGAAATCCGCTCCGACGATTTCTCGGGACGCTTTGAGCTGCGAACATACATGCCGGCGCGCGTGGAGAAGAAACGCATCCCCTATCACGGCATCTACCACGGCGGGGGCGACGAGGTGCTGTTGGAGCGATTCGTCGAGGCCGTTCGAAATCCAGCCCGAGACACCGTGCTAACGCGAGTGGAGAACGTCCTGGAGAGCCACCTGCTCGGGTTCGCCGCCGAGGAGGCACGGCGTTCGAATTCGGTCGTCGACATGGCCGCATTTCGCCGTCGCGCGGAAGAGGACGCCGATTGCCTGGAGGAATAGTGCGCGGCGAACCTGAGAGGTCCGCGAATCCCCTGGCCTGGCTGCTCCGATTGCGGGGATGACACATTTACGTTCCAATGCAAGCCGTATCGAGAACTAACCTCATGCGACGGGAGACTCGACAATGGCAACACAGATCAATCGTCGTGGATTTCTCAGGACATCGGCCGCGATGTCCACGCTGGCCATGATGGGAAGGCAAACGGGGGGCGAGGAGGGTGCGGCTCCGCCCGCGGGCGACGCCGGACGAGGCTACAAAGCCAATGAGGAGATCCACGTGGCCGTCATCGGCATCCGGGGGCAGGGGCGGGTCCATATCGGTTGGCACGCGGCCGTCAAGGGCGTTCGCGTCGTCACGATCTGTGACGTCGACGAGGGGCTCTTCGCCGATCGGGTCAAGCTCGCCGGCGCGAAGCCTGCCAAGACCGAGATCGACATCCGCCGCGTACTCGACGACAAGGACGTGGATTGCGTGTCCATCGCCATGCCGAACCACTGGCACGCGCTGGCGACGATCTGGGCCTGCCAAGCCGGCAAGGACGTCTACGTCGAGAAGCCTGCCTCCTACAGCGTCCGCGAAGGGCGGAAGATGATCGAGGCGGCCCGCAAGTACAACCGCGTGGTTGAGGTCGGCACACAGATGCGGGCCAAATTGGGGCGGCAGGAAGCGATGCGGCTGCTGAAAGAGGGCGTCATCGGCAAGCTCCACATGGCCAGGGTGAACTTTTTTAATCCGCGGAAGTCGATCGGCAGAAAAGACGATTGCCCCGTCCCACCCGGTGTTCATTACGATTTGTGGCTGGGTCCGGCACCGGTCCGTCCGTTCAATCCGAACCGGTTTCACTATGAATGGCACTGGAATTGGGACTACGGCAACGGCGAGATCGGCAACAACGGGCCGCACATGGCGGACATCGTGATCGAAGGATTGGGAAAGCAGGCCGAACTGCCGACGAAGGTTTATAGCCAGGGCGGACGATACGTCTGGGACGACCAGGGGCAGACGCCCAATGTCCAGGTGGCCAACTACGAGTACGAGGATGGCACGCTGGTGACGATGGACTTCAGGAACATCGAGTCGATGTGCGAGACCGGCGCCGGGGAGGGCGTCGTTTTCCTCGGCGACAAGGGCTACATGAACCTGGCCGGCGACGGGACCTACACAACGACGATCGACCGCAAGCCCGGTCCGAAAGGGGGGAACAAGAGCGGTGCTCACCAGCAACTGGTGCAGAACTTCCACGACGTGGTGCGGAGCCGCAGGACGTCGGACCTGTTGGCCCCGATTGAGTATGGCCACACCGGCGCGGCGCTGTGCCACTTGGCGAACATCTCATACCGGCTCGGCCGGTCGTTGAAGTTCGATCCAAAAACCGAGACGTTCCCGAACGACGCGGAGGCGAACGCACTGCTGACGCGCGAATACCGCAAACCGTTCGTCGTGCCCGAGCAGGTGTGAGGGGGGCTGGATTCCCAAAGACGGATTCCTGATTGAAACTCGGCAACAGCCTGCAACACCTGCAACGGTGGGGCTTCGGTGGTTCTCGGACATAGCGCGGGGCCAGATCGTTCACAGTATGACTCTAACCAGTGCTTTATCAATAAGATATGGATTTCGGTTGATTTCTGATGATGCGATCACTATATTTCAGGTGTGATGTATAAGCCACGCATCTTGACTGACAAGCTTAATCGTCTAGCGAAACGATTTCCGGTGGTTGTCGTCTGTGGCGCCCGGCAGGTCGGCAAGAGCACGCTTCTGCAGCATGTGTTCCCGAAGTGGAATGCGATTGTGTTTGATCCGGCCGTTGATGTGGGCAATGCTCGGCAAGACCCGGACCTGTTCTTGGACAACCATCCTCCACCGATCATCCTGGATGAGATCCAGTACGCTCCGGAGTTGGTCGCGGCCATCAAGCGGCGAGTGGATCGTCATCGGAAACCAGGGCAATACGTTCTCACGGGCTCACAGCAGTGGAGCGTCCTCAAGTCGGCAAGCGAGTCGCTGGCCGGACGAGCGATGTTCCTCGACCTGGAGGGCTTCTGTCTCGCGGAAATTGCCGAGGACGCCAGCGACGAGCACTGGCTGAAACGCTACCTGGACGCCCCGGCGGAGTTTGTGAGCTCACCGCCGAAGCGGCTTGCTTCGATGCGGCCTGTTCTTGAGCAACTCTGGCGTGGGTTCCTGCCGGAAGCCGATTCGCTCGAGGCCGAGTGGATCGGAGAGTTCTATCGAGCCTATTTGCGGACATACATCGAGCGTGACGCTCGATTGATCGCGGACGTTGGCGACTGGCAGCTATTCGGACGGTTCGTTCGGCTTGCGGTGGCGTCAACGGCACGGGAGACGAATCACTCACAGCTCGGACGTGAGCTTGGAGTCACACCGCAGACGGCCCATCGCTGGTTGGCAATGCTGCGGGCGACGTTCCAATGGTTCGAGGTGGGAGCATATCACGGCAACACGGTCAAGCGGATCAGTGGCAAACCCAAGGGGTACTTCGCCGATTCCGGATTGGCCTGCAGTCTGCAGATGATCTCGACGCCGCAAACCCTCGCAGGGCATCCCCTGGCCGGTGCGCTCTTCGAATCGGCCGTTGTCGCGGAAGTCCGTAAGTTGGCCGGCACGTTGGCTACACCACCGGCTTTTCACCACTGGCGCAGCCACAGCGGAGGTGAAGTGGACCTCTTGCTTGAGCGGGATGGCGTGTTCTACCCCATCGAGGTGAAGCTGAACTCCCACCCTTCACGCAACGACGCGCGTGGGTTCGCGGCATTCCGGGATTCCTACCCCAAGCTACGGGTTGCTCCGGGCCTAGTCATAGCCCCCACCGAGCGGTTCATCAGGCTTGCGCATAATGATTACGCCATGCCTTGGGACACCCGGTAGGCGGGTGTCAACTGTTCATTCCGGGGCATGTTCCGGGAGGTGGGTCCACGAGCCGGCTTTGGTTGGTGACGGCGATTTGCCCGGAGGAACCCAGCAATATATCGGTGAAGCTCTCCGCCGGCTTCACGAAGCTCACGCCGGATTTCCGTACGGGCGGGTTGACTGAGAAGCGGAGGGTCTCCTGGAGTCGGCGCACTTCGGCCAACATCGCCTCACGCCTGCTGTCGCGTGCATGGCGGGCAGGGCGTGTCCGCATCCACGGTCGTTCCGGCGGAGAGCGTGTACCGAACGGAGCACGGCCCCGGACGTTCGGGATTTCTGCCGCGCCCGACGAGTTGGCCCTCCCCGGCGTCTCGAAGCGCAAGGATCTCGTCCAGTCTCAGATTGGCCCGTTGCCTGCCGGTGACTGCGGTTCGAAGGATACGTCGATGGTGCACCACCCGGCCGAGTACGTAACCGCAGGGGGCTAATCCTTCTTGCCTTTCCCTGGGGTGGCACCCGCGGTTGCCTCCGCGGCGTCGAGCTGGTCGCACAGCGTCCCGCGCGAAAGCACGGGGCTCTTTGATTCGAAGCTTCCCCGGGTGCTTCGGTAGACGACGCCGATTGGTATCTCATCCCCCCATCGCAGTGCGAGCGACAGGGCTTTCTCCCGGTCGAACGGATCGTGCCCGTCGCCGATCGGTCGTACCCTGTCCCGGTACCACTTGAAGGTGTTCGTCCGGTTGAACGTGACGCAGGGCTGCAGAATGTCCACCAGGCAGAGGCCATTCTTGTCGCGCAAGGCTTCGACCATCACCTCGTGGAGATGGTCCGGCAACCCCGTAAACGAGCGCGCGACAAACGAGACGTCTTCGACGATGGCCAAGGCCAGCGGATTCATCGGTTTGTTAATCACGCCGTGCGTCTGGACCTTACTCGTGAAGCCGATATCGGCGGTGGGCGACGCCTGACCGGTCGTCAGTCCGTAGACCTGGTTGTTGTGAACGAAGACCTTGACGCCGATGTTCCGCCGCAGCGCATGGAGGAAATGATTGCCGCCCTCGCCGTACATGTCGCCGTCGCCGCTGGTGATCACGACATCGAGCTTGTGGTTGGCGATCTTGATCGCCGTTGCCGCGGGCAACGCCCTGCCGTGAAGGCCGTTGAAGACGTTTGCCCGTGTGTAGTGGGGCAGTTTCGCCGCCTGCCCGATGCCCGAGACCAGGACCAGGTTCCGGCGGTCGATCCCGGCCGTCTCGATCGCCCGGTCCAGTGCCTTAAGCAGAGGGTAGTTCCCGCATCCGGGACACCAAGCGATATCCGTCAGTGGGGTACGGTCGGTCATGATGAGGCCCTCCCTGCGATTTCCTCTCCCGTAAACGGCATGCCGTCGTACTTCAGGATCAGATCACAGTCGGACAGAATACGCTGCTCCCTGAGGATCGACGCAAACTGCCCGGTCTGGTTGCACTCCAAGGACACAAAACGCGTCGAGCCCTTCGCACCGCGGACGGCGCCGAAGAGTACGGCTTTCACCGCTTCCGGACCGAGGGGCCACACCTGCGCGAAATGCACCATCGCCGCACTTCGCCCACGGGCATTCAACAGATCCACCGCCTCGCGGCAAGGTCCGTAGGTGGAACCCCAGGTGATGAAGACCGTATCGGCCGACTCTGGCCCGTATCGTACCGGAGGCACGGAATCCCGCATCAGGCCTCGAAGCTTCGCCATACGCTTGTCCTGCATCCGTACCCTGACGCGAAGGTCCTCCGTGATGTGCCCGATCTCGTCATGTTCGTCCGAGTCCACGACAACAAACACCTCCGAACCCGGCAAGGCACGAGGCGAAACCCCCGTGGGCGTCGGCTCGTAGCGCCCGTAGCCCGGTGGGGGATTGCGAAGCAGGCAACGGTCAATCGGACGAAGGCTTCGATCGAGCGCGGGAATGGTCTTCTGCTGATCCGCCAGGAACTGATCGGTCAAGATGATTACCGGCGTTTGGTACGTGTGCGCCGTCTGAATCGCTCGGCGAGTCAGCTCGTAGGCCTGCGGAATCGTCCCCGGTGAGAAGACGGCCTTGGGAAACTCGCCGTGCCCCGCATGCAAGACAAACAGCAGATCCTGTTGCGCCGTTCGGGTCGGCAATCCCGTCGCCGGTCCCGGGCGCTGGCCGACCATAACGACCGCCGGAAGCTCCTGCATTCCGGCCAGAGACAGACCCTCACACATCAGCGCAAACCCGCCGCCGCTCGTGGTGGTCATCGCGGGGACGCCGGCATACGTGGCGCCGCAGACCATGTTGATCGCCGCGATCTCGTCCTCCGCCTGTTCGACGACGATACCGTACTCGTCGGCCAAGCTCGCAATCGAAGTCAGCGTTGCCGTGGAAGGGCTCATGGGATAGCCGGTGGTGAACTTCAGGCCGGCGGTGGCCGCTCCCAGCGCGACGGCCTCCGAACCGCTCATCACGATTCCCGCTGCGTGCCCGCAGGGCGGCGCTTTGACCGATCGCGCGTAGGGCGCCGCGAGTTCGGCGCCCCGTCGAGCACAGCGGATGTTCTCGTCGACGACCTCAGGCCCTTTTCTTCGGAACTGCTCCGTCAGGTACTCGCAGAGCTTCTCGATATCGTATCCGAGAAGGGTGAACACGACCCCGGCGGCCACGGCGTTGGCCATGACCGACGCTTGAACCAACGCCTGTGCGGCCTCCGTGAGCTTGAGCGACGTCACGCCGGGACCGGCCTCACCGTCGAAGACAACGACCGCATCTTCCGCGACATCCCCGCGGAGCTTCTCCAGCGCATCGGCGGTCAGGGCGATCAGCACGTTGGCCTTGGAACGGCCACTAAAGAGCTCGTGGTCGGCAATCCGAATGTCGTACCAGTTGACGCCGCCGCGCACCCTGGACAAATAGCTTTGCGTCGCGAACACGTGCACGCCCACGTTCGCCAAAGCGTGCACGAGGATATGCCCCGTCGTCTGAACGCCTTGACCCGCCTCCCCCGCAATCCTGAGCAGAATATCCATGGAATAGGCTCCTATCCTGAGCCCTTTCTAGCTGATTTCCCCATGCGGCGACAAGACGTACGGACAGTGATTTTGATTGGTGTCACTCAAAATCAGACATGCGTTCGCCCGTGGACGGCGTTCCCCGTCGACGGATTGGCCTGACGGATTACCGTCGCACGTTCACGTTATTGTGAATCGGCCTGGTCCTACCTCGGCTGGACATAACCCCATTTCACACTAACCTCCGCCGTCGGCCAGTCGAATGCGTCCGATAAGTGCGATTGCCACATCCATTTGCCGACTAAAAGGTTGCGGCAGCCTGACCGTCTGTTGCCGAACCGTTTTGCTGTTCAACTAATGCTTGACTGGACAAGGGCTTTCTGGGATAAATGAGTGTCGGGCTCACTCGGGAGGGTGTCGGGGCGAAGTCACCAGCCCACGGATGCAAACGCCAAGCTAGCCTAGGACGGACGGAGCCGACCAACGGGGCAGGAGGTCCCACCTGGGGAGGATGACCGTATGTCCAAGCGCAAGTCCATTGCCAAGCGCCGTAACCGCCTTTCGATCGAACCACTCGAACCCCGGCGGTTGTTAGACGTCTCGGGCGTCTGGCAAGAACTCGGCTTCCGTTCAGCCAGCGGCGGAGGGCTGACGTACGACGGACTGAACACCACATCGGTCGATCCCGTTGGCGCCCTGACGCCGGACGGGCGAACCGTCGTCGCCTACGACGGGGGTTCGTCGGGCGTGCACGTTCGCATGTTCGACGGCAAGACGTGGATTCCACTGCCCGATCCCGGCGCCTCGGTTCCCTCCTACGCCGGCATCGACGGAATGATCGACATCGCCGTCGACGACTTCAGCAACATCTATCTGTGCTGGTGGAACGGTGCGGACGTCTACCTGACAAAGGGTTCTCTCAATCCCGCGACCGCGCAGTGGACATGGTCGGGACTGGGGGGATCGTCCGGCGGTGGCGGCGTCAGCAACGACGGCGTCGCGAACGGACCGGGCGCCGTGGCCGTCGGCGTCGATGGTCTGCCCGTGGTGGCCTATTCGGCTTACGACGCGGCACAGAACGACATGGACATCGTGGCCAAGAAGTATCGGCCCGAACTCAATCAGTGGGTCGAACTGACCGGCGGTCCCGACTTCCTCCACGGAGGCGGAGGCGTCAGCAACGACGCCCTGGCCTCGGCGGGCTGGGTGTCGAAACCGCAGGCCATTGACCTCGCGATCGGTGGCGACAACGCCCCGATCGTCGCCTGGTCGAGCACCATCGACTCGTCACATCCCGCGGAGATCTATGCACGTCGCTGGAACCAGGTTACGGGAAAGTGGGACAAGATCGGCGGCGAGTCCGCGAGCGACCCGACGCAGTATCCGGCCGTCGCCGGCGTCAGCAACACGCCGTACAACTCCATCGAACCGCACCTGGCGATTCGCCAAGACCCCGGCAATCCCGGTCAGGACATCGTTCTGCTGGCGTGGCGTGACCAGCTCAACCTCGACGACTCAGACCAGGCCCAGGTGTACATCAAACGGCTGATCGATGCCACTCCGGTGACAGGCTCATGGGGGGCGTTGGCGCCCAACCTGCCGTCGAACGGATTGATCCTGGATTTCGCCGGCCAGCGGGATCTTTCCTTGGACATCGGTTCGGACGGCCTGCCGCTGATCGGTCTGACTCGGCTGCAGATGATGACGAGTGAACAAGCGATCGACGCCACGACTCCATGGTCGACCAGTAATTGGCTGACCGCCACGGGGTCAATAGGGGCGTCGAACTGGTACGCGTGGGGCGCCGAGGCCTATTGGAACGGCTCCTCGGTCCAATGGCGATGGCTCGGCAACGGAACAACCGGCGCGACGGCCAGCGCGGATGTAACCCAGGCAAGGGGAACGGCGATCCTCGAGTTGCACGACGGTTCACCACTCCTGCTCTTCGGCGAGGATCCCTGGGCTGCGGATACGTGGAACTACTCGGGTCCGTCCGGACGGCTCGGCGGACCGTGGGACCCGGGTAGCTACCCGGCCGGCGCGGTCGACCCCGAAGTCTACGCGCGGCGCTGGGACGCGAGTACCCAGAAATGGGTCAACTACGGGGAGGGCTCCGGAGACCAGGGCGGGATTGACAATGACATCCGCTGGAACAGCGATCCCATTCTGGCGACCGCCGGCGATGGTCACGGCCTCGTGGCCTATGCCGAGCGGATCGGCACCCAGGTGTTCATCCGCGTCAAGTTCTTCAACGACGCGACGGGCAAGTGGGAGAACTACGGGACCGGCCTGCCGACCGGCATCAACATCAGCCAGGCGGAAATTGAGAATTACACCTATCGTTGGGACGAAGTGGTGATCGCGTCCGACCCCGCCGTGAGCGTGGCGGCGAGCGGCCGGCCCGTGGTGGCCTACCTCGACTACATCAATACCGACGACCCGACGGTCGACCAGAAGGGCACGATTACCGTCTGGGCCTACGACGAGAACGAGCAAATCGGGACGGACGGAAAGGCCATTCCCGGAACGGGAACCTGGCAACGTCTGGGTCAGTATGCGGCCGTGACGGCCGGCACCGTATGGGACGGCTACCTGATCGATCAGATCGAGTTGATCGCCGGTCCGGACAACAAGGCCTATCTGGCGTGGCGCGATGTCGATCCCACCGTCGAGCGAGACGATCCCGATGTGGATCTCTTCGCGCATGTTTCGAATGTGACGTTGGGCGGCAGGCAGCCGTACGACAAACACGGTCGGAGTGAAATCATTGTTCGGCAGTGGTCGCCGTCGGCCGGCGCCTGGCAAAATCTCGGAGGCCTGCTCAATCCGTTCGAGGCGATGAAGTGGAACCGGGGCCTGAACTTCGACCCCTCCCTGGTCCTGACGCCCGACCGAAACGTCTGGCTCAGCTTCTCCTCCGGGCGAATGTCGACATCCGGCCTCTTGGTGTGCAACATCGAGTTGTGGGAGTTCAGCATTGCGACGAATGCCTGGATCGATCGGCACGACATACCCGCTGATACTAGTCGCGCACTAACCTCCAGCATATTTGTTCCGGATTCCGACGGGCAGTCCTACGGGCACCCGCAACTGGCTCTCGGCGCGGATCAGCGTCCGACGGTTGTGTGGGAAGATCAACAGTGGAAGTTGAACACGCTCCAGGACATGGGGGTTCTGCAGGCCTACGGCTCGTGGATCAGCAACGATCCGAACAACCGCAGCCTCTGGGCCGACGATAAAGGCCTCTCGCCTCAATGGCGGTTGGTGATTCCGAATCCGGTCACGTATGACGAACCCCTCTCGGATGCCAATAACACATTCGCGACCGCGGAGCTTATCAGACTCCAGGAGTCGCCCTATGCGGTGATCAACGGAAGCGTGTACGGCCACCATGCGATATGGAGCGTCGCCGAACAGAAATGGGTGTCGCAACAAGACTGGGACTACTATCGTGTCGACGGTCTTGTTCCTAATGGCAAGGTCCTGGTGACGTTGACGACCGTTGCGGGGACCCTTGAACCGAGACTGGACGTCTATAATGAGACCGGTGTCAGTGTCGGGACGGCAACGGCGCCCGCGGATGATCCGACGCCGCTCGAGCTGTACGCCAGGGCCGACAACAGCGGTTCACTGGTCTTCTCGATCACCGGTCGCAAGGACGACGGCGCCACCTATACCATCGAGGTGAAACCTGATCCGACGACGCTCATGCCGATGACGGTCCTCGAAGCAGAAGACCAGGGCGGGGCCCGCAACGATCCCTTCGGCAATCGTCAAATCCTGAACACAGGCTATCTGCTGTTGGAGGGCAGTCTCGACAGCGCGACCGACCGCGACTACTTCGAAATCCAGAACCTGACGTCGATGCTGGGCGGAGAGCCCAACACTTACAAGATCGAGATCACCGCTCAAGGGAATTGGCGTCCTCTGCTCGGAGAGTTTCTGCCCTTCGGAACGCTGGTGAGCACCGACGGCGCGACCATTACGGTCCCTGTGTGGGGCGGCAAGGCCTTCTTTGGCGTTACGGGTCGACAAGACATCACCTTCACCGGCAGCCCGCACGACTACGGTCGCTATACGGTCAAGATCACTCCGACCAATGATCCTGAGGTGTTTGACGAGACGGACATTGGCGATGCGCCCAATACGTTGCCCGGTATGGCGACACCGGTGAACTACTTCTCGCCCAAGCCGAACATCAAGGGTACGTTGCCCACCTTGAACGACGTGGACTTCTACAAACTGGGGGGGCTCTCGCCCGAAGGGCTTTATCTGCTCGAGTGTGAGTCGTTAATCCGTGCTTACGATACCGGCGATTTAGACCCGGCCGATTACGGATTTCAGATGACGTCGGGGACGAAGCTTTACCTCCGTGCCGATACGGAGGGCAAGATGCTGGTTTCCATCCAGGGTAAGCAGGGAGACGGAACATACACGTTGAAAGTTACTCCCGTTGAGACCATGCCCTCTTCCGAGTCGTTCACGGAACGAATGTGGTATGACGACAACGACAGCTACGCGAACCGTAACCTCATGCCGCCTCCCAGTCAGTGGGTGATTATCAACGGCAACCTGAACCGCAAGGATCCTACGACTGGGGACCTGATCTACCTTGAGACCGAGGCCTCCAGCCGTTCCGACTACTACGAGGTCCGGCTGCCGGGCTTCAACGCGTCTCAATATCCGAACGGCGGCTGGGTTGAGATCATTCTGAGCAACATCGGGGCCGACGTGGACCCGGGCATCCGCTACTACCATGACGACGGATCGGGTACGCCCGTTCAGATCGACGAGGCGGTCGAGGATGAGAGCGAGGGCGAGCCGTGGAACAACTCGATTGAGGTTCAGTCCGAGATCGATCCCACGACGAATGAACTCGTCGTGCGATTCGAGGTCTTCGCCGAGCATTTCAACAATGACGGCCTGAACGCCAGCTACACCGTCGAAGTCCGGTGGGTCATCGACGCCTATACCATTGAGGACGGCTTCCAAGAACTGACGGGTTCGGCCATTCAGACGGCGCACTGGAGCACCTCGCCGACGGGCAGCTATTGGCGGTCGACCGGTTCGTTCACACCCGAGGCGGGCTATGCGTATGTCCTGCCCGAGGTGACGTCCGCGGCCGGCCTTGAGCCGTTCCTGACGTTCACCCGACTTCAGCTTGACCATGCCGGCTTCACGACGACGCAGATGAGGCAGTGGAAGCTGGATCTTGAGTCCAAGACCTGGGCGCCCGTCAAGCACACGGATCGCGAGACAGCCAGCGACGTATGGTACAGCATCGATCTGGGCCTGCGGAGCTACTTCAACGGCGATTTCGGCGGTCAGGGCGACGGCTACACGGGGACGGGCCGCAGTCTCTACAGCGACATGATCGCCAGCTACTGGGAACCTCGGATCATGTACGGCGCCAGGCACGTCGACTTCGAGGCCGTCTGGTACCGCAATTTCTGCGGGTGGGGCGATCCCGGTCAATGGTACACGATCAACGACGTGGACGGGTCGAAGCACGTCTTCGACTCGCCGGGGCCACGGGGGTGGGTGACCGGGACGTACGACGACTACCGTACGCCGCTCCCCGGCGACAGCGAGATCAACGGCTCCAGCCTCGGCTGGCAGGCCGACGGGCATGTCGCCGGATCCAGTGCGATCTACGCCTTACGCTACAACGGGGTTGGCTGGGAGCAGATCAATTCGCAGGATGCCCTGGGCCAAACGCTGCCCTCCGCAAGCGGCTTCGGCCTGAACGCGATGGTCGGCGGCGTGCCGTGGTCGGCGGGCTTCATTTCCAGTGTCGGCGTCCGTGGTTCCGGGCCGAACCTGTTGGATGCCCAGCCGATCGTCGCCTGGAACCAGGCTGAAAAGAACTTGATCCACGTTCGGGGGTGGGCGCCCGAATCCACGCTGCCGAGCCTCGAGGTCAGCGGACCGACGGGGACGATCGGCAACGGCGGCATCCTGGTGTTCGCCACGCAGCCGACGGGCACCGATGCGTACAAGACGCTTGTTTTGAAGAACACGGGGAATGACGATCTGACCATCGGCGAGATCTCGATCGCGGGGTCGGCTGCCTTCCGAGTGACCGACGTCAACGACCAGCCGCTGACCGGTCCGATTACGATTGCGCCAAACGGCGACTTCCGCATTCGCGTGCATGCCAATTCGGCCCAAGCCGGCAGTCTGTCGGGCATGCTGTACATCGCCAGCAACGATCCGCTGGTCAACCCGCTGAACAACAACTGGTACATGATCGGATTATCGGGCAGCGCCGTGAACGGATCCGACATCGCCGTCAGCGAAGAAGTAGGCATCCCGAACGACATGGCCGTTACGTTCGGCTTGCTCGAACCCGGCGAGACCGCCACGCGCAGCGTCAGAATCAGCAACACCGGTACGGGAAATCTGACACTCACGTTGGCGATCAGCGGCGCCGGGCAGGGCTTCCGGTTGGCGGGCGATTCCGTGCTGACGCTTGGCGCCGGTGCGAGCGCCGATGTCGGGATCATCTTTGAGGGTACCAACGCCAACCAGAGGGGCGCGCTGGGGCTCCTGGTCATCACTCACGACGACTACGGCAGCCAGAGCCAGTTTGTTCAGGCGATGCCGTACAGGGTGCAGCTTGTGGGCAACATGCCCAGTTTGATGGGGCAGACGTTGATCGGCAACGGCACCGCGCCCGCGGCCACGCTGGGTACCGTCGCCTATTCGAACACGAGCGGCGGACTTGCTCTCTATGACATCGATGCCGGCGCCACGTCGGGCATCGCCGACGGCGTATCGAGCCGGGCCCGCTCCGACGGTAATTTCACGGTCTACTCCAAAGGCGGCGTGATCTATCTGTACGACCGGGCCGACGCGGCCACCGTGAATATCCTGGCGGGTCTGACCGAAATCACCGGCGCGATCAATCCGAGCATCGACGGCTGTCGTGTGGTCTTCGCGGCCGATGGGGCGGGCGGCCATGACATTCACGTCATCGATTTGAATGTCGATGGAAACGGGCATGTGGTTTCCGGCAACCCGGTGGCAGGCCACCGAGTCATCGGCGACATCAATCCGGCCGATCCGGGTGACGACGACTATGCCGATGTCAGCGGCGATCAGGTTGTCTGGCGTCGAAGTCAGGGCGGTGTGTATCGGGTTTACGAAAAGAACCTGGTCACCGGCGACGTCGCCGAGCTCAGTGTCGGGCTGGTCGACGGACCGCGAATTCCCAGGATCAGCGGCGACTCTGTCGTGTGGGTCGAGCAGACCGACGGCGGGAATCGCGTGGTTCTGTACAACACCGCGCAAGGACCGCGAACCTTGTTCTGGCAACAGGCACAGATGTCCGACGAAGTCGCCATTTCCGGCGATTTGTTGGTGTGGGCCGATCAGCGAAACGGCAACTTCGATCTCTTCGGCTACTTCCTGCCCGGGGCAAGTCAGGGCGTGGACGTTCGAGGGCGAACGTTCCAACTGACCTTCGGCGCAAACGATGAGACCTCGCCCGACGTCGCCGGGAGTTGGGTAGCCTGGCAGGCGACGGAGGGTGGGATTCCGCGTATCTACTATGCCGGCGTATCGGCGGCCGCCGACATCAGCGTCAAGGTCGACGGTGTCGAACTGGCCAACGGCGGTACGATCAACTTCAATACCGTCTATGTCGATGTCGACGGCAGCTACGTCTACACGAAGACGGTGGAGATCGGCAACCTCGGGACGGGCATGTTGAACATCGAGGACGTCATCGCCCGGATCACGAGCGGCAGCGCGAATCTCCAAGTCATTCTTCCGAGCGTGATGACGATTCATCAGGGCGGCGACCCGATTCACGTCGAACTCCGCCTGGTGGCCGCCAACGACGGGCCCGTCGGCGGTACGGTGACGATCGGCTCGAACGACGCCGTGGACGGCACGTTTGTCGTCAACGTCGAAGCACAGGCGATTGAGCCGACGCTTTCACTCGTGGAAAGCCCGGGCAGCGTTGTGCCGCTCGTGGGGCTCAATCTCGGCGCCATCGAGGCCGGCCAGAGCTCGACGCGGACGTTCTACATTCGAAACGATGCGACCAACGGCGCGCCGTTGGTCATCGCCGGGCTTCTGGCAGATCACCCCCATCTGACAATAGCCTTGGTGCAGGCCTCCAGTACGGGTTCGATGAACGCGGCCGGTCACTACGTGCTGGACCCCGGCGAGTACGCGCGATATGACGTCACTTGGACGCCGCCGTATCGCACCGACGCCCTCGGTCTGATGAACGCCTCGATTGCGATCGCCAGCAACGACGTCGAGACGCCGACACAATCGCTGGCGCTCGCGGGCACGGCCTACGGCTTGCCGCACATCAGCGTGCTCAACGCGAGCGGAACGAGCGTATTGACCTCGCTCGACTTCGGGCTCGTGCTGAAAGGTCAGTCGGCGGATCAGGGCTTCATGATTCGCAACGACGGCCTCGAGCCGCTCACGATCATGAGCATCGGCGTGACCGACCCAAGCGTCTACAGCGTGATCTATCCTTCGGGTTGGACGGGGAGCCTGGCGCCGGGCGCCTCCGCGGTCTTCGGCGTCCGGTTCTCACCCGACGCTCCCACGAGCTTCCCCGCGCAGTTGCTTGTTCTCAGCAACGATGCTTCCCAACCCGTGTCGCAGGTGACCCTGGCCGGGCAGGGCTATGTCGTGCCGGAGATTACCGTGCTGCACGGCGGATTGAGTCTGGCCAGTGGATCTTCAACGATCCAGGCCGCCTCGACCGTTGTCGGGTCGCAGTGGACCAGCACCATCACCATCCGCAACGACAACGAGGGCGAGCTGGTCATCAGCGCCTGGGCGCTCGCGCCCGCCTCGGGCACACCGGAAGGCGTATTTACGATTGCCCCGATCTCCGGTTTCGCCGGTTCCGACGGTATGGTCCGGCTGGCGCAAGGCCAGCAAATCGTGGTGCCGATCTCGTTCACGCCGTCGAATGCCGTGGCGTATCCCGGCGGCCAGCGGGACTTCTCGGCGTCGCTGACAATCACCAACAACGACGGCGACGAGAACCCGTTCCAGCTTACCCTGGCCGGCAAGGGGCAGGCCCCCGTGATCTCGACCGACGCATCGCCCGTGAATTTTGGCAACGTCCAACGCGGCGACACGGCGACGCGCTCGTTCACCATCACGAATACCGGCCTGGCGAACTTGGTTCTCTCCCAGTGGTCCAGCAGCAATCCCGCGGTCTTTTCGATCAGTCCGGCGAATGCGGCCGGATCGGGTGAGGATGTCATCCTGGCCCCCGGACAGTCCACGACCGTTCTGCTGAGTTTCAGTCCCACGGCCATCGGGAGTCAGACGGCCACGCTGACGTTCGCCAGCAATGACGTGACGACACCCGACAAGCAGATCATCGTCAACGGCCAGGGCGTCGCGGGAACCCTCACGATCCAGGAGAACTCGGGCCAGCCCAACGACAACAAGCTGGAATTCGGCAACGTCCTGGCGAATGCGCAGTCGACGCTGAACGTGACGATTCGGAACACCGGTCTGGGAACACTCAGCCTGACGTCGTGGACCTCGGACAACCCGGCGTTCACGCTGGTTCCGCCGACGGCAAACGTCACGCTGGCCTCCGGCGCGAGCACGACGCTCCAAGTCGTCTTCACACCGACGGCCGTGCAGGTCTACAGCGGACACATCACGATTCAATCGGACGATCCGCAGGCTCCGCAGTCCGTCGTGACCGTCACCGGGACGGGGACCGGCGCGGACATTGTCGTGCTCGAGCAGTCGGGTCAATCCAATGACGATCGCCTGGTGTTCGGCGATGCGCCGACCTCCGGGTCGGGGGTGACGCAGGTTCTCACCATTCGGAATGCAGGCAGCAGTTCGCTGACGATCAGCGGCGTTCAGGTGGTTTATGCGGGGACGTCCCAGGACCTCGGTTATTATACGTTGCTGCCCTCGCTGAGCGGCGGTCTGACGCTCGGAGCGGGCCAGGAGACGCAGGTTCAGGTGAAGTTCAAGCCGACTCAGGCGGGCGACTTCAACGCCACGCTGCGGATCTTCAGTAGCGATCCCGACCAACCGACCTACTCGGTCGATCTGATCGGCCGGGGCGTCGAACCGGACATCGCGGTCCTGGAGAACAGCGGCCAGTATCCGAACGACGCGATTGTCGAATTCGGCGCGGCCAAAGTGGGGACGTCCGTCGATGTCCCGGTGACGATCCAGAACGTGGGCTACATGGCACTGAGTGTCACCAGTTGGACGAGCACGAACCCGGCCTTCCAGATCATTCCGGCGAGCCCCTCGGGTCTTGGGCTTGCACACGGCCAGACGACGCTGGTGACGTTGCGGTACACGCCGACGGCTCAGGGCAATCAGACGGGTGAAATTCGGATCGTCAGCAACGATCCGGATCATCCGACGTACACGATCGCCGTACGGGGTGCCGGCTTGGCGCCCGCCATCGCCGTCGCCGAATCCAGCGGAATCGCCAACGACAATCGCGTGGACTTCGGGGACGTCTACCTCGGCCAGACCGCCAGTATTCCGATCGTCGTGCAGAATATCGGCCAAGCGCCGCTGGTGCTCTCGTCGTATGAGAGCACCCACATGCTCTTTGCGGTAACCCCCACGAACGGGACGGGCGCGAGCGACAACGTGACGATTCAGCCGGGCCAAAGCGTCACGCTGAACGTGACCTTCACACCGACCTGGCCGCTGAACGAAAACGCCGTCATTACGATCGTGAGCGACGCAGCGAACGGCACGCGGTACGCCATCACCGCGACGGGGCGCGGCGCGGTCCAACCGTTGCCCGCGGACTTTAACAAGAGCGGTCAGACGGATATGGCCGACTACTTGGCGCTCAAGGCCGTCTTCGGTTCCAAGGCGGGCGACGGACGGTATAGCCCCGTCTTCGACCTAGCCGGTCCCGACGGCGTCATTGACTTTGCCGACTTGGCCGTCTTCGCCGGGTACTACGGCCAATCGTCGCGGGCGCCGACCAAGTCGGTCGGTTCCGCCAAGCCGGCGGTGATCGATGCCGGTCTCGGGGCGATTCCGTCCGGAGCGGCAAAGGCCTCGGCGGATGAGGCGAGAGTCCAAGTCGCGTCCGAGCCGGCCACCTCCGTCGGCGTGGGTGATTCGGCGGCGGAGCAGGAGAAGGTGGTTCAGGACCTGACGTTGGCCACCGATATGGGGGCCGTTCCGGTCAATCCGTTGGGTATGGATCCGGTCGCGCTATTGAATGCTTTCGGCGATGCGGAAATCGGCCTTGACAACGCGACGGCAAGACCCGAGGTGGCCGCGGCAACAGCGGATGAGGGAGTTGGATCCGAGCCGTCGCCGGTCACGGAGGCCGTTACGATGTCGCAGATGATCGTGGCGGCGAGCACGCACGAGACGCAAGGCGACCCGCTGGGAATTGCGGATCTGGTTCAGGTCGACTCGCTCGTGGCGCCGTATGCATCGGCGTTGTTGCCTTCATAGGGGAGAAGTCTTTCGCGGGCATGAGGGTCGTTCCGACCGGTGCCCGCCGGACGCTTAATACGGGGAGGTTCGTTCGATGAAGCACAGCCTTTCAGTGACGATCGCTCTGATCTTGGCGGGGAGCGGCTGGACGGTCGCTGCAACGGCGGTTCGGGTGGAAGGCGTGTTTGTCCAAGCGGGTACGTCAACCCAGGTCAGTCAGATCCAAGTGGGTCAGGACGTCGATCTGATCGTGCGGGTTCGCGATATCAGCGACAGCCCCGGCGGGATCATCGGCGGACTGGTGGACGTTACGTGGAACAGTGCCGTCTTGGAGTTGCTGAATTCCATCGACGCCAGCGAGACCACGACGGGCGACGTGGCCGCCCTCTTCTTCAGTCCGTGGACCGATCTGTTCAGCGGCGTCAAGACCGGAGCGGGCTCGCTACAAAACATCGGCGCCGGCCAACCCCCGCCCTTCAGCACGAACACCGGCGGACAGACGGTGGATTTCTTCAAGCTGAGGTTCCGTGCCGTTGCGGCGGGGTCGGCCAACGTCGCCCTTGCCGGACACGGGTTTGGCCTGTTCGGATATGCCCACCTGGCCGAGGCCTACGATGTGGTCAATCCGACGCTGGCCGCGGTGGAGCAGGGCCAGGAGCAGCCCCAGCCGGTTCCGGGCGGCTGTTTTGGTTCCGCGGGAATGCTCGTCACATTGATGGCGCTGGGGTTTGGTGGGCTCGCCGGCAGGCATCGGATGGGCCGGGTCGTTCGGAACCGGGTCGTGTCGGCCCGGTGAATGGTGAAGACTGAGTTGCCACAACCCAACGGGATGACGGTGGGAAAGATTGCGAGACACGGGACGTGAGACTCCGGAGGCGATTGCCGGACTTGCAGGGGTGATTCTCATGAGGGCACGAGCAGGGTCGTTCAGGGCTCGAACGTGGCTGTTACTCGGTGCGGTGCTTTCGCTGATCATCGGGCCGTCGGTCTTTGCCGAGCCGGTCGATCAAGCGACGGCCGAAGGGCGGGCCGCTCAGTTCGTACAGCGCAAGCACTCCGAGTGGCGCGGTCACGTCCTGAGGGGCCGTTCGCGAATCCCGTCATACGCCAAGGCCGCCGGCCTCCGCGAGGCCGCGCCGACGAAAAGGAACACCGCGCCCTTGCGAGACCCCGACACCGGAAAGGTGCTGGGCTACGTCACACAGCTTCAGCCGGTTGGCTATGTCGTCACCTCGTCGGATACCGACCTCTCGCCCGTCATCGCCTTCTCGCTGGACAGCAGCTTCTCATTCCAGGAGTGCAAGGAGAATCTCCTGCTGTACATCGTTCGATACGACCTGAAGGAGCGTCACGCTGCTCGGACGAGAACGGGAAACGCCGAGCTGATGCGAAATCGGACGCAGTGGACCAGTCTGGCGGGTGCCTCCGATGAAGGGGGGGGCGACGGCGGACCTGACGCCGCGCCCGCCGCCGGGCAGCAGATCTGGGGGCCGTGGATGGACACGCAGTGGAGCCAGGGCTATCCCTACAACATGTACTGTCCGATCGATCCGATCACGGGCGATCGGTGCGCAACGGGCTGCGCCGCAACGGCATCCGCTCAGGTTGCCAACTATTGGATGTGGCCCCATTCAATCGACTTTCTGGGTGGCCCTCCGGGCAGCCCCGGCGCGACCGACAGCTACATATCAGAGAGAACGCCTCCACTGCCGCCCAATGCGCCGCCCCGTATCATTCCGATCGATGCCGACACGGCCGACATCCCGCAAATGATCTATACCGGCAACCCTTCGGATCCGAACCACCCCACGGACGACATGATCGGACGCCTGATGTACGCAATGGGTGTGGCCACACAAATGTCCTACTCGAGTTCCGGTTCGGCGGGCGGTTGCGGGCTGGGCCACCCCCGGGTGGGGTACAGGAATTCGACCGCAGCCTTGGATGATGATCTGAAGAACGGTCGCGTTGCCTGGTGTGGTGTCGCCGACATTGTGACGCCGCCTGAATTCGGTCCTGAAGGGCACGCGATTGTCTGCGACGGCATCTGGGAAAGCAGCAACCCGGCCCTTCAGCCGACGATGTACCATCTCAACTTTGGCTGGGCGGGGAGCACGGACGGTTGGTATGTGAACACCAACTGTACGGAAGGCGGCATGCCAAGGCCCTGGAGCGCTTTCGGCGGCAGCGTACTCTTGCCTCCGGCACCCGTCATTGCGACGGTCGCCGACGCCAACGTGCCCGAAGGTATTGCCTGGACCAGCGGGGTTCCCGAGATCACCTTGGCGACGCGCAGCCGGCCGTGCACGTGGTCCTTTGTCAACCCCAGTGATCCGAACGTCGCCGGTATGACGATTGACTCGACCAACGGTGTGATCCGTTGGGCCAATCCCAGTCCCATCGGTAGCGTTCGCATCGTATCGCTGCGTGCCCACAACGAAGCGGGCGACGGCGAAACGACGTTCAGGTTGACGGTTGTGGCCGCGCCACCGGTGATCGCCGAGATCCCCGACGCGAATTGGGCAGCGGGAGTCGCGTACACCGGTCCTACGCCCACCCTCAGCCAGGGGTCGCCTCCGATCACGTGGTCGTTGGATAGCGGGCCGACCGGGATGACGATTGATCCGGGCACGGGCGTTGTTTCGTGGCCCGCGCCAACGTCGCAGGGGAGTCCGTTTACGGTGACGATCCGTGCCGAGAATTCGGCCGGTTCGGACACCGAATCGTGGCAGCTTGCCGTCAAGGAACCGCCGACGATCGCGGATATTGCGAACCAGACGATCAAGGCGGGTGTGGCTTACACGGTGACACCGAGCGTGAATTCGGCCAGTCTTCCGGTGGTGTGGTCGTTGGTCGGCGGTCCGGCCGGTCTGACGATCGATCCCAACACGGGTGTGGTGACGTGGCCCAACCCCCAGTCGCCCGGCACGCAGCACGCCGTCGAAATCAAGGCCAAGAACATCGTGGCCGAGGACACGGAAACATGGACGCTCACGATTGCTCTGCCGCCGGTCATCGCCGACATTCCGGACGGGCAGGTGGCCGCCAGCCAAGCATACACCGGTCCGACGCCGACCCTGACGCAGGGGACCGAGCCGGTGACGTGGTCGTTTGCCGATCCGATCGCCGTGCCGGCGGGGATGACGATCGACCCCAGCACCGGTGTGGTGAGCTGGCCGAATCCTCGCCCGTCGCGCAGCGTGATTCCGATTACGATCAAGGCTGAGAACGTGGGTGGTTTCGACACGGAGCTCTGGAACCTGACGATCACCCTGCCGCCGGGCGCGCCGATCATCGAAGACATACCTGACGCGAACATTCCGTTCAATCAGGCGTACACGGGTCCGACGCCGGCCCTGACGCAAGGGATCGAGCCGATCGTGTGGTCGTTTGAGGATGCGAACGCCGTGCCGTCGGGCATGACCATCGATCCGAACACGGGCGTGGTGAGCTGGCCGAATCCGAGCCCGGCGGGCGGTACGGTCGTTGTGACGATCAGGGCGGAGAACTCGGGCGACCATCAGTTCGACACCGAGTCGTGGACGCTGCGAATCGCGCAGGCTCCGCCGGTGATCGCGGACATTCCCGATGCGACGATTCCCACCGGGACGCCCTACGTCGGCCCGACGCCCTCGGCCACCGGCACGATGCCGTTTGAGTGGTCGGTTGTCAGTGGCCCGAGCGGGATGACAATCGACGCCAACGGCGTGGTAACGTGGCCTGATCCGTCTCCCGCCGGGCAGGTCAACGTCACGATCAAGGCCCGGAACGGGTCCGGAGAAGACACGGAATCATGGAAACTCACCCTCGTTGATCCGCCGGTGATTGCCGAGATTCCCGACGCGAACGGAGTGGCCGGCACAGCCTACACGGGTCCGACGCCCACGCTCGTTCAGGGGACGTTGCCGGTGACGTGGTCCCTCTCGGCCGGACCGAGTGGGATGTCGATCAACACAGGCACGGGTGTGGTGCAGTGGCCCAATCCGACCACGACTGGCAGCCCGTTCACGGTGACGATCAAAGCGACGAACGGCCCGAACATCTTTGACGAGGAATCGTGGTTGTTGACGATAGATCCGGCGCCCGTTGCGCCGCAGATCACCTACCCGTCGCCAAACGAGGTGTTCCAAGCGGTTGAAGGCACGGCCTTCGACGGTCCGGAACCCAACGCGACCGGCACCCCGCCGATCGTATGGTCGCTGGCCGCGGGGCCGGCAACCATGACCATCGACGCCGCGGGTGTCGTTCACTGGCCGGAGCCGAACATCGCCGGCAGTCCGCGCCAAGTGATCATTCGAGCGACCAATCCGGCGGGGCCGGACCAGGCGGCCGAGGTGGCGTTCTATGTCGCCGTCAGCCCGAGACCCACCGCGCCGAACATCACGCCGATCGGCGACGCAAACATACCGTCGGGAACACCCTACACGGGGCCGACGCCGGTCGCCACAGGAACCCAGCCGATCACTTGGATGCTCTTGCAAGGGCCGCTTGGAATGGAGATGCCCGACCCGAACACCGGTGTGGTATTTTGGCCGAATCCGACCAGTGCGGGCAGTCCGTTCACCGTCACGATCCGCGCCACGAACGCGGTGGGCACGGCCGATGAGAGCTGGCAGTTGACGGTCACGGATCCGCCGGTGGCCCCGGTCATCGCGCCGATCGCCGATGCGAATGCCATCGAAGGTCAGGCCTACACGGGACCCACCCCATCGGTAACCGGCACCCAGCCGTTCACGTGGTGGCTGGTGGCGGGTCCCACGGGGATGACGATCAGTTCGACCGGCGTGGTACACTGGCCCAACCCTGTTGTGTCGAGCGTGCCCTATACCATTACGATTCGAGCGACCAACGCCGCCGGCAAGGGGGATCGGTCCTGGCGCCTCACCGTGCAGAAGCCGACGCTTCCACCGGTGATCGCTCCGATGGCAAACGCCCAGGTAACCGCCGGTCAAACGTATACCAGCGTCACGCCGACGCTAACGCAAGGGACCTTGCCGGTGACGTGGTCGCTCGTGTCCGGTCCGCCGGGGATGACCATCGCTCCGACAACCGGCGTAGTGACGTGGGCGAACGCCTCCAACCCGGGTTCTCAGCACGCCATCAGTATCCGCGCGACAAACGCGGCGGGGAGCAGTGACGCGAGTTGGGTGCTGTCGGTTCTGGTCGCCAAGGTGACGATCTCGGTCGGTGTGTCGCCGGCCAATGTGGGGTTGGTTGTCACCGTTGACGGTCAGAACTACACAACCGTTCAAAGCTTCGATTGGGAGCCGGCCAGCATGCATCAGATCGCGGTCGCCACGCCGCAGACCGACACGGGCGGCGCGACATATGTCTTCGACAGTTGGTCCGACGGCAACAAGTCAGCCGGCCGTACGGTGACGGTCGGCTCGGCCATGACGTATACGGCGACCTTCCAGAAAGTCACGCCGGTGGGCCTGACGATCATCGGATCCTCCACCCTGGAGGAAGGTCAGTCGACCCAGTGCCTCGCCCAGGTGACGATGAGTGACGGTACCATTAAGGATGGAACCTCGCAGGCGTCTTGGTGGTTGTCCACGCAGGCCTTTGCGAGCGTAACCGCGGGCAAGGTCACCGCCGGGCAGGTCAATTCGGACAGCTACTGCGAGGTCTATGCCAGCTACACTCAGGACGGCAAGAGTCTGACGGCCCGACTGCCGATGACCATCGTCAACAAGCTTCCCACGTTTACGCTGACGGTGAGCACGCTGCCGGCGGGTGCGGGTTCGCCCGTGCGATCGGACCACAACCAAGGCGCCGTGGTCGCCCTGTCCGTTCCGGCGCCTCCCGAGGAAGGGATGGTCTTCACGGGCTGGGGCGGCGACGCGAGCGGTACGGCCGACCCGTTGTATGTGACAATGGACGCGAACAAGGACGTGGTTGCCGTGTTCTCGAGGTCGGGTGATCTGCCCGCCGGGTTGTGCGGTACTCAGGCCGGGCTGACGATTCTGGGATTCGCGTTGTTGGTGAGCGGGCTGGTCCGCGGGGTCGGCTCAACCCGCAAGAATGGACGTCGATAGAAGCGGCTTGGGGCCGCGGGTGATAGACGGTCCCGTTCGGAGGACATACGCGACTTCGGTCGGGACGGATCGAGGGATACGGACGTCGACCGGATGCGCGCCGTGGCGTGCCGGTCGATGTCTTTGTTTCTCCGCTTCCATTGGTATTGTCGTCCTTCAGTCGAATCGCGAGGGCGGCAATGTCGGATGCCATCCGAGAGGCGTTCTCCGAGCACGTCGACCCCGCCTGCATCCATCCGGCCCGTGCCCGCTCGGCGACGGAACGCCAGGGAGCCGATCCTTCGGGGTTTGCCCGCCTTCCCCGGCTGTGTCCTCCATGCCCTGTCGAAGCGGGGCCTTACCCGATCCGGTGTGCACCGGGGACCTCCGTCCGAACCGTAAGAAACCGACCGTTCCCCAGAAGACGTGGGAGAAGGCTTGCGCCGATCTCCAGGCGGTCCGGAAGAGCCCTCGTCGAGAAGTCGTTCTGGAATAGTAGGCGGTTCGAGTGCTTGTGCAGATACCGCACTCGCCGGGAGGCCTCTTAACCGGATCGATCAATCGTGAAATAAGTGACGCCGCCAAGCGTTTGGTTGTTTGAAAATGCTACGGGAAGACCCTATGAAGGAATCCCTGCTTGTGGCCATTGTGTGCATGGCGACCCTTCAGGTGCGGGCGGATCAGCCATCCCTTGTGCGCCCATTTGAAAGCGACGGCGCGTTTACACCCACCGGTCCTATCGACGACGTGGTGCTGGCTGCGTTGAAGAGACGGGGAGTCAATCCCGCCCATCGTTGTTCCGACGAGGTCTTTGTCCGACGTGTTTACCTCGATGTTATCGGTACGCTGCCTGAGCCCAGAGAGGTTCAGAGGTTTCTGGAGGACCGGCGACCGGACAAACGCAGAATGCTGATCGACGCCCTCATGGAGCGACAGGAGTTCGGCGACTATTGGGCCCTGAAGTGGTGCGATCTGCTGCGCGTCAAGTCGGAGTTTCCCATCAACCTGTGGCCAAACGCGGTGCAGGCCTACCATCGATGGATTCGTGACGCCGTCCGGACGAACATGCCTTACGACCAATTCGCCCGCGAATTGCTGACCTCCAGCGGTAGCAACTTTCGTGTCCCGCCGGTGAACTTCTACCGCGCGGTCCAGGGTCGCGAACCCTCCGCCATTGCGGCCGCGGTGGCGCTTACGTTCATGGGGTCGCGTCTCGACACATGGCCTGAGAGCCGTCGCAAGGCCATGGAATCCTTCTTCTCGCGGATCGCCTACAAGTCAACGAGGGAGTGGAAAGAGGAAATCGTCTGCCTGGACCCGGCCAAGACGTCGCCGCTGGAGGCGGCCTTTCCCGACGGCACCGAGGTACACATCAAGCCGGGGCAGGATCCTCGAATCGTCTTTGCGGACTGGCTGATCGCCCCTCGGAACCCGTGGTTTGCGCGCAACATCGTCAACCGCGTCTGGGCCTGGTTCATGGGGCGAGGCATCATCCACGAGCCGGACGACATCCGACCCGACAACCCGGCCGTCAATCCCGAACTGCTGGCCTGTCTCGAAAAGGAACTGGTCGGGGCACATTACGACCTGCGGCACATCTATCGCTTGATTCTCAATTCTCGCACGTATCAGCAATCCTCGATCCTTCGTAGCAACGATCCGAACGCCGAAGTTCTGTTTGCCTGCTATCCCGTCCGCCGACTGGACGCCGAGGTGCTGATCGACGCCCTGAACATGTTGGCGGGAACCGGCGAGGGCTACTCGAGCGCGATTCCGGAGCCGTTTTCGTTCATTCCGGCCGATCAGCGAACGATCTGCCTGGCGGACGGGAGCATTACCAGTTCGTTCCTTGAGATGTTCGGCCGTCCGCCTCGCGACACGGGCCTCGAATCCGAGCGCAACAATCAACCGACGGACGCGCAACGGCTACACCTGCTCAACTCGAGTCAGGTTCAGGGCAAGATCGACCGAAGCCGGCGATTTCGCAAGTCGTCGATGTTTTTCAGGGAGAACCGCCCGGAGTTCATTCGTTCGATCTATCTGAACATTCTTTCACGTTACCCCACCCAGACTGAGTTGGATACGGCGATGCAATACTTCAGAACCGGCGGATTGAAACCGGACCAGGCGGCGAGCGATTTGGCGTGGGCGCTGATCAACAGCAAGGAATTCCTGTATCGACATTGAGCGGGGTGGATGATGCCGATGCCGCCGCCGGATCAAGATGAGGGAATGCGTATGACGGAGCAACGGAGCCACAACGCCCTAACACGACGGGCGGCCTTGAGGCGAGGGCTTCTCGGGGTGGCCGGACTGTCGTTCATGGGCGGTCGCGGTCTTCGTGCGGCGTCCCCAACGCCGTCACGGCCGACCACACGCTTCTCGGGGCGAGCCAAGGCCGTCATTCAGATCTGGATGTGGGGCGGTCCGTCGCACCTGGATACCTTTGATCCCAAGCCCGAGGCGGGCAACGACTACTGCGGACCGCTCAACAAGCCGATCGCCACCAATGTCGACGGAATCCGAATCGGAGAGTTGCTGCCGCTGTTGGCGAAGCAGGCTCATAGATATTCCATCATCCGCAGCATGACTCACGGCGTGAATTCGCACGAAACGGCGGCGTATATCGTGCAAACCGGCCGCCGGCCCGATCGATTGGTCTATCCCTCCGTCGGCGCCGTGGTTTCGTTGTTCAAGGGTTACGATCACGGCTACAAGGGCCTCGTTCCTCCCTACATCGTGCTGACGGAAACGCAGGGCCGCTTCTCCGAAGCGGGGTTCCTCGGACAGCGATACAAGCCCTTTGCGACCGGCGGCGATCCCAACCAGCCGCGTTTTGCCGTGGAGGGGATCATCGCACCGGGGATCTCGGATCAACGCCAGCAGAGCCGGCGCAGACTCCTCCACGATCTTGATTCACTGGGGCGGGCCATGCCCACATGTCCGAGCTTTCAACAGCTCGACCGTTGCGAGGAGAAGGCCTATGACCTGATGTTCGGAGACGCCAGAAAGCTCTTCGACCTGTCCGGTGAGAAAGAGGAGATCCGAACGCGCTACGGCCGCAGTACGTTCGGCCAGTCGTGCCTGGTGGCTCGTCGACTGGTCGAACACGGCGTCCCATACGTGACGATCAACTACAAAGGTTGGGATACCCACAAGCAACACTTCGAAACGATGCGCCGCAAGCTTCCGGAAATGGACCAAGGTATGGCGACGCTGTTGCAGGACCTGGCCGACCGGGGCCTGCTCGACACCACCATCGTGTGGTGGAGTGGCGAGTTCGGAAGGACTCCCAAGATCGACTGGCAGCCGCCCTGGAACGGCGGGCGAGGGCATTATGGCAAGTGCTTCTCAGCCGTGGTGGCCGGTGGGGGGTTCAAGGGCGGGCATGTCGTCGGATCGTCGGACGCCAAAGGGGCGGAGGTGGCGTCGCGCCCGGTCTATCCACATGACCTGATCGGCAGCATGTACGAATTGCTCGCGATCGATCCCGACGGTCCGTTGCCGAACCCACGGGGCTTGACCGTACAGGTCATGCCCCGTGCCAAGGACGGCGAACAGGGCGGCGGCCGTCTGAGAGAGATCATGTAGTCGAGGAATCCGACCATGACCGTATCCATGCGAATCGCATTTCTGGCGGCGGCCTCGTGCGCCGTCACCGCATGGGGTCAGTCCAACACGAGGGAACCGCACATCGGCTATGTCTATCCCGCCGGCGGGCAGCGGGGCGAGTCGTTCGAGATCGTCATCGGTGGCCAGAATCTCCGAGGCGCCAGGGACGTCCACGTGTCGGGCACGGGGGTGCGCGGAACCGTCATTCAACACTACCGGCCCATCTTCAATCTGCAGAAGGAGCAGCGCGACGCCATTCAGAACCGTCTGCGGGAATGCATACAGAGCCGGCTGGCGGAATCGTCTCAACACAACCGCTTTATTTCACCCTCTAGCCGAAAGTCGGCCGCGCTCGGGGAACCGTCAAGCCGATCCGCAACGGCGAGAAGCCAACCGACAACGAACGTGGAAGCGGACGGACTACCGGAGCACCCCCTGTTGCGGAACCTGGAAAGCAAGAGCCTCAGAGAACTGTTGCACGTCAGAAGCGAATTGCTCGGCTCCAAGAGGAAGCAACCCAATGCACAAATCGCCGAATCCGTTCTGATCCGGGTTGTCATCGATGCCCATGCCAAGCCGGGCGACCGCGAAATCCGGCTCGAGACCCCTCAAGGGTTGACGAATCCCATGTGTTTTCAGGTGGGACTGCTCCCGGAGATTCGTGAGCTGGAAGTCCATGAGCTGCCACCGAACATTCCGGTGCCGGAGGAACCCCCGCTTTCTCTCCCGGTCCTCATCAACGGACAGATCAAGCCGGGGGACGTGGACCGTTTCCGGTTCGTTGCGAGGCGGGGGCAGAGACTCGTAATTGAGACATCGGCCCGGCATCTGATTCCCTACCTTGCCGACGCCGTCCCCGGCTGGTTTCAAGCCACGTTGGGCTTGTACGACGCCAGGGGAAGGGAGGTCGCATTCGCTGACGATTACCGCTTCAACCCCGATCCGGTTCTCTTCTACGAGGTCCCCGCGGACGGCCAGTATGAATTGGAGATCCGCGATTCCCTCTACCGCGGAAGAGAGGATTTCGTATATCGCATCGTCGTGGGCGAGCAACCGTTCGTCACGAGGACGTTTCCGCTGGGAGGGCGAGCGGGTGCCGGAACTGTTGCCTCGGTCGACGGTTGGAACCTTCCCAGCACGCGGTTGGCCATGGATACCACGCCCGGAGCAGGCGCCGTGCGTCAAACGGAACTGCGTGACAAGGAAGGGGTCTCGAATCGAGTGGCCTATGGGGTGGGCGTGTTGCCCGAGGAAAACGAGACCGAATCCAATGATACCGTGCAAAGCGCTGAGCGGATCAGCCTGCCTCGCGTCATCAACGGACGCATCTCGCAATCCGGAGACGTGGACGTCTTCAGGTTCGAGGGCCGGGCGGGCAGTGACGTCGTGGCCGAGGTGTGGGCTCGCAGGTTGCTATCGCCATTGGATTCGCTCCTACGATTGACCGACGAATCGGGCCGCGTATTGGCGTGGAACGACGACCATGAGGACATGGAAACGGGGCTGCTCACGCATCACGCGGATTCGTACCTCCGCACGCGATTGCCCGAGAACGGCGTCTATTACGTCCATCTGTCCGATTCGCAACATCACGGAGGCGAGGCATACGGCTACCGATTACGAATAAGCCCGCCGAGACCTGATTTTGCGCTTCGGATGACACCCTCCAGCTTAAACATTCGCGCGGGGGGTGCCGCGCCGATCTGCTTGTACGCGGTGCGGAAAGACGGCTTTGGCGGCGATATTGAAGTGATCGTCAAGGACGCCCCGCCGGGATTTACCCTGAGCGGCGGTCGCATCCCCAAGGGATGTGATCGGGTGCGCATGACGCTTGCGGCATCACGAGCGACATCGGATCGACCGGTGATGTTGGAGTTGGAGGGTCGAGCCTGGATCGATGGGACCTTGGTTCGCCGTCCGGTGGTGCCTTCGGAAGACATGATGCAGGCGTTCATCTACCGGCATCTGGTACCGTCGCGGAACCTCATGGTTGCGGTGAGGGGCGCAAGCCGACGGGGGCCGGTGGCAAGAGTGATCGACGACAGGGCGATCCGGCTGCCGTTGGGCGGCACCGCGAAAGTAACCGTCAAGACTTCCAAGTTCCCGCTGCTTCAAAACGTCACGTTTGAGCTGAGTGAGCCACCGACGGGGGTGACCCTTGACCGTGTGACCATGGTGCCCGATGGCCTGACGTTGACGCTGAAGGCCGACGTCAAATCGGCCAAGGCGGGTCTGGCGGACAATCTCATTGTTGAGGCCTTTGCGGAGGCTCCGGGGGGGGCTCCGCAAAAAGCAAAAGAACGGAATCAGCGGATCTCTCTCGGCGTGCTTCCTGCCATACCGTTTGAAATCACCCGGCGATGAGAACGTGACAAGAACCGCGGTCGCATTCGACACAATCAAAGACGGCCGGTCGGTTTCATCTTCACTTCACATTCACGTGTCTATGATCGAGTGAGTTCGATCGGCCAAGGCGACGATCGTTAAGGGCGGACTTGATGGAAGGTCCGGCGGCAGGCCTCGTTTGTGCCCCCCACCAAGAGGGGCGAAGGAGAAAGGTCCATGAAACTCGCATCTTTTGCAGGAACCGTGACGTTCTTTCCAACGGCACTCCTGGTAATGGCTCTCGCGACTCGGGCGGATGCCGCGCCGCGAGGCGATCAGGATAGGGAAACCTATCCGACCGGAAAGCCGGTCGACCGGGTCGATCGAGAAGGCCGGCCTGAGGCGGGTTCGTGTGATGTCGTGGCGGATTCAGGTCAACACCGTCGTCCGACAAGCCAGCCGGCCCCCGGTGGTTTCCTCGCCGGAATCCGCGCATCAGGCAGTCCGTCTCGATTCGACGGACGCGAGGGACCTCCTCCTCCGGTGGAAGGTGGCCCGGGACCTTGCGTTCCCCGGCGGGGTGTCGCGCAAGGCGGATTCACGTTCGGTTCCCGGGCGGGTGTGGGATCGCGGGATGGTACACCCGCCGGTGCGCCGCACACCGGCAGACCGGCGAGTCGTCCGATGTTCCGATGCCCATGCTGTGGGTTCCAAGGCGATCGAGTTCGGTTTGATCCGTCGCAGGGAGGGTACGTGCGATCGGAGAGTCCACGTGTGCGTGGTCCGCAAGACGGCGGACCTTACAGTCTCGGTGAGTGTGAAACCCGTCCGATGCCGTGGGGACCGTGGTGTGGTCCGCAGAGTGCTCGAAGTCGGTTGGGTCCGCCGCATCAAAGAGAGGGTTGGCCGGATGGTCCGCTGCCGTGCGGGGCGCAACCCGGAGGACCGCGCATGCCCGGTGGCTTCGGAGATCGACCGATGCCTTGGGCAGCGTGGTGGGGGTGTCCGTGGGGTCGAGGCTGCTTCGGCCTGTCACAGAGTGCATGTGTCCGACCAGAGGGTCCTCCGCCTGGCGGTCCGCAAGCCGGCCGACCACGCGGTTTCGGCGGGGTTGAATGTCCTCCGACGCCGTGGGGACCGTGGTGTCGTTTACAGGACGGACGGGGACGGTTTGGCCCGCCGCGTGGACCGCATCTCCGGCCTGGAGGTCCTCCACCGTATGAACCGCCGACCGGTGGCCCCGGCAATCCCGGTGGGTTTGAGGCTCGTCCGATGCCCTAAGGACCCTGCTCCGGTTGCGAGGGGATGTGATCCCTCCGCCCGTGTTCTCCGGCTTGTCTGATGAGAGAACGGATGTGAGTTGTTCGACGGCAACCGGCACATCAGAGACTCGCCGGTTGCCGTCGGACGCTGGCGGCGGGATTTCGGTTATCATGAGGGGCACCTGTGGGCCACCTGTGGTGTCGGCAGCGCTTTCATGCAGGGATAGTCGGCATGCGTGTGCTCGTGATCGAAGATCAGGAACGGATGCGCAAATGGCTGGAGAAAGGCCTGAAGGAGGCCGACTTCGCGGTTGATGCCGCGGCAGACGGCAAAGAGGGGCTCTGGTACGCAGAGGGCAACTCCTACGACGTAATCATCCTCGACCTGATGCTGCCCGGAATGGACGGACTCAGCATCTTGCGCAGGCTCAGGGAGGCGGGCCGGGAAGACCAGGTGCTCATCCTCACGGCCAAGGACACCGTCCCGGATCGCGTCAAGGGCCTGGATCTCGGCGCCGACGACTACCTCGTCAAGCCGTTTGCGTTTGAGGAGTTGCTGGCTCGCATACGGGCCCTCGTTCGTCGTGGTTACGGCAAGCACAGCCCCGTGATCACCATCGACGATCTTCGCATCAATACGGCCGAACGACGCGTGTGGAGAGGCAAGGATGAGATTGAGCTGAGAGCGATGGAGTACAAGCTTCTGGAGTACCTGGCAAGACGAGCGGGCCAAACCGTCAGTCGAACCGAGATCTGGGAGCACCTCTACGACTTTGCGTCGGAGACGGTGAGCAACGTCGTGGACGTGTACATCGCCAACCTGCGGCGAAAGCTTGATCGGCCGGGACAGAAGAGCTTGATACGGACGCGCCGCGGCCTCGGCTATGTGCTGGGGGCCGACACATGACACGGTCGCTGCGGTCCAGGCTGATCGTCGGGATGTTCTTGGGGATGTCGGTGCTGCTGATCGCGGCCGATGTGACCATCTACACCGTTCAGCGACGGCAACTCTACAGGGCGTTTGACGAGACCCTCTTGAGCAGTGCCCACGCGCTTGCGTTGCTCTTTCGTCCGAGCCCATTTGGGGTCTTCTTCGACTCGCTGGGCTTGTCGAATCTGCCGGCGGGCCGGATCCGCCAGGGCGCCCTCTATCAGTTTTGGAGTGATAGGCCGATTCACGTGCCTCCGTTGTGGCCGGACCCCAACTTCGGAGGAACCGAGGAAAGCGCCACACGTCCGTCCCATGATGATCGATTCTTGCCGAAACCTCATCTTCTCGGTTGGGATGAACCGCACGGTCCGCCTCCAGGCCGTTCACCGGGCGAATCGACCTCGCGGCGACCAGGGTGGGGACAGAACGGTGATGCGGGTCCCACGTCACGGGGCGCCGCGGCAGTTGACACACGGCCATCGCCGGACGACCGTACCCCGCCTTGGATTGGTTTTCCCGGACCGGGAGGACCGATGGGCCCGCATCGCGGCGGTCCGCCGGCGAAACCACCGGATGGTGGGCCCATGCGGGTCCCGGACGGGCTCGGGCAAGGGGTGTTCGTGGTTCGCTCCCCTCTCTTGAACGGAGCGGACCTGCGGCGACTGAATGCCTTGCCGGGGCAACCGCTCTTTGAAAGGATCGCATTGCCCGGCGGCGTTTCGGGACGGGCGGTTGGGCTGAGGTTTCAGTTGTCGGGTCCGGATCACGGACCCCGTCGGCATTCTCCGACGGAACTGACCGCCGTGGTCGCCGCGAGTACGACGGAGATGGAGAAGCAGTTGAGTTTTCTTGCGGCACTCCTGGCCGCGACCGGCTTGGCCACACTTACCATATCGGGAGGCGTTGCATGGCTGGTTGTGAGCCGAGGCCTGCGTCCGCTTGCTGGGGTCGCCCGCAAGCTTGCGGCGATGGACGAAAAGGGGCTCAAGCAGCGGATTCCGGATCACGGCGTTCCCCGAGAAATCGAACCCCTCGTCAGTCAACTCAACGGATTGCTGGGACGTCTGGACCAGGCCTTTGACCGTGAGCGAACCCTTACGGCCGATGTCGCTCACGAACTGCGCACCCCCGTCGCCGAGATCCGTGCGATTGCGGAGGTCACGCTGAGCCGTTTGCGAGATCCGGAGGAGTATCGCCAGGCACTAGGCGATGCGTTGGATACGGCCAGGACCCTCCAGGCACTGATAGAGAAGCTCCTTGTGCTGGCACGTCTGGAAGGCGGACAGACGAAGCCGGAACTCGAGCCGGTGGCCCTCAAACCCCTGTTGGCCCGGCACTGGGAACAGGTTCGCAAGGGGGCTGAGTCTCGTGGCATCACGTTTGAAGACCGCTGTCCTCCCGACGTGATTGTCTCGGCCGATCTGAGACTCGTGGAGGTGGCCTTGTCGAACGTGCTGTTCAATGCCGCCGCCTACACGCCCGATGGCGGCCGGATTACCGCCGCGGTCGAATATGTCGGAACGCGCTGCCGCCTCAGTATTTCAAATACCGGCTGCGAACTGAGCGAGGCGGAGGCCGCCAAGGTCTTCGATCGTTTCTGGCGGGCCGATGCTGCTCGCAGCGGAACCGGCCTCCATTGCGGACTGGGCCTGACCCTCGTTCGACACGTGATGGAGGTCCTAGGCGGCAGGGCCGAGGCCGGCGTGAGCCAGGACCGCCGCTTTGTCTTGACGCTCACGTTCAATTCTGCGGAATCCTAGGTCCGGCATGTTAATCTGCCGAGACCCAATCCCCTCGGTCATCAGGATGCCGAGCAAAGACGAGGTTTCGCTCCGTCCATTCCCTCTTTGAGAAAGCCGGGAATACGAAGAACACGTCGATTTCATCTTCGTTTCATGTTCACATTCCTAGCATGAACAGGGTTTGATCGATCGGCAGGTGGCTTGGCCGAAGAGGGGCTTTCCAAGGCCACACGAAGGAAGGTGCTCATGTGACGGAGGCGGATACATGGGAAACGGGCGAGGGTGAGGCGGACGGACCGGCAATTGGCGCCCGGCCCAACGATGGGCTGGGCGGGGCGGTGAACACGTTGGCTGACAGAAATGGAGGTCCACGTATGTCTCGGACACGTTTCACGTTGGTTGGAGCTGTCACGGCAGTTTCCATGGTCGCATTCGCCGGCGGATGCGGCGTCTTGTCGAGTGCCTCCACGCTGGCGGGCTTGATGTCGTCGATCGACGCCAATACGACGCTCGGCGAACTCCTCAACCAGGTCACAGTGGGAGACCTGGCCTCCCTGGTTCAGCAACTCGTGTCGACGTTTTCAGCAGATGCCAACAGCTTTCGTACGGCCGATGCTTTGACGGACGACGACCTCGCGGAGATCGAATCATTACAAGCCCAACTCGAAGCAGGGGAGATTACGGAACAGGCGTTCTTGGAGGCTCTTCGCGAGATCATCGGTGACGTGGGGCCACGAATGGGGTTCGGAGCAATGCCTCCGTTCGGCGGTCCTCACGGCCCTTGCATGGGCATGGAGCAACGGCCCTCGTTGGATCTGACGGATGAGCAACAAACGGAAGCCAATCAGATCTTCGCCGACGCCCGAGAGGACATCGATGCCCTCTTCCAAGATGCGAACGACCGGATCCGCGCGCTCCTGACGGAGGAACAACTTGCGTTGCTGGATGAACGGGAACCGAACCTCTCGAGCGACGGGATGCGTCCCCCTCGGCATCATGGACCGCCCCCTCCGTGCCCCTTCCTTGACGACTCGCTGAACCTGACCGATGAACAGAAGACCGAGATTCAGGCGATTCTCGATGAGCTTCAGACCGCCGTCAGCGATCGAAAGGAACAGGCAACAGAAGCGTTCCTTGCGATCCTGACGGAGGAACAACGGGCGATTGTGGATGAGATGAAAGCGGCAGGACCGGGGCCGGGACCTCACGGAGGGCGAAAGGGACCTCCCCCTCACCCTTGATCGGGAATCGAAGCGATTGCGTTTATTCGCCGGCGTTCCCGGACGGGGGTGAATTGCCCCCAGAGAAGTCAGCGGCTTGCCCAGCCGCTGACCTCTCTCCTTGAGGAGTGGCCAATCGAATGGTTGTGTTCAAAGACAGAACGACTCCAACCCAGGAAGGGACAGGCTCCTTGGCCGTTGCTTTCCCAGGGAGTATTCGCTGCGGGGCTTCATCTCGTTCCGGCGCCGCGCGCAATATGCAAGGGGCCTGTCCCGCTCCCGCCACTCTTGCGCGGGATGAGGTTTCACGACCGCGGCACGAGCCGAAGCACGTGATGCGCGAGGCGCCGGCGACAGCCCGCGCCGCATCCCGCCGTTCCATCGTGCAGCAGGGCCCTCATCGGGTTGGCCTCGCCTATCCGACGGACAGACTCTGCCTCGACGAGGGATTGCGGGCCGACGCGAAGCCCCGTGCGAGCCGAGTGGAGCTTGGTCTCGGAACAACGGATGGCGGCGACGGAGGGAAATCCAGATGGCCAACGGACAGGTGTGCCGATCTATGTCATGAAGCTGACCGATCCGGACACGACGTGACGGTGATCGGCGCGATAGGGAATACAGTCTGGTTCACAAGGAGTGGCTCATATGAGACGACGTTTCTCTCACCGCTGGGTGAGCAAGCTGTCGGCGATTGCGGTCGGAATGACGTTTCTGCAGATCGGGAGCTGTACGATCGACGACACGACCGTGTCATACGTGGTGAACATTGCGTTGGAGGTTTTGCTGAGCGTGCTTGAATCCTATGCGGCGTAGTGTGTGGTGCGACGACGCTCGTCAGGGGATCTTCAAAGAAGCGACGATCCTTGCAGGGCGGCTCGAGCGCCGAATGCGGGTTCTGTTGGGAGCGGAATGATGTCGGTGTCGCGCCGTTATGATCATGCCTTTACGCTCATCGAGTTGCTGGTCGTCGTGGCCATCATCGCCCTGTTGATCAGCATCTTGCTTCCCAGCCTGAACAAAGCGAAGGAGAACGCTCGTCGGGCGGCGTGTTTGGCCAACCTCCACCAATTGGGACAGGCCTTCCAGCAATACTTGCATGACAACGGCGACATGCTTCCCGCCGCCTCGCAAATGCCCTCGATCGAGGCGTTGGTCGCCGATCCCAATGACTTTCGACCGCCGATTACGCAGTTCCTTCAACCGTATGCTCGGTTGCCGGAGCTGTTTCATTGTCCGTCCGATCAGCCGGGCAAGACCGCGCGCGATACGGAAGATCCCAATACGCTGGGTCGGAGCTATTGGGAGACGGAAAAGACGTCCTATGAATACAATCACCTGCCTTCGATGGTGATGGACCGGGCGAACTGGTCGGGCGGGTCGTCGGGGAGCGTCAACGTGGGTGATACGATCGTCAAGATTACGCCTGCTCCCCCCGTGCGCTTCCATCCGTGGCTCGACAAGACATCGGATCTGTTCCTCTTAACAGAATACGATTCCTTTCATGGTAAGAGGGGAATGCAGGAAATCCGTCACACGCTTTACGCGGACTTCCACGTCGAGGAGCAACGGCACTTTCCGTTTGAAGTGGATCCGAACGCTCCGTGGGGCAAGAACTAGAACGTTCTTGATTGGGACTGATCAGGAATGGGAATCGCCGATCTATGAAGGTGTGACTCGATGGCCGTACACGGACTCCTTTTCGATGTCCTGACGCGACGGGGCGTGAAGATCGCCGCAATTGGTCTGGGCCTTGTCGCCGGCCTGGGCGGGTTGGGTGCAGCCGCGTACTATCTCCGGCGCGAACGGGTACCCACGCCGCCGCCGGCGGCCACGGCCACTGACGAAGAGGCCCTGTCTTTCGTCGCCAGCGAGGGATTCGGCAAGCTTCCCGTGGATGAGCGGATCGCATGGCTCGAGCAGCGCAGGGAGACGATGGCCGAGAAGGGGGGCGACGGTATCCGCAAGCTGGTGGAGGGTGCGGACGAACAGACGCGGCGGCGCCTCTTTGAGAACATGCACGCCGTGATGCAGGAACGGATGAATCGCGAGGTGGATGCCTTCCACAAGCTGCCTCCGGCCGAACGGACGGCCTTTCTCGACAAGAAGATCGATGAGATGGAGAAACGGCGAGGGATGGCCGGCGGTCCAGGGGGCCCCGGCGGCCCCGAAGGACCACCGCCAAGTGGCCGGCGAAGCGAGCCCGGATCGCCCGGTCCGGGCGGTGGTCCTTCGGGCTCGGTCGGGTCGGGCAGCGGTTCCCCCGGTTTGCCCGGACAAGGCGGACGAGGCGGACCGCCTCCGGGTGGCCCCGGGCAGATGATGGCGAGAATGGCCAGGATGCCCGCGGACCGGCGGGCGAAGAACGAGGCCTACATGAGGGCGATGGGAAAACGCATGGCCGAACGAGGCATCCGACCGCCGGGTCCGCCACCGGGACCTCCGAGGTAGCAAACCACGCGGTAGGTCGGAGTGACACTTGCCGGGGAGACGCCGTTCGGCTCAGGCGAAGGCACTGAACGCGGCTTGCCGGAGCCGGCTCTTGAGGAGTATGTCGGTGGAACGCCGAGTGTTGATCGTTGCCCTGGGATTGAACGTCGTTACCCTTGCCGGCTCGGGGTGCATTCCCACCACCACGACGCCGACTCCCGGTGATTCCTTTTCCAGCTCCCTGTCCCTCAAACTCAGCAGCGTGGGTCGCGCCGGCTACTCCGGATCCATCGGTTCCGCGGACGATGTCGATGTATTCGATATCGGCCCGGTCGAGCCGGGCGACCGGCTGGTGGTGACGGTGACGGCAACCGGCGGGTCTTCCTTGGATCCCGTGGCCGCACTCTTCAATGCCGACGGTGAGCTGATCAACTATAATGACGACAGGGACTACGTCGCCGGCGACTACAGTAGCTTCATCGACCACACGGTTCGGCATGCCTCCAATCATTGTTACATCGCGATTGCCGACAGCGGATACAATCCGAGCAGCGGCGCCTACCAATTGAACGTCTCCGTGACGCGCGACAACGCCGTCCCGGTGCAAGAACACCAGGATGTCCTGCTCGACTTCGACGGCGCCGTCGTGTCGATTCCGGGCGATCGGACATACGTGATTCCGGCGTTCAGCGCCGGCGGCGTCGACTCGAGGCTCCGGGGCCAGGAGGCGTCGGTCGAGGAGGATATTCGGCAAGTCCTCGAGGAGCGATACGCCGGATACGACATCGACTTCTACCTGTCCGGGGACGCCAATCTCCCGTCGTCCGGGGAGTACAGCACGCTCGTCTTTGGCGGCCGCAGCACCGATGTTTTCGGCATCGCACAGCAGGTGGATCACTACAATCAGGATCACACGGACAAGGCCATCATCTTTACCAATCGATGGACCGATCCATTCAGCACCGTGCCGACGACCGATGCGATTATTACGAGCATCGGCAACGTCGCCGCGCACGAATTGGGCCACCTGCTGGGCCTGGAGCACACGGCCGACGCGAGTGAACTGATGGATGCGTCCGGGTATGCCGACACGATTCTCGTCGAACAGGACTTCGGTGTGGCGACGCTGTATGAGGACGTCTTTCCGTTCGGCCTCCAGGACGCCCTGGAGCTCTTGTTGGATACGCTCGGTACGAGCTCGCAGTGAAACGCGTTCGTCCAGTTTGATTGCCCGATCTCTTCCGCCAGCCCACATGCTATTTCTCAACTCGAATCGTCGGAGGGTCCATGGGACGACCAGTCACTTGATGAGCCGGGTTGTCCGTACATGCAACACTTTGCAACAAAATGCAACAAAAAGGGGGGGGGTGTTGCACTGGCGCAATCTGTCGGGTGCTTCGTTTTGTCTCGCATTGGCGTACCTCCGACGGATCGGGACTTGGGACTGGGGACTTGCGGATAGAGTGTCTCGGGTCTGGGGGATAGGGGAGCTAAGACAGTCGTGCGAGTGTGCTGAGTCGGCTGGGTTCTCAAGTGTCTCGTCTTGTGCCGCGTTGTCGCAGCGCACGAGGATCGGGTGTCGGGTTTGGGGGATTGGCGTTCAAGGCAGAGTGTGGCGAGGACTCGCACGCTATTGCGGGGTAGGGCGGTCAGCAGATTGGACGGACGATTGGCCATGACGACACCGAGGCACGGGCAGCCGGGCCGCACCGGAATGGGAGTCGGCCACGGCGCTCTTGCTCCCCACATATAGAAGGCACTGGGTGTTCAACGACGGCGCGCTTGTGATTGAACACCCCACAAAGACACGGGACTTACGATCGGTTGTCGGGGCTTGGCTGGTTTGTTCGAGCCGACCCTCCCTTCGCCGGATCAGGCACGTGGCGATCCATGATTTGGCGGGGGAATGTGAACGGGAGCCAGTCAGGAAGAAGTAGAACCCTCTTCCCTCTTTTCCCCTCGATCGCGTCATCGTCTGGTGTCGTCTGGCTGTCGTTGTTCGCGGAGTCCGGGCGTCGTTCCCCCGTCTCCAACGCATGGGGGCGGCAGCACAAATCGGCGGACACCATATTGATTTCATGACGCCTCGGGTGACGGGTTGTGCGGTTGGGGTATGTCGGGGATTGCACGCGTCGTTGTTCCTGATTTTCCGCAGCATGCCGTGCTCGCGCGTCTATGGGATGGAATGTGACAGACGGGCAGGGCGCAGCGCATGGTTGACCTTGCGAGCACGAGCCGCTACAGGTTGCGCATTCACGCCGCGACATCTGCACGGAGGAACTTTCGATGACGCGTCGCCCCGCAGGGTAGACCTTTGTTCGCAGGTGTTCTGGAGTGTGCCGGCGACACATCGTGACCTACAAGCTGGGCGCGATCTTCGTTGGGTTGGCGGTTGGACTCGGCTTGGCGGAGGGCATCCTACGGTTGAAGGCCACGGTTGATGGACCCGACGCAGTTCGGAGTGCCAAGGTGGACCTGTCCGGTGCGGAGGGGGCGCGCATTCTTCCGGACGCCCTCAGGTCTCGTGCTGGAGCCCCCAACGTCGTCAGAATCGCCTTTGTTGGTGACTCCTACACGTTCGGGCTCGATGTCGAACCCAACGCCACGTTCGTCCGGCAGCTCAATCTACTGCTCGACCGCCGCTACCCGGGACGTTACGTGACGATCAACCTGGCGGCGTCGGGAGCCGATGTCATCAGCGAGTGGCTCCTCCTGAATGGGCACATCGACGCCTGGCGCCCCCATGTGGTGGTGCAGGTGCTTAGCTGGAACGATCTGGACGTGGACCTGTACCAGGACGTTGGGCCGATCACCGAGTTCATTGAACGACGACTCTGGCTCTCGAGGCACTCGCTGCTTTTCTCAATCGGCGAGCGGAAGATCCGAACGGCATTGATGCGATCCTATTTCATCGACTATCTGCGCGGCGGCGCAACCGCGGAGAAACGGGAGCGGGCGTGGCGCATCGTGACGTACGGGCTTGCACAGACCAAGCGCCTGGTGGAGGGCTCGGGCGCCAAGTACGTCTTGGTGAGCTTTCCGCGGGTAAGCTATCTGGACTATTACCCGACCCCGTTGGGGGAAGTTCACCGCCAGACGGCAGTTCTAGCCGGACGTCTTGGGGTGCCGTACCTCGATCTATTCCCGGTCTTCCGGGGGCACGAGAGCAGCGAGATGGCGCTGCGCGGCGATGGGCACCCCACGGTCGGCGCACACGCCATTGCCGCCGAGGCGATCGAAGATTTCCTGGTAAGGTCGGTTCTCCACACCGTGCCGGCTCACCCTATGTGCAATGCATCGCGGCCCCGCACAGACCCAGAGGTGCTCGACGCCAGTACTGAGTTCCTTCGGCAAGTCCTGAAGGTGGACCCGACTTGTGGTAGCGCCCGGTTCTTTCTTCGATCGTGCCAGGGAAAAGGCGATATGTCGTCCTTGGATTGAGGGCACCGCAAGGCCCTCATGGGCGGCAGCGCCTAACTCAAGGATTCTTTGCGCGAGAGCCTTACGGACTGATGTAGGTCCTCGCGTGTATCGACGGTGCGCCTGGCCGATGGCCGAACGCAGACCCGCCTCGGTGCTGGGCACCGCGATCAGGTGCACGGGGTTGGGCATCAGGCAGTACGCCCAGGCCTCAACCCCGCATTTCGAGCACCATTCCGCCATCAGCATCCTATACGCCTGATAATCGCCATCGCAGAAGAAGGTCTGTTGCCGGTGGTTTCCGCGCTGCGTGACATGGTGCGGGTAGTCGGGGACAACGACGCGAGCGATGCGTGGCATCGACACATAGCACGCCCAACCCGGTCGCTGTCGGGAAATCAGTATGGTGTTCCCCGCAGGTGGTGTCCCCGGATTCAGCGTTAGGAAGCGGAGTGTTGTTCTTTCGTCTCGTGCCTGGTGTTCCACTGTCTAGTCTCTGCTCTTTCCGGACCCCTCTTCCTCCTGACCCGAGTGCCGGGCGTTTAACTTCCCAACGCAACACCTTGTCAGTCATGCACGCGCTCATCGAGAATCAGCATGTCCCCTTTTTCCGTCATCGTTGTCTGCGGGATTGATCAGGGCACATTCGACGAGGTGCTCGTATACCGCCATCGCCTGCAGTCGGCACCCCTTCGCCGAGAGGTGTGGGTCGCCGGGGAGGAACAGACTGTCTACCTCGTCACTCGGCGTTCGGCGAACGAAGAAGGCGCCGACATTGACGCATGAGATCCCGTGGCGCGTCATTTCGTCCAGGAGCGGCTGGTAGACCCACGCGCGGTGCTCGTGGTAGTACTTGATGTCATCCCTCGCGGCATAAACAGCCAGAACGGGTCGTTTACCCCTGTTCCGGACGGTTTCGGAGAACGCGCGGATGATTGCAACTGTGACGTCGAGTGCTTTGGAGGGGTGCTCGGAACGGTAGAAAGCGGCCCAATCCGGTTCATGTCGCGAGACCCGTGCCTGAAACCGAAAGTGCCGCCGAACCCGCAGGACAGACAGAAGGTGGGGGAAATGGGGCTTATAGACGCCGACGGGCCCGCCTGGAATGAAGTAATCGTGCGTTAGATACCTTTCGGGATTTCGAACGCAGTCTGCGTACTGTTAGGCGGTGTAATCCACCACGGGAACAAGCTGCAGGTTGCCTTTCCCGTCGACCAGGAAACGAGGTTTGAACATACAGGCCGGCTGCCCGAGCGAGCCAATCAGATCGTGGAACTGATTCACGTTTCGCATCACATTATCCGACAGGTGGCCGAGAATCACCACGCCGGCCGGGTCATTGCGCTGGGTCTTGAACCGCAGGTACGCTTGATCGGTGCCATATCCGCCGACACCGAAGTTGTTGACGCGACGCCCGACCAGTTTGGACAGGACATTGGCATACGATTCCTCCGGCAGCACGCCGGGCGAGAACGTGAACGAATCGCCGTAAAGAGAGATCATCGCGGGCTGAGCCCGAGGGTCTGGAAACGCCGGGGTTATCCGCGCGCCGAGTTCGTCGAGCTGGCTGTGGTAAAAGTATATCTTCCAACCGAGGACGGGGTCACGCACTTCGACGTAGGCGGGGTACAGGGCCGGGGCAGGCAGGTAGAAGAGCGTCCGCAGGGGGTATGGTGGATCGCCAGATAGCAGAACAGCTCGACCAACGTAAAGCATCCCAGCAATGCCACAGCGAAGAATCTCTGACGCTTGCTGACCCTGACGCGCATGTACGATCCCCGTCGGTTTGCGCCTCCCCGTCACTGGGCGCGGAGGCGACTGCTGGGGGAGGAAAGGGGATGCAGCTCCTCTTGTGGACAAACAGGCCGGTATTTCGTTCTGTGCGTACCCATTTTTCCTCCCATTGTGTACGTCCCCTTTCTCATTCAGTCCTATTCTAGCCGGTCGATTGCGGCCATACGGATCCGTGGGAGCCCGGGGGGTGAGCAATCACCCGGGAACGAGCCGGTCCCGATCGGAGGTCGATTCCACTCACCGCGGTCCGTCGCGGTGGATCAATGGTGCGATAGACTCACGCAGGAACCGCCGGTTGATGGTTCCGGTATGCGTGCCAGTATCGCCCTGTTCGGCCCGGCTGTCGTCCCATTCGATATTGACGACCTTGGCGTAAAGGGCCTTCGTCTCATCATCGGCGTCCGCGGGCGTGCGGATGCCGTACCGACCGACCACCTGGGCGCCGACGCGCCGGCGATCGGCCGTTCCGGTCAGGGGCACGAACACGCTCAGCACCGGTCTTGCTTGGACGTGAAGACATGAACCTGACTGCGCACCCGCCGCAGTGCGTGTCGGAGGTCGTAATCGGCACTGAGCGAGGAGCCGAGCAGGATGACCTCGTCCACCTGATAGGACGTCGGAAGTTGCTCGAGGGCGTACACGGCGATTGCGGACCCGGCGGACAACGCGATCAGGTGTACCGAGCCGCCCGGAAAACGTCGCCAGTGAGCCATCATGAACCCTGCGAGCTTGCGGGTCCGTGCTCGTTTGTACGCGACGCTAGTGGTCTGGTCCGCCAGGGCGCCCAGGCCCGTCTGCCAGCGAAAGCAGCGGAATTCGCCCTCAAAGCCCGCCTCCCGAAGGCCCGGCTCCACACTCCGCCCCCAGTGAGTGAGCGGACCGCCGCCTCCAGCCACGTCGCAGTAGAAGACGACGTCATCTCGTTCGGTGGGCGTCGCGGCTGAAAAACTAGAATGTCCCCTTTTGCCCCCGGCTGAAAAACTAGAATGTCCCCTTTTGCCCCTAGAATGTCCCCTTTTGCCCCTCTTTTGCCCCTCGGGGATTGCACGCGTCGTTGTTCCTGATTTTCCGCAGCATGCCGTGCTCGCGCGTCTATGGGATAGGATGTGACAGACGGGCAGGGCGCAGCGCATGGTTGACCTTGCGACCACAAGCCGCTATAGGTTGCCCATTCACGCCGCGACATCTCCACGGAGGACCTTTCGATGACGTGTAGCCCCGCAGGGCAGCTCACGAACACGTCAGCGACAGAAGACGAGGCGTGGACAGGCACGATCGCGTTCTACACGATTCCGCAGTTTGTCCCGAAACGGCTGAAGCCGGTCGCCGTTTGCGTGAAGACAATGTGGGTGGTGTTGGGCTGCGCGGTCGTCGCGAACGGCGCGGAGACCGCCACGATCTATCGCGACTCGTGGGGTGTGCCGAACATCTACGCGGATTCGGAAGAGGCCGGTTGCTTCGCGGGCGGGTACGCCCAGGCCGAGGACCGACTCGAGCAAATGTTTGACAACTACCGGATGGCCATCGGACGGATGTCCGAAATACATGGGCCGAACGAACTCTTCAACGATTTCCGTGCTCGGGTCTGGCGGCACGCGGAGATCTCGAAGGAGAACTATCCCAAGGTGTCGGCGAAGGCCCGCGCCTGCATCGAGGCTTTCCTGGCGGGTGTCCGGCACTACATGAAGGAGCATCCGGACAAGGTGCCCGCAAACGCCCTGACGTTCGAGCCCTGGATGTGCGTTGCGCTCGGCAGGGCGGCGATCTTTCCATGGCCCGAGATGCAAGCGGCGGAGAAGCTCATCCGGGCCGGGGCCAAGCCGCAAATGCCGGGATATCGCGGGTCCAACGAAATGGTGCTGGGCCCGTCGAGGACGAGGTCGAAGGTCCCCATCGCCGTGATCGATCCGCACATGACGTTCTACGGGCCGGTGAGGTATTACGAGGGCAGGGTCTACGCGGGGCAGGTGAAGGTGGCCGGTGGGTTCGTCCTCGGGACGCCGCTTCCCGGCTTCGGGCACAATGAGTACATCTCGATGGCGCACACCACGGGCGGGCCGGACACGGCCGACGTCTTCGTCGAGACGCTGAATCCGGACAACCCCCGGCAATACCAGTACGACGGCCAGTGGAGGGACGGCGTCATCGAGAGGATTGAAGTCGCCGTTCGAAACAAGGAGGGGAAGATCGACACGGTGACCCAAGACGTCTTGTATACCCACCACGGGCCGGTTGTGGCCACTAAGGACGGGAAGGGCTATGCCGTGGCCACGCCCTACTTCGACCAGGTTGCGCTGGGTGACATGGCCTACAAGGTGTGGTTATCAAAGAATGTTACGGAGTTCAGGGCTGCCCTGGCCATGGCGCAATACCACCCGCAGAACGTCATGGTGGCGTGTGTCGACGGCGACATTTACTATCAACGGACCGGGCGCGTTCCCATTCGTCCCGACGGTATCGACTACTCGAGACCCGTTCCCGGCAATACGTCGCAGACCGAATGGAGGGGTATTCATTCCACGGATGACCTGGTCCAGATTCTGAATCCTCCCTGCGGCTGGATGCAGAACTGCAACATATCCCCGCGTGTGATGTTTCGCGACAGTCCGCTGACGGAGGACAAGTACAAGAGCTACCTCTACATGGAGCCCCGGCTCATGGGGGTCGCGTATGGTTTGCACCAGCGTGCGGCGATGGTGTTTCAGTTGCTCGATGAGCTTCGTGACGCCACGGTGGAGGACGTTTTTGAGATTGCGACGTCGCCCCGGGTGTACGGGGTTCGGGCATGGCAGGAACGTCTGCGAACCGCCTGGGAAAAGGGCGGCGATGCGATGAAGAACGACGCGGAGTTGGCCCGATTCGCTCGGGCGATTCTGAATTGGAACGGTCGTGCGGAGAAGGATTCGGTCGGGGTGGTGTGCTACCACTACTGGAAGCAGGCGCAGTCGTTCCTGGTCCGGCAGGCCGACAAGGTGGGCGCCCCTCCGCCCCGGTCGATGTCGGACGACGAGGTCTTCTCGGCGCTGAAGGCCGCGCTCAAGGCGATGAAGGACGAGCACGGCAGACTCGACGTCACGTACGGCGACATTTTTCGCGTCGGTCGCAAGGGGGGCAATCGGACCGCGCCGGCGGACGGCGGTAGTATCGACGGCATCGCCACGCCCCGCGCGATGTGGTTCGAGCCCATGGGCAAGACCAAGCAGCGCCTGGCGACAGGCGGGCAGAGCGCGCTGATGGTTGTCGAAATGACAAGCCCTCCGAGATCGTGGACGGCCGCTCCGCTGGGACAGTCCGACGATCCGAAGTCGCCGCACTTCGACGATCAGGCGCTGAAACTCGTTGCGCATCGCAAGCTCAAGAGCACGTATTTCATGGACAAGGCGGCACTCCTGAAGGATCTTGAATCGAAGACGGAATTGACCTGGAAGCCATGACGGCGGCAGCGGCTATCGAACGGAGCGGTCACGATTTTGAAGCACGGTACAACGGTCCGCCGATTCGTGGTACTCTACGTGGGCGGCCGTGTCAGATTCGGTTTGGAATGTGTGAACGTTGTGGGTGCTGGGTGCCGTTGTGTCCAGGCGAGCCTCATTCTCGGAGGGTCGAGCATTGAGAAGGCTAGGAGTATTGACGGTGGCGATCGGGTCGGTGGTGCATCAGGCGTCTGACACGTTGTGGGCCGATCTGATGGCCGGGATCGCCCGGGTGGATATGACTCCCCCGCTGAGCATGAAGGCCACGCTCGGCGGGTATGGCGATCGCATGAACAAGCCTGCCGAGGGCATCCACGACCGGGTCTTCGGCAAAGCGCTGGTCCTGTCGGATGGGACCAAGCGGTTTGTTCTGGTGACGGCCGACGTGTTGGGATTCCCGCCGGCGATCAAGCCGGCGGTGATGGCCAAGCTCGCCGATACCGACCTGAAACCCGAGCAGGTCATGCTGCTGCCGAGCCATTCGCACGCCAGCATCGAGGTGAACTCCATCAATCCGAAGAACGTGCTCAAGATTCCTCAGATCGGGTTGTTTCAGAAGGAGTTGTACGATCTGACGGTGGACAATCTGGTGAAGGTGATCAGGGATGCCCTGGGTGAACGGGTTCCGGTGACCGTCGGGACGACGAGCATTCCGTTGGAGGGATGGAACCGGAATCGGCGAGAGGGCAATGAGGCCGTCGACAACGAGTTGACCCTCACGCGGATCGACAAGATGGACGGCGAGCCGTTCGCCGTATTGGTGAACTGGACGGCTCACCCGACGTTCCTTCAGGCCGAGGACATGTTGTTTTCCGGCGGATGGCCGGGTCAGATGCAGAGGATGCTTACGTCGCTGATTGGTCGAGGCGTTACCGTCATGTATTACAACGGGGCTCAGGGCGATCAAGCCCCGATCGCCCGGCCGGATCCGGCGAAATCCGCATTGACGACGACGGCGGCGGCGACACCGATCAGCAATTGGGAACGAGCCGAGCAGTACGGCCGCGAACTGGCGATCATCGTTTGGCGGCAGTGGGAGAAGACCCGGACGGCCGGATCGGCTGTTCTGGATTATCGTATCGAGGAGGTCGTCCTGCCTCAGCCCACTGTGCATCCGGACTTCATGAAGACAGGTGGAGCGGAGTACGGATTGAGTCCGGAGATCATGGGGCCGATTCTGACGGCGTTGCTGCCGCGAAAGACGACCATTGGGTACTTCCGGCTGGGCGACCTGCTCATCGTGGGCATTCCGGGAGAGATGTCGGCCGAACTGGGTCTTCAGGTCAAGCAGAAAGTCCGCGGGGCGACAGGAATCAAGCACACCGTCATCGGAGGTCTGGCCAACGAGTGGGTCAGCTACATCCTGTCGGCTGAGGAATACGATAAGGGCGGGTACGAGTCGAGCGTGAGCCTCTATGGCCGTACGCTTGGGCAGACGCTGGTTGATGGCGCGTTACGGGGCGCTGCCGCGTTGAGGCAGTAGAACAGCGGCAAGGCAGTCTCTTGTGTGATTCCGCCGGCATGACCGTATGTGGCGCAGGCGCGGCACGGCCGCCATGGTGCGGGTGTCTCATCTGACACATTTGTGAGACACCCATGAGGCGCCCGGGGCGTTAATGGCATGGGCTGCGGGCCGGGCTCGGCCTGCGGTGACTGCCGTGGGGCCTGCGCCGCGGTACAGATCTTTTGCTTTCCGCAGATTGGCACGGAAGATGAATGCGGTGTTACGCGGGGAGGCGGCTTGGCGTGCCGTCTCCCCGGCGATGGGACGGCGTTCATTTCGAGGATCCGCGTCTTCCGATTGACTCCAGGCGATCTCCGGCGAAGCGTGGTATCGAATCGGAATGCCGCGTAGACGGGGGAGGGGTTGACCCTTGGGTTTTTCGGAGCGGAGCACGTTCGTGACACCGGCATGGAGGCAGGTGGCCGGGGCTCGCTGTGTGAATTCTTCGGATCACGTTCATGGGGGCGATTTCCCGTGTAAGGAGACCGTTCGATGAGGAAGCTGATCGCTGAATTCATTGGCACGTTTACCCTGGTTCTATTCGGTTGCGGGGCAGCCGTGGTTGCGGCGAAGAGCCTTGGAGAGGTAAACGGCGTCGGACTCCTGGGCATTTCGTTTGCCTTTGGTTTCGCCCTGATCGGAATGGCGTACGGTATCGGCCCGATTTCGGGCTGCCACATCAATCCGGCCGTCAGCCTGGGTGTGTTCACGGCGGGGCGGATGAAGGCCGGCGATCTTGCCGGTTACCTCGTTGCTCAGATTCTCGGCGGGATTGTCGGTGCGTTGGTTCTGAAGGTGATTGTGAGCGGGGCCATCGGTGGGTATGACGTTGCGGCCGGTGGACTCGGCCAGAACGGATGGGGCGAGGCGTACCTGGGGGAATACACGCTGTCTTCTGCGATCGTATTTGAGTTTGTCGCCACGCTGTTTTTCGTCATAGTGATTCTCGGATCGACCCAGGCGAAGGCGCCCCCCCAGATGGCCGGTCTCGCGATCGGCATTACCCTGGTCGTGATCCACATCTTCGGAATCAAGATTACGGGTGTGTCGGTCAACCCGGCTCGCAGCCTGGGGCCCGCGGTGTTCGTCGGCGGCCGGGCGATGTGCCAGGTGTGGATGTTCCTCGTGGTGCCGAGCCTAGCAGGAATCGTGGCCGGTCTGTTGTTCCGAGCCAAGGCGCTCGAGGAATGACGGCGGCGCGTGTCTCAACAGACAAGGCGACAAGCGGCAGGGGCACTTGATCGCGTGGCGGTGCGGCACCGATCCGACGGCGGACTCAGGCGACTTCAACCGCTTGCAGACGGGAAAGGACGGTCTGTCAGATGGTCATGAGATCGAGAGTCGCTGTCATCGTAGCTGTTCTGATGGTCGCGGTCGCGTTCTTGGCCGACGTTGCTCAGGGGCAGGCGCAAGGCACGGTCAGGAGAACGAGTCCTCCCTCGGCGGCGAGACAACCCGCGCCTTCGGTGGCGGGTGTGCCGACGGTCACCAGAACCGAGATGGCGTTTCCGACCGGTGACCGGGCCACGAGCGTCATTCTGCTGGAACGTACCTTCCCGGCGGAGGTTCGTGGCGGGCAAGGCTTCGGCTACGAGATCCTGCTCACAAACCTCACCCGGCGAGACGTTTACGACGTGGCGCTGACCGAACAGTTCCCCGGGCCGTTCAAGGTCGCGACGATCAGTCCGGAACCCACGCGCAAGGAAGGGAACCTTGCGATGTGGCAGTACAACGCGCTTCCGGGCGGTGGGAAGGCCGTCGTCCGCGTGGTGGGTTCGATCGACCGTCCGGAAGAGCTGACGTGGTGTTCCCGGGTGACGTTCAACACGGTGCTCTGCGCGACGACGAAGGTTGTCGAGCCGAAGTTGGTGCTGACCAAGTCGGCACCGCCCGCCGTGATGGTCTGCGACACGATTCCCATCAGGTTGGTGGTGAGCAACACCGGCAGCGGTTCCATGCAGGATGTGAGGGTGCTGGACCGACTTCCACAGGGTTGGCGAACGGAGGACGGCAAGGACGTCGTCGCCTTCGACGCCGGCACATTGAAAGCGGGCGAGGCGCGGGAGTTCTCGTTCGTGGCCAGGTCCGCGGCCACCGGGAAGTTCACCAACGAGGCGACGGCTTCGGAGGCCGGTGGGCTAACGGCGAAGGCCGGCACGGAGACTGTGGTGAGCAAGCCGGTGTTGACGGTGAGCAAGACCGGGCCCGAGATGCGATACATTGGACGCTCTGCGGACTACAAGATCACGGTGAGCAATACGGGGGAGGTGGCGGCAAGGGACACCGTGCTGGTCGATACCATCACGGGTGTTGGGGAGTTCGTCAGGGCCAGCGACGCCGGGCAGTTCGCGGGCGGCAAGGTGACGTGGAATCTTGGGACGCTGGCGCCCAAGGCATCGAGAACCGTCGAGGTTACGCTCGTCGGTCAGAAGGTCGGCACGATCCGGGATGACGCGGTTGCCACCGCCTATTGCGCCGAGGCTAGGGCTGCGGCCAGTACCGAGGTCAAGGGCGTGGCGGCCATCCTGTTGGAGGTCGTCGACGTGGCCGACCCGATCGAAATCGGTGCGGCTGAGACCTATGTCATCACCGTTCTGAATCAGGGGACGGCGTACGACAACAACATTCGTATCGAGTGCACGCTGCCGCCGGAGTTGGATTTCGTGTCCGCCGAAGGACCGACGAGGTATCGGGTGGCGGGGAAATCCGTTGTGTTTGAGCCTCTTGCCTCGTTGGCTCCCAAGGCCACGGCGACCTATCGCGTGGTTGTGAAAGGTACCCAGGCCGGAGACGTTCGGTTCAAGACCACGCTGACCAGCGACATGCTGACAAGCCCCGTGGAGGAAACCGAAAGCACGCACGTTTACTAACGGGTCCGTGGAAGCAAGGACGGTGAAGGGGCATTCTATCAGCGGGTATGGGGTACGAGCGTGTTGAGCGTGTCGAGCCGATGGGTTGCCTTGACACGCGAGTCGGGACCATTGGAAGTCCGTCATTGTGGGGCCGGAACCCACGAAACAGGGTTCCGATCGAAAACGCCCCCGAGTCACCTCTCCTGTTTCGCGAGAAAGGGAAAAACCATGCGACACACGTACTATTTGGCGAGCATCGTTCTCACGGGCATCCTGCTCGTCGGATGCGAGAAAGAGGCCGAGAAGAGAGTGCCGAAGGCCCCTGAGGGCGCCGTCGGGGGGGTGAAACAGCCCGAGCCTCCAGCGGCTGCAAAGGAAGCTCCCGCAAAAGCGCCTGTCCCAGCGGAGGCAGCGCCCAAGGTCGAACAGGCGGCTGAGAAGGTTGAACAGGCGGCGGAGAAGGCCAAGGAGGCAGTCTCGGAAACGGCCACCAAGGTGGAAAAGGAAGCAAAAGCCGCGGCACCGGCAACTGCGACGGCGGCCTCTGTCGGGGAAGCGGCTGTCAAGGAGGCCCAGTCTCAGCTTAGCAAGGTTCTGGAGGCCACTAAGGGCGGCAAGCTCGATATTGCCGAGCAGTTGCTGGGCGCTCTGGAGGCTAAAGCGGGTTCCCTTCCGGCGCCGCTCCCGGAAAACATTGCCAAGGCGCGCAAGGCATTGGAAGTGGCCAAGCTCGCCAATGCCGCCAAGTCGCTGATACCAAAGGACACGTCCAAGTAAGACGGAGGCGTCAATTGGGCGAGTCGGGCCGCGCAGCATAGTCCAGGCCCAATTGCGGCGTTGGAGGGGGGCTGTTCCTCAGGCCACCAAGTCCGACCTGTGTCACAGCTTGGACTTGGTGGCTTTGGACAGACGGAGTCTCACTGGTCCAAGCCTTTCCCGGCAATTCGGATAATCATACCTTCCGATACGGTTCCTTACAGATTGCGCTTGTTCTTGACGTTCAAGAGGTTACACTGGAAGAAGGTGGGGAGTAGCAAATCTGTGTAGGCTCATGCGTTGAGCGGACGTTGGGAGTAGGGGCAATTCGAAGAGAGCGTGCGTAGTCCATCCGGCACCCAGCAAGGTGTTGCATGGACAAACGAGCCGAGACCGAGTTGAGACTGCACAAGAGAGGTGCGGAAGTGGAGGCCCGGTTTGAGGAAGTGCATGAGGCGTTGAGCGCCATTCGTGGCGACAAGGGTAACGTGCTCCGAGTCGAGGGGGCTTCGGACGAGGGCGGTGTGTCCCTTCAACTTGCGGATCAGCCTTATCGGGTCTTGCTTGAGCAGATAGACGAGGGGGCGGCCGCATGCACGTCGGAGGGCGTGGTTCTATTCTGCAACCGTCGGTTCGCCGACATGCTGAGGATGCCGTTGGATCGGCTGGTTGGCACCTCCCTCGAAACCCTTGTGGTGGATGACGACCGGGGCGACCTCGCTGCGATTCTTACCGGCGCCGGCGGGGGAAAGGTGAAGGCGCGTAAGAGGGAATTCACTATTCGGGCGGGTGACGGGACCACGGTGCCGGTCCATCTCTCGGTTAACGTGCTTGCGGTCGGCGAGGAGCGGTTTGTCTGCCTGGTTGCGACAGGGACGACCGGCGACAGGGAGACTGAAGAAGCCCGTGAGACAGCCCATGAGAATCCGGCGTGCCGTGTCGGCAAGCGGACGAGCCGATCTCAATCGGATGTCGAGAGACGGAAAGGTGACGTACGCGCGCGCGAACGGGCCGAGAATGCCCTGCGCAGCAGCGAAGAGCGATTGGCCCTTGCGTTTCGGGGAACCCAAGAGGGGATATGGGACTGGAACGTCGAGACGGGCGCCGTCTGGTATTCACCTCGGTACAAGGAGATGCTGGGTTACGGTGAGGACGAGATCGAACCGCACGTCGATGCCTGGAAGCGCCTCCTGCATCCGGACGACAGAGAACGGGTTCTTGAGGTTGCGGCCGCCGTTTTGCGCGGTGAACGCGAGTATGAGGTGGAGTTCCGTTTGCGGCACAAGGACGGGCATTATGTGGACGTCCTTTCGCGGGGTTTCCCCGTTCGGCGAGAGGCGGGGGGGCCGATCGTTCGGATCGTGGGGACTCATCTCGACCTCACGGAACGAAAGCGGGTGGAGGAAGAACTGAGGCGGACAACGGAGTACCTTCAGAACATCCTCGACAGCTCTCCGGATATGATCATTTCGGTCGACCGGGACCGGCGAATTGTCGAGTTCAACCGGGCGGCAGAGACGACGTTGGGCTATTCACGCGACGAGGTGATCGGTCAACCGGTCCAGATGCTCTATGCGGATCCGGAGGAGGCGCGCCACGTCTACGCGACGATGCGGAAGAGCGGGCAATTTCGGGGGGAAATCGTCAATCGGACGAAGACGGGGGAGACGTTTGTCGCCCTTCTCGAGGCGTCGGTCCTCCGCGACGCGCAGGGAGATGTCTTGGGGGTGATGGGCATCTCGAGGGACATTACCGCGCAGAAGCGTGCCGAGGCCGAGCGGGCGGCACTGCTCGCGGCCACCGAGAGGAGCCATGAGGATCTGCTTGCGATCCTCGATCAGTTGCGTCAGGGAATCGTCATGACGGACCGCGAGGGTCGCGTCACGTTTGTCAGCCAGAGTTGCCGCGGTCTGCTCGCGGACAGCATGGATCGCGCCTGCGGTTCACGCTGGGCGGAGCTGTTTCCCTTTGTGGCGGAAGACAAGGCGGCATTGCAGGCGATGGCCGATCGTCCTGCCGACCAGAGGACCAAGGTGCCCGTCCACCTGCAAACCGGCGAGGGCCGGCGACACCTGATGGAAGTGGACATCCTGGATGATCCCCGCGACTCGCACAGGAAGATCTTTTTTATCTACGACCTGACCGAGGTTCACGACCTCCGCCGCATGGTGGACGAGAAGAGCGTTTTCCACGGGTTGGTTGGGCGGAGTCAGGCGATTCAGGGGATCGTCCAGCAGATCCGTGACCTGGCGACGGCGGACGCGACCGTCCTGATCGAAGGTGAGACGGGAACGGGGAAGGAACTGGTCGCGCAAGCCATCCACACCGCCGGTATCCGATCCAGCAAGCTCTTCCTGCCGGTCAACTGCGCGGGTCTGACCGAGTCGTTGGTCGGCAGCCAGCTTTTCGGCCATAAGCGCGGTGCTTTCACGGGGGCATTCGCGGACCATCGCGGGGTGTTTGAGACCGCGCACGGCGGGACGGTGTTCTTGGATGAGATCGGCGACCTTCCACTCAGCATGCAGACCAATTTGCTGCGCGTGCTTCAGGAGAAGGAAATCACGCGCCTCGGCGAGTCGACCCCTCGGAAGGTCGATGTTCGGGTCATCGCCGCCACCCACCACGACCTGGACCAACTCGTTGCGGAAGGCAGGTTTCGAATGGACCTTCTCTATCGCGTTCGGGTGGCCCGGATCCTCATTCCGCCGCTCCGAGAGAGGCGGGACGACATTCCGTTGCTGGTTGAGAGGTTCCTGTCGGAGGCAGCGAGGCGGAACGGCAAACCGGTGCCGTCCGTGAGCGACGAGGCCATGTGGCGGCTGTGGGAGTATGATTGGCCGGGGAACGTGCGCGAGTTGCAGAGCGCCATCGAGTTTGCCTTGCTTGGATGCAAGGGATCGGTGATTGAAGCGGGTGCGCTGCCGCCGGAACTGACCGTGCCGCGCACCTGTCACCGCTTGTCTGTCAACGCGGAAGAGGACGCAAGAAACCGTTTGATCGCTGCGATTCGGGCCGCGAAAGGCCGTCGGACCGCCGCCGCCCGTTTGTTGGGCGTCAGCCGGGCAACCTTCTACCGGCGCCTTCAGGAACTGCATCTCGACCCAGACAGCCTGCTCTGAGCCGGTAGACGTCTCACCTGACACATCCGTGAGACAGATGTGAGGCGCTCGGAGTCTCAATCGGGTTCATGCCCGGCGGTGTGTGTCGGTGGCCGGCAACCGGAAGAGCGACGACTGGGCTTTGATATTGGCCTTCACGCGATTGGCATGGAAGATGAAGTTAGTGTCGGGTGAGGAATCCGGCCCGTTGTTGCCAGGTGTCCGGAACGAGGGTCCGGCGTTGATGCCGAGTACGGGGTCGTGCAACCGAGTGTGGCATGGCGCCGGAAGGGGCGCTCCCTTCACGGGAGAACCGATGGGGAAAGGACCGCCCGGGGACAAGGGGTGAGTTTTCCGGGGAGAGAAGCGTGGTTTGACCTCGAGACGCGGGCACGGGAAGCGATGCCTGCCGGCTGACCAAGTTCAGTGCGTCAATGAGGACGACGCGGGGTACGGGTCAGATGGCTACTCGGGAAGCGAACGCCGGGCATCTCGATGGTAGTGGGGGCGATCGCGGCACCCCTCCGTCCGAGGCAAGCGGACTAAACGATTTGCTCCGCAGCCTTCCCGGCATGCGGAGGATCGTGGAGAGGATCCGGAATCTGGCCGAGCTCGACGTTCCGATCCTCATCGAGGGCGAACCGGGGACGGGGGTGGAGTTTGTCGCCCAAGAGATACATGTTCTGAGCCACCGGCGCGATCAGCCTTTTGTAAGCATCCCCTGTGTCGCCGTGCCGGAGTTGACCTTGGCGACTCAACTTTGGGGGTATGGGCGAGGCTTCACTGCAACCACGACAGAGGACCATCCGGGCCTCTTGGAATCCGCCGATGGAGGCACGGTCTTCTTTGATGAGATACGCGATGTTCCTCACAATCTGCAGGTTCGCTTGACCCGCATGATGAAGACGCATGAGATTACCCGACTTGGGCAATCCCAATCTCGCCGGGTGAACGTCCGGGTGATCTGTGCCACGAAGTTCAACCTCATGCAAGAGGCTGCTGAAGGGCATTTCTTGGCCGACTTGCTGTACCTGATACGCGTCGCGCAGATTCGCGTCCCGCCATTACGTGAACGGGCGGTGGATGTTCCCCCGCTCATAGCGTTTTTTCTGGCGCAGAGTCGGCGTTTGCCGGACAAGCCGTCGGCAAGCTTGAGCGACGAGGCGATGCGGATGCTGCTGGCCTATTCCTGGCCCGGGAACATCGCGGAACTCCAGAGTGCGATCGAGTTCGCCGCATTGAGCTGCACGGGGCGTACGATCGCGTCTGGGGATCTACCCCTGGAGATTCGCGCGTTCGGCACGAAGGTGACGCTGCCGGTCTCTCCGGAACAGACGGAGAAGGATCGCTTTCTGGCGGCGATTGGGGCTGCAAGCGGGAATCGCACGCGAGCGGCGCGGATGCTCGGAATCAGCCGGGCAACGCTCTATCGGCGACTGAAGGACCTGGGAATACCGACTCGGAATTAGGCTGCGGAATGCGTCTCACGTGAGACAGCGGCGAGACAGTTCGGAGGCGCCTGTGAGACTTGCGTGGGCGATCAGCCCCATTTGCATCGCCTGGAGGCAAGAAAGGGGGCACGTGCGATGATGAACTCTGGAGAACCAGGCCGGGTCTAGCGGCTGTGGATTTGGCACGGCAACTGCAATGTAACAATATGTAAGTGGTGACTAATTCGGTGATTTCCTTGTCGATTAGGTGTTTTGTCCTGGCATACTGTTTTGGTGTGACGTATAATCGGAGCGTCGTGTGCAGGTTGCCTTTGGCGCGGGCGGTAGTGGACATTTCGCACGGCACCTCTGGGAACGAGTGGGAACGCATGACGCGTCTAGCGCGAGGACAGGCTTGGTCTCAGGTCTTGCTTCGCGATACGGGACGATAGCTCGTGTTCTCTGACATCCGAAGGGCCGGAGACTCATTTCGGTGACACTTCCTACCGGCGGATGCCCACAGAGAAGTGTCGGATGACGGCACGGAAACAAGGTTCGGTCGAGTGGCATGACTTGCTAGAGGAGGCACAGTCCATGAACGCCAAACGCTGCTGGACGATGGTCTTTGGGGCACTGCTGGTCGCTTCCTTGGCGGCCGGTGTGGGGTGTCGTAATACGATGCCCCATTCATTCACGTGGATTGCGTCGGGAGACCAGATCCCGACCCATCCCAAGCCGCCGGAGGGGGGCTATTACAAGAATTGGGACCCCTATGCGGCGACCATTGAACTCGAACCGGTTTCGGATGTGAATCCCGTCAACACGCAGCACATTCTCGTGGCGACCGTGAAGGACAAGGACGGAAAGGTGCTGCCCAACCGTCGTGTCGAGTGGATAATCGCCAACGGCAGCGTGGGCGATATTATTGAGGTCGATGAGAGCGGCTTTCGGGCGAGTCGCGGCTATAAGGTCGATAACCACTATGCCGTTACGCACACCAACAATGATGCCCACGTCCTGACGCGGGGGAACGACGATCCGGCGGATGATGTGCACCTGACCAAGGGCCAGACGTGGTGCGTGATCACGTCACCGGTCGAAGGGGATACGCACATCGTGGCGTATGCGCCGGGGATTTATGCGTGGGACAAGCATAAGGTCTTTGCGGTGAAGCACTGGTACGACGTGGCGTGGGAGTGCCCGCCTGCAGCGACGAATCCTGTGGGGACGCCCCATCCGCTTGTGGTTAAGGTGATGAAGTACTCGGACGGGTCCCCGCTTGAGGGCTACGTTGTGAACTTCAGGCTGACCGGGGGGCCCGCGGGGACGTTTACTCCGGGTGGCGGCGCCGAGGCCTCAGCCACGACCAACGCGCAAGGGATCGCGACGGTGACCCTCAACCAGGCACGACCTGAGGCGGGGACCAACGACATTGCGATCGAGATTATCCGTCCCGCCAACGTTCAGTGCTGCAAGCCGGCCGTTCTGATCGCCAAGTGCGCCACCCAGAAGACGTGGATTGCGCCGCAGATCGGCATCAAGAAGTCGGCCCCGGCGACGGCGATGGTGAACGACCAGTTCACGTACAACATTGTGGTGTCCAGTCTTGCTCAGGTGCCCGCGAAAGAGGTGGTGGTGAAGGACACGTTGCCGGACGGTATCGACTACGTATCCAGCCAGCCCGAGGCTCAGGTGAGCGGCAAGACGTTGACCTGGTCGCTCGGCACCATGGCCGGCGGATCGCAAGCAGCGATCGCCGTGCAGGTCAAGGCCACCAAGACCGGAAGGTTCACGAACTGCGCCGAGGTGACCGCCGCCTATGGTTTGTCGGCCCGCGATTGTGCGGAGACCGTGGTGACCGCTCCGGCGCTGGCCCTCGAGAAGGAATGTCCGGGCGAAGTGATCATTTGCGAGGTGATTCCGTATACGCTCGTGGTGACGAACAAGGGCGACGGCCCGGCCACGAACGTGAAGATCAATGATCCGCTTCCCGAGGGCTTGACCACCGAAGACGGCAAGACGTCGATCGTGATCGACGCCGGTGATTTGGGCGCCGGGCAGTCCAAGAAGTTCACGGTCAACGTCAAGGCCACCCGCCCCGGCAAGTTCGACAACAAAGCGACGGCGACAGCCGACAGAGGTCTGACCGCCGCGGCGACCTGTTCGACCGTGGTTCGTCAGCCGGTTCTGGCGGTGAAGAAGACCGGGCGGAACGAGCAGTACGTCGGTCGGCCGGTGGTCTTTGAGATCACCGTAACCAACACCGGCGACGCACCTGCGCGGGATACGATCCTGACCGATGCCGTACCGGCCGGCGCGGAGTTTGTATCGGCCAGCGACGGCGGCCAGTCGGCCGATGGGAAGGTTGTGTGGAGTCTTGGCACGCTGGAACCCAAGGCGTCGAAGAAGGTCACCATCACGCTGAAAGCGAACCAGCGCGGCGAGATCAGAAACACGGCGACGGCCCAGGCGTTTTGTGCCCAGGCCTCGGCCGAGGCCGCGACGCCCATCAAGGGCATTCCGGCGGTCCTGTTGGAGGTGATTGACAATCCCGATCCGATCGAAGTCGGATCCAACACCACCTACACGATCGAGGTGACCAACCAGGGTTCTTCGGAAGGGACGAACATTGTGATCAAGTGCACGCTCCCACCGGAGCAGGAGTTTGTGTCCGGGGACGGGCCCACCAAGGGGACGGCCGAAGGCAAGGTCATTACCTTCGCGCCGGTTCCTTCGCTGGAGCCGAAGGCCAAGGTCACGTTCCATGTTACCGTGAAGGGTACCAAGGCCGGTGATGTGCGGTTCAAGACGACGATGACGACCGACCAGACGGGCAGCGTCCCGGTCGAGGAGACCGAGAGCACACACATCTATTGATTGGACGGCCTGCCGGGTTGACAAGCGGGGTGCCGGAACGGTTTTCCGGCACCCCGTTCCGTTCCGGTGATCGGACCGGTGCGATATGAGCGTTCTGAGCAAGGCGTCCCTGGCGGTCGTGCTTGGGGCGATTGGTTGCGCGGGAGGGTGTGTCGATCACAGGGTCGGTTTCTTGTCGTTTCGTTGCGAGACTCCGAAGGAGGGGGAGCGTCTCAAGGGGCTCGTCTTCATCACGAGTTTCGAGGCGTGGAACCTTCAGGATCAGCAACTGGTCTATGAGGTGCGGTTGTTCGACGCCGACCGCAATCCTCTTCGCTCTCGCGACGGATCGTACCAAGCCGCCGATGGAACGGTCGCAGCAACGACGTCGATGATCGTTCACCAGTCGCCCCAGAGATTCGACGAGGTGCGGGTGACAATTCCCGCGAGAGAACTGTCGGTGCCGCCCAATCATCCTCCGGCTTTCGCGGAGATCGTTGTTCTCAAGTCGGGGGTGGATCGGGTGGGGTCGGTTTGGTGTCCTATTCCGCCGCTTCGGGTCGTGGATATCATGCCGCGGCAACCGCCACCGCCGCCGGTTCCTTATTGGTTTGTCAAGGTTACGGATCCGAACCGCCTGCCGGTCCTGTTAGGGCCGTTTTCGGAGCAGGAAGAAGCGGCTGCGGCCGCGACGGGGGGGACGGAACCTCCGATACAAGTGAACTCCGACGAGTATCTCTGGTTTGTGCCGCTGTACAACCCGCAGACCCGGCAAGAGGTGCTTCTTGTGGGTCCCAGCGGCAGTGAGGGGGAGGCCCGGAGCATTGTTGCGCTCTTTGAGGAAACGCCGAGCCTGGCCCCAAAGGGTTTGATCGCCGGGGCGCCCGTCAAGGTCCAGGTTCGACAGTGGCTGAAGGATCGAGAGCTGGGGCAGGCACCGTCTTCGCGCCCCGCGGAGGCCGCGGAAGGGGCTGCGGCCGGGCATGCGCCGGAGGGCGAGAACGAATAGCGGAGCGGAATGCTTATCGCAACCGGGCGCGGAAGCGGTCTGAGGGCGCGGCGACAAGTCATGACCGACGGCTAACGACGGGACCTGAAAGCGAGGTTGCCATGAAGAGCAAGGTCGTCTGTCTCATCGCACCGATGCTGCTCAGCGTTGCGGCGGGGTGTTCGAGCATCGGCGGACCGGAGGTCCGCGGGATCAACGTTCAGATAGGAAGCATCGATTTCAGCGGCATTGGGGTGGTTTTCAATGTCGATGTCCACAATCCCTATCCGGTCCGGCTCAAGACGCCGAAGTTTCGATACGGAATCGACATTGCCCAGACCGCGTTTGTGCAGTCCGAACACCCCACCGAGATCGACCTGCCGGCCAGTGGCGTAGGCACCGTTCCTCTTCCGGTTCGGATGGAGTACGCGAAGCTGTGGAAGGCATTCGAGAACCTGAAGGGGGCCAACGAGATCCCTTACAGGCTCCACGGGGCGATCGTGGTGACGGCGCTGGACCGTCCGTGGGAGCTTCCCTTGGAGCACAAGGGGACACTGCCGATTCTTCGACCACCGTCGTTTTCGGCTCCGCGAGTAAGGGTCGGAGAGGTTTCCCTGAACAGCGCCAAAGTGGTTGTGGACGTTGACGTACATAACCCGAACGCGTGCGGGATCGGGTTGGGCAACGTCGGTTACAACGTGGCGTTGGGCAAGATCCCGATCGGCAGCATCCGGGCGTCGACGTTGGGCGAACTCGCCGGCAAGGCCACCGGGAAGCTGTCGTTGTCGGGTGAGGTTACCGCGGCCGCCGCGCTCGTTCAGTTGGCCCGCGGTCAGAGCCTGGGTGAACCGACGCTGACGTGCTCGGGTGCGATTCAAACGCCCTATGGGAGTGTGCCGGTTCCACCCGGGTTGATGGGTATTGGGCGGTGAGGTGGGAGGTCGGTTGTGGGCGGCGTTGGATTAGTGCTTGACAAGAGAGCGATCAGTCATATATGAGACAATTCCGATACATTTCTGGCACACCTATGTGTGTCATGTCTGAGTTCCGACATTCACAAGGCGTACGAACGCCGGTTTGGAGATCGGTGGGAAGCGGCGTCGCATGGCACGCTGCATGTATGGATGACCGAGCGTAAGCGTACTTATCGGACCTCAGTTTGGCCTGCAAGGTCAAGGTGGGGATGTCGCCGCAAGGGTGTCCGGAGGTAGGTGAGTTTCTTGTGGCCTCGCATGGTCGGGCCGCGAATCGGCGAGGGTTCGACACCCCAGGCAAGCAGTCTCCCCCCACGTGAGACCGTGGGCGGATGCCAAGGCTTAGACTGCGAGAGCGCGGGCCGGTGCGGTCCGAGAGTGGGGATCCAGCCGACTGACGACGGGAATTTTGAAGAAGGAGACTGACATGGTGACCTCATCTCGCACACGAATCGCAACGGTTTGCGTCCTAACGAGTCTGTTGATCTTGCCTGTGTCTTGGGCAGTGGCGGAGGATGCCGGGCCCAGTCTCGGCGGGGGCTCGGTCCGCGGGGAGCAGGCATATCCGACGGGCAATCCGGCCACGAGCATTCTTCTGATCCAACATGTCGGGCCGTCCGAGATGCGTGTGAATGTGGCGTTCGCCTATGAAGTCCGCATTACGAACCTCACCGATGCAACCCTCGGGGACCTCGTGGTCGTGATCACGGAGAAGCTGCCGAACGCCTTCAAGGTGGACAGATTCGATCCGGCCCCGGCGGAGACGGGCGAGAACACGGCGACGTGGAACCTTCCCAAGCTGGGCCCGAAGGGCGTCCACGTCATCAAGATCAGCGGCGTGCCGACCGCCGTGGGCGAGATTCCCTGCTGCACCCAGGTGGTGTTTCGGACGGAGGTGTGTTCTTCGGTGAAGATCGTCGAGCCGGCGCTGAAACTGACAAAGACCGCACCGGCCGAGGTGATGGTCTGCGATACGATTCCGATGAAGTTGGTTGTGACCAACACCGGAACCGGAACGGTGAACAATGTGAAGGTGACGGACAAGTTGCCGCAGGGCTGGCGAACGGAGGACGGCAAGGATGCGCTGGCGTTTGACGCGGGGACGCTGAGGCCGGGTGAGTCTCGTGAGATCTCCTTCCAGGCGAGATCGTCGAACACCGGCAACTTCACCAACGAGGCGACGGCCTCGGAGCCGGGTGGCCTGACGGCGAAGGCGCGTTCTCAAACCGTGGTGCGGAAGCCGGTGCTGGCCCTGACCAAGACCGGCCCCGATATGCGTTACATCGGGCGTCCCGCGGACTACAAGATCACGGTGAGCAATACGGGTGATGCTCCGGCCCGGGATACCGTGTTGGTCGATACCGTTTCCGGTGTCGGGGAATTCGTCAAGGCGACCGACGACGGGCAGTTTGCGGGCGGCAAGGTCACGTGGTCCCTCGGGACGCTCGCGCCCGGCGCGTCCAAGACCGTCGGCGTGACGCTGGTCGGTCAGAAGGCGGGCACGATAAAGGATGATGCGGTTGCCACGGCCTACTGTGCCGAGGCCCGAGGCGCGGCGAGCACGGTGGTGAGGGGCGTCCCGGCGGTCCTGCTGGAGGTGGTCGACAACCCGGATCCGATCGAAGTGGGATCCACCACGACCTACACGATCGAAGTCACCAATCAGGGCACGGCCGACGACGGCAACATTCGTATCGAGTGCACCCTGCCGACCCAAGAGGAGTTTGTCTCCGCGGAGGGGCCCACGAAGTTCAAGGTTGACGGCAAGAGAATCGTCTTCGAGCCGGTTCCCTCGCTGGCTCCCAAGGCCAAGATCACCTATCGCGTGGTCGTGAAGGGTACGGCGGCGGCGGATGTGCGATTCAAGGCCTCGCTGACGAGCGACATGCTGACCAGCCCGGTGCAGGAGACCGAGAGCACGCACATTTACTGACAGGCCGTTCGGACCTTGAGTATCGGTGAACAGGAGAGAGGTTGTCGGATCGTTGCCGGCAACCTCTTTCTCTTCCGATCCCACGAACAGGAAGGAGAAATGCCCATGAGAGGATTTTGGCATCTGGTCCTGGTCGCCGCCGCCGTGTCGATGGTTCTGTTTTTCGGCTGCAACAAGGTGACCTCTGAGAACTACGAGAAGATTCGGAACGGCATGACCTCGGCCCAGGTGGAGCGGATTCTCGGCAAGGGCGTCGAGCAAAGCGGTGGTGGGCTGGCAATCGGCGGCCTGTCGGCGTCGGGCAAGGTGGTCACCTGGGGCGACGAGGAGAGATCCATCACCGTCACGTTCGCGAATGACAAGGTCGTGATGAAGGCCCAGAAGGGCCTTTGAGACCTATCGGGTTTGTGATCCGTGGGAGACGCGGTAATGGGCCGGGATTTCCAATCGGAACAGGGTGAGCCGCAGAAGGGACCGAGCGACGGCCGCTTCGCAAGAGGAGGCGTGGCCGCCTCGGCGGTGCGCAAACGCCGGCGTCGGCGGCGGATGTTGCTTGCAGTGCTGGTTGCGCCGGTTCTGATCGTCTTGTGTCTGCCCTATCTTTTGTCGATCAATCCCGTGACCCGGCTTGTGGTCTCGACCGTGAACGGGATTCTGCCGGGCGAGCTGTATGTTCAGGACGTGTCTCTTTCTTGGTTTGGGCCTTGTGAGATCAACGGATTCCGTTTGAACGATGCCGAAGGCAGGGAGGTTGTCAACGTTGACCGCGCCACTCTGGGCGTGGGCCTTTGGCGGGTGGCGACTTCGCCGTTCCGATTCGGAGCGCTGAATCTGACCTCTCCTCACGTGGGTCTATATATCGACGAGCAGGGCGAGGTTTCGCTGATCCGGGCGATAGGGGCGGGCAAGCAGACTTCGCCGGAACACGAGCCGAGTTCGCTGCCGGCGTTGACGGGCAGGCTGGCCCTGAGCAACGGTTCGCTCCAGGTCGTTCGGGCGGACGGTCGTGAACTGGAGATGTCCCGTATCGACGGTGATTTCAACATTGATGCCCTAAGCGACATTACGGGCAAGATCGCCTTTCAGGTGGCGCAAGAGGGCCAGATCGCCGGGGAAGTGGACGTCCGGCAATTGTGTCGCGATGGTCGGTTTCGGCCCCTGGAGGCCACGGGGGCAGCGCGCCTATCGACCCCCACGGAGCTTTCCCTTGCGGGATTGGGAAACTTCGCGCTGGGCCAATCGCGCACGGACGGGAAGGCCCAGGTCCGGATGGAGGCGACGTTTGGGCAGGGTCAAGTGAAGGTTGACGCCGTCGTGGTTCTCGCCCGTTTACAGGTACCGCAGGCCGACCGTGCCGACGCCGAACCCATCGACGTCGGACTCTCCGGTCAGTTGTTGGCGACGCAGGGGTCTTTGACTGCCCACGCGGTCCTGGACGGGCAGATCGGCGACGGCCGGCTGGACGTGACCTACGGCTTGTCGGACCCAGCAGCGAACCTATCGCCGGACGACATCGTGTCGGGCGTCCTGGCGGGCAAGGAGGTGAAATGGCCCGATGTGGAGATTGAGGGGAAGTCGCGTGTGGATGTGGCCCGGCTGGGTCGGGCGGTCCCGGCTTTGCTACGGATTCAACCCGGCGTCACGATCACCGGGGGCGAACTTGAGGTCAAACGTGTGGCGTTGCGTGGCGGGGACAAGCCGTTCACCACGGGTTCGATCGTGTTGAAGAACCTCGCCAGCCTGCGGGACGGCAAGGCAAACGCCTGGGACCCGGTATCGCTGGATTGGGATGCGCGGATTGAGGCGGGCAGCGGGCTTCGGGTTGAGAAGGTGAGCTTTGCTTCGGGTTTCGCTCACATGATCGGCCGGGGCACCCCCGCCGATCTGCATGCGGATTTCCAGGGCGATCTTGCCGCGTTGCAGCAGCAGGCAAGTCAGATCTTCGACATGGGTGGTGTGGAGTTGGCCGGCGGGACGTCGGGCACGCTTGACCTGAAACGCGCCGGTCAGGAACGTATCGACCTCACGCTGGCGCTCGCGGCCGAAGGGTTTCGGCAGGGGGCGGGCGAACACCATCTCGAGGTCGGCAAGCTGCACGTAAAGAAGACCGGGTACTTCAGTCTGGCCGGTTCGAGGGTTACTCGTCTGACGATTACGGACGCGACATGGGACGCGGACGGCCGAGTCGGGGGGACCGGCTCGGGTTGGGCCGGCATCGGCGACGACACCTTCCACGTCGAGATGAACGTACCGCGAGCGGATTTGGGGTATATCGCGAGCCGGCTTGTCGGCCTTGGCGTCGCCGGTGCGGCGGGCTACGCCGGCGAGGCGGCGCTTGAAGCGAAGGTCCACCGCGCGTCGAAGGATTCGCCGGTCCTGTCGGAGGGGGCGGTGGTGGTGCGAAACACCCGGCTCCGCGATGAGCCTCTGCTGGCGGAAGAGGCGTCGTTGACGTGGTCGGGCCTGAGCGTTTCGCCGGGTGGGAGACAGTTCGGAATCCAGTCGGCCGAATTGACGAGCACGCCGGCTCGCCTGCTGGCAACGGGAGTGAACATCGGCGTGGACAAGCAATTGTCCGTTGCAGGCAAGGTCGAGGGCGTTGCGGAGCTTGCCCGCTGCCTGGAGCTCAGCAGTCGGATAGCCGGTCGGGAGAAGCCGCCCGCGATCGCGGGCCGACTGCGTCTGTCCGCGGTGAGTCAGGGCACCGCCGACGGCGCGAGTCTGATCGGAGATGCGCGCATCGATTCATTTGCAGTCGGAGCGGGCGACAAGGCGATTCGAGAGAGCGACGTGCGCCTGGCCGTCCAGGCGGGTATCCACCATCGGCAAGAGACCATCACGGTCGACCGGTTCCAGATGGACTCTCAAATCCTCGCGGTGAAGATGACCGGCAAGATCTCCGACTACATGCGGACCTGCCTGCTCGATCTCCAGGGGGATTACCGCGCGTCATGGGATGGGGTCACCGCGCTGATTCACGAACTCGCTCCCACGACGGCGGACACATTGGTCGTCGCCGGCGCAAGCGAGAGTCGGTTCACCGTGAGGGGCGCGGCCAATGATTCGCGGAAGAACCCCGTGTACGTGGATGCCAGCGCCGGCATGAACGTGGGCTGGGCCTCGGCGAGTGTCTACGGTGCGGAAATGGGCCCGGCGTTACTCGCGCCGTCATTCAAGCAGGGGCAGTTGATTGTGCCTGTGTCGACGATTCCGGCGAGCGGCGGGCGGGTCCATTTGGGCGGAGAGGTGGATTTCCGATCCGGCACACCGACGCTCAGTCTCGGGCGACAGCTCCAGATTCTGGAGAACGTCCGTATCACTCCCGCGCTGGGTCGAGAGCTTCTGAGCCGCGTGAACCCCATCTTCGGCAGTCTGGCGAGTGCGGAAGGAGCCGTGTCGCTGATGACCGAGAACATCCGGCTTCCGCTGGGTGAGAAGATGAAGACCGGCGGCTCCGGCCAGGGCAGGCTCGACCTTCAGAACCTGAAGGTTCAGCCATCCGGGCTTCTGAGCGCGTTGATCGAATTGGGGGGGATGAGTGGCGGCGACCGCTACGCGGTACAGGTCGGCGGCGTGGATTTTCGTCTTCAGGACGGTCGCCTGTACTATGAGCAGTTCACGTTGGCGTTCGGCCAGGATTTCGATCTGCGGTTTCACGGCTCAGTCGGGTTTGACGACACCCTGGACCTTGCGGTTTCGGTTCCGGTGCGGCCTGCGCTACTGACACGGCTGGGCGTTGGGGGCCCGACGAGCGAATATGCCCGGCGTCTGGCGAAGACCCGTGTCGAGATTCCAATCGTCGGCACGCGATTGAAGCCCAAGATGGACCTGTCCCAGGTGGATCTGAGGCCGCTGATCGAGGAGGCGGCGCGCTCCGTCATGTCACAGGGGGCCGACGGTTTGCTCAACAGCTTGATGGGAATCCAGCAGACGGCCAAGCCGGACGGCACGCCGGTTGGTATCGGGCGTCCGCCTGTGCCCGCCCCCCAAGGGGTGGACAGTCCGGCCGTGGGACGGGGCAAGGCCTTGATCAAACAACCTGCGGGACTGTCGGAAGCAGTCAAGCCCTCCGCGATTGCGCCGAGTGGTCGACCGGCGGTCGTCAAACCCGGAGCAGGACGTGTTGTTGAGGCGATCAAACCACCGGCGGCGAAGCAGCTAAGCCAACCGGCGATTGCTAAGCCCACCGCGAGCCGGCCCGTTCAAACGGCGCCGGCGTCGGTCGAACCAGCACCTCGGGAACCAATCAAGCTGCCGATCGTGAAGCCGGCGGCACGTTCGGAGGCCGCCAAGCCCGTTACGAGTGTTCCGGCTCCGCGCAAGGTCGTGCTTCCTCGCCCCACGGTTCGCGAGCGAGCCAAACCGGTACAAACCCGGGCGGGCAGTCAACCCGAATGAGTCCGCGAGCGAGGACGGCAATGAGCACCACGCCCGGCACAACACCGCATCGCGGTAACTCACTCGGGACGAACGTGCGCGACCGCGTGGGACGGGCGAGGGATCGTGTGCGGCGTTACGGCCGAATGGGGCGCGTCTGCGCCACCCTGCTGTGGGAGCATAACGTGACGGCGATGAGCGCTGCGCTCTCGTTTCGAACCATTTTCGCCATGGTTCCCGTCCTGGTGCTGTCGTTTCTGGTTCTGAAATCCGTCGGAGTGCTGGAGAACAGCAAGCAAGCCCTTCGAAGCGTTCTACAGGCTTCCGGCTTCAGCCAGATTGCCCTCGTGCAGCCATCGGGCACCGCGCCGGCCACACATGCGAGTAGCACCGTCCCAACGGGTGAGCGAGTGGTCAATGTGGCCGACGAAGTCGAACGCCTCGTGGAACGTGTGGAGGAGAAGCTTACCGTCGGCCGGCTGGGTCCGGTTGGGATCGTGCTGCTGATCTATACGGCCACGACACTGCTAACCTCGATGGAACGGTCGCTGAACCGGATCTTTGGCGCGCCGCGTAGCCGGTCGCCGGCTCGGCGCGTGCCTTTGTATTGGTCGGCCATGACGTTGGGTCCTGTTCTCGTCGTGGCAGTGTCCTATGTGGGCCAGCGGACGACACGAGTGCTGGAGCACGTGAGCGGGTTCTCGTGGTTGCTTGCGGCGGCCGGCGAATGGGTTGTTCCCATCGCCGGCTACCTGATCGTGTTCTTTGGGCTCTACAAGCTGTTACCGAATGCCGACGTTCGGTGGCGTGCCGCCCTTGGCGGAGCGTTGTGTGCCGTGCCGACATGGCTGATCGCGAAATGGCTCTTTGCGCTTTATGTGAAAGAGATTGTTGCGACGGGGAACCTCTACGGGGCTTTGGGCCTCGTGCCGATCTTCCTAGTGTGGCTGAACCTTTCATGGCTGATCTTCATGTACGGAGGGGAGCTGGCCTATGTGATAGGGAATCCGGCAAGCCTGCGATCGTTGGAGAAGCAGGAGGAGTATTCCTCGCTCGGCCCTCGCGATATCCTGGCGGCGATGGTAGTCATTGCGAGGCACTACCACGCGGGCAGGGGGCCGGTTTCACTCGAAGCGATCAGGGGCAGACTCAAGCTACCGGACAGATCCGTTCGGTGGTTGCTGGGACAACTTGGGTCCGTCGATGCGGTGTGTCCTGTGGCGGGCGACGGCCCTCCGGCGTACGTACTGGCTCGTCCGGCGGACAAGATCGCGGTCCTTGAGGTCCTTCGGATTGTGCAGCCGGACAGGAGTCCTGAGGCGGGGAGGTACGATCCCGAAATCGAAGATGCGATCGCACGGTTTCAGCAACGATCAAAGACGGCCCTGGGTTCGCTCACGGTCGACCAACTCATCGGGACCGAAGCGTAGATCGAGACACGAATCGTGTTACGGCAAGTCTGCCCCTGTGAGCAGAGGCGTGGGCGGCTGTGCGATTGTCTGACAAGGAAGGGGCGGCGGTCGCTCCGCCCTCTACGCAGGATCAGGAACTGCCGGGCGCTTCGTGACAATGCGGCAGCAGCGCCTGAGACTGCGTCCATCCACGGAAGTTCACTGGATGGAACGGTTCATGTTAACAAAGTAGTCCCAATGAGGGGGGAGGGGGCACGACGCGCTACGATTGACGCAACCTAGCCTGATCTCCGAAGTCACGAGCAGGCCAACGAATCGCCACACGGTTGGTTCGCGTGGAGAACAAGGATAGGGACTGGCCGCCGCGAGCCAATCGGAGCACCGGCAAATCAGCTACAAAGAAGTCGTGCCGAATCGACGTATCTGCAGATTGCTTTCACTGAAGGGACAACAGCGGGCGAAGGGATTCGAACCCTCGACGTCCAGCTTGGGAAGCTGGCATTCTACCACTGAATTACGCCCGCAACCCTAACTACACGCTATTATCGAGGGTTAGCTCGTGTTGTCAAGTCCTTCGAGGTTCCCGAAAAATCGCCGTAAGTCCTTTTGCTTACCGTTGCCTACCTGCGAACTGGCGGAAAACTGGCGGATTTTACGGAGGCGTGAGGCGGATGTTAGGGGTGGGCGAAGGCCTAGGTCCAGACAGCCAAGGATCGGTAGCTCAACCATGCTCCTCAAGGAACAGATATTCAACAGAGTATTCCTGCCCGCATGACGGGCAACGGGAACCATCCGGTGGCACGCTCTTCATGCATCTTGGGTTCGGGCAGATGGCCTCCTCGTCGCTGGCAGACCAGTGACCGTTTCTCACGAGACTGCCGAATCCCCTCCAAAGGCAGAGAACCCAGACGCATGCGGCGGAAACCGGCAGCATGGCTTCCACGATCCACCCTGGACCTGGAAGCCAATAACGGGCAAATGAGGAGCCCATCAGGAGCAGCGTAAAGGGTGACAAAGCCTCGACGTCTCCCAGAAACCCCATGTAGGCCGCTAGCACTAACACGATCAGCGTGAGGTAGTGAACACCCGCCAGAAACCCCATGTAGACCGCCAGGCCCCAGGCGATGAGCTTGAAGCCCTTTTCGCCCGTGGTTCGGTGTGCTCGTAAGATCGACCACACCAACACGAAGGTTAGTCCCGCCGTTACCTCGATGGGGAAAAGTGTCTCCAGGCACATCATAGTTCTCCCTTGGTCGGAGGCTTCTGGTTTCCCGGCGGAACTATCATGGCATCGATCCAGACAGAGTCTGGCTCTGCCTCGTCTTGATAATCCGCTTGACTATTATCTTCAGTCCGCACTGCGGGCAGTGACATGAGGAGCCCGGCGAAGGCTGAATGGCACATCCGCACTTCGGACAACAGGCCTCTGAGGGTTTGGCCCCAAAACAACCATGCTTGTTGATCCGGGTCAGGCCAGCCCACATGCACCAGACAGCGACCAGCACAAGGGCGGTTCGTATCGCAGTCGGCAGCAGTAATCGAAGTGAACTAACTGGCTGCTGGAAGGGTTGCGGACGATGTTGCGTTGTGGACGTGGCCGCACGTGAGGTGGTTAACGGTCCAGGCATACTGGGGAACGATGCCGGTGCCGTGGTGCCAGAAATATAGCCGAGAGCACCCAGATAGTCATACGCTTCCTGGGGATTGTCGGTCGTAAGGACCATTCTCCGGAAATGCCCGGATACGTTTGCTCCGAATAGCTCGTAGACGGGGTAGTAGTCCCAGTAGGAGCCGAACGTGCAGGCAAAGCCGTAGAGTAACACCCCGACCAACCAGCAGGCACGTCCCCTTGCTTGCACACGTCGCAGCCGGACATGAATACAGACGGAGACCACGAGCAGCACCAACCAATACCAATAAGCGAACACGGGAGGTATCATCGTGCCTTCCTCCGCTGAACGTTACCTGCGGTCCACTTCAGCACCCGCCGCAATCGAGGTCGCCGTCGCATACTCGGCAGCCTACGTTTCCGGCGGCGGAGCCGCAAGCGGTGACGGTGATGGCTGGATGCGTGGTATCATAGATGGAGCCTCGGCGGCTCAAGCGAGGGCCAGGATGAAGATCGCCCCCTACAAACCTGTTCCGGTAATCAGGAAGCTCCTTACCGTGGCGGCAGCCGGCCTGTGTGTGGCGGTGCTGATGTGTGGTGGCTGCGTCTACACCAGTCCAAGCTTCCGTGAGGCCGTAGCCCAGGGCATCGCCGAGCAGATACGAGAAGACACAAAGGGAAAGACATTCACCTTCATCTTTACGGATAGTGCGGGCAAGGAGAGGGCCGAGATACCGGCTCCGGAACCCAACGCAGAGCCCAACTCGCAGTTCATCCTGGAAGTGCGATGCCTGGATGACAACACCGTGTGGAAACCCGATTTCAAGAAGTCCGTGGACTTTTCCAGCCGAGGATACGTCTCAACGGCTCCGGTGAAGGTGATTACCTCGTCGCCCTCGTCCTCGCCGGTAACTTTGCCCGCAGCGAAAACCCAGGGCCTTGTCCTGGTTGACGAACGAGGGCGTGTTCGGGGGGTGCTTCTGTCCCAAAAGGGCACAGACCAGGACTTGTTGGAGATACATCCAGTCAACAGCACTTCCGCTTGGAGGCTCGATTGGGGCAAGAGCCATTCACGCTTCTTCGGAGGAACCTGGACTGAGGTAAAGCAATAGCGTGCTCGCACCTGCCAGCCAGGAGCCGCAGGTAGCCGCCTGCCCACGCTCACGCCGTCTTCGGCAGGCCCAGGCCGTAATCAATCTTGCTGCCCTCGGCGACCAGCCTGGCATCGTCGTTCTGAGCGTAGTAAACCTTGAGGATGAGTTCGAAATCGGTGTGACCGAACACCTTGATCATCACCTGGGCGGGCATTCCTTGCAGGGCGACGGTGCTGGCCCAGTATTTCCTGAGCGAGTGCAGGACGTATCGCTTCCGCAGGCCCAGCCTCCTGCAAATCTCACCGAGCCGTTGAGTAGGGCCGGTGTCACCCAACTGGGTGCCACGCCGAGTTTCAAAGACCCACAGGTTCTTCTTGTTGGTCTGGCGGAGCCGGTTCAAGATGACTTCCATCTGAGGCACGATGGGGATGCGTCGGCCTGATGACCGCGTTTTTGGCTCCCACCAGGTGCCGTTCTTGTAGCCCTTCCTGATGCGGATGATCTTGTTGACGAGATCAACATCATCCCAGGTGAGGAACCGTGCTTCACCCAGCCTCATCCCCGTCAGGCAGATGGCCGCATAGAAATCGGTGTAATCGTTGGTGTTGATGCCAGCATACACCGGTCGTCCAATCTCGCTGCCGTTGTCGGCCCGCTGGCCGGTCAGTGCCAGCCTGGGCTGAGCGTTGGCCAGTATGAGCCTGACTTCCTCCGGCGTCGGGCAGGGCCAGCCGAGTATGCCGTCGTCATCGTCCTCGTTCCTGGTGTCGTCGAACACCCGCTCCACGTCATCCGTGGGGTCGCGACCGATGAAGTGCTTCTTGTGGGCATAGTTCATCACCTGCCCAATCTGGTCGAGGTGCAGGTTGGCACTGTCCACGCTGATCCGCCTGGCCTCGCTGTCCACGAAGTCCTGGAGCAGGGTCGTGTCGATGCCGTTGATCTGAAGGCCATCGTAACCAGACCCAAGGAAGTTCTTGAGGGCGGTGATGGCACCTCTCAGCTTGGTGAGGCTGGACGGTCGGAGTTTCTTGGCCCGTCGTCCCTCTGATCGGAACCGGATGTATTCCTCGGCCACGGTCGAGAACAGAAGGTTCACGCCCTGGAGGCGAAGTTTGGAGTTCTCCTGCACCGCGAGTTGCTGGTAGACAAACTGTTCTGCCTTAGACCTGTTGACCTCATTTGTGGGCGTGTAGACACGTTTGCCGAGGCGGGCGTCATCGTGCTGAACGTGGCAGAGGCGGCAAACTCCGGGCGAAGGCGCCTTGTGGAGGCGAATGAACACCCTTACAATCTCCGGTTTGGAGAATGGGTGTGGTGTGCGCGTGGGGCTGGGTCAGGTGTGGATTCGTGTAGATGAAGATGCCGGGGCCTTGCAGGATGTTGTAGCTTGGGCCGTCGGTGATCGAAGTTATAGGATTCCGGGTTTTCGCTGGTTAGACGGTCGCTGCGACGACCCCGGGTTGGGTGAGACTAGGAGCGATCAGCAAAGGAGACAATCTGATGAGCAGTAACAAGACTACCCGTCGTTTCTTTCTGAAGGGCACGGCCCTTGCAGGCGCGGGCGTCTGGCTGAGCGGCTGCACCGAGCCCAAGGCGGGTTCGCCTGTCGTTCAGGCCCATCGCGCCAAGGGCAAGTACAAGGCGAACGAGAAGCTGAACGTTGCCGGCGTCGGCTGCGGCGGCAAGGGCTCGAGCGACATCATCAAGTGTCGCAAGGAGAACGTTGTCGCCCTGTGCGACGTCGACTTCAACATGATGGGCGAGGCCATCAAGGTGTTTCCGAATGCCAAGAAATACCATGACTATCGGGTGATGTTCGACGAGATGCACGCGCAGATCGACGCGATTACCTGCTCGACGCCCGACCACATGCACGCTCCGATCTGCGTGCAGGCGATGCGCATGGGCAAGCACGTTTACTGCCAGAAACCGCTGACGTGGAGCGTTTGGGAGTCACGCCTGATGGCGGAGACCGCAAAGGAGTACAACGTCGCCACTCAGATGGGCAACCAGGGGACGGCACACGACGGATACCGGACTGCTGTGGAAGCGATTCAGTCCGGCGTTATCGGCAATGTGAAAGAGGCGCATGTGTGGACCAACCGCCCGGTGTGGCCACAGGGCAAAGCTCGTCCCAAGGGCAGCGATCCGATTCCGGAAAACCTCGAGTGGGACCTGTGGGTTGGTGTCGCCCCCATGCGGCCTTACAAGAAGGATTGTTATCATCCGTTCAACTGGCGTGGCTGGTGGGATTTCGGCACCGGCGCGCTGGGTGATATGGGTTGCCACACCGCGAACATGGCGTTCAGGGCGCTGGAACTGGGCTCGCCGATCAGCGCGGAGGCCCAGAACTCCGGCTTCGATAAGGACAGTTTCCCCACGTGGAGCGTCATCACGTTGGAGTTTCCGGCCCGTGGCAAGCTCCCGCCGGTGAAGTGGACGTGGTATGACGGCGGCAACGACAAGCCGCAATGGGTGCATGACCGGCTGAAGGGGCTGATCGAGGGCGAGAAATACGTGGGTAGCGGCCTGGTCATCATCGGCGACAAGGGCAAACTCTATTCGCCGAACGATTACGGTGCGGATATGGTGCTGCTGCCGAAGAAAGACTTCGAAGGCTGGAAACCGGGCCCGGAGAAATTCGAGCGGTGGGGCAAGGGCAACATCGATCAATACCAGACGGATGAGTGGATCCGCAACTGCAAGGATCCGAAGAAGCCGGCGATGTCGAACTTTGCCTATGCGGGTCCGCTTACGGAGACGCTATTGATTGGCAATATCGCCAACTACGTCGGCAAGAAGGTGCTGTTCGACGGCAAGAAGTGCAAGATCACGAATTGCCCCGAGGGCGATGCCTTGATCCGTCGCCAGTATCGCAAGGGCTGGGAACAGCTCTAGGCTGCGGCATATAGGTCGACGAGGGGCTTTGCGAAAAAGGACAGGTCTGGTTGCCCCCCGGCAATCCGGGATGGTAACCAGACCTGTGTCTTTCCAATTCGGGTGTCTAGGGACTACGTCGCCGGCAGCAAGGCGGTGAGGTCAAGGCCAAATATCGCGGCAAGGGCCCAACCCAAAGCGGAGAAGATCGCGATCAGAATGTGCCACCACATAATCCGAACTCCTTTCGAGCATGGACAGAACTAGATGTAAGGAACCCGAACCACAAACCGGACTTCAAGACTGTATTTCGGCAACTCCGGGCACATGGGTTAAAGAAATGTTAAGAGATCGCGGATTTCCTCACGCGGGGTGATTCGTAACTTCTTCCAGTCGTTGCGGTTACACTGCTCATTGCGGAGTACGCTTTGATTTGTCTTCGATGTGGGCATTCTTGGATACAGCTCTTGGATAGGGGCAGCGAACCGACGAGGCCCTTTGCGCAAAAGAACAGGTCTGATTGCCTGGCCGGTGGTCCGGGCCGGTAATCAGACCTGTGTCCCTTTTGTTTCAACGTCCGCGGTTTATCCGGGCAGCAAGGCCACGATATCAGCACCCGCGCCGAATATCGCTGCAAGGACCCAGCCCAGACCGGAGAGGATTGTGAGGATAATGTGCCACCACATAACGCGTACTCCTTTCGTGCATGCACCCACTCAATGTAAAGGACCTGAACCGCAAGAGGAACTTCAAGCCTATATTTCGGCAATCGCCGGTTCGCAGATTAAGGAAATGTGACCTGACTGTCGATTCGTCATCGCCTGGTCATTGATGGGGCGTTACCCCGCGGTGGACCACACCCTGCGCCGGGGCACAGGGCTGTATCCGCCGTCAGTGGCACGCGCGGTTGGAGAGGCCCGGAGTCACGGATCGCGGCGCCGCGATCGCGCCTCTCCCAAAGGCACAGATCTGGTTGGCCCTCGATGATCCGAGATGGCAACCAGACCTGTGTCTTTCTGTCCAAGGCGTTCAGAGGCTACGCCGGCAGCAGGGCGGGCAGCTCAATGCCGCACATGCCGCACACTGCGGCGATGATCCAGCCCAAAGCGGAGAAGATCGTGATCAGAATGTGCCACCACATAGTGCGTACTCCTTTCTTGCACTGAGCAACCTGATGTGACGATAAGACGGAACCACAAACCAGACTGGACGAAGAATACCAACCTCATGCGGGGATTGCAACCCCAAAAGGCTTGAATCGCCATTACTCCCGTGAGAATCAGCGCAGTTATTTGCGGCTTGTACGATTGCTGGACCTCGTGTAGAAGGTACTAGTCGGCACAGCCATCCCATGCCGCGATGAAGCGGGGCGGTGGATGTGAGGGGGTGCGTCGATCATCGAAAGATTGTGGTGAGGATCGCCTATGCCAACCTCGGTGATGGAGCATTACCACCGCCTCTTTGACCAGGCACAAATGGTGCTGCGTGATCGGAACGATGCCAACCGGATTCGCATTCAGGTGGGCTCGGCCACGTGTGAGAACGCTGCCGGTGCCGGAGCGGTGGCCGCCGAATTCCGCAAGTTGATCAAGGCTTCCGGACGGACGGACATCATGGTGCACCAGACGGGATGCACGGGTCGTTGCAGTTGTGAGCCCATCGTCGGCGTTCTCGTTCCGGGTCGGATGCCCGTCAAGTACGAGCGTGTGGATCGTGAGTTGGCGCATGGCATCTTCACATCGCACATCCTCGCCGGCCAACCGGTTCAGGATCACATCTTGGACGGAAGTGGGGGCATGCTCTCGCAGTACGAGTTGCTGCTTTGTTCCGGCACGCGCTGCGGGCGCGATATCGAGAGGCAGTTTCGGGAGAAGCTGGAGACGAAGCTTCGCGCCGCCGGTCTTGGGGAGCGTCAGGCGTACGTTGAAACGGCCAATTGCTTTGGTTTGTGCCGTGACGAGAATCTCGGCGAGGCCACGCACGTTCTGGTTCGGCCCACCAAGGTGATCTACCGGGTGAGCCGCGACGAGGATCTTGACGAGATTATCGAGCAGCACTTGCGCAACGGCCGTGTTGTCGAGCGGTTGCGGATCGAACACCAAGCCGTTGGACAACGCTTTTTCGACATCTACGGTGATGTGGCCTTCTTCAACCGCCAAAGCCGCGTCGCGCTTCGAAACAGCGGCGTGGTCGATCCGGAGAACGTCTACGAGTACATCAACGTCAACGGCTTCGAGTCATTGGCGAAGGTGTTGGAGAAGAACGATTCGGGCTGGGTTATCGAGGAGATTACCCGGTCGCGACTTCGTGGCCGAGGCGGGGGCGGATACCCGACGGGCACCAAGTGGTCGTTGGCCGCCCGAGAGCCGGGCCCCGTGAAGTATATTATCTGCAATGCCGACGAGGGCGATCCCGGCGCCTTCATGGATCGCAGCATGCTCGAGGGCGATCCATTCTCGGTGGTCGAGGGGATGGCCATCGGCGGGTTTGCCATTGGGGCGCACCAGGGGTTTCTGTACATCCGCGCCGAGTATCCGATGGCGATCGATCGGATTCAGAATGCGATCGAACAGAGCCGCCAGATTGGCGTACTCGGCAAGGGCATTCTAGGCTCGGGCTTCGATTTCGATCTGGAGATCCGATTGGGGGCCGGGGCCTTTGTCTGCGGCGAGGAGACCGCCCTCATCCATTCGATCGAGGGCAAGCGCGGTCAACCGACGATTCGCCCGCCGTATCCGTCTCAACGGGGCCTGTGGGGCAAACCGACCGTGATCAACAACGTGGAAACGTGGGCCAACGTGCCGGTTATCATTCGTTACGGGGCCGATTGGTTCAGTGCGATTGGAACCGCCAAGAGCGGCGGGACAAAGGTTTTTGCCCTTACCGGCAAGGTGCGGCACACCGGCCTGGTCGAGGTTCCGATGGGCACGACGCTTCGGGAGATTGTCGAGCAGATTGGCGGGGGCGTTCCCGGCGGCAAGAGCCTGAAGGCGATTCAGACCGGGGGTCCTGCCGGCGGATGCATCCCCGCCGCGCTGATCGACACGATCGTGGATTTCGACAGCCTCAATGCGGTGGGGGCGATCATGGGTTCGGGCGGCATGATTGTGATGGACGAAGACGACTGCATGGTGGACATCGCCAAGTTCTTTCTTGCCTTCAGTCAGTCCGAGTCATGCGGCAAGTGCACGCCGTGCCGCGAAGGCACGCTGCGGATGCTCGAGATTCTGGAACGGATCACGGCGGGCCACGGCACGCCGGCGGATCTGGAGAAGCTGGAGCGGCTCGGCGCCCTGACCCGCAAGGCATCGCTGTGCGGCCTGGGTCGCGTCGCGGCCAACCCGGTTCTGAGCACGATGCGGCACTTCGCGGACGAGTACAGGGCCCATGTGATTGAAAAGCGATGCCCGGCGAAGCGATGCACGGCGTTGATTCACTATGAGATCAACGCCGAGAGGTGCGTCGGCTGCACCGCTTGTGCCCGCGCCTGTCCGGTGCAGTGCATTTCGGGCAAGCCGAAACAGGCGCACGTTATCGATCAAACCCGGTGCGTCCGGTGTGGGCAGTGCTTCCAGACGTGCCGGTTCGGCGCCGTCGACAAGTTGTGATGAGCGTGTTCCCTTTGTCCGGGGTGAATCGTGAACCAGAAGATGATCCGTCTGACGATCGACGACACGGCGATCCAGGTGCCCGAGGGCACCACGATCATGGAGGCCGCTGAGACGCTCGGCATCCACATCCCGCGATTGTGCTATCATCCGGACTTGAGCCTGATGGGTTCGTGTCGCGTATGCATTGTGGACGTGAAGGAGATGGGTCACTACATGACGTCCTGCTCCGTGGCGGTCTGGGAGGGCATGGAGGTTCGCACCAATTCGCCGGAGATTCGCCAAGCTCGGCGCGACATCGTCGAGCTCCTCCTGGACAATCATCCCAAGGACTGCCAGACCTGCGAGCGCGACGGGAATTGTGAGCTGCAGAACCTCGCGTACGCGATGGGTGTGCGAGAGCGGCTTTTCGAGGGGCGAAGGAAGCACCTCGACATCGAGGAATCCGGTCGGTCGGTCATCCGCGATCCGAACAAGTGCGTTTTGTGCGGCAGGTGCGTCCGCGTGTGCGCGGAGATCCAAGGCGTCTGCAACCTCAGCCAGCAGTACCGGGGGTTTTCGACGGTCGTCGCTCCGGCCCACGGCGCGAGAATGGACGATTCGGTCTGCATCCAGTGCGGGCAATGCGTCAACGTCTGTCCGACGGCCGCCTTTCTGGAGAGAGACAGCACGGAGGACGTCTGGGCCGCCCTGGCCGACTCCAGGAAGATCGTCATCGCTCAGACGGCGCCCTCGATCCGGGCTGCCATCGGCGAGGGTTTCGGTCTGCCGCCGGGCACGCCGGAGGCGGGGCGAATGGTCACGGCGCTCCGGCGGCTGGGTTTCGAAAAGGTCTTCGACACCAATATCGGGGCGGATCTTACCATCGTGGAGGAATCGAACGAGTTCCTGCAGCGGTTGGGCGGTAGCGGTCCTTTGCCGATGCTGACCTCCTGCTCGCCCGGGTGGATCAATTTCCTGGAGAAGTTTTACCCGGAACTGATCCCGAACGCGTCGACCTGCCGTTCGCCGATGACCATGCTGTCGGTGCTTCTGAAGACCTATTACGCGAGCATGATCGGGGTCGATCCCGATCGGATCTACGTCGTGGGCGTCATGCCCTGCGTCGCCAAGAAGTTCGAATGCCGGCGGCCGGAGCACTACTTGCAGGAAGGGATTCCGTATACCGATGCCGTGATCACCACGCGTGAGGCGATTTGGATGATCAAGTCCTACGGCATTGATTTCACCAGTCTGCCTCCGGACGAGTTTGATGCGCCGCTGGGGTTGTCGACCGGCGCCGCGGACATCTTCGGCACGACGGGCGGCGTGATGGAGGCGACGCTGCGAACCGCCGCCGAGAAGCTGACCGGCAAACCCGTGGACAAGATCGAGTTCACCGAGGTCCGAGCGGTCGAGGGGCTGCGCGAGGCTTCGTTTGCCCTGGGCGACAAGACGGTCAACGTGGCCGTGGCCAACGGTCTCCACAACGCCAAGACACTGCTGGACAAGGTCGTGCGCGGCGAGAGGCCGTATCACATCATCGAGGTGATGGCGTGTCCCGGCGGGTGCATCGGCGGCGGGGGGCAGCCCTATCCGCCGCCGGGCGTCAAGGTGCTCGACCCCGAGCTATTGCGAATGCGTGCGGGAGCGTTGTACGCCATTGACGGGGCCAAGAAGCTGCGGCGTTCGCACGAGAATCCGGCCGTCAAGATGCTCTATGACGAATTCCTGGAGAGGCCGGGGAGCCGCAAGGCCCACGAGTTGCTGCATACGAGCTATACGGCGAAGCTGCCGAGGGGGATCCGATGACGACAGCCACTACCGACAACTGGAAAGCCGTCGAGGCCGCCAGCAAGGCGGTGCTGCCGGCGGAGGTCGTTCAATTCATCGAGCGATGTCGGCAACAGCCTCCGGCGGACAGCCACCTGATATCCGTCCTTCACAAGGTGCAAGGCCATTTCGGTTACTTGGGCAAGGAACAACTCGACGCCGTCGCACAACTCCTCCAGGTTCCGGCGTCGACAGTGACCGGAGTGGCGACCTTCTATCACTTTTTCCGACTCAAGCCCAAGGGGCGGCACATCATCAGCGTCTGCCTTGGGACCGCCTGTTACGTCAAAGGGGCTCAGCAACTGGTGGACCGGCTCAAGGCCGAGCTGGGGATCGACTTCGGCGAGACGACGAAGGACGGCCGTTTTTCGCTGGAGGAGTCGCGTTGTTTCGGAACGGGCGGCCTGGCGCCGGGCCTGCTGGGCGCCCACGCGGGCCACGGCAAGGTGCCGTCCGACCAGATCCCCGTGCTCCTGAGCAAGTACACGTAGATTCTTGCCTACTTCCCGAACCAATACTTGAAGAACTCGGCCGGCCAGTAGATGTACGCGCCGATCGCACATCCGACGATCGTGCCGATGAGCAGGACGCCCTTGGTGATCAGCACCGTTCTGTTGAACCGTCGGAGCTTCGCCGGGTCGCGTGCGAGCGTCCGGACGAAGTCCATCCGCGAAGCGATGCTGCTGTGTCGCCAGCTACGCGCATGCGGGGCAATGCCGTTGAGGATGGCGATTCGATGGAGCGCCTCGGCGAAGATGTCGGCGGCTTGGGTACACAAGACGTTTTTGGCCGGCGGACCGCCGGCGGGGGGATGGTGAAGGGGGCAGTCGGGTCGGCATTCCCGGATGTTCCAGCCGACGCAACGAACGCCGAACACATCCGCCTGTCGCTCGAACCGGCGCGAAACCCACCCAAATCCCACGATCCAGCACAGCAGGACCAGGACCATCGCGAACAAGTCAAGGGCGTTCATCCAGTCAGACCGTGAGATGCCGAGGCGCTGTTGCCACCCGCGATAGGGTACGTACTCCCAGATGAGCAGCAGGACGCCGCCGACCAGCAACATGCTCAATGCGGCGAACAGGAGATAGAAGTGGATATGGTAGTGCTTGACGTGACCGGCCTCGTGGCCGAAGACCGCCTCCACTTGGCGTTCGTTCATCGTCTCGAGTAGTCCGTCGCTCAACAGGACGTATCGCATGGGTGCAATCAGACCCATGACCGCCGCGTTGACCACCACCCCGTCGCTTCGCCAAACGAGGATTTCCCGGTATTTCAGTCGGATGTGGTTGCAGATGTTCTGAAGGCGGGCGCGAAGGCCGTCGGCCGGCAAGACCGCCGTGCTCCAGACGTAGCGCAGGATGACCGGGGAGACGACGAACATCGCGCCGGCCGCCAGCATCAGGACCACCTGTTCGGCGTATTCCAGATGCGTCTTTCGCCAGAGCTGCGTCGAATACTTGTCGGCCAGGTCATAGGCGACCAAGATGCCACCCATCGGAACGACGATTAGCAAGAGCTGATAGCGGATGTTGAAGATGAGGTATTCGCCGAGATGCCAGATCGATCGAATCGGGCCGGTTCCGGCGACCGCCTGCTCGCACGCGACCTTGCGAATGGCTCGTTCGGCCGGATACTGCACAACCCAGCAGAGGATGACGCCTAGGAAGAAGGGCATCAGCGTGACCAAGTCATCGACCGCCACGATGTCTTTCAGACGCCAATGGTTGTGGATCACGTCGAGCCACGGTGTCATGAGGACGTCGACGGTCAGGCTCATCAACAGAAGCGTTCGGAGCAGGACGTTTGACTTGGAAAACAGTCGTTGGGCGTAGTCGGGATTCCACGGCTGACGATTAAGTCGTCGGATAACCCACACTGAGAAGGCTAAGGTGAGCAGAAGGATCGCGACGATCTGACCGGCCACCACGAGATACGTCATGGGGATCGACGTGAACAGCCACCACGACTTGGTGGGGGTTCGGGCGGTGAGGACCAGAGCGAACGCGGCGATGACGACAAAGTGCATGTATGTATCCGTCAGCGACACGGGCACGGCGCCCATATCGTCTGTTAATTATTCGCCTGTATCGGCGATTCATTGGACAGGATTGTCATTTTCCTGTCGGTGTCACCCTCAAGAGTGTCCCCTGCGTTCAATCCCGAACGGCCACACCAAGCGTCACATTCTAGCCGACCGATACCGCGTACTTCCAGCCCGGATTGCCGCAACAAGAGGAGCTGAGGAGCTTGACACTATTCGGAGATTCCAGGACGATCGTACCAAGAGCAATCAGGCATCTAGGCATCATTCGACAAGAGTAAGCACGAATTCATCGGTCACGGTGGCGGGGCCATCGCCTCCGGTCCGCTGTACGATGAGCATTTGGCCGCTTTGCGAGAGATCGCCGGGTCCGCCCGGTCCAACGGCATTCCGCTCATCGTTGTGCTGTTCGAGGCGTACATGAAGGCCAACGAGCGCTATGAGCAGGACCCGGTCTACGTGAAGTTGCACAAGAGACTGGTCGACGAACTGACTCCACTGGGGGCGCATGTACTGGATTTGTACCCGGCCTATCAACGGAAGATGCGCGAGCTGGGTTGGTCCGACTTGACGGAATGGTGGGTCGACAAGGAGCTGGGCGACCCGCATCCTAACGCGGCAGGGCATCGATTCATTACGCGGCAGCTCGTCGAGTTCACCCGTGCCAAGCCGGAACTCATGGATGTGTTCAGGCCGACGCGGGGTCCAGCCGGCAGTCCTGCTTCGACGGCGTCGAGTTCGCCGTCTGGTGCCCCATGAGCACGCGGGGCTGAATTGTGGGGACTCGCACGGGATGGTTCTGCCCCAAAGCCTTGTAAGCGGTGTGCTTAGGATGACGAGATGATTTCCCGTCGGATCGGATATGCCGGCGGATGCCGATAGAAGTCACGATGGCGAAATTCCGTCTGCCATGCAGCCCGGGACAAATCTCAAAAAAATATTCCAGAAAAGGCTTTTATCGGACGCAAGGCGGTAGTATATTACAGACAAGTGGATAAGGTGCGAAGGATCGCACCCTTATTTCATGTCGGGTAGGGCAAGGATGCCGTTCGCCGCCGTTGCACAATCTCGGCCTTTTCGGTTTATCGCCGCGAACCGGGGTGTTATTGTACCTATCGCGATCGTTTCGCTGATACTGGTCATCCTCATCCCGCTTCCTACGTGGCTCCTGGACATCCTGCTGGCGACCAACATCACCATCTCCGCCATCATTCTGCTGACGGTGATGTATCTGACTCGTCCGCTGGACTTCAGCGTCTTTCCGACGCTGCTCCTGTCGGTAACGCTGTTTCGGCTGGTGCTGAATATAGCCAGCACGCGATTGATCCTGACCAACGGACCGCAGGGCACCGATGCGGCGGGCAAGGTGATAGAGGTTTTCGGCAACTTCGTCGCCGCCGGTTCCCTGGCTGTCGGCATCATCATCTTCATCATCATCGTCGTGATCCAGTTTGTGGTGATTACCAAGGGCGCCACGCGCATCGCCGAGGTGGCCGCACGGTTCACCTTGGACGGGATGCCGGGCAAGCAGATGGCCATCGACGCCGATCTGAATGCGGGACTGATCGATGAGCCCGAGGCCCGCCGCCGCCGCGAGGAGATATCGGCCGAGGCCGACTTTTACGGGGCGATGGACGGGGCCAGCAAGTTCGTCCGCGGGGACGCGATTGCGGGCATCGTGGTCACCTTCGTGAACGTCTTGGGCGGTCTCTACGTGGGCATGGTGGAAGGCAAGATGGAGATCTTCGAGTGCCTGAGCACTTTCACCAAGCTGACCATCGGCGACGGCTTGGTCACCCAGGTGCCGGCGTTCATTACATCCGTCGCGGCGGGCATGCTGGTCACCCGATCCACGGCAAAGCGGAGCGTCGGCGATGAGATGCTTGGGCAGATGGGCGGGCGGCCGATTGCCTTGGCGCTGACGGCCGTGTTTCTCGGTCTTTTGTCGCTCACGCCGTTGCCGAAGATCCCACTGCTCATGCTGGGCACGTCCCTGGCGGTGATGGCGTTGGTGACGACACGGTCTCAGGCGGCGAAGGCCAAGGCGGAAGCGGCCAAGACGCAAGTGTCTCAGGCCGGCAAGACCGAACCCGTGGAGAAGCAGCTTCTGCCGGATCCGATGGAACTGGAAGTCGGCTACGGGCTGATCAGACTGGTCGATCGCAAACAGGGCGGCGATCTTCTGGACCGGATCACGATGCTTCGCCGGCAGATGGCGGCGGACCTCGGCATCGTGGTGCCGCCGATTCGCATCCGCGACAACATGCAGCTCGAGCCCAATCGGTATCGGATCAAGATCCGGGGCATGGTCATTGCCCAGGGCGAGGCGATGCCCGGCCACCTGCTGGCCATCAACAGCGGCCTGGCGTCGGATCCGATCGGTGGCATCGAGGTCGTCGAGCCGGCGTTTGGGCTTAAGGCTTACTGGATCGCGGAAGACCAGCGGCCGGCGGCGGAACATCGGAACTACACCGTGGTCGATGCCTCAGGCGTCTTGACGACGCACATCACGGAAGTGGTCAAGCAGCATGCCTCGGAGCTCCTAACCCGGCAGGAGACCAATCGCCTGCTGGACAATCTGCGTCAGAAGTCCCCGAAGGCCGTCGAGGAGGTCATTCCGGAGTTGCTGAAGACGGGAGAGGTTCAGAAGGTGCTTCAGAACCTTCTGCGAGAACGGGTACCGATCCGCGATCTCGAGACGATTTTGGAGACCCTGGGCGACTGGGCGGGGCGAACGAAGGACGCCGACGTTTTGACGGAATATGTTCGAAACGCGCTGGCGCGTACGATCTGCCAGACCTACGTCGACGACAACAATCAACTCTGCTGCGTCACGCTGGATCCGAAGCTTGAGGAACAGATCAACACGCACATCGAGCGAAGCGATCGCCTGGCGTATCTGACCCTTCCGCCGGTGATTCAGAATCGGATTGTGGAGGCGGTCAATACCCAGATCCATCAGGCGATTCCGGCCGCGGGGGGTCGGACGCCGGTGATTCTCTGTTCGCCTCAGGTTCGCGCCTGGGTGCGACGGCTGATCGAGCCGGTACTGCCCCACGTGGGCGTGTTGGCATACAACGAGATTGTTCGTGGAGTCGAGGTAAAGTCCTTGGGCATGGTGGTGCTAAGCGATGAATCTGCGAACGTATCGTGACGGCACGATGGCGGGGGCCTTGCAGAAGGTCAAGAAGGAGCTCGGGCGGGGCGCCGTTATCCTGCACACTCGGACCTTCAAGGCGGGGGGCTTCCTCGGGATCGGCGGTAAGAACGTGGTTGAAATTACCGCCACAGGTCCGGCAGAGGAGTCGCAAGTCGCCTGGATCAAGCCGCGAACCGTGTCGCGCCCGGCGGAACAGGCGAATCGGTCCGGCGCGCCGGTGGTCAAGCCGTCGGCGTCGTCGTTCGCGAGGGACGTCTCGCCGGCCGTCGACGAGTCGGTAAAATCCGACTTGGGCATGATCCGTTCGTTGGTGGAACAACTGGTGACGGAATCGCGGCAGACGCGAGCGAGCCAGGTGCCGGCCGAGCTGTTCGAGGCCTACACGCAACTCGTTCAGGAGCAGGTCGGGGAGGAGATCGCCCGGGACATTGTTCGGCAGGTTCGCGAAGGTCTTACCGGCGAACAGCTCCGCGACGGGGAATTGGTTCAGGAGCGTCTGGCCCGGTGCGTGGCGGGGATGATCCCCGAGGCGGGACCGATCACCTTGGACCCGTCATTGGGTCGCGCCAAGCGCGTTGCCCTGGTGGGACCGACGGGCGTCGGCAAGACGACGACGATCGCCAAGCTCGCCGCGCATTTCAAGCTGCGGGAACACAAACGCGTCGGTCTTATCACGATCGACACCTACCGGATTGCGGCGGTGGACCAGCTCCGGACGTACGCAAGGATCATCGATGTTCCGCTCGAGGTGGTTCTGACGCCGGAGGAACTGACCGACGCGGTGCGGCAGATGGACGCTTCGGATCTCGTGCTGATCGACACGGCGGGGCGCAGCCAGAACGACGCGATTCGCCTGAATGAACTCAAGGCCTTTTTCGACGCGATTCGACCGGATGAGATTCACTTGGTTCTGTCGTGCACCGGCACGGCGGCGTGCCTTCGGTCGGCCATCGAGAGATTCGGTGCCTTGGGAGCCGACCGCATCATTTTCACGAAGCTTGACGAGGCCGTCGGTTTCGGAGTTATACTGGCTGCCGTTCGGGCGGTGGAGAAGCGACTCAGTTACGTGACGATGGGGCAGGATGTGCCGGATGACATCGACGTGGGTCGCGCCTGCGATTTGGCGCGGATGATCCTGGGGCGGGCGCCGACGGTGGCATCGTCGCACGCGTTGTTGAGGTCCTCATGAGTACATCGGGCGATCAGGCCGATCGACTGCGACAGCTTGTTCGCGAGAACCGCGGCGTGAGCCGGCTTGTGGCCGTCACCAGCGGGAAGGGCGGCGTCGGCAAGACGAACGTGGCGGTCAATGCCGCGATCTGTCTTGCGGCTCGGGGGCACCGGGTGGTCTTGATCGACGCGGACCTGGGATTGGCCAATGCGGACGTTCTACTGGACCTGAACGCACCGTACAACCTGAGCCACGTGATCAGCGGGTCCAAGACGATCGATCAGGTTCTGGTCGACGCACCCGGCGGCATCAAGCTGATTCTGGGGACGTCCGGCGTCGGGCGATTGGCCAACCTGAGCGAGTTTGAACGGCACAATCTGGTCCAGTCGATGGTGCAACTGGAGTCGCTGGCGGATATCGTGGTTCTGGATTGCGCGGCGGGGATTTCTCGAAACGTGATGACGTTCGCGGCGGCGGCGGATTTTGTCGTAGTGGTGACGACGCCGGAGCCGACGGCGCTGACGGACGCTTATGCGACGATTAAGGTGCTATCGCGCGAGCGTTTCGAGTCGTCGCTGGGCGTGGTGGTCAATTTCGCCAACAGCAGCGCGGAGGCGCAGGCGGCGGCGAAACGGCTGACCGACGTGGCGAAGCGGTTCCTGAAGCTGGAGGTGGCGAATACCGGGTACATTCTGAGGGACGAGCACGTGGCGATGGCCGTTCGCCAGCGGGCCCCCGTAGTTTTGAAGTACCCCCGGGCGCCGGCAAGCAGTTGTCTGGCCGCCGTGGCGGCCAAGTTGGCGCGGGATACGTTTGCCGGTCAGTCGGAGGAAGGCTTCTTCCGGCGGGTGGCGAACCTGTTTTACTGACGTAGCATTGGGGCGGTTGCCGCGGCACGGATGGCTGCGGCCAGCGACAAGGACGTTGCACGATGATTCGCACATGCGGTGCGAGCCTGGCGCTGCTGGCTTTCGGAGTCACCATTCTCCGAGGGGTGGCGGTGGGCAATCCTGCCGAGGTGGTTCTCAGCCGTGCCCTGTGGGCGCTGGTCGTGTTTCTGTTCATCGGTCTGGGGGCGGGCTGGGTCGCCCAGACGGTCATCGAAGAGCACCACCAACTGAAGATGGAAGAAGAGGCGAAGGCCCGCGAGGCGGAATACGCCGCTCAGGGCGCCGCCTTGAGCTCAGGAACGGACAAACAGAATTCCGTGCGGACCCAGGAGGGATCCGGCGCACGAGTGATGACTCGGTGAGGTTGGGTGCGAGCGCACCGACGGAGACCCACACCCCATCAACCCGGTTCAATTGTTTGAGGCTACCGCTCAAGGAGGAGTCGGATGGTCAAGACAAAGACCGACAAGGAACTGAAGGCCCTTTGGAGAAGGTACAGGCGAGAGGCCAGCAAGGAGCTTCGCAACCAACTGATCGAGCATTATTTGCCGCTCGTGAAGTACAACGCCGAACGGATTTGCGCGAAGCTTCCCGACGAGGTCGAGTTGGACGACCTGATGTCGGCGGGCATCTTCGGTCTGATGGACGCGATTGATGCATTCGACCTCAAGCGAGGGGTGAAGTTCGAGACCTACTCGGCGACGCGAATCCGAGGCGCGATTCTCGATGAGCTTCGAAACATGGATTGGGTTCCCCGTTTGGTACGATCGCGCGCGCACAAGCTTGAAGCGGTCAGCCGAGAGCTTGAGGCTGAATTGGGGCGCACACCGAGCCAGGAAGAGATCGGCAAGCGGATGGGCATGTCCCGGGAGGAGTTCGACCGGCTCCTCCGCGACGCGACCGCCGTCACGCAAGTCTCGTTGAACCGCAAGTACTTCGAGACCGATTCCCAGAAGGACATCCGGGAAATCGACGTCCTGGAGGATAAGAGCGGCGTCGATCCGCTGCACGAGGTCCAGAGTCGCGATCTCAAGGAGTTTGTGACGCGAGGGCTCACCCGCGCCGAGCGGCTCATCGTAGTTCTGTACTACTACGAGGAGATGACGATGAAGGAGATCGGCGCAACGCTCGATCTGAGCGAGTCGCGTGTGTCGCAGATGCATTCCTCCATTCTCAGTCGCCTGAAGGCCCAACTGAATCATCGGCGGCGGGAGCTTCGCGTCTGATGGATACGGGGGTTTCGGATATGATGGCCCCGCCAAGGGGCGAACTTGCCATGCAGGGGAATGCGGCGAAGCGTCGATAGAAGGAAGGGGTGAGACCTTAGCGGCGAGGACAGGCCTGATGTCTTCAATGCCAACACAACTTGCCGGCTCCGTGCTCCAATCGGGGGTGCAGCAACAGGCGGTAGCGACGCTGCAGGACAATGAGCACAACCGTGCCGCCCAAGTGGCGCGCGAGGCGGAGCGGAAGGCGATTCAGCGAGAGAACGACGTCGTTGCCGACGAAACCGACCTTACGATCAACGCCGAACATGGTGGCGGCGGACAGGGTCGAAGCTTCTCGGAATCGCAGAACCCGGAAAACACGGGTTCGGGGCCGCTCGGCGAGGAGCGAAAGGGCATCACCACCGACGCCACGGGGAAAATGCACGTCGATATCGAGGCCTGACAGAGTCACCACCGAGGGGGCTCCTTACGCTCGGGATTTGATCCGGATCCCACCATTACCCGTCCGTTCTGGAATTGCGTTCGGTTGCGGATGACGCCGGATTCCCTCTTGAGTGCACGCGGGGGCCCGTGGACGTCGGGGTCGTGAACTGGCGGCGTCGTGTGAAACGTTTCCTAACGAACCGTGCGTTTGAGAACGGTGACGGGTTGCTTATGGCTTGATCTTTGGAGTCGACGGCGGGATGATCGAGTGCGGGGACGAAGTTGACGTTTCGAGCGGTGTTTGAGGAGAACTCTCGAATGGCACCAGCATCCGCCCAAGGGGGCAATCCGGGTTGGGAGCTTTGGCAGAAGGCCTTGCGCCTCATCCCGGGAGGCGGACAACTGCTCAGCAAGCGTGCGGAGCTATTTGCTCCGGAGCAGTGGCCGGCCTATTTCAGTCGAGCGAAGGGCTGTCGTGTCTGGGATCTTGCCGGTCGCGAGTTCATCGACATGCAAATGAGTGTGGGACAGGCGATCTGCGGGTACGCGGATCCCGACGTGGACGCCGCCGTGCGACGGCGGATCGAGAACGGCGTAACGACGACGCTGAACTCTCCGGACGAAGTGGAACTGGCCGAGTTGCTGTGCGAGATCTTCGAGTGTGCGGAGATGGTTCGGTTCACTCGGACCGGCGGCGAGGCGTTGGCCGTGGCCATTCGCATTGCACGGGCCCACACGCGTCGAGATCGAGTCGCCTTCTGCGGCTACCATGGGTGGAGCGACTGGTATCTGGCGGCCAATCTGGCTGGCGGCGATTCCCTCCGCGGCCACCTGCTCCCCGGGTTGGCGGCGGAAGGTGTTCCGAAGGGGCTGTCCGGCACGGCGATGCCGTTCGAGTACAACCATGCGGAGCAACTCCAAGGGCTGCTTGAGCAATACCCGGGCGAATTCGCGGCCATCATCATGGAGCCGATCCGTCAGTACGATCCGCATCCCGATTTCCTGCCGAGGGTGCGGAGGCTGGCTTCGGAACACGGCTGCGTGCTGATCTTCGACGAGGTGACGGTCGGCTTCCGTTATGCCATGGGTGGAGCCGAAGAGGTCCTGGGGATCACGGGCGACATGGCGGTTATCGCGAAGGCCATGAGCAACGGCTACGCGATGGCGGCCGTGATGGGCCGGCGCGACGTCATGGAGTCCGCGCAGCGGTCGTTCATTAGCAGCAGCTACTGGACGGAGGGCATCGGACCTGCGGCGGCGTTGGCGACGATCCGGAAACTCCGGGCCGTCAACGGTCCTCAGCATTTCTGGCGCCTCGGCGGAAGGGTTCGAGAAGGTCTGGCCGAGTTGGCGACGAAGCACGGTCTGCCCATCAGGGTTCTGGGCAAACCGCCGTTGCCCTCGATGGTGTTCGATTTTGGCGACGAGACCATGGCGTTTTCGACGCTTTTCACCCAGGAGATGCTGGATCGCGGTTTCCTGGCGGCCAAGGGCGTGATGCTGTCGCTTGCCCACGACGACGCGGTCATCGATGCATATCTGAAGGCGATCGACGGTACGTTCGGGGTTTTGGCGGATGCCGCGGCCCGCAAGGATGTCGGGTCCAGGCTTCGCGGTCCGATTGCTCAGAGTACCTTCCGACGCATGGCCTGAAAGGCGAATGACATGGCAAGGACTCCTCCGCAGCACCGATCGCCGGACCTGGGCAATAAGCCGGTGGGAGAGCTCCTGGTCATCGACATCGGGAACAGCAGTATTCATCTGGGGGCGGCACATCAGGGCAAGGTCGGCGATCGGATCGCGGTGGAGGCCGGAGACGAGAAAGGGCTGATGGAGGCCATCTCGCGCCTTTGGTCCGGACTCGATTCCCAGGCCGGCCGCGCGGTTGTGGCCGGTTCGGTCGCGCCGGAGATCCTCAAGGAGGTCAGGGAACTGGTCCACCAGATCACGGGGCAGCACCTGCTGGTGATTCGCGATCAGGTTGCCCTGCCGATGTCCGTGGATGTCACGAACTCCCGGACGGTGGGTGTGGATCGGGTTTGCGCCGCCGCGGCGGCACACGACCACCTTCGACGGGCCTGCGTCGTGGCCGACTTCGGAACGGCCATCACGATTGATTGCGTGAGTGATGACGGTGTTTTCATGGGCGGGGTGATTCTCCCAGGGCTGCGTTTGTCGGCATTATCTCTTCAGGAGCACACCGCGGCGCTGCCCATGGTCGAAATCATAGCGCCGACCAACCCTTGGGGGCGTGACACGCGAGAGGCAATCAACAACGGGATCTTTTTTGGCGCGATCGGCGTGCTTCGAGAAGTGGTCGAGCGCTACGCCACCGAAATGGGCAAGTGGCCCGAACTCGTCTTGACGGGCGGTGCCGCCGAGTTGATCGCCCGGCACGCCAATTTCGTCGATCATGTTGTGCCGGACCTGACCCTCAGGGGCATTGCGTTGGCGTACTATCGTATGTTTGGCGAACGCGATGCCTGATTGTGACTTCTTGCATTCGGAAACGCAAACCTGGGCGATGGCCTTGACGGCGATGGCGCCGGCCGGAATTGCTGTGGTCCGGGTCATGGGCGCGCGGGCCCTGGATATCGTACGGCAGGTCTTTCGACCGCACGGGACCAAGCCTTTTGCGATAACGCCGGGGCGGGTCCACTACGGGCAAATCGTGGATGGCGATGAGGTCATCGACGACGTTGTACTGACAGGACGGCCCCTGGGCGAGGAGAAACGGTCGAGCGTCGAGTGGCTGGCGGACATCAACGCACACGGCGGCGTCCGCGTCGTTCAACGCATCCTGATGTTGCTCGTTCGTCACGGCGCGAGTCTGGCGAAGTCCCAGGAAGTGGGGCTCCTCGGTTGGCCGGCGAACAACGCCGTCGAACGCGAAGCGTGGGCGTCGCTGATTCGCGCCAAGACGCACCGCGCGGCGATGTGGCTGGTGTGTCAACAGGTTGCCCTTCCTGCTCTTTTGCAACGTTGGATCGTCCGGCTCGAGTCGGCGGCCCCGGCAGCTTGGGAGCAGGTCCCACGCGAATTGGAGGAGGTTTTATCCCGCCACGAGTCGGCACGATACTTGATCGATGGGGTGAATGTCGTCATCGCCGGCCCGCCGAATGCGGGCAAGAGCACGCTGGCCAACCTGCTCTTTGGGCAACCTCGGAGTATTGTCTCCGAGCAGCCGGGCACCACTCGCGACTATGTGGCGGAACCGGCGGCGATCGAGGGAGTGCCCATGATCCTCACCGACACGGCGGGTTTGCGGACAGCCGATGATCCCATCGAGCAGGAATCCATCGTGCGTGCCCTCGGCCGGATTGCCGCCGCCGACGCGGTTTTGCTGGTCGTTGACGGTTCGCAACCGCTCTCGCCGTCCACACGCTTTGCCCTCGATGCGGTGGGCGCGAAACGGTCGACGGGTCGAATCATACTGGTCCTCAACAAGAGCGATCTCCCCGAACATGCGGATTGGGGTCCGGTGGTTCGACAAGGCGGTTGGAACGTCGTGCGGCTCAGTGCATCGACGGGGCTGAATGTCGGTCAGCTCGGACAGCTATTTCTGAACGTACTGGGACTTGAAGACTGGTCCGACCAGACAGTCGGCGTTTGGACGGATCGCCAGTTCTCGGACGTGAGTGCGGCCGCCGCCGAGCTCCCGGGCCATCCCAGGCGTGCGGCCGAGAGGCTCCGCGGTCTGTTGGAAATCTGAACGAGGGGGTTGATTAGGCGTGACAATCCACATAGAGTTTGATAGGTTTTGGCATTTCACGCTACGGCCTGTCTTATCGGGTAGCTTCGGCTGTGCGCAGTGACAACGGATGAGCATCCATGGTGAAGGTCACGGAAGATACCTACTTCGCAAGGTACGTTGTGGAACATAAGCTGGCCTCCGAGGACGAGGTCAAGAAATGCATTGCGCGCAAGGAAGACCTGGCCACGCGCGGAAAGAAGGTCTCCCTGGCCAACGTCATGGTCGAGCAGGGGGTTCTGACGGCGGCTCAGGTCAAACGACTCGAGACCGCCGAGGATTCGGCGACACGTCCGGCCCAGCAGATTCCCGGCTTTCAGATCATTGAGAAGATCGGCGCCGGCGCCATGGCGACTGTCTACAAGGCCAAGCAGTTGAGCCTTGACCGGTATGTGGCGATTAAAGTCTTGCCGCCTCGACTGAGCGAGAACGAGGAGTTCGTCGAGCGGTTCTACAAGGAGGGAAAAGCGGCGGCCAAGCTGAACCACCCCAATATCGTGCAGGCCATCGACGTTAGCGAGGCGGCGGGCCGGCACTACTTCGTGATGGAATACGTCGACGGCCACACTCTCTACGACGAGATGGCCAAGGGGAAGGTTTTCAGTGAGAGTGAGGCGCTTGACATCATCATCCAGATCGGACGGGCGCTGGATCACGCTCACGAGCGCGGGTTCATCCACCGCGACGTGAAACCGAAGAACATCATGATCACCCGAGATCGCGTTGCGAAGCTGGCCGACATGGGTTTGGCTCGCGAGGCGACCGACAAAGAGGCGGCGATGGCCGAGGCCGGGCGGGCCTTCGGTACGCCCTATTACATCAGCCCGGAGCAGGTTCGCGGCGAAGTGAATATCGACTTCCGAGCGGATATCTATTCCCTGGGTGCGACCTTTTATCACATCGTCACGGGACGGTATCCCTTCGAGGGTCCCACGCCTACGGCCGTCATGCACAAGCACCTCAAGCAGCAGTTGATCCCCCCCGATCACATCAACACGCGGCTCTCGGCCGGGATCGGCGAGATCATCGAGGTGATGATGGCCAAGAAGCCCGAGGACCGCTACGCCTCGACCAAGGATCTTCTGATGGACCTTGAGGCGGTCGCGCGCGGCGAACCGCCGCTCCAGGCTCGCAAGAAGTTCAAATCCGATCTTCTTCGGGGGCTTGCGGAGCAGGAAGAACACGTGGCGGCCGAGCAATCGCAGAGCGAGGTTTCCGGCCCGGCCGCGTTCGGGCTCCAACCGAGCTGGACGATCATCGCCGTACTGGCGATTCTCCTCGTTCTGAGCATTGTCTTTAATCTGATCCTCTTGATGAGATAGTTGACTGCGGTCGCGATGGAACGCAACATCAAGCTGGTGATCGCGTACGACGGCACCGACTTTCACGGCTGGCAGCGGCAATCGGCGGCGCGAACCGTTCAGGAGTGCATCGAACAAGCCGCTCGCCGCGTGGTTCAGCACCGGGTTGATCTGATCGGCAGCGGACGAACCGATGCCGGTGTCCACGCCGCCGGCCAGGTGGCCAACTTCTTTACGTCCATGCGAATTCCCATTGAGAATCTGCGTCGGGCCATTGGCAGTCATCTTCCCAAGGATGTGACGCTGACGCACGCCGCGGAGGTTCCGGCGTCCTTTCATGCGATTCGATCCGCTCGGGGCAAGCTCTATCGGTACCGGGTCTACAACGCCTCGGGCCGTCCGGTCGAAGAGCACCTTCAGCGATTCACGTACCACTTCTGGCAACCCTTGGAAATCGAACCCATGCACGAGGCGGCTCGCCACATGATCGGCCGGCTCGACTTCGAGGCGATGGCCACCAAGGGCAGTCCGCGCGAAAGTACCATCCGGACCGTCGAGCGGATCGAAATCCGGCGCCACTACAGGGAGATCCGGTTCGATGTGGTGGGTCGCGGATTCCTCTACAACCAGGTTCGAAACATGATCGGTACGTTATTGGAGGTGGGGCGAGGGCACTGGCCGCCGGATCGCGTTGCGGAGATTATGGCCGGTCGCGACCGCTCCCAGGCCGGGCCGACCGCTCCGGCTCGCGGTCTGTGCCTTCAATGGGTCCGCTACAACATGGCGGCGATGAATCAACCCGACGAGGAACCGATTGAGCCGGATGACGAAGGGGGGGCCTTGGACGGCGAAGCTTCCTAGTAAATCGGCCCGCCTTGCGAAGCGGATGGTCTCGGCCGGTCCAGACACGAGCCGTTTGACGGATAGGCTTCGTGAATTGGGTGAGGCGAGCCTGTCGGCACCTTTGCCGGACGAGCGGTATCGTTACCTGTTTCCGACGGTGGGCCACGCAGTCATGCATTCTGTAATGGTCCATGCGGCCATGCATGTGGGGCAGCTCATCGTCCAGCGTCGGGCCGGGGGTGTCCGGCCCTGTGGGAACCGTTTGTCTGATCAAGAGACCAAGCCGGTCGTTGGCGGCCGGAGAGTTGTACGTATCGTGACTTTGAGAGAGGGATGGTAGATGCATAAGACCATGATGTACGTCGTTCTTTCCGGCATGTTTCTTGTCGGTGTGACCGAGGCCGCGGACCCACGTAAGGCCACAGGGTGGCCGGATTCCGCACCGCTGACCAAGCGAAACGTGGTCATCGCGTTGGATCAGGGTGTGTCCGTCCGCGTCGATGTGTTGGGCGAGCGGCTTTTCCGTATCCGCCGCAGCAAGACCGGTCAGTGGACCGAATCCGCGCTCAATCGCTACGGTGTCTTGACGGCTGTTTTTCCTGACGTTGCGTTTGAACAAGCCGATGCGGGTGGGGTTTATACGTTCATGACCAAGCAGGCTCGACTGGCGATCAATCGGAAAGACGGCCAGATCACCTTGGCTACTCCTGACGGAATGGCTTTGACGGAACAGACCGCTCCCACCCACCACGTCAACGGGGGTTACGACATTCGCTTCATGTTGAGCAAAGATGAGCGGCTTTACGGGCTTGGAGACGTCAACCGCGACAACATCATGCGGCGGGGTGGTGCGTATGAGGTCTGGGTACGCGATGTGAATTCCTACATTCCAGTGCCCGTGTTGATGAGCAATCGCGGCTGGGGCCTGCTGATGAATACCACGTGGCGAAACACGTTCGACGTCGGGAAGAGCGACCCGGACCGGCTCATCTGTACCGCTGCCCGGGGCGATGTCGACTACTATCTCTTCACCGGCCCGAACTACCGGGATCTGCTCGATACATACACCTCGTTCACCGGACGCCCCGCGCTGCTGCCGATTTGGGGATACGCGTTCACCTACGTCTGCAACCAGAACATCGATGCGTTCAACATGATCAACGAGGCACTTACGTTTCGCCGCGAAGGTATGCCGTGTGACGTGATTGGGCTGGAACCCGGATGGATGTCCAAACACTACGACTTCAGCACCGCCAAGAAGTGGCATCCCGACCGATTTCCAATCCCCTATTGGGCGCCCAAGGGTCCGCACACCTTCTTCGGAGCGCTGGCACGTAAGGGATTCAGACTCAGCCTTTGGCTTTGCTGCGACTACGACCTGAGTGTCTTCGAGGAGCAGCAACTTGTCGGACTGAAGCGGGTCGTCGCGACCGGCCCCACGCCACCCGAAAAGCCGGACGAGCCCGGTGTCTTTCGCGACCCGCATCTGAATCCGAAGCCGGAGAAGAAGGCCGGGGGGAAGGATTCGAAGCCGCCCGAGGGATCGGAGCCCTGGTTTGAACACCTCAAGCAGTTCGTCGATCAGGGGGCCTCGGCGTTCAAACTCGACGGGGCCAACCAGGTCCTTGAGCACCCCAACCGCAAGTGGGGCAACGGCATGACCGACGAGGAGATGCACAACCTCTATCCCGTGATCTACGCCAAACAGATGGCCCGCGGGTTCGAGGATCACACGCGCCGTCGTGCCATGGTCTACTCCGCCAGCGGCTACACGGGCCTTCAGCAATACGTCGCGACGTGGGCCGGCGATACCGGCGGTGGGGCCAAGCCACTGGCCTCCATGTTGAATCTCGGGTTCTCGGGCCATTCCAACCACTCGTGCGACATGGACGTCACGAAGGTGGAGGGCATTCATTTCGGATTCTTGCAGACCTGGGCTCAACAGAATAACTGGGACTATTGGTATCAGCCGTGGCTCCTGAACGACGCCCAGACCGCGCAGTTTCGTGAATACGGACGGCTCCGTTATCGGTTGCTCCCGTACCTCTACTCGACGGCGGCCGAGGCCGCGTTGACGGGGTATCCGGTCATGCGGGCGATGTCGATGGTCTATCCGGAGGATCCGAGCTGGGATTCCCGCCTGCAGCAGTATCTGCTGGGCGATTTTCTGCTGGTCTCGGCCTTCTGCAAGGACGTCCGATTGCCGGACGGCGTTTGGATCGACTTCTGGAGTGGAAAGGAGACCAAGGGTCCGGCCACGTTGCCCGTCGAGGTCAACGCCAAGCACGGGGGGGCACTGCTGGTCAAGAGTGGGGCGATCATTCCCACGTGGCCTCCTCTCGACCACGTCAACAAGGGCTGGTCGCCGGAAGTGGGTTTGCTCGTCTATCCTGCTGCAAGCAGTACGTTCACGCTATATGAAGACGACGGCCAGAGCCTTGGCTATCGCAAAGGCGAATTCGCCCGAACGCGTGTTGCGTGTGAGACAACCGGAAAAACAGTCAAGCTGACCATCGGACCGCGCGAGGGCAACTATGCCGGCATGCCGGCCACTCGCGACTTCACGGCGACGCTACGGCTGTCGGCCCGGCCGAACACCATTGTGCTCGACGGTGCAGCGGTGACAGACTATCAATGGGACGCCGTCACCTCCGCCCTGGTGATCAGGATTCCCGCGTGCGGCAATGAGCCGAGGACTCTGGTCTGTGAATGAATTGAGGCGTTTAGCTTGGCGCGCTGTTTCCTTGAACGCTGAGCCCCTTCCATGTGTGGAGGCGGTACGATACCTCGCTCGCACGTGGCCATTCTTCGCGCCGTGGTTCTGTAACGGCGAATCGAAAATGCTGTTGGCATGGGGTCGAGTGTGATGCTCTGTGGCCCCCGCAGGGCTTTTGGATTTCGGCGGGACGGTCAATCAAGAACGACGTTCTGGACGAGTCTCGGAGGGCCCTGACGGGGCTACGGTCGGGTGAGGTGGGTCGAGACGATCCGGCTTCGCTACGCTACGCCGTGACGGGTTCCGGCTTCGCTGCGCTACGCCGTGACGGGTTCCGGCTTCGCTGCGCTACGCCGTGACGGGTTCCGGCTTCGCTGCGCTACGCCGTGACGGGGCCTGGCTTCGCGGTGCTACGCCGTGACGGAGCCGAGTCGGAACGACGATTGGAGGGAAAGAATGCGGGCGAGACGCACGCGCCCCGAAGGCGATGGGACCGGTCGCATGCGCGACGCGGCTCTGATAGCGGCTCGGCTTGCGTACACCCTCAGTCTCACCCTATCCTTCGAGCGTCACGTAACTGCCATGCCAGGGAGGCGAGCAACCATGAAGTGTCTTCTGATCGCATGTTCCGTCGGTCTTGCGGTTGTCTGTGGGTCGGGAACAGCGGTCCGGGCGGAAGAGTCGCCCACATATGTCATGTCACTGACTGTCACGTCAGAGCTGCTGTTTCGGAATACGCCGATGGACCCGTTGATCGATTTCGCGGGGATCATCAAGAAGGCGGGGCTATCGGGCGTGCTGAATCCAAACTCAATCCGCGTGATGGACGCGGCCAACGGCGAAACGGTTCCGTGTGCGGTGACCGAGGACTTCGCCTACGGCGATGTCGGGCGGGTCGAATGGGTCGTCCGCGATCCGTCGCACAAGACTTACAGAATCTGCTTCCAGACGTGCCAGAAGCGACCGGCGCTCGCGCCGGCCAAGTACACGCCGATGATCGGGACCGGGGATCTCCTGCGATACAACGCCGGTGTGCCGCGGCCCATCGCCTTGCCGTACATCAGCGGGCTGGTGGACCTGACGGGCGATGGCCATCGCGACCTGGTGGGCACATGGAACTATGCCTATCGTCCGGGGTGGCCCTGGGACGGCGTGATCTGCTATCCGCGGGTCGGCAAGGACAACCAGTTCCTTTACGGCGACCTGGTCCGCGTCCGCTACGTCGACGATCCGAACTCGACGGACTTCAAGTACATCAGCACGGTCTACATGTTCGCCGACTTCGCCGACCTGAACGGCGACAAGCTCGTTGACATGCTATACACGCCGAGCAACGGCGATCGCGTCTTCGTCTATCTGAATTCAGGCAAGCGAGATGTGGGCGGCATGCCGGTCTTTGTGGCCAGCGGGAGCGTGCCGCGGCCGACCGGCAAGTGGGCGCAAGGCTCGTTGCGGGTGGTCGACCTGAACAGGGACGGTGCCCTCGATCTTGTTATCGGGGCCCACTACTTGAAGAACAGCAATCCCAAGGGCTGGCCCATGGCGGTGGACAAGGACAAGGCGGTTCGACTCGACGTCAGCGGCGAGCCCTGCTTCCACGACATGGACGACGACGGTCTGCTCGACGCCGTGGGCCTGGTTCCCGGACCGGCCGGCGACGTGCACGAGTTTGTGGTTGCGTGGCGAAAGAACCTCGGCGGCGATTCGCCGAGATTCGGGCCGGACCAAACGGTTCCGTCCATCGACGTGTGGCGGCCTTCGTATCTGGCGGCGGTGAACGAGGGGAACCATCGAGGGTTGCTCGTGCAGCACAATGTTTTCCAGGAAGTATCGTTCTACGAACGGGTCGGGATGGAGGCCGGCAAGCCAAGGTTCGTTCGGTTTGGGCGGGCGGCGTCGGTGTCGGCAGTCCTGTCGATGAGCGATCAGGCGTGGCCCTATGTGTGCGATTGGGATGGCGACGGCGATCTCGACCTGCTGGTCGGCGGCGGCTACGGCTGGCCGCGGATCGTGATCAACACCGGAAACACTCTGAGGCCGGCGTTCGCCGAACCGCAGTTCATCGAGTCCGAGGGCAAGCTTATCCGTATCCTTCGCGACGAGGTGCTGGGCGGAAAGCATTGGCACAACATGGGTTATCCGTATCCGGCCTATGTGGACTGGGACGGCGATGGGCTTTTGGATCTCATGCTGCCGAACGAAACGAATCGCATTTTCTGGTACAAGAACACGGGCACGCGGCGCGAGCCGAGATTCGGTCCTCGGCTTCAGGTGATTTGTGAGGGGTATCCCGACTCGCCGGAGAAGCGGGCCAAGTCGGCCAAGCTGGCCGGCGACGAAAAGGTGCCGAACAATCCGTACCCCTATGAAGAGGACCAGCCGTTTTTCTGGCGGACCGGCGCGGGGTTCGGCGATATGAACGGCGACGGGCTGACGGACCTGATCACGCACGATGGGCATGTCCGCAAGCTGACGCTGTTCACGCAGTATCGCGACGCCGAGGGAAAGCTGCGGCTCAAGAAAGACCGTCGGTTGAAACTGGTTGATGGACGTCTGATCGACGACTCGATCGTGGAGCGCAGGGCCCACTGGACGGAATCGTTCAAGTGCGTGGACTGGGACGGCGACGGCATGCTCGACGTCGTCTACAGTTGTGCCGGGACCGAGGATGCCAAGGGCAGCATCTACCTGCTACGGAATTGCGGGACCAAGACCGATTCCACGTTCGAGAAGCCCGTGACGTTCTGTTGCTTCGGCAAGCCGATCAAGGTGACGGCACACGGTCCGAACGCCTATGCCGGCGACATCGACGGTGACGGCAAGCCGGACCTCCTGACGTGTGTCGAGTGGAGTGTGTATCCGTACTATAGCCATGCGGCGCTCCAGATGAAGGAACGACCCGCGTACACGTTGGGGTTACCGGAGAAGCGGTGAAACGGCCAGAGATGGGGGCGACCCGGTGGGGTGCTGATGACAGAGCCGTGGTGCGCAAGCACCCGGACCCGGTCTTTCCATCGCGGCGGTTCTATGCCATTGTCGGTGGAGCGGACCGGTCGCTTGCGCGACGCGGCTCGGATTGGGACCGGTCGCTTGCGCGACGC
>CAZQTW010000001.1:0-52678 GCA_964596165.1 uncultured Planctomycetales bacterium | reverse complement strand
GGTCGCTTGCGCGACGCGGCTCGGATTGGGACCGGTCGCTTGCGCGACGCGGCTCCGATCGGATGCAGTCGGCTCGAACGCCTAGGCGAGCTTGGGCGGGATCAGGATTTCGCATCCCTTTTGGGGCGGGTCGGGCCATCGGGCCCGGCAGTGAGGGCAGGTGGGGCGGTCGACAGCCCGAGGTCGCCCACAGGCCGGACAGGGGGTTCGGGCGGCCACATCGAACAGCGTTCGGCAGACCAAGTGGCCGGGCCAGCTCAACAGCAGCGTGCCTAGAAGCCCGAGGACCATCTGGAACGTCGTGCTCCGCAGGCGCAGGTGCCGGTAGGTAAGGAACACGGAGAAGGCCGTCAGTACGAGGCTGATGGTAAGAAACGGTTGTTGATAGGGCCAATTCGTCCACTGTTCAACCAACCGAAAGGCGTCCGGGAACTTGTACTTGAGCACGTATTGCAAGCTGATGCCGGCCCAAGGGGTGGTGATGGACGAGGCGACGGTCAGGGCGATCATTCTCAATCGGGACATGCCCTTGATCGACGTATCGCCGATCTTCTTACTGTCGAGAACCCGGCCTTTGGCGTCGAGGTAGTATGCGGTCATGCTCCGCTCGCCGAGGTTGGCGATGATGAGTCGGTCCTTACACCACGCGACCTGCCAGGCGACATGATGGCGCAGGTCGGGCGGGAGCTCGCCTTCGAGGCGCATCCGGGGCAGGAAATTCTGGAAGTCGATGACCTGGATCTTATTTCCGCACAGAATGATGCCCATTTGCCCGTAGTAGCCGAGGGCGCGGATCGGACCGAAGGGCGAGGTCCAGAGTTTTCGGACCGTCATTCTTTCCAAATCAATGGAGTAGATCTTGTCGACGTCGACCCAGATCTGGCCAAGCTGTCCGGGCGAGGCAATGAAACGGGGATTCCGAAATCGTTGGCCGATGACGCCGCCGGGTTCGATGAGGCCGTCGGGACCGATGTGGCCGATCAGGCGGCCATAGGGGTAAAGGTAACCCACCAGCAGTCCTCGGTAGGGTAGCTTATGCCACATCGCCACCTCAAGACCGGGCGGCGGCAGAAAACGCCAGCCGGTGAGGTCGCTCCTGCGACCGCCTCGCCAGTTTGATTTGAGGACGGTATCAAGGTCCAGGATTACGCCGAATCCCAGCCGAGGGGCCTGATGCTCGGGATAGACGGCGATTCGGTTTCCGTCGAGGTCGTACCAGGTGACCTGTCGGGATTGTCCGCGATGCGAGTAGGTGACCTCTCGAACCTCGACTCGAGGGACGCCTTCGCGGTCGAAGACGATACGCCGGCCAAAGATGTCCACCCCGCCGGAAAACAGGCTGGTGACCACCGGGGCGATCATGCCGATCAGCAAGCACGTGCTGAGGCTGAGCACCATTGCCAAGAGGACCTCGCCAACGTATCGGCCGATAAGGCTCGGACGCATCAGATCAGCCCTCCCACCGAATCAGGAGATAAACGTCGATGATCCAGAGGAGCGCGGTGTAGAGGAGTCCAATCGACCACGCGGCTTCGATGGTCGGGACGACCTCCAGCATCAGGAACCCCAGCGGCAAGGGAAGGAAGATCGGGAGCAGTCGACCGCCATACCACCGGGCGGGCCGCCAGGCCGCCGCGACAGCGGAGAGGTAGAAGAGATAGCCGATCAACCAACCCAGGAGCGGAGCGGCGAGCATCCAGGGTTCCAGGGGCGCCGAGAGGGAGGCATAGACGCACCATGTACCGGCGAGGGCGGTGGCCGCGAGGCCGGGGATCCAGAACATCAGCGTTCCGGCCAGCAACTTTCCCAGTGCGAGGCGAGATCGTGAGCAAGGACGGCTGAGAAAGAAGCCGCAGGCGCCTCCGACCTCGGGTAGCGCATGCCACAAGCCGAATCCGATCCCGAACGCCATCGCGAGGTATGCACAATCGGACAGGCGAACCAGTGGGAAGCGGGTGTCGGTTTCCACGATTCCGATCATGGCGAACGGTCTGACGATCCGACCGAGCGTGAACTCCGCGGGCCAGGAGGAAAGGTTGAGGGTGACGTAGGCCACCATCAGCAGTGAGACGCCGGCCACCCAGAACCAACCGGCGCGGAAATCCTTCTTGATGATGGCCAAGGTCATCGAGACACCCCCGCTCGGGCGACGTATTGGGTGGGCCCGCCGCTGTTGTAGTCGATGAAGAGGTCCTCCAGCGTGCTTTCCAAGGGTTCGATGACGCGGGCGCCGCGCTGCCGCAGTGCGGTTTCGTGGGTTCCGTCATAGTGCGCGATGGTCAGGATGCATTCACGGCCGGTGAGTTGAAGCCAGACCAAACCGGGCAAATCGAGCAGAGGAGGGACGGCGGAATCGAAGACCACACGGATACGTCGGAGCTTCTGTTTGAACTCGGTCAACGTGCAGTCCACTCGAAAAACGCCGAACGTGAGGATGCCAATTCGTTGGGCGACCCGTTCGACATCGGCCAACACGTGACTGCTGAAGAGGACGGTTCGACCGGTCTGGCTGATGAGCTGAATCATCGATTCGAGGAAGCGTCGTCGGATGACGGGATCGACGCCCAGCGTGGGGTCGTCCATGATGAGGAGATCGGGCTCGCATGCCAGGGTAAGTGCCAGGCTGACCTGGGCCCGCTGGCCGTTCGAGAGCTGGCGAATTCGTTGCTTCGGCAGCAGCCGGAAGTGATCGAGCATCTGTTTGAACGATCGACCGTTCCAACGGGAGAAGAACGCACTCTGGAATTCGGCCAGATCACGAATGGTCGCGGAGCGATAGAGTTCGTGTCCCTCGGCCACATAGCCGATGCGGTCTCTCAGCTTGGGGGGCAGCCGCGTGGAATCGTGCCCCAGCAGGCGTGCGGTTCCGCGCGTCGGTTTGAGCAAGCCGAGCATCATCTTGATGGTCGTGGTCTTGCCGGAGCCGTTGGGTCCGAGCAGCCCATAGACACACCCTTCGGGTATGCGAAGCGTGACTTGGTCAACCGCGCAACGGCCGTTGTAATAGCGGGTCAGTTTGTCGGTCTCGATGGCGAAGGCGATACGTCGGGTCTCCCGCGAGGCGGCACAACACTCCATGCGACAAAGGAACCCATTATATCGCGGCGATGAGCCGCCGTGTAGGGGCGGCCGAAAGGCTGTCACGGGGGTTCGAGGCGAAGACGGGGTGCGGCTTGAACGGAAAGGCCTATGCTCTATCATGACGCACCACGGACAGGGATGGTTGAGCGCATGCAGGCGATGCAGGAGCGTTGGACCTCGGGTTACTTGTGGGCGCGGCGCGATTGGTGCGCGGTGGGATTCCTCGCGTGTGTCGCCGTCGGCGTTTACGCCAACAGCCTTTCCAATGACTTTGTTTACGACGATCATGCGGTGGTCGTCGGCGATCAACGGAGTCACCGTCTTTCGCGAATCGGGAGCCTGTTCGCCGGGCCCTATTGGACGGTGACCAAGCGTACGCTTTATCGACCGGTCACGCTTCTGAGCTTTGCGCTGAACCACGCCGTCACGGGGCTGAGCGCGCCGGGTTACCGTGCGGTCAATCTCGCGCTGCATGCCCTCGTGTGCATATCCCTCTATCGGCTCATGACGTTGCTCTTCGGCGACTTCCGATCGGCGGTGGTGGCCGGAGCGGTTTACGCCGTGCATCCGATCCACGTGGAAGCGGTTGTCCCCATTGTCGGACGGTCGGAGTTGCTGGGCGGACTGGCCGTTGTACTGGCGATGGTCCTCTACGTCGGCGATGCCGCGCGGGGGGGGCGCGGGTTGACGTGGCGTTATGTCGGGGTTGTTGCGCTTGCATGGGCGGGGATGCTCAGCAAGGAGAGTGCAATCGTTGTGGTGGGGCTCGTTGTTGCGTTTGACGTGTGGCGACGCTTATGCGTGCCCGCTGAGCGGCGAGAACGGGGGTGGGAGTCTTATCTTACGAGCCGCTTCCTTTGGAGGTACACGGGGCTGCTCGCCGCAGTCATTGTCGTCATGACGATGCGCCGATGGGCCTTGGGCATGGTATTGGGCGAGGGGGTAACGTTCCCCATGGTGGACAATCCCCTCGCCTACGAGTCCTGGCTGCCCCGTCTGTTGACCGGACTGGTTCTGTTCGGAAAGTACATCCATTTGTTGATCACGGGCTATCCGCTTTCGTGCGATTACAGTCCGCAGGCCATTCCGGTGGCACGTTCGCTGAGTGTTCCGGTGGCTTGGGGGCTGGCGTGTCTGGCGGGGTCGATCGTGTGTGCAGGGGTTTCTCTCCGCCGACGGAAGACGATGGCGGCGGCGATCGGCTGGTTCCTGATCAGCTACGCTCCCGCGGCCAATGTGCTGGTCCTGATCGGGACGACCTTCGCCGAGCGGTTGATGTACCTGCCTTCCGTGGGCGTCGCGATGATCTGGGGTCTTGTGGTTCCAGCGGTGGCGTCTCGGCTGTGGCGTCGGGGATCGAAGACCTACCGGGCGCTGTCAATCCCGTGGGTGGCTGCCGTTGCGGCTGTGTGGGTGGCTTATGTTGTTCTGGCCACCCAGAGGAACCGGGTTTGGCGAACGGACGAAGCCCTATTCCGTGACGGTCTGGCGAAACAGCCGGCATCGGCACGGTGCCAGTACAATATCGGCGCATGGTATGCGAGTCATGGTCGACTCGATGAGGGGATGAAGCATCTTCGCAAAGCGATCGAGATCGTCAGCTCATACTATCTGGCGAGGACGAAGCTGGCGGCATGCTATTTTCACTTGGAGCGGTGGGAGGACGTGGTCGGCGTGCTGGAGCCTCTTGTCTCCACGACGGCTTCGCGGAGCGAGCACCTTGTAGCGCCGTTGTACATGATGGGTCGTGCAAGGATGGAGATGGGGCAATTTGCCGACGCCTTGTCTTGCTTCGACAAGATAACCCAGATCACTCCGCGCCTCGCAAGCGCCAAACAGGGCCAGGCCGAGGTGAAGGCCGACCCGAGGGCAGGTCCGTTGTGTGATCGCAGTGAGGCTTGGATGCTGATTCAGGAGGCCGTGAACCTCGATCCGGAGGACGCCTCAATTCTTCTGGCCGCGGCACGAATCGGGGCTCGCCAAGGACGATTGCGGGAAGCTCAACTTTACCTGAACCAAGCGGCGGGGGTCTTGGACGACCGGACGGAGGAGATGAAAGGTGTGCGTCGGGATACCCTAAAACTGTCGGCGTTGGAGAAAATGAAGCGGGAACACGGAGAGATTCAGAGCGAGCTTCATCGACAATTCGACGCGCTACGAACACGGTTTCCGTTGTCGGGCAGTCAGCCGGCTTCAAGCCAGTCGGCGGGGGACTCGGATGCCGGTGCGTCCTCGAAGCCGGAGGGTGCCACAACGAGCGTCAGTCGGAGCGGTGTGAAGTAGCGGACGAAGCCCGAAATCGAGCGAGACGGGGTGACAATGAGACTTACATGGCATCGACAGGACTTGGTTCTCCGGCACCCCTTCACCATCTCGCGTTCGAGCGTTTCGACCAAGCAGACGGTGCTGGTGGAGCTGGAGCACGAGGGGATTGTGGGCATCGGCGAGGCCGTGCCGACCCGGTATTACTGTCAGACGGTGGAATCATCCGAGGCGGCACTGGAAGGCATGGCCGGCGTGCTGGGCAAGGATCCCTTCCAGATTGAGACCATACTGAACCGCTGCTTGGAACGGTATGACGATCAGCGGGCGGCTGTGTCGGCCGTGGACGCGGCGCTCCATGATTGGGTCGGCAAACGACTGGGCGTACCCGTGTGGCGACTGCTGGGTCTCGATGCGGGGACGATTCCGATCACGTCGATCACCATCGGGATCGATCAACCGGAGGTTATTGAGGCCAAGACGGTTGAGGCGGCGTCGTTCCCGATCCTCAAGGTTAAGGTCGGAACCGATCGCGACGAGGAGATCCTCTCGGCGGTGCGTCGAGCGGCGCCGGACAAGGTTCTGAGAGTCGACGCCAATGCGGGCTGGACGACTCCGGATGCCGGTGAGCGCATTCGTCAACTTGCGCGGTATGACTTGGAATTGATCGAGCAGCCCATTCCGCCGGGCGATACGGAGGGGCTTCGTGGGTTGCGGAAACTGGGGGTGGCGCCGATCGTGGCGGATGAGAGTTGCGTCCGGCCTGCGGATGTCCTTCCTCTCCGCGAGAGCGTCGACGGCATCAACATCAAGATGTGCAAGTGCGGCGGGATTCGGGAGGCGGTGCGCATGATCCACCTGGCGAGAGGGTGCGGTCTGAAGGTGATGATCGGCTGCATGATCGAGAGTTCGGTCGGGATTGCGCAGGCGGCGCAGTTGGCGTCGCTGGTGGATTGGATTGACCTGGACGGACACTTACTGCTCGACCAAGACCCATTCGAGGGGATCGGCGGTGCCGGGGGACGGTTGACCCTGAGCGAGCGGCCGGGTCTTGGTGTGGTCCGGAGAAACACCTGAGCCGCAGGTGTGTGTCGCCGGCTCAGTGACCGGTCAGTAGGTCGCGCAGGGCTTGTTCGACATCCGGGAAACGAAACTGATAACCCCGTTCGACAGCCACACGCGGTTGTATCCGCTGGCCGGCCAGAATCACGCCGGCGGCCTCGCCGATCGCGATTCGTAGGGCGACGGCGGGCACCCGCAAGATCGCGGGCCTGTTCAAGACCCTTCCCAGAGTGGCGGCGAACTCGCGGTTGGTAACGGGGTTGGGAGACGCGGCATTCACCGGGCCCGAGAGCCCTGCATCGTCCAAAGTGAGGCAGAGGATGCCGACCCAATCCGCCGGGTGAATCCAACTGAACCACTGGTCGCCGGTCCCGACGGGCCCTCCGGCAAAACGGCGAAAGGCCGGCAGCATCTGAGCCAGTGCCCCGCCTGCCGGGTCCAAGACAACGCCGGTTCGTATGCGGACGACCCTTGCCCCGTGTCTTTCCGCCTCGACGGCCTCCCGCTCCCAGGTCACGCAGACTTCGGCGAGGAAATCGCCGCCCGATTCGCCGGTCTCATCAAGGATTTCGTCTGCGCGTGGGCCGTAGTATCCGATGGCGGAGGCGTTGATAAGTGTCTTGCATCGGCCTTGAGACCGCCGGACGGCCTCAACGACGTTTCGTGTGGCCAGCACGCGACTATCGCGGATCCGCAGTTTGTGCTCGGGGTTCCATCGACGGGCGAACAGGTTTTCGCCCGCCAGGTTGACGATGGCATCGCACGCGGCGAAGACCTGCTGCCAATCGCCCGGAAGGGTCGGATCGCCCCTGACGACGTTGACGGAGGGGTGTAATTCATGAACGGTTGACGACCGCGTCAATACATGGATCTCATCACCCCGAGCGCGGAGGGCGGGTATCAGTCGTCGGCCGATCAGTCCCGTGGCTCCCGTGAGGCCGATGTGCATGAAAAGCCTCCGGCGGCATTATACGGCTTTTCATAGTCTAGCGTTTTCCGGGCTTCCGCGGGCATCTATAATGAGCCGGCGACGGGCCGGTCCGATTGGTGGTATGTCTGATGACCGATTGGGTCCGGGTCAGTGAGGACAAGCAACATGGCGGAAATCGTGGTTTTCGCGCCTCATCCGGACGACGCTGAACTGGGGATGGGGGCAACCGTCGCCAAGCTGTTGGCGGGGGGGCTGGAGGTGGCGATCGTCGATTTGACTAACGGTGAGCCGACGCCGTTCGGTTCGCCCGAAGTCCGAGCGGCGGAGACTGCGCAAGCCAGCCAGTCACTGGGACTGCCTCCTCACCTTCGCCACCAGCTCGGTCTGCTTAACCGCCAGATCACTCACGACCTGGCGTCTCGGTACCGGGTTGCGGCCGCCATCCGCCGGTTGCGACCTCGGTGGGTTTTTGCGCCGATCCTGCCCGACGCGCATCCCGATCACGTTGCAGCCACTCGCATCATTGAGGACGCCCGATTCGACGCGAAGCTGACGCAGACCGATATTCCGGGCGAGCCGTGGCATCCGGAGCGTCTCTTTTACTACTATTGCACCCACCTACGGCTGCACGCCGAGCCGCGGTTTGTCCTTGACGTGAGCGGATTTCATGAGAGGAAGATGGCCGCGTTGGCATCCTATCAGTCGCAGTTTTACTTGGGTCGCGGCGACCAGTCCGGAGCCGTTCCCGAGATGATCCGGAATCGCGACCGCTATTTCGGCGATCGGGTTGGGGTGGCGTATGCGGAGCCGTTTTACTGCCATGAGCTCACGGGCCTGCGAGAACTGAGCGGACTGTTGTAGGACGGTTCGTTGACCGTGGGATGCGAGGGGGTTACGATTTGGCTAGGCGCTGCCGGAGGATCCAGGGCGATCATGGACGTCGCGACTGCCAGTAACCTGCACGACCGGCTTCGAGCGATTGTCGGCGACGAGGGGTTGGTCACAGATCCCGACGAATTGTTGACGTACGAATGTGACGCCTTGACGCTGGTCAGGGCGCGACCGTCGGGGGTCGTGTTTCCGTCGGACACCGCCCAAGCGGCGGCCGTGATTCGGACACTGAACGATTTCCACATTCCATTCGTTCCACGAGGTGCGGCCACGTCGCTGTCGGCGGGGACCTTGCCGCTGGGCGAGGCCATGCACATCTGCACGTCGCGAATGAATCGGATTCTCGAGATTGACCTTCGCAATCGGCAGGTGCGGGTCCAGGCGGGCGTGGTCAACCAACACGTGACGAATGCGGTGGCGTCCAAGGGGTACTTTTATGCGCCGGACCCGTCGAGCCAACCGGCGTGCACGATCGGGGGGAACATTGCGTACAATTCGGGCGGTCCGCACACGCTGAAGTACGGGGTGACCATGAATCACGTCTTGGGCGTGACGCTGGTCACGCCGGACGGTGAGGTGATTGAGGCCGGCGGATCGGCCGAGGATCCGGTCGGCTACGATCTGACCGGCGTGATCGTGGGCAGCGAAGGGACGTTCGGCCTGGTGACCGAGGCGGTTCTGCGTCTGATGCCTTCTCCGGAAGCGCACCGTACCCTGCTCGTCATCTTCGGGAGCGCGGCGGACGCGATCAACTGCGTCAGCGACATGATCGGCGAGGGGATCGTTCCGGTTGCCCTTGAGTTCATGGACCGGACGATCACGCGAATCGTGGAGGACGCGAATCACTTCGGTCTGCCCCAAGACGCCGGCGCTGTGTTGATCATCGAATTGGAGGGGCTTGAGGCGGGTTTGGATCGGCAGACGGATCGCGTGGTCGAGATGTGCCACAAGCATGCCGCCCGAAAGGTCCAACGGGCGAGCACGGACGAGGAGCGGCTGGGGCTGTGGATGTGTCGCAAACGGGCATTCGGGGCGATCGGTCGACTGAGCCCGAGCTACATCACGCAGGACGGCGTGGTGCCGCGGACGCGATTGCCGGAGTTGCTGGCCTACGTGGAGAACGTGGCCGGCGAACAGGACGTGACGATAGCGAACGTCTTCCACGCCGGAGACGGGAATATCCATCCCGTGATTCTGTACGACGAGCGAAACCCGCAACAGATTCAGCGAGCCCTGCAGGCGGGAAGCAGGATTCTGGCCCGATGCATTGAGTTCGGCGGTTCCCCGACGGGTGAGCATGGGGTGGGTGTGGAGAAGATTCACTGTCTGGCGAAGCTGTTCAACCCCGATGATCTGGCGGCCATGAGGCGATTGAGAGAGGTTTTCGACCCGCGGGCGATGTCCAATGCCGGCAAGGTTCTCGGCGGTCGGAATATTCCGACCGTCTTCGACGCGATGAAGTGAGCGTGATGATCGACGACGACGAGGTCATCCGGAAACTCGAGAAGGCGCTGGGAGCCGAGCGCGTTCTGACGGGCGACTCAGTGAGTTCGTACGGCACGACGGGTTTCACGCCATTCGTGGTGGCGGTGCCGGACGATCGGTTCCAAGCGGCCGAGGTTGTCCGCATTGCCGCCGAATCGCACGTAGGGATCATGCCGCGCGGGGGCGGCACCAAGTGGGGGTGGGAACCCGCGCCGACGACGTTGATGATCGGCCTGTCGACGGTTCGACTGGGACGGGTGATTCAGCACGAACCGCGCGACCTGACCATCACGGTCGAGGCGGGAATGGTCCTGGGTCAATTGAACGGCCTGCTCAAGGACCATCGGCAGAGGCTGTCGATCGATCCGCCGCACGGTGGGAGTTCGACGATTGGCGGAATCTGTGCGACGAACGACAGCGGGCCGTTGCGTTATCGCTATGGGACGATGCGGGATCTCGTCGTCGGAATGGAAGTCATCGACGCTCAGGGGATTTTCACACGAAGCGGAGGCCGAGTTGTCAAGAACGCCGCGGGGTACGGGATGTACCGTTTGCACATCGGGGCGATGGGGACGCTGGGCGTGATGACTGAGATGACGCTCCGCCTGCAGCCGCTTTCCGAGGCATTTCGACTGGCCGTCGTTCGGTGCGCGGACGGCGATGAGGCGGAAGCGAACCTTGCGGCGGTCATGGCCGGTCGCACGCGACCGGTGCTGATTGAACTGGTTCGGCATCGAGGGGACGGCGCACTGACGCATGCGCTCGGCGGCGGGGACTGGCACCTGGTCCTCGGCTTTGAGGATTGTCGAGAGGCCGTGGACTGGCAGTGCGAGCATGTCCGTACCGCCTTGGCGGCGCCGGTTGATATTCTGGACGAGGACGAATCGGAAAAGGCCTATGGTGTGCTGCGAGAGTGGCCGGGCCGTTCGGCGGTCGTTTCGTTCAAGGCGACGATGACGAGTTCGCAGGTAGCGGTTTTTGTCGCCTGGGCGGGCGACCGGGGGTTCGATCTCTTGTCGCACGCAGGCAACGGGATCGTCTACGGCCAATCGAACGATCCGACGACTTTGGAAGCGGCCGACGACTTGGCGGCGTTGGCCGCCGACGGCGCCGGTCAGATCGCCTGGCGCTCCCTGCCGCCGAATGCGAATGTTGAGTTGTGGCAGCCGGTGCGTGCGGATTTGGCGATGATGCGGCGCATCAAGCAGCGTTTTGACCCCGTGGGTATTTTTTCCCCGGGGCGATGGGTGGACGTGATGTAATGGCGATACGGCTCGAACAGCGAATCTACGACAGGCTTTTCGATTGCGTGCATTGTGGACTATGCCTGGGGCAGTGTCCGACCTACGCTCAGGTAGGCAACGAAAACGATTCGCCGCGCGGCCGGATTCATCTGATGCGGGCGCTGATCGACGGTCGTGTCGAGCCGACGGAATCAATCGTGCGACATCTTTCGCTGTGTTTGGACTGCCGCGCCTGCGAGACGGCCTGTCCTTCGGGCGTGCACTACGGATCGCTGATCGAGCATGTCCGCGGCGAACTGGCCGTGCAAGCCGGCCGGGCCTCGAAGCCGTTTGCCGAGCGGATGATACAACGGCTTATCACGGACATCTTCCCCGACCGGGAGAAGATGAATCGGATGATGGCGCTGGCTCGGTTGGCTCAGGCAGTGGGCTGGAACGAGTTTCTGGCTGAGAGCGGGCTTCAGGACGTGCTGCCACCGGCGTTGTCGCGCCTGAATTCCATGTTGCCCGTCTTGGGCGAGCGGCTGGAACCGGTGCCCGAGGTCTCCAAACCGGAGGGGCCCGTTCGAGGCCGGGTGGCCTTTTTCATCGGATGCGTGAGCGAATCGATGTTCGGGCCGACCAATCGGGCCACGCTTCGGGTGCTGCTGGCCAACGGAGTTGAGGTCGTGGCGCCTGACGCCCAAGTGTGCTGCGGCGCGATTCACCATCATAACGGCAAGCCGGAAGTGGCCCGCGACTTGGCCCGGAAGAACATCGAGGTGTTCGAGAGGATCGAGGGGTCCATCGATGCCATCGTGACCCCGGTGGGCGGTTGCGGAGCGATGCTGAAGGAATACGGCGAGCTGTTGGAGAGCGACAAGACGTATGCGGAACGGGCCAAGCGGTTTGTCGAGCGGGTCCGTGATATCAATGAGTTTCTGGTGAGACTGCCGCTCCGACCGCCGACGCGGCGGGTGCCTTTGCGTGTGACCTATCATGATTCGTGTCATCTGGCACACGTGCAGAAGATCCGCAAAGAGCCGAGGCAGCTACTGCGGGCCATACCCGGTTTGGAGCTGGTGGACCTGCCCGAAAGCGATTGGTGTTGCGGGGGCGCGGGAACGTACAACATCACGCAGCCGAAGATGTCCGACGCGTTGGCCGAAAGGAAACTGGCCAACATTGCGTCCACCGGTGCGACCGTGGTCGCCGCCGCGAACGCCGGGTGCATTCTCCAGATTGCCCAATATGCCCGACGCACCGGTCGCACCCTTCGTGTCGTACACCCGATTGACTTGCTGGCCGAAGCCTACGGGGACTCCGTGTGAGTCCGCATGCGGGCACTCGTCTCGCGGAGAGTCCGCTCCCTTGGAGACACGACGAAAAACAGCCTTCAGCGACTTGCCATGGACCACGCCGGTTCGTGTGGCCTGTCGGCGATCGGGAGGTGCTCGTGTAGCCATCGCCCTCGATACATCCGGCACCAATGGGCAACGACAGTCACCAAGCCGGTGGGTCCGGTATCGTCGATTTCGCGGACGATTCGCCTACCTGCTCAGTTCCGCGATCCTTGTGGCGATTTCTTGTCTGATCGAGAGGATCCCGTTCGGGTCTTTGTTGAAGTATCGCAAGCCGACGGCCACGTCGGTAGGGACGGCGAGCAGGGCCTTGTCCCGTGCGGTTGTTTGATCGCCCGTCAGCTTTTTGAGCATCAGGAGATACTCGTAGTCGTTCATCCCGTCGCGCAGCACCTTGAGGCGGACGGACGGGAGCACGGTGTCCTTCCACGGGTAGCAGAGGAAACCGTTGCCGTTGTGTTGGCCGCTATAGGGGTATTCGCTGAGCGGGTTGACCGGCCAGGGTTTGGCGGGCCATTCCTCCCAGCCCTTGGGCCACGACGAGATCGCCCAGAACCCGACGACCTCAATCCCGAATTTCCAGGCCAGCCAATACGCGACGCGATGATCGACCGCCGGCCGATCGAGCACTGCGCCCGGACAACCCCAGATCGGTCCGGGATAGACGGCGTGGATCGGCAACTGGCACATGTACCACCCAATGCGCTCGCCTCGCTGTCCGGCCGCGCGGACATACTCGTCATCCTGGGCCGAGGGCTCGGCGATCCACAGATCGAACAGCCCCTGATTGACAGGCCGGGGATCTTCCGTCATGGCGATCGTGAGACCGGGAAACTGACTGCGCAGTTTGGCGACCTTCTCACGGAACTCCGGGTAGTCGCGCTCGTGCGGCTCATCGCCGGGGATGCAGATGAAGTTCTTGAGCCAGCCGCGTTTGCGGAGGTGTTCGACGTAGTTCGGGTCCGGCTTGTCCGTTGTCATGGATTGGAGCTGGACGCCCCATTCCTGGAACCACTGGAAGATCTGGTCGTGTTCTCGGAGGTTCTTGGAGAACTTGTGGCAGGCCTCCCAGGGTGCCAGGCCATGTTCGAGCAGGACGCAGACCTTGCGCCGAAATCCGTCGATACCGTCCTTGAAGAACCACTCATTGAGCGCCCAGCCCATGGTGACGTAGGATCGCCGGAGCGGGACCTCGAACGGCCGGACGGTCAGCTCGACGCGAATCGATACGGCGTGAGGGCCTTCCACCGTGATCTGACCGGTGTACTCGCCGGGAGCCGCCGTTCGGGGGACACGAAGATCGACCCAGACGGGTTGGCAGAAGGGATTGGATACTTCGAAGGCCTCCATCGGCAGCAAGGGGTCCGGCCAGTCGCCGATGTGCATCACGGGGTATTGGGGTTGAACGGTCCTGATGTAGCCGACGCGGCTCAGTTCGAAGGCGTCGGCAGGGATTGTCGCTCCCTGGGGGCCCTTGAGTTCGCCGGGGGTGACGGCCGCGATCTTGACTGTCTTGGATTCGAGCGGGCCCGTCTTATGCTTGTCGTCTGTCGACAGATGGGTGAGTTGTCGTTCGGCGTCGGCGATCGGGCAGACGACGAGTTGGAATCCCGCGGTTTCACCTCGGGCCGCGGCGATCTTCACCGCGCCGGCCATCTCGCCATGGAACCAGAGCTTCGGTCGGAACACCTTGGTGAGCGAGGTCTCGGTACCGACGACGAATTCCATTCTTTCCGGCGGCACGCCCTGTTGGGCCAGCCAGGTCCGGTGCTGCTCGACCCGCGCATAGAACATCGTGGCCGCGTCGGCAAACGGAATACCCCAATGGTCCGTCGTGTGGATCCAGGGAATGCCGTGCTCGTTTGTGGCGGGCTCCGCGGCGAACAGGACACACGCGGAGGCACACGTCACCATCGCAACCACGGACAGTTCGGTGATGGGTGTCATGGTGAATGCTCCTATTGAGTGGTTGAGGGCGTTTCGGTCCACTGTTTGAAGAGACCGGCGATGTCGGCATCCTTTTCGTTGCCGGCGTGGACGATTACACGGTACTTCAACGTTACGGACTCGCCCTTCTTGAAGGCCAGCCCTTCGTCGCCGATCCAGTACATCGGCGCTGGGGAGAAGAAACCATAATCTCTCGTGAACCAATGGCAAGGTGACCACCGGTTCTTTGGCCAGTCCAGTATGGCCATTCCTTCGACGGTTTCGCCGTTCTTTCCGGAGTAATCGCACCAGGCGGACTTCTTGCCGAACGTCTCCTTTTCACCGACGTCGCCCTCGGCGTTCACGAGGCGGCCGCCCTTCTCGCCGCACAGGTGCGGTGCTATCCGTCCGCTGAAAAGCGAATGGTTGGTTTTTTCGATGTGGACATCCGACACGGCCGTCAGTGTGATGACGAAGTCGATGATGCGCAGCTTGTCGGAGGGGGCGGTAATGGTGATCGTCCTCTTGTCGCTGAAGGGGTCGGGGGCCCCCGGGCGCTGCCAGCGGGCTTGATCCTCGATCACCACGCGATTGCCCTTCCCCTCGATGATCTTGGGGCCTTGCGAGACAATCCGGCCCCGATCGTTTTCTTCCTGCCAGTAGTTGCCTCCGCTGACCCGGTCACAGCCGAAGAAGAGCGAGTGATGGTGCGGATAAGGCTGCGACGTCTCCGTCGTCACCGACTTGCCCGTGAGCGGACCGTTCACGGGGAAGAAGTAGGGGCACTTCTGAGTCGCATCGAACTTGTATGAAGTGAACAATGTGCCGTCCACGGTTACGCGCACCTGTTTCCCATCGAGCGTTGCGGCGACTTCCCGTGGGGCATCGACCGTATGCTCGACCGAAACGAGTGCGATGATCACGCCGATCAGTTGGGTTGGCATGTGTGCGGCTCCTGTGTTGAGTGAACGTGGGATAGAGGGTCTGCATGACCTATCCATCGTTGCCGTCGCGAAGGGGACACCCTTGCGCATTGGCGTCATGATTTGACCACTTGGATGAATCGAAGTCACGCGAGAAATGACCTTGGCTGTGCGACGGAAAGCCCGCTAACATCATTTTTCGGACGCTGCCCCCTGGCGACGCGTTGCGGGGGACCGGCGCGGGGCATCCGGTTTGCGTGTCGTAGTCGGCGGGATTGCCCGCAACGTCCGTGGATGCATACCGGGGTCGCTTCAGTGAGAAGAGCGTATGGGAGGCATCATCGCCAGACTCGGGTCGTTGAAGCCGGCCGTCATTCTGCTGACGGCCTGGGCCGTCAGCATGGTATTGGCCAGCCTCCATGAAGCCGGACACGGTACGGAGGCGGCGATCAGGGATTTTTACGGCAGTACGTGGTTCGCCGCGTTGATGGCGGCCGTGGGAGTCAACGTGCTGTCGGCGATCGTCGTCCGTTGGCCACCCCGTCGATCACAGGCCGGGTTTGTGATCGCCCACGTCTCCGTTCTGATTGTCCTTGTGGGTGCGCTGGTGACACGGCTCTGGGCTGTTCACGGCAACCTCTGGTTGCAGCCGGGAGAAACACGTGCCGACTTCGACAGCGAACGATGGGCATTGACGCTGAGTGGTGAGGTCGCAAGGGAGGCGGTGAGGATTCCGATCGGATCCGACGGACCGGCCCAATTACGGGGGGAATCTTCGGGGAGCGAAGGGCGGTTGTCGCTGGAAATCGAGCAGTACGCTTCGGATACCGTCGACGAGGGGGAGCGGGTCATCGCGGATGCGGAGTCCAAGCAAGCCGCCGTGAAGCTACAGTTTTCTCGCGACGGCCGGGAGCACAGGGCGTGGCTGCTGAGTGGCCAGCCGAATCGCCTGGGCAATCTTGTCGTTCGGTTCGGGCGAGTAACCGATGCTCAGCGGCTTGCCCAACTCTTGCAGCCGGCCAGTCGGCCGGGGGCGCCCGATCAAGGTAAGGTCGTGGTCGAGCTGGGAGGGCAGAGTCACATCGTGGAGATTTCGACCGCGATGGGAAGGACAGTTCCCGTAGGAGGGACCGGTTATCAGCTATCGGTCCGTCGCTACCTGCCCCACGCGACGGTGGTGGGGCGTGAGATACGCACGGCGTCCTCGCGGCCGGTGAATCCGATGGTGGAATTTGAGGTGATTGGGCCTGAGGGGCGGCGGGACATGCACCGCCTGTTCGCGCGGTTTCCCGATCGCGACTTCGGCTCCATGCATGGGGCGGCAACGTCCGCGACGAGATCGGCCGGCGATCCTTCTGCCGCCACGTCACCCTCGTTGAAGCTCCGGTACATCGGCGCGACCCTTGCCACCGCGGAAGACAATATTCTCGATGTCCTGCTCGGTTCCGACGGGAGGCTCCATTTCCGTTTCGCGGACGATGGGGGGGGCGTGACCACGGCGCCGGCCGAGTTGGGCAAGCCCATGACGACGCCTTGGGATTCGACTCAGGTCGCCGTGCTCGACATGCTGCCGAACGCACGTTCGGAGCGGGCACTGAAGCCCATCACGCCGCGTCAGAAGGATCGGGTGCCGGCCGTCTTCGTTCGGGTGGGGACACCGAGCGCTGCCCATCGAATGTGGATTCGAAGGGGCGAGACCTTTGATGTTCGCGTGGGCAGGGCAGACCTGCGCGTCGGCTACATGCCGACTCGGATCGACCTGGGGTTTTCGATCAAGCTCTTGGAGCCCATCATCACGTATTATCCCGGCACAGACAGTCCAAGGACCTACCAAAGCCGCGTGTTGGTCGAGGACTCGGACAGTCGGAGCCGAATGGAGAAGACGATCAGCATGAATGCCCCGCTGAAGTACGGGGGTTACCGGTTCTACCAAAGCAACTACCAGTTCGACGGGGAAGGCAAGCCGGTCGCCAGTATGCTCAGCGTCGCCCGCGATCGCGGTGAGGCGATCGTCTATTTGGGTTACGTGGGGCTCATGGTCGGGCTTGTCACCTCGCTGGTGCAACGGATGAGACGAACAGGTTTTCGCTCGGCCGGGGGGACTCCCTGAGGCTGTGCAAACGACGGATGGAGCGGTGCGGCTTGCTCACGTCCGGCCGCAGAAGGCCCGTTCGATGATGTCGCAGATCAGGTGGTAGGCGACTTGGTGGCCTTCTTGAATGCGGTCGGAGGTTTCCCCGTCCACGCAGAGACAGAGGTCGGAGGCGCCGGCGAGTCTTCCTCCGGTGCGACCGGCAAATCCGACGACCTTGGCGCCGCGTTTACGGGCCTCTTCGGCTGCCAGGAGGACATTCTCCGAGTTGCCCGAGGTCGAAAGGGCCCACAGGATGTCGCCCTGTCGTACCAGGCCCTCCACTTGTCGGCGGAAGCCGAGCTTGAAGTCGTAATCGTTGCCGATGGCGGTCAGGATCGAGGTGTCTGTGGTGAGAGCGACCGCCGGCAGGGCGGGGCGTTCACGTCCCGGACGCAATCGGCTGATCAACTCGGCGGCGATGTGTTGACTGTCGGCGGCACTACCGCCGTTGCCGATGAGGTAGATGCGCCCCCCCTGATGAAGGGCATCTATCATCCATTGGGCCATTGTCTCCAGCGTGGGTTTCTGGCGACAAACGGATTCGATTGCACGTTGATGATTCGCAAGCTGCTGTTCGAACGTTTCGTTCACGATTTTCATTACTCCTGGTCTTCCGAGCGGCCCCCGTCGGGGTCGGGGAGTCTTGGGCCTACGTGTCTCGCTCGCGGCGTGCTTCCATCCTGCGAATACGGTTTACGAGTTGCGTCGTGCTGTAGCCTTCCATCATGGGGGCAAGGACCACGCGGCCGCCGGCCGCCTCGACGATTTCCTTGCCGCAGACCCACTTCGCCCAGTCTCCCCCTTTGACCAGAACATCGGGCAGGATTCGTCGTATCATGTTCTCCGGGGTCGGTTCGTCGAAGATGACGACGTGGTCGACGCTTTCCAGGGCGCTGAGCATCCTTGCGCGATCGAGTTGTGTGTTAATGGGGCGATCGTCGCCCTTGCCCTGGGCTCGAACGGAGTCATCCGAATTAAGCCCAACAACGACGATGTCGCCCTGATCCCGACAGAACTTGAAATACTGGATGTGGCCGGCGTGGAGGACGTCAAAGCAGCCGTTCGTAAAGACGACCTTGCTGCCGGCCGCACGGCGCGGCGCCAACTCGGCCATGAGTTCGTCCAGCGTGCGGAGCTTCCGCGCGGCGGCTCGGCCTTCGAGCACCAATTCGGCTCGAATCTCATCCATGGATACGGAAACCGCGCCGAATCGCTCGACGGACAGCCCGGCGGCAATATTGGCCAATTGGGTTCCTTGTTCAAGCGTCGCACCGGTCGCCAATGACGCTGTCAGTAGTGCCAAGACGATGTTGCCCGCCCCGGTGATGTCGTAGACCGCACGCGGGCGCGTCGGCACGTGGGTGGGTTCTCCCTCGGTGGGGACAACCAACGCTCCGTCGCGATCGAGTGTGACCACAATGGCCTTCAGCCCCAGTCGTTCCGCGAGGGGCTTTGCGTACTGGCCGATTCGAGGGATCTGGTCGGTCTGTTGTCCGCAGACGGCCGCCAACTCGCCACGGTTGAGGGTCAATACGGTAGCCCCGCGGTACTGATTCACGTGGTCGACTCGTCCGAAGTCAATCAGGATGGGCTTGCGCGCTTGGCGAGTTGCCTCGATCGTTGCCTGGCAGAGAGCTTCCGGGAGATCGCTGTCTTCGCTGTCGCTAACACAGACAGCATCTATCTCGTGGATGGTCCTGCGGACAAATTCGATCAGGCTCTCGACTTGCTTGTCGGGGATGGCCGTACTAGGCACCTGTTCGACCCTCATCATCTGTTGAGGATGGCGGTGCTGTGCGAGGCCGATGAGCCGGGTATAGGTCGCCGTTTTTCGACCCGGGACTTGAATCAAGCCGTTCGTTGCCGCGCCGGACTGGCTAAGGATGGTGAGGAGCTCGTGTCCGGCCGCATCGTCTCCGACGACGCCGCAGCAGGCGACCTGACAGCCGAGGGTTGACAAAGCACTTGCCACATGTCCAGCCCCACCTGCTCGCTGAACCTCATTTCGCAGCCGTAGTACTGGTACGGGAGCTTCGGGGCTGATGGAGCGGGCGTCGCCATAACTGTGCTTGTCAAGCACAAATTCGCCCATGACAAGGACTTGCTTTGATTGAAACTGCTCGAGTATGGCCGGCAACTCATCGGGCATGTCGGGTCTGCGTTCCTCTCTATCCCATGGGCTCCCAGATGGTTGGACGATTTGATGATACTAGCCTTGGAGGCGGATGCTGTCAAACGCGAGTTGGAGTTGCAGTATCGCAACATTGCATCTCCAAGTCATCCGATTGCGATTATCTACATTGGCCCGCGACCAATTTTACGTCCCATAAGTTAAAGCTAGTCAAGGCAAAGGCCGATATTACAATGTGAAGCGATCGATTATCGGTCGCACGCGTCCATACCTTGATTGTGTTGAAGACCGCACGGAGCAGCCGGGAGTCGGCTGGCAATCAAATCGCTTGGGCTGGAGGCCCAATCTGACATGCGGATCCGCACAGCCAATCCGTCCGTTTAAGGAGCGATTCGATGAGGATCATCGCAATAGCTAACCAAAAAGGGGGGTGTGGCAAGACCACAGTCGCGATCAACCTGTCGGCCTGCCTAGCGAGGCAGGGGCGTCGGACATTGTTGGTTGACATGGACCCGCAGGGTCATTGTGGCGTAGGGCTGGCCGTTCCGGAGGAACAGGTAGCCAGGTCCATTTATGAAGTCTTGACCGATCAGACCGGCGTCTTCCTGTCAGATGTGCTCTGGCAGATTGCGGGCAACTTTGACCTGGCGCCTTCCACTTCGATGCTTGCGAGAGTGGAACAAGAACTTGCGGCCGCGCCCGACCGGTGTGAGCGTCTTACCCGCGCCCTTCTGAGTGTCACGCCGAAGTACGACTACTGCATCATTGACTGCCCGCCCAGCACGGGTTTGTTGACCGGAAATGCACTTTACGCTTCCAGCGAGGTCATCGTTCCGGTGGACACGGGGTATTTCTCTCTTTATGGTTTGACGAGGCAGATCGAGGCTGTCTCACGGCACCGTAACCAGACGGGACGTGAGCTGCTCGTTCACATCCTTCCCAACCTCTACGATGTCCGCACCAAGCACGCTCGTGAGGTTTTGGCGGAGCTCCGGAAGAAGTATGGTAAGATGGTGTTCAACACACAGGTCAACTTCAACACGAAGATCCGGGAAGCCACCAGCTATGGGCAACCGATCGTGGAATATGCCCCGGCGAGTCCGGGTCATCGCGATTTCATGCGGTTGACCAACGAACTGATTGCCGCGGGCGAAGTCGATACCACCCATCATGTCCTGCTCGAGCAAGCAAGCCAATTGGCTCAGAGGGCGGACCAGCTTCTGGCCACCAGCCAGGTGCTGATTGGCGACGTTCGCCTGGGCGATATTGTGGAGGCGACTCCGGAGGAGATCGACCGGAAGATCAGGAGGGTTTACGGGGTTTCTCACGACGAGCACGGGGTTCACTTCTGCGTTCACGCCCCGGGCGCGCATCGCGTTCAACTGGCGGCCGATTTCAACAACTGGTCGCCGCAGGCAACGGAGCTGGAGTCGAAGGATCAGGACGGGTCTTTTGCCGTTACGCTGAGTCTGGGACCGGGTCGGTATCGCTACCGATATGTCATCGACGGTCGGTGGACGAAAGACCCGCACAATGACTACGTCGAATGCAATCCGTACGGTGAGTTGAACTCCATCGTCGAGGTTGCCTGAGCGGGGCATTGTTCCATTCACGTTGTCGAGTGCTCCGGTGGAGCACCACGTCAAGCCGGCGGGCGTCTGGTGATCGCGCCGCGGCATCGCGTGTGGGTTCCGCTTTTGAAATCGAGCGATACTTGAGGGGCTTCGGCCACGGGCCGATAATGCCGTCCTTGACCATGCCGTTGATCGTTCGAGGTCGAGGACCGTGTCATGCATCAGCGCCTCAGCCCTGTTCCAGGGATCTTTCTGCTCTTGTTCGCCGGTGTCGCGGAGGGCGAGACGGTTGTCGTCGAATGGAACGATCCCGGATCGTTCGAAACGTGGACGCGAGATCGTTTCATCGCGGTCGATCATCAGGCTAAGGGTGTTCGCCTCGCTCGATCGTATCTCCTGACGAACGAAACCGGCGTGACCGGCCAGTTCTTCGATCGATTGGGACCGACGGAGTCCGCCAGAATCGGTTTCGACATTCCGATCCCGGATTTCGAGCGAGGTCTCCTTCTCATTTACAACAGCTATACGTACCAAGGGAACCCTCCCAAGTTTGTTACCGTGAATGGGCGACAGAAACCCTATGTGCACGATGAGGAGCGGATGCTGACCGGTGGATGGGCGCGCCATGACATCGCCGGCCAAGACTTGAAGGCGGGTCGGAATGAAGTCGTGATCGGCGGCGGCGGGCTTCACGTGGATACGTTCAGTCATAGCGGAAAGAGCAGCCGTACGTTTGATGGCGGGAAGACCTGGAAGCCCGACGCGCTGGGACCGGATGGGCAGTGGTCCGGCGAATACATTGTACGATTGCGGATGTACGGATTCCCTCCTCGGGGACAGGTGACCAGTTCGGTGATTGACGCGGCTGTCGTTCCGGTCGATCCGAAGATACGACCACGGGTGGCAGTCAGAAGTCTTGTGCTCAGGCCCCGGCAGGAGGTGCCGACGGGGACGGAGGTTCGTTACGAGGTGCGGAGCGGTTCGACTTTGGCGGTCGTGGGTCGGACCTGGACATCATGGCAGAGCGTTGCGCCGGGTGAGGCGGTTCGGATTCCGGGGCATCGATATGTGCAATGGCAGGCCACACTGAAGACGTCGTCCTCGAAAACGACGCCGCTGATCAAGGGGATTTGCCTGGAACTGGAGGCCGATGTTGTGCGGCCGGACGTCAGACATCTGCATGTCGACGTATACGATAACCCGCCGATCATCCCGGGGTCCTATCCGATGACTTGGGAAGCGGACACACCGCGGATCCGGCACCTTCGGGAAAAGCACCGGTTGAACGACGTTATACGCGAAGGCGTGGACGAACTGGAACGTCAGGTCCTCTTGCGAAAGTGGGTCAGCCAACAATGGGACAAGGGTTGGGACGAAGGTAAGTACAAGTACGTTCCGCCCTGGGATGCCCTGGAAGTGCTGGAGCTGGCTCCTCAGCATCTCTCGTTGGGCATGTGCACCCACTACTCATGCACATTCGTTCAGGCGGCGGCGGCCGTGGGGTTCAACAGCCGATCCGTGATCGTCGACCACCATTGCCTGGCGGAGGTATGGTCGAATCAGCTTGGCAAGTGGGTACTTCAAGACACCGGTCCGGGTCCGGGGCCGAAAGGGTATCCTGTCAGCTTCGCATACCAGGCGGAGGGCGCGTGGCTCAGCGCGTTGGAGGTGCATCAAGCCTTGCGTGAGAGGCGCCCCGTGACGGCCGTCCCGCACAAGGACCTGAAGGGGCCGTACGAGTTGGACGGGCAGTGGATGAAGCTCTTCGTGCGGTTTGCGATTCCGTTGCGAAACAACCATCTTTCACAACCCTGGCCGGCAGAGATTGAACACGGGCACGAGCATTATCGTTGGGATGGCTACCTTTGGTGGACGGACAGTGTGGACGATCCGAGATACCCTGAGTACAGCTTGTTGTCGAATCGCGTGGCCGACTTTTACTATCCGCTGAACCAAGTGAACGTCGACCTCCAGAGGCACGATGCCGACACCCTGATTGTGGGTCTCCACACGCAGACACCCAATCTGCGTCGTTATGAAGCAGCGTTTGACGCCGGGCCATGGAGGCCGGTTGAGCCTGGTTTCACGTGGGCCCTCCACGACGGAAAGAACGGCCTCGGGCTTCGCGTCGTTAATGCGTTTGGGGTCTCCGGAACGCGGACACACATCGTTGTTTCAAAGAACGAGGTCTGCACTTCGCGAATGATGCCGCATCAATGATAGGGGTTTCATTGGTCTGCCAAGGGGGGTTCACAAAGACTAAGACCAGTCTGGCCAACAACCTTGGGCGGTCGTCTGCCTTTCTATCCCGGGGGCGCAGAAAATTCGTATCAGAGAAAGTCCTATACCTACAAGATACTGTATATCTGATTATTTGGTGTGATTGTGTGCTAGCTTTTTTTGTGGTGAGCGATTTTTGTATTGACTTCCAAGACGTTGGGGGGGACAATCAGAAGGAGTTTGGGAAAGTGGCAGAGGGCAGGAAGAGGTCCGGAGGAGAGGTTAGGCAGCAAGTCGAAGAACTCTCCAATAGCAGCACGTCGGATTCCTGCCGCTGTCTGGTGCATGTCCAAAGAAGGGTCTTGTGCAAGGGAAGGAGGATGTTGGTATGGGAAAGGCGACTCTTGGGTTGACGGTGGTTTTGGCGGTGATGTCGGGCGCCTATGCCGATATGGTGTCGCCGACATTCAATTTCAGTGGGTCGCAGCAATCGTTCACGGCTAGCCTGTCGGCAAGCGGCAGCGCGACACTGAGCGGGAGCGGGACGTATTACAGTTGGGTTGGCTGGCCGATCAGCAGTTGGGCCAGCGTTACGCTGTCAATGAACAATCAGACCGTTCCGCTGGGGACGAACCCCGACACGATCGCCATCAACAAGGATCCGATGGGCAACGGGCAGGTTTCCTTCGACCGGTTGTCTCTCACGGGCGCCCAGTTGCAGGATCTGAACGTGGCCGACCTGTTCGGTGGTTCGCCGCAGGGGCTTGCGTTGGACCGCGTGACGTTGACGGGCGATGTCAGCGGGCTTGTCAATGTGGAGGTTCGTTTGGACGTGACCGGATCCGCCAGCAACTTCGGTTTCGATATGACGGCTCCGGCATGGACACTCCCTTCGGGCGGGTCGCACCCCTCGCTGAACTACATGTGGATCGGATCGGGCAATGCCGGCCTCAACTACAATCTGGCGGTTCATGGTGAGCTCGAGGTGCTCGGCATCTTCACGGTTGATCTCGGGACGCTCGTGAGTCTCGCCGACAGCTTTTCGTACGCCGGGATTCCGTTGCTCGGGTCAATGAACCTGACCGAGCTTGCGGGCCCGTATCCCAAGGACGTCCAGGTCCACATCACCTCCAACTTTGACGACTGGACGCCCATTACGGTGCCGTTTACCACAGCGGGTTCCTACGACTACAGCAGCTACAACGGGACCCATGACTCTTATTACAACGTCCACTTCAATTATGATTTCGCGGGCTCCTTGACCGTGGACAATGTGACGCTGGATATCTATAGCACGATCCAGGACATCGTGCCCGAGCCGATTTCGCTGGCCGTGTTTGGAATTGGCGCCGGGTTGCTGACGGTGATCCGTCGTCGGAAGTAAGTCGCCCAACGTCAGCCGTACAAGACCCTTATGCCTTCGTTGGATAAGAAGCCCCCTGGGTTCTGGGGGGCTTCTTTCTTGTCCGTAACCACGAGTGGGGTTGCGCGGAGACATTCGAAGGCGGTCTCGAAGCGTCCGGCGCGAATCCACGGAAGCCAAGAGCCGGCCGCTTGATGTTGGCTGCAGCGTACCCGCAATCGTCCGGGTTTCAACTTGGGCCTTGACCGGGACATCGGATGGCGGTTATAAGTCAGTCACCGACACTCGGTGCGGGGTCTCATCCGTCAGCGAAGCGTCATTGAGAGTCTATGATCGTTGACTGTCATACGCATATTTGGCGATCGCCGTCTCAATTGGGACAGGCGGCCGGTCCGTTGGTCAGGCGATTGTTCAAGGACTCTCGCGCGGGGTCTGTTCCCGATGCCAGTCCGGAACTCCACAGTGCGGCATGCAAGCCGGCGGACAAGATCATTGTGCTGGGGTTTCGCAGTCGGCATCTTCAGGCGCACGTCCCGAATGAGTTCGTTGCAGAGTACGTTCGATCGCAAGGTGATCGGCTGCTCGGGTTCGCGGGGATCGATCCGTCGGAACCCGTCGAGGCGTTGGATGAACTGCAGCGTTCGTGCGGACAACTGGGGCTGAAAGGTGTGACGGTCGCGCCGGCGGCGCAGGACTTCCATCCTTCGAGCACGGGGGCGATGAGGGTGTTTGCGGAGGCCAGCCGCCTGGGCGTCCCGGTGCTATTTCACATGGGAGCGTACCTGGCCGCTCAGACGAAGTTGGAGTATGGGCGGCCGGTTCTCTTGGACGAAGTGGCGAGAGAACTGCCCGATCTGAAGATGATCATCGCGCACATGGGCTATCCTTGGGTCGAAGAGTGCGTGGCACTCTTGGGCAAGCAGCCGAATGCCTACGCGGATATCAGCGGTTTGGTCTGTCGACCGTGGCACGCCTACAACGCCCTCTTATCGGCGTATCAGTATGGTGTGATGGATAAGCTTCTGTTCGGGAGCGACTTTCCGTTCACGACGGCCACGGGTGCGATCGAAGCCCTCTACAGCATCAATCAGATTGTCCATGGGACGAGTCTTCCGACAATCCCCCGCGAACAGCTCAGAGGCATTGTGGAGTATAACGCGCTGGACCTGCTGGGAATCCGTTCGGAGCTGCCCCGGCGCGATCAGAACTCCGCCGCTTCGGTGCTTGACGACGATGACATCTAACGAGACGTATCGACAGGCGACGGCAGGATACCGGAGGGTCGGGCCGGCATGGCTGGGAGCGTTGATTCTTTTCGCAGGGGGACTGGCCGGATGTCAGAAGTCGATTACCGAGCTTCGCATCAAGTCGTTTGGCTCCGGCGGCGAGCCGAGCGACCTGTTTGAGCGATTCGACGAGGCGTGGTTCGGCCAGGATGCGCACGGCAACATAGACCTGGTGTTCCGCAGTCTGAGGCCCAGCCGTCTGGACCCTTCTCAGATCATACGCCAGACACTTCACGTCAACACCTTCTGGAACCCGGTCCCGGGGCGGACTTTCGTCGAGTCCACGCAATGCAACGCGACGATCCGCTACGTCATCGCCACGGGACCCGTAAGTATCAGCTATGAAGGGGCGGGGTTCACTACCTTCTCGATGGACTGGTTCAAGCGCACCATGACCGGCAAGATCGAGTCGGGCCAGCTCGCGCCATTGCGCAAGGTGGGACAACCGAAGGATCTGTTGGGTCAGGCCCAGGTCATGGGCACCTTTCGGGCCAAACGCGACAAGAATCGCGTGACGGCTCTCTTGGGTGAGCTTCGTCGTGAACTCGGTCCGCTACCGGCCTACGTACGCCCTCCGGATGAACGCGGGCCGCGCTAGGCGTCGGCCGTGCGGCGATGCGGCTCGTCGCACGGCTGATGGTGCCATGATGATTCTGCATCGGATGGGGACGCCTACGAGAGGTGATCGGCTCGGGAGCGATCGCATGCGGCGGCCCCGCCCGATACGCTCGGACGGGGCCTGCTCCCACCGCTGGCCGCACAGTCGTGTTCCGGGATGACCTACGGCTCGTATGTTTCGTAGGCTTTGTCGCCGACGACCACGACCACTTGTGGGCCTTGTGCAAAGTAGCGAGCCGTCTCCGGATGTTTGCGAATCAGTTCAAAGTATTCGTTTGAATACAGGGCAAGTCTGACTGTCGGGAGTCTCTTATTCTGCCGGGCGACCTGGAGGCTGTCCACCCATTGTGTGCCTTGGCGATAGAACGTGCGCGGACCAATGTTGTTTAGGACGGTCTGTCCCTGGTTGTCACGAAGGTCGCCGGCCGCCCGCCGCAAGTACGCATTGTTGCCCTGGACGTTGCCCGCGTTTTGGTGCAGAAGGATCTGACGGCTGGAGTCCACGGCCTCACCATCGGTATGGGCGACGAAGCCTCGGCCCGCTTTGGACAGCATCGGGGTCCTTGCCGGTGCGTTCAGGGCCTCGCGCAGCGCGGCAGGTTGTCCCGCGGCCGACGGACGGGCTCGATCGTCCTCCAGAACGAGCCATGAGGTCAACTCGGTCATGATCCCGTATGTCTTGCTGAGGCGAACGACTTCGTCTTTCAGTTCCTGGTTGGAGCCGTGGAGGCGAATCTGATCCATCAGATAGCCGATCTTGGCCATGGCCCACAGGCGCGGGATGAAATCGTTGGCCGGTTGCTGGGAGGGAAAGTCCTTCTTGTAGACGAACGTCATTGCGGCGTCGGTTCGCTTTCCGCTGAGACGGACCGCCCCGTCCCCCTGTCCCTTGTAGCGTCCGAATACGACGAGTTCGCCGCCTTTGAACAGGTCGGGCAACTTCTTGGGGTAGACATCAAGCACATCGATCCCGTGGAATGTGAGTTCGACGTCGCTCAAGACCGGATTTGCCAGAGCGGTGTAGAAGTTCGACAGTTTGATCTCAAGGTCTTCTTTCTCGGTGACATAGTCGCGATTGCCGTGGTTGTCCTCCGCGAGCCGATCGAGCAGACGCGTGTTGACCTTGGTTCCGACGCCCAACACAAAAAGCCGGGTCTTCTGCCTGTTGGCCTCGGCGACGTTTTTCAGAATTTGCTCGACGTCGGTGATTCCGACGGTCGGCTCCCCGTCGGTCATGAACACAATGAGGTACGGTCGCTTGGCATCGCCGGTGGCCATCTTGAGTGCGGTGAGGAGGGCATCGTTGATGTCGGTGCCTCCAATGGCCTGGAGCTTGTCGACCTCGTCGCGGGCCTTGTTCACCTCTTCGGGTGTCGCGGGAACAAGTTGGGAGGAGAATGCACGGGGTTCCGTGCTGAAGGCGACCACGCCGAAACGATCATCCTTGTTGAGGTTGCTGAGGCAGAACTTGAGGGACTTGCGTGCTTGTTCCATCTTGGGCCCGGCCATGCTGCCGCTGACATCAATGACGAAGCACACGTCTTTGGGGATAACCCGGGTAGGGTCCGTCAGTACCGGTGCCAATCTGGCCATGAAGAACCCGTCGTCAGCGTTCATCTTGTGGGTCAGGAGCGACAACCCAAACTCGGTCTCGACGGCGTTGTAGTAGAGGAGGAAATCCTCGTCGGGCGTGACCGATTGGGCCTCGTAACTGAGGACGACGTGGCCGGGTGCTTTGCGGTCCACGCGGATGGGGTGGGTTGGGCTGAAAACGTTGCTGATGGGGAGATCGTTGGTTACCGTAACGGCGATGGCGACCTCACCGAGCGGCTTGGGGCTGAACTTCTCGGTGTTCAGAGGGTAGCGGTATGCAGCCAGGCCGCCCTTGACCGGCACAGCCTGGGTATACTGCAGAACGATCCGGACTTCGCCGTTAGCGGGGATGGGGAAGACCCTGGCCTTGAACATCCGGGTGCCGACGTATTCGAGTAAGGCGGGATCCTTCATCTTGCGAACATAGTCTTCGTAGATCTGGCGGGCTTTGTCTTTGTCGAGCAATTCTCCTTTGACCTCTTTGCCGTCCATAAACATGCTGAATCGTTGTACGGCCACATCATCTGCAAGGGGGAATATGTAGGTCCCTTCCATCTGGCGTGGATTCGGGTTGGCAAAGACCTGATCGATCTTGGTGACGGCGACGTTGTTGGCGATCTCGACGTTTACCCGGTGAAACCTGATATGGAGCGGCATGTGGATTAGCCGGGGCGGGATCGGGCGAGGTGGTGGTGGGGGGATGATGTGGTGGTGAGGGTCGACGATGATCATTCCATCGGCGTAGGTTGCCGCGGGTAGGGCAAGGGGAATCAGCCCGGCTGTTATTATCGCCAAGAGTCCAAGGGCTACTGGTGCGTGTCGGCTCATGGTATTGTACTCCCGACCGATATGGAATGGACCGTTTCGGGCGACCCCAGCGCCCGTCCAGTAGATTAGACACATCCGGTGCGGAGAAGTTCCCAGGATTCAGCCCCGGGGGGGTTGGGCGGCAGGGCCTTCCGTCTGGTCCGGCGAAGGTACAGGGACGCCGTGGGACGGCGGGTAGTCAGATTGTGATATAATCTGTGCGAGGCCCATAGGCGTGGGGGGTGTAGTGGGGACGGGGATCAGCGTCTCCAAGGAGTCTCGGTGATGTATCCACACATCGGGTTGGTGGTGGCGTTGGCGTTGTTTCTGTCGGCCGTTCTGGCTTGCCAGGCTGAGCAGGGGGCCGAACGGGTGCGGCCGGCAGAGTGCGCCGACGACATGTGGTATCCGCGTGACGCCGACGCCTTAGCCAGGCAAATCGACGAATTCCTGAGCCAGGCCGATCCTCCTTCCCTGCCCGGCAAGCCGGCCGCCTTGATCAGTCCCCACGCGGGGATCCGGTATTCCGGTCCGACGGCGGCGGCGGCCTACAAGACGGTCAAAGGGCAGATGTACAAACGCGTCATCGTCCTCGGGTTCAGCCATCGAACCGGATTCGAGGGGGGCGCCATCCTGCCCAAGGTAACCGCTTACGCGACGCCGCTGGGCAACATTCCGGTCGACCGCCAGTCGTGTGATCGCCTATTGAAGGAGAAGGAGTTCGCGCCTCATGAGGATGTTCACCACGGCGAACATTCGCTGGAGATTCAATTGCCGTTTCTTCAACGTGTTCTGTCGGGCTTCCAATTGGTACCGATCCTGGTCGGCAATGACAATCCGGATGTGTACGATCGCATGGCCACGGCGATCGCCGCGTTGGTGGACGATGAGACGCTGCTCGTGGCCAGCAGCGACTTCACGCACTACGGGCGCAGCTTCTTCTACGTGCCGTTTTCCGACGGCATTCCGGAGAACCTGAAGCGGATCGACTTTGAGGCCGCCGATCGAATCCTGGCGCTCGATGCGGAGGGATTCCTCAAGAAGTTGAAGGACAACGGCGTCGGCAACCCCAACTATCGGCTTCCTCAGACCATCTGCGGTCGGGGACCGATTACGTTGCTCATTAAGATCTTGAACAGGTGCGGGGCCTACCAGGGAGTCCGGCTGGCATACGACACCTCCGGGCGGATGACCAACGACTACAAGCACTCGGTGAGTTACATGGCCCTTGCGTTCGTCAAGTCCGGCGATCGCGAGAAATCGCCTCCGGCGACGGCTTCCGCCGAGGAGGTGACGCTTTCGCCGACGGAACGGGCGACGCTCTTGGCAATTGCACGGGATGCGGCGACGGCCGCGTTGGAGAACAAGGGGCGGATCGATCCGCGATCGCCCAAGTACACGTTGTCCGAGGCCATGCAGCGTAAGGCGGGGGCGTTTGTCACGCTGAAGAATGGGGAGCATCTGCGGGGTTGCATTGGCTACATCGTGGCGAAGGGGTCGCTCGTGGATGCCGTCGTCGACAATGCGATCAATGCGGCGACGCGGGACTTTCGCTTTGCGGATAATCCGGTGACAGCCAAGGAAATGGCCAAGATTCGCATCGAGATCAGCGTGATGTCTCCCTTGCGGCCCGTGAAGGGGCCCTCCGAGATCGTATTGGGCAAGCACGGGGTGGTACTGACGCGCGGGGTGCACCGCAGCGTCTTCTTGCCTCAGGTGGCGACGGAGACCAAGTGGGATCTGGAGACCTTCCTGTCGCGACTGAGTCTGAAGGCGGGACTTTCGGCGGATGCCTGGAAGCAGTCCGGGACGCAGTTTGAGGTTTTCACGGCCGAGGTATTCGGCGAGCCCGAGCAGTCAAATGGCGCCACGTGAGTCGGGTTCAAGACGTTGTAGCGGCTGGAGTCGGCGTGAATTCATCGGACACCTTCCGCTGACCGGTGCCGCTGCCGGACTGTTGCTGGGCTGTGGTCGCGGCGGAGGGGCTCCGGTGACGGCTCCGGTCGGCGGCGCCGCTCGTGTGGTTGTCGCACGGGACGCCCGGCTCAGCAGCACCCAGGGGTCGGCCCTGCTTGACCTTCTCATCAAGATGCTTGATTCCGCCGTTATGAAGCTGACCGGCGCCGGCGATCCGCAAGAGGGGTGGTCGGCGCTGTTTCGGCCGAAGGACGTGGTTGGCATCAAGGTCAACACGCTCGGGCGATCCACCCATCCGCGTGTTGCGGACGCCATTGCCGCCGGTGTTCGCAAGGCGGGGGTCCCGGCCGAGAGCATCGTTATCTGGGATCGGTTCGACGTAGAGTTGCAGGCGGCGGGTTATCGGTTGAACACGTCGCGCGACGGCATCAGGTGTTACGGGACGGACTCCGGTCCGGAGCGACAGGGGGGCGGCTATGAATCCGACGTTGAGACGAGCGGTGAGATTGGAAGCTGCTACAGTCGAATCGTTACCCGGCAGGTTACGGCCCTCGTCAGTGTCCCGGTTTTGAAGCACCATGACCTCGCCGGCCTGAGCGGGTCGCTGAAGAACTTCTACGGGGCCATCCACAATCCGAACAAGTATCACGATGACCATTGTAGCCCGTATGTGGGGGACGTTGTGCGTCACCGGCACATCGGGCCGAAATTGCGGCTGGCGGTGTTCGACGGGATCGAGGGGCAGTATCACGCGGGTCCGGGCAAACACCCGGGCTTCAGTTGGCCGTTTGCGGGTTTGCTCGTCAGTCGGGACCTGGTTGCCGCGGACAGAATCGCGGCGGAACTCATCGATCATAAGCGAGTGGAGAAGGGGATGAAGACGCTCGAGCAGGACCATCGGCCGATCGCGCATGTATTGTCCGCCGCCGAGCGGGGATTGGGAGTGGCGGACCTAAGTCGGATCGAACGTGTCGAGCTATGATCTGTTTGCCGTGAATGGGATCGCCCATTCTCGCGGTCGATGGGGAGAGTCTGAGCGGTTTGGGTCTGTGGGCCGTTGAGGTGTTGATCATGGATTGGGCCACGTGTTCGCGACGCGATATCCTTCGCCAGGGGGTCTGCGCCGGTTGCGCCCTCGCCGGGTTATCGGGGGTGTCCGTTGCCCAGGATGCCGCCGCGGATTCGAAGATCGATCTCTCGGGTCCGAAGCTACCGGGTGTGGTGCGTCACCCGGCGCTGTTCTGGGAGGCGCAGCCCGACAAGAAGGTGTTGTGCAAGCTGTGTCCTCGCGAATGCCGTGTGGCCGACGTCGAACGCGGGTACTGTGGGGTCCGCGAAAACCGGGGCGGCACGTACCAGACCCTGGTCTATGGGACGTTGTGTTCGTTGAATGTCGATCCGATCGAGAAGAAGCCGTTGTTTCACTATCTGCCCGGAACGACGGCCGCCAGTATTGCGACGCCCGGCTGCAATATGGAGTGCAAATTCTGCCAGAATTGGGAGATCAGTCAGTTCAGGCCGGAACAGGTTCCGAGTCGGCCCCTGACGCCCGAACAATTGGTGGATCGGTGTGTGGGGTTGCCGACGGACTACAAATGCCACACGATTGCCTACACCTACAGCGAGCCGACCATTTTTTACGAGTATATGCACGACACGGCCGCGCTGGCCCGCCAAAAGGGGATGGGGAGCGTGGCCATTTCCAACGGCTATATGCTCGAAGAACCGTTGCGCAAGCTCTGCTTGCAGTTGACGGGAATCAAGATCGACCTGAAGGCCTTCACCGAAGACTTCTACAAGAAGATGTGCTCGGCGAAGTTGAAGCCGGTTCTGGACGCGCTTGTTGTGCTGGCCTCCACGGGCATCTGGATGGAGCTGGTCATCCTGATCATTCCGACGCTGAATGACTCGGTCGATGAGATTCAGCAGATGTGCAAGTGGGTGGTCAAGAATCTCGGGCCCGATGTTCCCATGCACTTCACCCGGTTTCACCCGACCTATCGTGTCAACAACCTGGCTCCGACGCCCGTGCCGACGGTCGAACGAGCCCGCAAGGCGGCCATGGACGCCGGCGTGCGTTACGCTTACGTGGGCAACGTGCCGTGGAATGAGGGGGAGAACACGTTCTGCCCTTCATGCGGGAAGCGGGTAATCCATCGCCGCGGCTTCCGTATCGTCGAAAACAATGTGGTCGACGGGAAATGCCCGGCCTGCAAGAATTCCATAGCGGGCGTGTGGTTGCCGGAGCAGGCGCTGGCGTTCAGACCCAAGGCCAAACAGAAGTAGCCGCCGGCGTACGACGGACTGCCGTCGTGCCTCGTCGCCCTTTCCGTCTGCCCTGCCGGATCGCAGCCCGCGAAGGCGCCCACCTTTCACTCGTCCGAGGCCACGCTCAATCCTGAGAAGCGTTACAGGTCGATGTGCCGCTTCTCGTCGGCCGACCGAAGGGCGCCGAGGATGGTTCGCAGGGTGTCGGCGGCCTCCTCGAGCGTGCAGAGCGGCGGGGTGTTCTTGTCCAGCGTGTCGAGGAACAATTCGGCCTGGCGGATGAAGAACTCGTCGCGTTCGAACGTCCGCGGTTCCTGCCAGGTCCACTGTTCCTTCTTGCACACGCCGATGCGCCAGCCGGGCATCTCGAATCGCAACGTTCCATCCGTTCCGGCGAACTCGTAGAGGCCGGAGTTGTTGGTCTGGAACTGATTCAGGACGAGCGTTCCGATGGCGGGCGAATTGGCGAATCGCAAGACGACCGACGCCGTATCCTCGACGGAGACGTCGGGGAGCACCAAGTGGTCCGCCTGGCAATAGACGCTCTTGGCGGGGCCCATGCACCATTGCACGTAGTTGAGGATGTGCGTGACGGCGTCCTGCAGGGCACCGCCGCCGGTGGCGCGGTTTGCGTAGTAGATCTGGCGATAGGCCGGTCGGTATGTGGGGAAGTGCTGTCCCCAAGCGCCGAAGACCTGCTTGACCTCGCCGATCTCGCCGGCGTCGATCCGCTGCTTGAGTTCGGCCAGCGGCGGCATGGCCCGGTGGACGTAGGCGACGACGAACTTCACCCGCTTGCGTTCAACGACCGCGGCCAGGTCGGCCACGCCATCAGGTGAGATGCTCAGTGGCTTCTCGCAGAGAACGTGACATCCGGCTTCGACGGCGCGGCGGGCCATCGGGATGTGGAGTTGCGCGGGCGTGCAGATCACCACACTGTCGAATGACGCGAGGTCAACGGCGTCGAAATCGCCGTAGGTTTCGGAAACCGCATAGTCCTTCTTCAGCCGTTCCAGGGTGGCGGTGTTGGCGTCGCATACGGAGGCCCGCACCCTGCCGGTCTTGAGGAAACAACGGAGGTGGCGTTCACCGATCGAACCACCGCCGACGATGAGGATGTTGTGAGGTGACACCGTTGGATCTCCCGGGCGGCAAACCGCCCCGCGTTTCGTGACGATCGCCCGCCCCATTCGCGAGGCGGTTCTAACGACCGTGGCGTCGTGGGACTAGCGAATCAGCCACTCCTGGGGCGTAACCATCAGGACGGGCTCACGGCGAAGCAACTCAATTCGGAAAAGCATTCGCACGACCGCACGGGTCTGAGCAGGGGCCAGCCGGCTCAGCAGGGGAATGGCCTGACTCAAGGATGTGTCCGTCCGATACCAGCCGAGCCGGCCGAACTCCGCTTTCTGCGACCCTTCGTCGTCCTCCTCTTCCGGCGCGAGGCCTAGTGCCTGAAGGATGTACTCAAAGAACACCTTGGGTTTCGGTAGGATTCGAACCTGATAGTCGGCGAGTTGGGCTTGGCCCGCCGCATGGAGGATCGCCTCATTGATGCCGCCGAGACGGTCGATGAGCCCCTTCTGGAGCGATTGGCGACCCGTGTAGACGCGGCCTCCGGCAAGGTTCTCGATGTCGCCTTTAAGTCGGTCGCCGCGGCCGTTCGTTACGCATCGTTTGAATTGATCGTAGGTCTCGGTCATGAGGTCACGAATGACTTTTCGCTGGTGTTCATCGAAAGGTCTCGACAGGGCGAAGAGATCCGCATGTCTTCCGAATTTGTGCGTATAGGTCGTGATTCCGATCTTCTCAAAGAGTCCGCCGAGCGCGATCTTGCCGCCGATGACCCCTATGGAACCGGTGATGGTTCCGGGTTCGGCGAAGACGAAGTCGGCCCCCGAAGCGACATAGTATCCTCCGCTGGCCGCCGTGTCGCCCATGGATACGACGACGGGCTTCTTGGCCTTCCGGACGACTTGGACCGCCTGGTAGATGAGATCGCTGGCCAGCGCGGAGCCGCCCGGGGAATCCACTCTGAGAACGACGGCCTTGATGTTCTCGTCATCCGCCGCTTCCAGCAATGCCCGGCGAATGGTTGTGCTGCCGCTGATGAGCTCGTCAAAGAAGCTCTCCTCGTTGGTGCCCGTCATGATGATGCCGTCGAGGTAGACGAGTGCGATTTCGTTCTTGCCTCTCTTCTTGGTGGGTTCCATGGCGTCCTTGAGCAGCTTGAAGAAGGCAAACGGGGAGGCAAGGTCCAACTCAGGGGACTTCTGGCGGCCGTAGTTGCCGATCAACTCGGCCTCGGGGAATCTCCTCTGCAGGTCACGAACGAACTCATCCCGATAACTCAGGTCGTCGACAAGGCGGGCGCCCGCCGCGTGACGAGCCGGGAGTGGTCCCCGGTCGATCAGTTCGCGCACGCGCTCCGGCGTCAGCCCGCGAGATTGGGCGATGGCTTCAACCATTTGTTCGAAGAGGTCGCCCAGAAGGCTCTGCATTTGCTCCTGGACCTCCTTGCTGGGGCCGGTTCGGGTGTAGGGCTCTCCGGACGCCTTGTAGGCCCCGCAATGCTCCATGTCGGCGACGATGCCCAGCTTGTCCAACAACCCCTTGAAGTAGAGGCCTTCTGCGGCCAATCCGATGATCGAGACGTCACCGCTCGGAACGAGACTGATGCGATTACATGCCGCGGCCACCATGTAGCCTCGCTCGTCTGCGGTGGCGAGGTGGCAATGTACTTCCTTGCCGCTGCTGCGAAGTCGACCGACGGCGGCTCGGAGTTCCTGGACTTGGGCCCAGCCCAGCGACGGCTCATCGAGAAAGAAAGCGACGGCCGCAACGTCGGGATCCCTCGCGGCCTTGCCGAGGCGTTGGACCAACTCATAGAGTGTGCGGCGATCGCTCATGGAGAGGCTGAAAGCGAATGCCTTGGGAGATTCCCGTATTGAGCCGTGAAGCCGGAAGACCGCCACCTTTTTGGTGGATATGGCCGGTCTGGTGTCGGCTGCAGCCGCCAGGAGTTGGGCGACGGGGGCACCCAGACAAGCCAACACGATGAGGTATCGTCCCATTCTTGCTTTCCTCCGCATTCCGGGTCGGGGCATCCCGTTGGTGAGATGGACGTGCTTCGACGCCCGAACGGCATCATCATATACTCTTTTTAGCTTCACCTCGACAAGGGCAACCACGAATTCGCGCACGCACCCTAAGTTCTTCGTTGAAATGGGCTTGAAATCGCCGATGTAACATGAGAGTATCATGGTCGACTTGGGACGTTTGGTTCGGGGTTCGGCGCGGGACTCCGGCGCGGACGGCGTCCTGGGGCTCCGATGGACGATCGTGGCAGGGAGGACCGACGGTACCGATGATCCCACCGGCGCGGCAATCCAGCCTGTGCTTGTGCCTGGGCTTCTGCGTTGCCCTGTGCGGCACGGTATCGGGTCAGGCTACGGATACGTTCATCAATCAGCAGCGGAATCTCGAAGAACAGATTCGCGCCGAGCTCGACCGCGAGTTGACCGTCGATCAGCGGGCCAGCCTCGATTTTGGCGGATCCTACAATTTCTTCGTGTTCTTGTACGACGACGGTGTCAACAGCTCACGGACGCTTCGCCGCCACGACGGTCGACTGTGGGTTCGTGCCACCGCCGACGAGGGTACGCATGAGGGCTACGCCCGAGGACGGCTCTCGTATGTTGATTTCAACTCGGGGGACAGCCTCTACGGTCGCGACGACGACTGGGACGGCCCAAACCTGGAAAGGGGCTACTACCAATTCTGCCTTAAGAACGCAATGAAGGCCTATGCGCGTCAGAGGGTCCCTTATGACCTTCGGTTGAAGATTGGTCGGCAATATGTCGAGCTGGGTACCGGATACGCCGTTTCATTGCCGCTGGACGCCATCATGCTGACGGGCGAGTTGGCGGGCTTCCAGATAATGGGGTTGATGGGGAACTCGGTGCACAGTTGGGATGACATCGACCAATCGCGGCCGGGTTCGGACAGCTCCGACCGAAACTTCTTCGCCGTACAGGTCAAGTATACGGGAATCCGTCAGCACGAGCCGTACTTCTATGCGGCCTGGAACGATGATCGAAGCAACGAGAACCCCGTCGATCCGTTGCAGAGCTACAGCTACGACTCACGATACTTCGGTTTTGGCTCGACCGGAAGCATCGTGAGCACGAATGTGCGGTACAGCACGGAGTGGGTGTTCGAGGGCGGACGCAGTTACGGCGATCGCATGTTTCTGTACAAGGACACCATTCATGCATGGGGCTGGGACATGATCGTCGAGTACCTCATGCCGGTTCCGATGAAGCCCAAGCTGCAGGCCGAGTACATGTTTGCCAGCGGTGATGGCGGTCGTCTTTACAGCCCGACGAACGCGGTGGGCGGCAATACCGGCGATCGCGAGGACACGAGTTTCATCGGCTTCGGCTATCGGGACACGGGTTTGAGCTTCGCCCCCTCACTAAGCAACGTGCACATTTGGAGGGTGGGCGCGTCGTTCTTTCCGTTTGAGCGAATGGAATTCTTGAAGGAAATGGAGCTGGGAACGGATTGGTTCCTGTACGCCAAGCACCACAGCGCGGGGGCCGTTTCGGACGGCCTGGCGGACTTGGATCACGGATTTCTGGGTTGGGAGATGGACTGGTTCGCCAACTGGCGCATTACCTCGGACTTGAGTTGGACGGCCCGGTACGGCGTCTTTTTTCCGGGTGGTGCCTTTGGCGATCAGACGACACGGTACTTCTTTGTGACGGGTCTGACGTGGAGCTTCTGACCCTTATGATCAGGCCGATGGGACATCACGCTGTGCGGTCGACCAGCCTGGGGCTTGTACTAGCCGGCCTTCTTGTGACGGCGGCTGTTGGGGGATGTAGTCGCCCCCGCAAGACGTCCCCATCCGTTGATCCCTCGACGCTGGATGATATGGCCTTCCAGGCTTACCTGGCCGATGTGCCGTTGGTGACGGTGGACGAGGCGTGCCGCGCGATGCTCATTCTCGCGGATGGCAAGGACGCTACGAAGGACTGGACCGAACGAAGCGAGGAGTTGCTCAAACGGGGCTGGATTCGGTCGGGATGGCGACTCCAGCCCGACTTTGTAGCAGATCGAGGCACGGTGGCGTACATGATCTGCCGGATCTGCCGGATTCACGGCGGTGTGAATCGGATCCTGTTCGGGAGTTGGGGGCTTGGCGACCGGCGCTATGCCTATCGGGAGTTGGTGTATCGGCAGATCATGCCGGAGGGCTCTGAGTGGGGCGGATTGACCGGCGGTCAAATGGTCTCTCTGATCGGTAAAGTGGACCGCTTGATGGAGAGCAAGGGGCTGTACGGAACAGAGACGTTCGATATCGGAGAAGACCCCTCGGTTAAGACCCGCTAACCATTGTTTTCGGACCGCAAAAATTGTGCATGATGTCGAGAAGACGGCAGAATCGTATGCTATAATGGTTATGCTCGCAGCGGTCCTGTCCTAATGAGGACGAGGAGACAGAAATGAATCGCGCTGTGAGACTCACCTTTCTGGTTCTGTTCTCAACTGTGATGACAGATGTGCCGTCTGTTCTTGCCGAATCGCCCAGTAGTGCGCCTGCGAGCGATCCGGGCCAGGTGACGGCGGAGAAGCTTGTGGCGACGTGCATTCGTGTCAAGGGGACGGTGCAGTACGCCCCCATCGCCGCCAAGAGCACGGACACGGCTGCGTGGAAGCCCGTCGAAGTCGGTCAGGAATACGGCGAGGGCGTGCAAATCCGCACCGGCGTTCGTTCCTCGGCGCTCCTTAAGTTTGGGGACGACACCATCGTGATGGTGGATCGCTCAACCCTTGCGGCGATCAGCGAGTTCCGCAGGACGGCCGACACCAAGCGTACGCGAATTGGGCTGGATTACGGTGCGGTGCGGGCCGGGGTCGCCGAGGGCGGTCTGCGCAGCGATTTCGCGATCGATTCACCCGTAGCTACCCTCAGTAAGCGAGGCACGTGGGATTTTGAGATGTGGGTTGAGCGAGGCACGGGGCGTTTCGACGTCAAGCTGGCGGACCGCGGGTTGGTCGAGGTGCTTCACAAGGGGACGGGGCAGAAGGCGCAGATTAAACCCAAACAGCACGTGACGGAGGCCATGTTGAATTGGGCGGACACCGCCAGGTTCGACCGTTTGGTGGTTCTTGCCGATGCGTTTGGCCTGACGGCGGAGGAGACGGACATCTATTCGCGGACCAACACGGGCCGGACGGGGCTTGACCCCGACGGGAATACGGGCGTGGCCCCCGGTCCGGCCGCGGCAGCGGCCGGTGTGGCGGCGGGGCGGAGTCAGTCTCAGTCGCGCCTGAACACAGCCGAGACGTTCGGCACACTTATCATGAACCGACAGTCCGCCGTCGTTCCTCGCGGGCCGGTGAACGTACATGAAGGCGATTTCGGAACCGGTTTTGGCATTGGCTCAAAAGAGGCCATGCGAGGGCGGGTCTTCAGGGTCATTCCGGCCAGCTTGTTCATGTCGAAGGGGCTTGCCGACGGGGCGCTGCGCATCCGGAAGTTGAGTCCGACTCGGTAGGGATCGCGACGGCTAGGTCGGACGCCGGGTTGCGGTGTTCCTCCTGTGGGGGGGCATGCCCGTCGGCCGCGACCGTGTGTCGCGCGGCTTCAGGCGGACTGCTTTCGAACGATCATGTCGAAGTTGCGGATCATTGTTCGGTACATGCCCAACACGATGAGCAGGTAGAAGGCCGCGGCGGTTGCTGCGCCTACCGGGAGAAGCAGACGGGCTTCGGTCAGCTTCTCGACGGAGTCTCCTGTTCGGAGCGTCCAGATGGGGTTTACAACGGCCGACACGGCCGTGAACGGCGTGAACGGCGCGATCATCGCTCCGAACGTCTCGCTGATCTCCACCAGTCCGTACCCGCACGCGCCCAAGGCAAAGGAGACACCCATCAGGATGGCCACACTGCTGAGAACGGCGGGCACCGTGCGGCGGAATTGGAGCGACATTTGGAGTCCCAGCATGCAGGCGAACGCGGTGTAGACCACCAGCAAGAGAACAAGTTCAAGAGCCGCCTCGGGCCAGATGACGGCCCGTGGGGTTCCCGAGAAGTAGTCGAAGGCCGCGAAGGCGATCAGGCAGACGCCGGGAACCATGATCAGCGGAAAGAGAAAGCTGACAAGGCCCCTGAGTTTGCCGTAGATGATGTAGCCGCTGGTGAGCGGGGTGCAGAGGAGGAGGTCCATGGTATTGGCCTCGCGCTCTCGCGTCAGGGCCGTAGCGGCGCTGTTGGCCGCCATGAGAAGGATGAGTGCGGACTGGATGACGACCAGGCCGGTCAACCAGAAACGAAGGTCTTCGGCGTTCATTCGGATCGGATCGAGAACCCGCCAGCCCAGCAGCAGGGCGCCACAACCCAGTCCGATTGCGGCCAGCACGTACCGCATGATACCCTGCCCGGCGAAGGAGGCCCGTGTCTTGGCTTCGCGCCACGCAACGGGGTTCTGCCAGACGCGCCGTGGCCTGTGTCGCTGATGATTCGTGCCGGCAAACCGACTTGCGAGGCCCTTGAGCCAAGTCCAAACGGTAGCCTCGCCCTCGCGGCCGCCGCGGCGAACATAGGTCATGCTGACGATGATGGCGACGAGAGAGGCAATCGAAGTGAGGATCATGTAGCCGTAGTAGGGCTGGGCCAATAGCGAGTCCATCGGCCAGCCAAGCCCCGCCGATACCGGTGGGGCTTCGACTTCGTTGAGAGCGACCTGGAGGGCCAACAGGGGGTGGAAGGGCGCCAAGAGGCTCATTCGTCGGCCGTCCGTGTTTGGCGGTGCGTGAGGGCAACCGGGAAAGCGAAGAACGGTTTCCTGGGCCTCCAGGGCTGCGTCATCGGCCTGCCGGAGTTTGTCCAACAAGTCGTCCGCCAGGGTCTTGTCACGGATCACCGCCTTGACGGCGGTATCGAGTTTGTCGGGGTCTGTTTGAAGGAGGCGATCGATGTCGGCGTCGGTCGGACGCGGTTGTCCGGATGCGACCCATTGGTCGATGACCTTCGAGCGCTCGACCGGCCTGAGGGCACCCTGTCGCAATCGGAAGTCCGACGGGTAACCGAGGGCGCCCACAATCAGGAGGTACAGGGCGATCGCCAGATAGAAGGAGAAGATGGTTCTTCGAGTTCCCACCCGTGCCGCCCCAATCGCAATGGCCAGCGACCCCGTCAGCACGGCGGTGGTGGCGGCTATGCCCGTGCTGAGCTGGATTTGCCGGAACGTGACGCCTCCGTAGATCGTGGTGACGTAGAGAATCGGCACGCCGGCGAGCAACATGACCAACACGAAGAACAGTCGGCTCATCAGCGATCCCAAGACGATCTGCGCGTTGCTCAAGGGGGTGGACAGCAGGATGCTGTAGGTCCGGGAGTCCTTCTCCTGCGTGATGGCCGCGGCCATGAAAATGGGTGCGAAGAAGCACATCATGGCCAATTGGACGATGCTGACGAAGCGAAAGACCTGGGTGCTTCCCCTCGCGAGGTCGTCCAATGCTCCGCCGGTCTGCCCCTGGTTCAACAGGGCGAAGAACATGACCAGAAACAACACCGCCAGGTAACCCGAGCGGATCCACAGGTGGCGGATTCGCTTGCCTCCGCCGTGGACCACGCGCAGGAAGATCGGGTTGGCCGGCAGGAGCCTCCAGAACCACATCGCGATGTCGCGTCTCATCCCGGTCATCGATTGCCCATTCGTCGGGTTATTGCACCACGCCCTTGGTGAGCCGCATGAAGGCTGTTTCGAGATTCACCGGTTCCTCGCGGAGCTCCCGGAGCCTCAAGCCATTGTCGAGCAGGAGGCGCGCAATGAAGCTGAAATCGTTCACCCCATCGTCCACCTCGACCAACAACTGGCCGTCATGATCCTCGACGGTCCGAATCCCTTTCGTGGAAGCCAGAAGCTGTTTGGCGCGTTCCTTCTGGTCCAGAACGCCGACACAGACGCGCGTTCCGACGCGGGCCCTTCGCACGGCCTCGTCGATCGATCCGTGAAAGAGGAGTTCTCCTTGTTCGATGATGCCGACGGTGTTGCATAGTTCGGCCAACTCGTGCAGGATGTGCGAGCTGATGATGATGGTCTTGCCCATCCGCCGAAGCTCCTTGAGCAGCTCCCGGATCTCGATACGGGCCCGGGGGTCAAGACCACTGGCCGGTTCATCGAGCAAAAGGACCCTGGGGTCGTGAAGCAGGACGCGGGCGATGCTCAGCCGCTGTTGCATGCCTCGGCTTAGAGAATCGACAAGCGCATCGCGTCGTGAGGTAAGGTCGGTCAACTCGAGCACGTCGCCAACCACGCGAGTCCGCTTGTCGCCCACGATGTTGTAAGCGGATGCGAAGAACTCCAGGTACTCCTGGACGACCATGTCCTCGTAGGCCCCAAAGAAGTCCGGGACGTAGCCGACAAGGGGGCGGATCTTTCGCGATTCGTATCCGACCACATGATCACAAATCCGGGCCTCGCCCCATGTGGGTTGCAGGAGGGTCGCCAGGATCTTGATGGTGGTGGTCTTGCCCGCGCCGTTGGGTCCGATGTACCCGAAGCACTCGCCCTCCTGGATCTGTAACCGGAGATTGTTCAGAGCGACGAGTTTTCCGTAGCGCTTGGTTAAGTTGATCGTCTCAACGATCACGAAAAGACCTCCTAGACGTCGGATTGCGCCGGCGTCGACAGGACGAACCGGAACATCGTTCGACTGTCTTCGGGTTCAAGGGGACGCCAAGCCGACTGTTCCTGTCCGGCGGTTCGCATTTTTAGGCGCACAGGTCCCGGCGTGTCGGCAAATCCGATGAGCATCACGGTTCCCTGCGTCAGCAGACGGCTGCGGTCGAGATGCTGAACGCCGGCTCGTTCAAAGACGCGGGAGATCTGACGGCCGTCGACGTTCGGCAGATACTCATCAAGTGTCGTGAGAAGCATGAGGCTCGTCCGGAGATGGTCCATCCTGAATTGCGGCTGCACGGCTCGTTGTGCGGACCTCTGGATGCCCAGGAACGTGAACGGGGCCGACCATTGTCGGTGCATTTCCTGAAGGGTAGGCCACCGTGCGGGATCGACCGAACGAACGACCTCGATTGGGAATCGCCCCCCACCCGTCTTGAGAACACCGGAGAGCTGATGCACGTAGATGCGGGTATCTCGCGGCGCTCCGCCCATGCGCCACGTTTCGGCGCTGAGCAGCCAGCAATCGTGCAAATCGACACCGAGGTCATTGCGGACCCAACCGCCGGGCAAGAGGCTGCCCGACGAGTCAACGCGGATCGAGGCGGATAGACCTCCTCCGAGGTCGCCTGCCCAGTGTCCGTGGAATCGCTTCAGCGTCGCACGGATGGGCGTATTCTCAATCATGGCCTGAGCCGGACGGATCGAGTAGACCTCGGGTGCAACGAATCCCCGTTCCAACCTCTCGGGTTCCGGAGGAAGCGGAATCAAGTACCACCGCGACGGGTCCTTTGCGTTCTCCGCTTGGACCGAATCGAGACACAAATCGAGTCGGGTATGCGTCCCCGTCTTGAGGCCGAACCAGACGGTTGCCTGTCCCTGGCGGGCGGGGGTGCCGTCGGCCGGTACCCACACGTCCACAATCGTCGCCTGGCGTAAATTGATGCCGACACCTCGGACCATCTGGACGAACACAACGCTGAGGATGCTGCAGCCGACGGCGATGACCGCAAAAAGGAACCAACTCTGCTGGAGGGCGTTCCGACGTCGAAGCCACAGCCAAACGCCCCCCGTGGCCAGCAGGACGTAACCCGCCACAAACAGAACGACGAGGGATAGAAAGGCGCCGCCCAACGACTGGAAGCCGATGAATCCCTGAAGCTGCTGGGTCAAGTCATAGCCTTGCCCTATCGGGGCGCCTTTGGACTTTGGGTCGGGCTCCTCCAGCAGGCCCAAGACCTCGCTTAGGAACCGCGAGGTGTCGCCTCCCTGCTGGAAGAGGTCCTTCAACTCGGCGGCCACGAAGACGACCGTGCCGCTGCCCCAGCATCCCCTCGTCACAACATGCGTTCGCAGATCGTCTTGACTCGACACGACGACGGCGTAGGGGGCGGCTCGGGCGGCCGCCAGCGTGATCGGCGGGATGTACATGGGGGCAACGGGTTCACTCGTTGTTCGCAGGAGTCGAGACCAGGTTTCCTGAAGGACCTGCGCGGGGACGGTCCCCGACACCTTGGCGGGAAGCACCTTTCCCAGCGAGGACTTGGCCAGTGCTGGTGCCGACCGTCCGGCTGCTAAGACCAACACGCCCCCGCCCCGGGCGTAGTCGACGAGGGCTTGGGTCTGCTGTGGCTGCAGGCGCGTCGGGTCAGGGTTGTCCCAGATGATCGCCCGGACGGCCTGGAGGAGATGGCCACGATCCGGAAGGAGGGACGGCGGGAGGCGGGAGACGAGGAGCGGCTGTCTCAGTTTGTCTCGCGAGCGGTCGGCGAGATTGTCCAGTCCGGTGATGGGACGGGCGGAGAGGTCCAGCACCACGACGGATTCTTGCGTCAACGGGGTCACTGGAGGCGTCAGTAGGGCGTCGCGTCGGGACGCCCCTTCGTGAATCGGAACCGGGCGGTTTTGCTCGTCGCTCAGGTAGATGACAAACGCCCCCGATGGGCCGGGCAGATCCGGGACGAAATCAAGGCGATACTGACGATCGCGTCCGTCGGCCATCACGGTGACGACCGTTTCGCTGAGGGTCATGTCGCCGTCGCGGTCGCGCTGACGGATGGTGAGATGACCGGCCAGCGGAACCGAGCCTTCATTTCTCAAGGTGACAACCGCCGAACACCACATCCCCGGGCGGAAGAAGTGGGTTCCGCCCCCGGGAAAGCCGACATGCTCCACGCGGCCGACGATCTTCGCCTGCCCGAAGGCGGGCATACCCACCGCAAGCAGGGAGAGGAGTGCGAGGATCGACGGGGGCCTGTTGAGTTGAGTCCGGATCGTGTAAACCGCCAGGCGCATAGGCTTAGCCCTTAGCACAGCGACATAAGCATCCAATGACATTCTATGGGTTGACCCGATTGCCAACAATGACGTCGTCTCTCCCCGCGCAGTTCCTACGCAGTCTGGCCGGCCTGAGTTCGCCGCTCCGGATCGATGTCTCTGCGTGGGGGCACGTCGGACTGCAAGGGGCATCTCCCTGCAGTGCGTTCGTTACGTCCCAGGTCACAGTCACTTGCGTGTCGCCGGCGCGGTTTGGCCGGAGTCGGGTTCGGCGCGGCCCCCTCCTTCTTGCGGCAATGACGCGGAGGCCGTTGACGCCGGTGGTCCCGATCGGCACAATGCTTGATTCCGCATCGCCGACTCGATGCGTTCTCTATCAGCAAGGAGATGTCCGTGACTGTTCCGTACAACCGGCGCACACACACCTGTGGTCAACTTCGGGCCGAGCACGTAAACGCTCGGGTCGTCTTGGTCGGATGGGTTCACAGTTATCGCGACCACGGCGGCATGGTCTTCATCGATCTTCGCGATCACGACGGTCTGACGCAGATCAAATTCAATCCCCAGACGGATCCGACGGCGCACCAGATCGCCCGCACCCTGCGGATGGAGGACTGCGTTGCGATTGCCGGCGATGTGGCTCCGCGCGGCACGAACGTCAATCCCAAACTTCCCACGGGCGAGATCGAGGTCAACGGCCGGGAGATCGACATTCTGAACAAGAGCGAGACGCCGATCTTCGAGATTGCCGACCACATTGACGTGGGTGAGGACCTCAGGCTTCGATACCGTTTCTTGGATCTTCGCCGCGCTCCGCTTCAGCGGGCGCTGCGAATGCGCCATCGGATGACCAAGGCGATTCGCGATTACTTCGACAAGCACGGCTTTCTCGAGATCGAGACTCCGTTCCTGACCAAGAGCACGCCCGAAGGGGCGCGGGACTACTTGGTGCCGTCGCGGATTCAGCAGGGGTACTTCTATGCGTTGCCCCAGTCACCGCAGTTGTTCAAGCAGTTGTTCATGATCGGGGGCATGGACCGGTACATGCAGATTGTCCGATGCTTCCGCGATGAGGACCTTCGGGCCGATCGGCAACCGGAATTCACTCAGGTCGACGTCGAGATGGCCTTCGTGAAGGAAGACGACATCATTCGCGTGACCGAGGGCGCGATTGCCTATGTGATGCGAGAGGTCATGGGTGTCGAGGTGCCTTTGCCGATGCCTCGCATGACCTATGCACAGGCGATGCGCGATTACGGGACGGACCGGCCGGATACCCGATTCGGCATGAAGCTGGTCGACATCAGCGCGGTTGCCCGCAAGACGGACTTCAACGTGTTCACCGGCGCGCTGGAGGCTGGGGGCGTCGTGCGCTGCGTTGTTTGTCCGGGTGGCGGCGAGATGACCCGCAAGGAGACGGATGGCTTAACCAACGAGATAAAGGGCGTCGGGGCCGGCGGCCTGCCGTTGACCAAGGTCATTGCGGGTCCCGACGGGAAACCGGCGCTCCAGACGGGCATTGCCAAGTTTTTCGAGGGCGGGTTGACGAACGAGTTGATCGCCGCCACGGGAGCTACGATCGGCGACGCCATCTTCTTCTCCGCCGATACCGAAACAAACGTCTGCAAGTATCTCGCCTGGCTGCGCGGTGTCTTGGCGCAGCGTCGCGGGCTGATTCCAGGGGGACAGTTCAACTTCTGCTGGGTTGTGGACTTCCCGCTGATGGAATACAGCCGAGAGGACAAGCGGTGGTACAGCATGCACCATCCATTCACGTCGCCGCATGATGAGGACATCGAAAAACTGGAAAGCGACCCCGGTTCGGTTCGAGCCAAGGCATACGATGTGATACTGAACGGCGTTGAGCTGGGCGGCGGAAGCATTCGCATACACCGAACGGACCTGCAGCAACGAGTCTTCAGGGTCCTGGGCATTAACGAGCAGGAGGCCCATGTCAAGTTCGAGCACCTATTATCGGCATTGAAGTTCGGGGCGCCTCCTCACGGCGGGATCGCGCTGGGACTCGATCGATTCGTCATGTTGGTGTTGGGACTCGACAGCATCCGGGATGTTGTGGCGTTTCCAAAGACCCAGCGGGCGACGTGCCCGCTGACGAATGCGCCGTCCGAGGTCGACCCGAAGCAATTGGCGGAACTCGGCATTGATCTGACACCGGCGACCAAGGCGAAGTTGACCGGCGTCGACCAGATGGGCGGGCCGGAGCACGTGCACAGGCACGATCGAAGCTGACGTGTGAAGCCCAGCACAAGACTGCTGATCTGGTATGGCGAACTGACGAGCCGGCGTCGCCTTTCGCTGCGAGGACTCGGCTTCCTCTCGGCGGGCCTCATCTGGCTGACGGCGTTTCTCGCGCTTCCGCTGACGGCGTTGGTCGTGGTGGGGTTCGCCCACCGCGACCCCTACGGCCAGACCGTTTGGGATTTCACCCTGGACAATTTCCGTCGGTTGGCCGGCTTCGGCATTCTGGAGTGGTCGGCGGACTATCTGGTGATACTGGCCCGAAGCACGTGGGTCGCAGGACTGACAACGCTGCTGTGTCTCCTGCTGGCCTATCCGCTCGCGTTCTTCATTGCGGTACGTCCGTCTCGGACCCGATACCTGTGGTTGGCACTGGTGATCATTCCCTTCTGCACGAATCTGGTCATTCGGACCTATGCCTGGATGCTCATCCTTGCCCAGCAGATGCCGCCGGCAAGGTTGGCCCAATGGCTGGGCCTGATAGGCGCGGATTCGGCGCTCTATCCGAGTGAATTCGCCGTGTATCTGGGCATGGCGAACAGTTGCCTGCCTTTTGCCGTGGTTCCCTTGTACGCGAACGTCGAGCGGCTCGATTGGTCCATCGTGGAGGCTGCCCAGGATCTCTATGGGTCGAGGTTTCGGGTCTTCCTGCATGCCGTCATGCCTCAGACGTTGCCGGGACTTGTGGTGGCGATCATTTTGACATTCATCCCGGCCATGGGCGCCTTCGTCGTGCCGGACCTGCTGGGCGGAGCCAAGTACATGCTTGCGGGGAACCTGATCCAGCAACAGTTTGGGGCGAGCCGCGACTGGCCGTTCGGCGCGGCAGTAAGTCTGGGACTGATGGTTCTGACGCTGGTCGGACTGTTCGTGCTGCGGCGGCGGGGCACGGGAATGGATATCGCATGACCAAGCGTCTCCATCCGGTCATTCGTGTAGTCGCGATCCTGACCCTGGTGTTCCTCTATATGCCCATGGTCGCCGTGGCCGTATTCTCAGTGAATCAGTCGCGGTATGGACTCGTGTGGCGGGGGTTCACGCTGAAGTGGTACGCGAAGCTGGTTGAGAACGAGTACGTTTTGGAGGCCGCTCGAAATAGCCTGATTCTGGCGGTTGCCTCCACCGCCATCGCGACCGTCTTGGGCACATTGCTGGCCCTCGGCATGTCGAGGTACCCCTGGCCGCGGTGGTTCCGTCGGTGTCTTGACCTGGCATTGTATCTGCCGGTAGTCACGCCGGACATCGTCTTCGCTGCGGCGCTGGTGGTGGCGTTCGGGCTGCTTCGCGGCGTCTCTTCGATCTTCGATCCGGGTCTGATCACGATGATCATTGCACATGTGACGTTTCAGATTGCCTTTGTGGCGCTTGTGGTTCAGAGTCGTTTGGTCGCTGTAGGTCGGACGATTGAGGAGGCGGCCCGGGACTTATATGCCGGTACTTGGGGAATGTTTCGTCGGGTGACGCTTCCTCTTCTGATGCCGGGGATAGTTGCCGGCGCAATGCTGGCTTTCACGCTGTCGTTGGACGACTTCGTTATCAGTTTCTTCACGGCGGGGCCGGAATCAACAACACTGCCGATCTTCATCTATGCATCGGTTCGCCGGGGCGTAACGCCTGAGATCCACGCGCTGTCGACGTTGATGTTCATGGCAACGGTGTCTCTTGTGATCGGAATCGAACGTTTGACTCGGTATCGCGCGGCGTGACTCCATTTTCCGAGTCTGTCGAGAATTGTCGTGACCGCCGGCTACACACTTGACGGCGTGGCCGGCGCGTAGATAATGGCAACCAATCTGCGCCGTCGTGAGGCATCCGGGGTGAGGGGCGTTCATGTCACCGGGTCGGATGTTCAACGGGGTTGCGGGTTGGCGGGGAATCGGGTAGAAGCGATGGCCTTATGAACCAGGCCCCCAATCGCTGGCTCCGCTATATGGGGATGGGGGTGGAGTTTGCGGCGGCGTTTGGCGTGTTCGTCGTGGTGGGCTGGTGGGTCGGTCGGCACACCGATACGAACCCGTGGGCGACGTTGGTCGGCGCTGGGCTGGGATTCATCGGGGCGATGTACAATCTGATTCGTGACGGTCTCCGCCTGGCGCGGGAGGAGTCGTCGCGACATAGACGAGAGCCGGGGCGACAGGAGTCGGGCGTTCGGGGCGGCGAGAACAAGTCGTCGGGTTAGACTGTCGGCGTCAGCGCCATGGCGACGGTGACTTCTTGCGGGGCATCCGATCGAGCCAGGTTTGTGCGTTGGTGCTTACGCCGGTGGCCGCGGTTGTGATTTCGTTGGGCATAGGAACGATTCCGACGCGTACGCTCGGCGGACGGGATGCGTTGATCGCGATGCTCGTCGCCGGTGGGCTCAGCACCCTCGCGACGATCCTGGGTAGTATCCCGGTGATCTGGGCGATGAAGCGGTCGCCGAAGCGGGTCCCAACGGCGGCACTGGGGGCCACTCTGCTGCGGGTGATCGTTCTGGTGGCCCTGGTTGTTCCTGTCGGTGCGTATTCGGGCCTCCCGCTCAAGGCCTTGCTGCTATGGGTGGCGATAGCGTACGTATGTGCCTTGGCCGGTGAGACGGTCGTGTTGGCGTTGTCGATGCGACACATGGGAACTCCGGAATGATCGGTCTGGAACTGTTGGCATCAAGCAATCCCTTGACCCACGTGGCCGACAGTGATCTGCCCAAGATCGGCGGGTACGTGGTCTTCAGCCGACACGTGATCATGCAGTTGTTGGCCGGCGGGTTGTTGATCCTTCTGTTGCCACGACTGTTGCGAAAGTCGGGGGGAGAACTGGCGGCGCCGAAAGGCGGCCTGAATGTCCTGGAGGCGATCTGCCAGTATCTGCGGAAAGAGGTGGCCGCGCCCGCTTTGGGTGTGCATACGGATCGGTTTATCAAGTACATCTGGTCGGTTTTTTTCTTCATTCTGTTCAGTAATCTGCTCGGCCTACTTCCGCTGGACGCGATCAGCAGTCTGCTCTTTGGCCAGATCTATTTCGGCGGGACGAGTACCGGCAACATATGGACGACGGGGACGTTGGCGGTTCTGTCGATGATCATGATTGTCGGTAATGGCCTGCGATTGCAGGGCATGGCGTACTTGGCCCATTTCTGTCCGGGGCCACTCTGGTTGGCGCCCCTGCTGATACCTGTTGAGATCATCGGGCTGATCGCCAAGATTTTCGCGCTGGCTGTTCGTCTCTTTGCCAACATGCTCGCCGGCCATATCCTCCTGGCGGTTCTGTTGTCGTTCATCGGGCAGGCCGGCGCCGCCTTCGGGTTTGGCTTGGGATACTTGGGTATCGGATTGGCCGCGTTGTTCGGCAGCGTGGCCGTGAACCTGTTGGAGCTCTTCGTGGCCTTTCTGCAGGCGTTCATCTTCACATTCCTGACGACGTTGTTCATCGGACAGGCGGTGGTGATCGAGCACCATAACGGTCACGAGGAGCATCATGGGGAGGGTGCCGCGCATCCGGCACACGCTCACTGAGGGGCAACGCTGGGACGGAGCGCCGGTTCCGAGGTGAACCGGGCTGGGTACTGATGAGATTCAAGGCGTTGGGATTCGGGTGAATCATGCCATGACCGGCGCGTGGGGCGCCGATCGCAGGTCGTAAGGTACGGGCATAGGTCGAACGGTACGCCCGCCTCCACCGGGCGCAGTGAAGTAGAAGGAATGATTTCCATGAGCAAGAAGACGGCAACAATCGTACTGGCGTCGGTCGTAGTGGGCCATGTGCTGCTGGGAACCGCTTCGGTGGCCCGTGCGGCGGAGGCGGCGCCTGCTCCGGCCGCCGGCAAGAGCATCACGACGATTCTCTTGGACGACAAGGGAGCGGCGGCGCTGGGCGGGGCGGTGGGCTGCGGGTTGGTTCTGATCGGCGGCGCCGCGGGCATCGGCCGGATCGGCGGCAGCGCGGTAGCCAGCATGGCTCGTCAACCTGAAGCGGCGGGCTCGATCAACGTCGCCATGATTATTACCGCGGCCATGATCGAAGGGGCCACGTTGTTCGGTGTGGTTGTCTGCATGCTTTCGGTCTTCAAGTAGTGGCGGGTCGATGGCGACGTACTGCGGCCGCAACGGATCCACGCGCCGCGTGGGACGTTTTTTCGGATGGGCAAGAAGGCCGCGGGGATTCGCGACAGGCCTCACCGGGAGCGAAGACGCGATGAACAGACCGGGCTGGTTCAAGATGGTGCCGGCGGCAGTGACGCTGCTCATGATGTCGCCGATTCGAGCCTTTGCATCAGGGCACGGCGGCGAAGGGGCTGCGGAACCCAGCATCTGGGCAGGCGGCCTTCACAACGTCATTTGGACGTTGGTGATTTTCCTGGCGGTACTGGCGATCTTGGGCAAGTTTGCCTGGGGCCCGTTGCTGGCGGCCTTGCAGAAACGCGAGGATTTCATTCGGGACTCGCTGGAACGGGCCAGGCGCGAGCGACAGGAAGCCGAGGAACTACTGAGGAAGTACACGGACCAGATCAATAAGGCTCGTGATGAGGCCAGCGCTATTGTCGAGGAAGGGCGTCGGGATGCGGAGGCGGTCCGCCGCAAGATCGAGGCCGAGGCTCGCGCCGGCGCGGACGACATTGTCAAGCGATCGAAGCGGGAGATTGAGATCGCCCATCAGCATGCCCTCAAGGAGATATACCAGGAGGTGGCTGATCTGTCGACACGTATCGCCGGGCAGATCATTGGTCGGGAAATCAAACCGGACGAGCACCGGCAGTTTGTGGCCCAGTCGTTGGAGGACATTCGGCGGCAGGCCGGGGGCGGAACGAATTAGGCCGTGGCTTCGCATCCCCGCCGGGGGAGCCCATGGCCGGGCTGATGAGTCGGGATCTGTGAGCGTCAATGGCGGCTGAACTGGACATTTCGTTGCAGGCGGCGGACCTCTACGCGGATTCACTGCTGGAACTGGCGAACGAGCGCGGGATAGCGGAGGACCTGTTCCAGGAGTTTCAGTCGCTGGTGGAATACATCCGCGGCGACAAGGAGTTCGCGGGTTTCCTGGTGTCCGCGGCAATCGACGATGATGATCGACGCGAGGTTCTCCGGCGGGTGTTCACGGGGCGGCTCAGTGAGCTCTTGTTGAACATGATGTTGGTTCTCAGCGACCACGGCCGAGCGGGCATCGTGCCGTTGGTCTATGAACGATACAAAGACCGGTTGGACGCGCAACTCAACCGGCAGGATGTCTTCGTGTTTTCCGCCGTGGCGTTGAGTGATGCCGAGCGAGAGACCATCACGGCTAACTTGTCGGCGATGTTGGGCAAGCAGGCCGTGGTAACGGAGCAAGGCGATCCGACCTTGTTGGGTGGGCTGGGCGTCAGGGGGGGCGACAGGCAGTACGACGGCTCCCTGCGTCGCGGGTTGGCTCGCCTTCGCGA